>DBXT01000020.1:42193-72188 GCA_002309615.1 Bacteroidales bacterium UBA1205
GTTTATTTATCTATTTTTTCGTAATTTACAGGAATAATTCCTTCCACCAACTCGTTGCCGAGTATGTACTTATCGACAATTTCTTCAGCTTTTTGTACGTTTACATAGCCGAATACTATCGGGTCTTGACCCGGTTTCTTTACTTCAATGGTGGGCTCTGCATAGCAATAACCCATGCAACCGGTTTGAGTAACTACGGCAGGAACATTTTTCTTATCCAAATTTTCAATAAGAAAATCCATCACTTGTTTTGCTCCGGAAGCAATACCGCAAGTGGCCATGGCTACTTTGATTTGCACTAAGTTTTCTACGTTGTCACCACGTTCACGCAAACTTAAGTTCGCTTGGAGATCGTCTCTTTTTTTCTTGAGATCTGCCAAAGATTTTATTTTCTCCATGTTAGATTAATTGAATGTTAATAATTTTATGAATTTATATCAATATTTTAGTGTAATACTGTGCCTTATGCTTTACACGCTAATGTCTATAATAGTATGAAAACATAATACACAGATATTAGGTTGGCAAAGGTAGTATTTTTTTTTAATAAAAACCATAAAACAACAAAAAAATATTAAATCAAATTTTAATAATTTTGACTATAAAAAAGTTTTTAAAAAAAAAATTGTCGTATTATTTTTTTTAATATATTTGCAAAATATTAATTAAAAATTTTGTAGTTATGTATGAACCGACAACAATGTGAAAAAGAATAGGTCATCACTCATGGAGATGGGAAGTGAGATGTAATGGGGAATTTGTTCAAGGAAGTGTGGAAAGCACCAAACAGGCAGCGAAATCAGCGGCAAATCGTGTTAAAAATGAGATTGTTTGTAATTTAAACCCTAACAATGAAACGGGGCAAGGCGAACCTCAAATAGATATTCAGATACTGCCCCCGAATGTAAATGCTGTGATTTCTTGCGGATATATGGATTTTTTTGAAATAATTAATCCTTTTAACGATGAAATAGAGCATTTTACTTCCGATGAAATTTCTGAAAATTCATTAGCATGGTTAGTGGGATTATGCTTTTATGATAGTTCAGAAACAGAGAGAGTGGAATTATTAATCGCACAATTGAAAGTTTGGGGAATATATAGGGGCGGTGAAAATGAGAATGAAATTAAAAATATATATCACTTAGAACAATCTCAAATAGAGATAATTTTAGCGAAATCTTGGCATCATATTTCTTTACGAAAAATAATGGAGGAAGACGAAAATGGAAACATACAAGAAGTTTTACAATGGTATTTTGAAGTATAGCATATTGCTGCTATTCATTATGTTTATATCTGCAAGAATGCAAGCATCACCCCCTATGCGAAAAATAAACAAATGCAATACATTCAATGTATATATTAAAGTTGCTAAGCATAAAAGAATATGTACCAAAGAAGTTTCAGTTGATGATTATGCTTTTTTTTGTTATATAATGAGACAATATTATGGAGAATATTCGGAAAAATATCTATCGGTAATACCTGATACAATTACATTTAAACGCGTTTACGGATACTCGTTTCCCCTAAAAGGTAACGAAGCTCAATATGATGGAGAATCATTCCATCAATATATACAACGCTTGATGTGCACTCCAATGTCTATAATCAGTCGTCAACAGGCGGAAGCTTATTGCCAATGGATGGAATTTGGAGTCGGAAAAGAACGCCAATCGTCAAAGTGGCATTATAGTCTTCCTGCAGAGGCTGATTATGAACGAATTGTTAAAAAGGCAAAACTAACTACTCAACATCCGTTGGAATTGATGAAAAAAAAGAAATACGTTTTGATAGGAATTACGGATAATGTTGCAGAATATACGCAAGGTGGTAAAATTGTAAAAGGAGGAGCGTCAAAAGATTTGACTTTTTGTGATATAGATGATGTTTGCAATATAGAAACCCCAATAGGATTTCGTCTTTTAATTGTTAGAAAAAAATAAAACAGAAAGGGAAAAACGAGTAAAGATGTGTATATACGATTGAGGAGTATTCTTCGGCACAAAAAGAGGTAACGGGCGTTTTATACATTAAAAAAAAGCGGAACAAAGCAATTTGTTCCGCTTTTGATGAATAGAATGATTATGTACTATTTGGTTCTACCCGGATATACTTTCAAGGCTTCTTCCAAACATTTCATAGCTGCTTGTAAATCACTTACTTTTAAGCAGTAACTGATTCTGACTTCGTCTTTGCCTTTACCTTTTGCAGAATAAAATCCTGTTGCCGGAGCCAACATAACCGTTTGGTTTTCGTATGAAAAATCTTCCAACAACCATTTGCAGAAATTATCGGAATCGTCAATAGGCAGGCGGGCAACTGCATAGAAAGCACCTTTAGGAGTGGGGCAGAAGCAGCCCGGCATTTTGTTGATAGCTTCCACTATGCAATTTCTACGGGCAATATATTCATTCAAAACGGCATCAAAATAACTTTGAGGCGTGTCTACTGCAGCTTCGGTGAAAATTTGTCCGAAAGAAGGAGGACTCAAACGGGCTTGAGCAAATTTCATGGCCGTGTTATACACGTCTTTGTTTTTGGTAACGAACATACCTATACGGGCACCGCAGGCACTATAACGTTTGGAAACGGAATCCAACATCACCACGTTTTGTTCTATTTCTTTCAAATTCATCACGGAAAATACATCGGCTCCGTCGTAGGCAAATTCACGATATACTTCGTCGGAGAATAAGAACAAATCGTATTTCTTTACTATCTGTGCCAATGTCTGCAATTCCTTTTGGGAATATAAATATCCTGTAGGATTGTTAGGATTGCATATCATAATAGCTTTGGTTTTGGGGGTAATCACCTTTTCAAATTCTTCTATAGGAGGAAGAGCAAAACCATTGTCTATAACCGATACTATGGGTTTTACCACCACACCGGAAGTGAGGGCAAAGCCGTTGTAGTTGGCATAAAAGGGTTCAGGAATTATCACCTCGTCACCGGGGTCCAAGCATGCGTTGAAAGCAAATTGTATGCCTTCCGAACCTCCGTTGGTGATAATGATTTCATCGGCAGTAACGTCTATATTCCATCGTTTATAGTATTCCACCAATTTCTTACGGCACGATAAATTTCCTGCCGAATGGGAATAAGCCAAAACACCTATCTCTGTGTTCTGCAATGTTTTGATGGCTCCTTTGGGCGTTTCTATATCGGGTTGGCCGATATTGAGGTGATATACTTTAATTCCTCTTTGTTTAGCTGCATCGGAAAACGGAACCAATTTTCTGATGGGGGATGACGGCATTGTCATGCCTTTATTAGATATTTTTGGCATATTGTGTGTTTTTATATTTTTAATATTGTTATTTCTTTCCTACAACAGGTTGTTTTAAATAAATGATTTCAAATATGCTATACATTATATATATAACGAGGAAATTGGCACCGAACAACAAAAAATCTTTGCGATTGAAATAGGCGTAGAGTACCAACATAATCAAAAATCCGAGCAATTTAATGGTGGTAATCAATAAGTAACGCGTGATGAATTTCCTTTCTATGTCGGTAAGCATTTTCATCCGCTCTTCTTTGCTGATATTGATATCGGGCTTGAATGTTATACGCTGAGCATCGGCTTGGGCTACAAAATAGTGCATAACAGCCGTTAAAACAACGAATGCTAAAATTAAAAATGGAAGATTAACCGATACCAAAAACGGCAGCCATAATCTGAAACAAATGTATATGACTACAATTATAATGCTGAATATCAGCAAGAATTTTAAATATTGACCATATAGTTTTTTGAACATTTCCATTTATATTTGAAAGTGCAAAATTACGAAATCCTTTTTGAAAACGCTTATTTTTTGTCTTTTTTTTGCAAAAAATCTTTTACCGATAAATAAATACCTATGCATACACCCGATAGCGATAGCACGATGGTGAAAAGCGGAAAACGCCAGCCTATCCATTGGTCGCATTTATAGCCGGCAAAACAAAACAAGCATATTACCACCATCATCTGCATGGCAATAGATGTGTATTTGGCAAAATTATGCAATGGATCCGGTTTATGCTGATTGTTCATGATCCTTATTTGTCATTGTACAATGTCCGCAAAACACAGCCCCTTGTTCTATCACCAATTTATGTGCGGATATGTTACCGTGTATATCGGCTGTGGATTGTATGGTCAGCGTTTCGTTTACGGTGATATTTCCTTTTACTGTACCGGCAATATCACAATTGTTGCATTTAATGTCACCTTCAATATGCCCGCTTTCGCTCAACACTATGCGTAGCGATGAGACAATATTGCCTATTAACTTTCCGTCTATGCGGATATCGTTGTCGGTGATAATATCGCCTTTGATTTCAGTACTAACACTGACTCTGTTTACGGCTATGGGTTCAAATTCTTTTGCCATGTCATACTATTTTTATATTGTATATTCCATCAGGGGTAGTGTCAATTAGTTGAGCATTAATTATTTGCCCTTCCAAGTGTGAATCGGCATCCACTCTTACTTTAATGTAGTTGTCGGTAAAACCGAATAAACTGTTGTTCTCTTTTTTATGTTCTATCAATACAGGAAAGCATAGTCCTTGATGCTGTGCGTAGAATTGTTGTTTTTTGGTATCGGAAAGTGCTATCAACCGTTTGGTTCGTGCATTTTTTACAGAGGCCTCTATTTGTCCTTCCATTTGGTTGGCAATGGTATGCGGTCGGCGGGAATATGGGAATACATGCAACATGTTGATAGGCGTTTCTGCTATAAAACGATAGGTGTCGTCAAAATCGTCATCCGTTTCGGTGGGAAAACCCACAATAACATCGGCAGCAATGCAAGCATGCGGCATCAATTGTTTGATGTATAGAGTTTTGTCGGCAAACAATTCTCGCTGATAACGACGTCTCATCAGTCCCAATATTCGGTTGTTACCCGATTGTAAAGGTATGTGAAAATGGGGAAGTATCTGCCGGTGCTCAGCAGCAAAACGTATGATTTCATTGCTTAGCAAATTAGGTTCTATAGACGATATTCTTATACGTTCCAAGCCTTCCACCGTTACCAAATGTTGCAACAATTCCAAAAATGCCGGCTTGCGGTCTGCTTTAAAATCTCCTATGTTCACTCCCGAAAGCACTATCTCCTTAATGCCTGCGGCTACTATCGTCTTGGCATTGTTTATCACATTGTCTATGCTGTCGCTCCTGCTTTTGCCTCGAGCAATGCACACCGTACAATAACTGCAATGATAATCACATCCGTCTTGTATTTTTAAAAAGGAACGAGTGCGTTCATGTAATGAATAGGAAGAAAAGAATGTATCGCTATCTGTATCCGAAAGAGGAACCGCCGGTGAATCAAATAGCGTTTGCATGCAGTTTAATATTTGCATTTTATTGTGACTTCCCAATATCAAATCCACTTCCGAGGCCAATTTTTGCGATTGCTCCAAGGCACTATAGCAGCCTACCAAGACTATTTTGGCAGCAGGATTGAGCAAATGCAAATGATTAATCAATTGTCTGCATTTTTTTTCAGCCGTTTCGGTTACTGCACATGTATTGATAATATATACATCCGCATATTTATCCCCTTGAACAATAGCAAAGCCTTGCGCGGCTAAATGTTGCTCTATAGTGGCACTCTCGGCAAAATTCAGCTTGCACCCTAAGGTTCGTATATTGATGGTTTTATTATTTTCTTCTATGCCGCTCATATTTTTGTTGAATACGCTGAAAAACTGTGTTCATCCATGTTATTTTATCTTTATCGGCATAAGCTGTTTGACAGTAAATAAGCCATACTGCCGAAAAAAATATTCCCGCTACCAACCCTATGTTCCAAAATCCCAAAAAGGTATAAAACACATAGCGATTAGGGTGCTCTTTTTTAACCAAAATAGTAACCCTAGACGGAATTCCCATATTATTTTGGTACAAATCCGTATATCTTTTACCTTGGTAGGTATACTCCAATGCACTCATATCAGGATAATGTATGATGTGCGAATACGCTATTACCATATCGCTGCTTTTGATAACATGCAAACGGTTCAACCCCACTATTATCCAAATAGTGAGCACACCTATGATTATTACAATTCGTTTGCTAACAAATATGCCGTCTATCATGCTTTCATCACATTATAAAAAGCAAAGATAGCATTTTTTAGTATTACATTCGGGAAAATATTTTTTTTATTAATGTCCGGTATCAATTTAGAATAAGGCTGCACTTGCCTCCGTATACACGGCTGAAGCACTGAAAACAACAGGAACAAATATCAGAATATTTTGAAAAACGCTACCAATCAGCTATTTCGTATTCAAAAAATATCTTCGTTGGCAAAAAGTAAGGAATACGCTATTTTTTAAATACAAAATATACGGCCAATATAATACAAACAAAGGCTATAATATGGTTCCAACGTATGCTTTCGTTTTTAAATGCTATGATAGAAAAAATGATGAAGATGGATATGGATATAACTTCTTGTAAAACTTTTAGTTGCATAAGAGAGTATGGACCTCCGTTGCCTTGAAATCCTATTTTGTTGGCAGGTATTTGAAAGCAATATTCTATAAAAGCAATACCCCAACTTACGAGTATTATGGCTATTAAAGGCCAATTCTTGATTAAACCCGTAGCACTCATTTTGAGATGACCATACCATGCAAGGGTCATAAACACATTGGCAATGATTAAAAATATGATAGTATAAATAAATTTATTCATGTTGTTGATAGTATTTAATTAAACCTTCTATAGGGTTACGCAGTATGTTCCCTATGTTTACTCCGAATTCTGCAGCAACTGTACGTAATTCATTTTCAAATAAAAATGCTATTGAACCGACCGCTCCTAAAGAATATTTCTTACATTCATCTTTAAATTGCAACACTTGTTCCCTGAAAAAATCTCTAAAACAATCTTTTACCAGATATTGTATATAGTCATGTGTGCGATTTTCCGATATAAAATAGGAGTAGGAGGAGAAATAGGCTCCCAATTTCGGAGCGGCATACATTTCACTTACCAACTCATATTTCTGCTTAGGATATTTATTGTAAAATATTTTTTCCAAGTCAGCAGGGAAGTCCCCTTTGAGATATTTTTCCAACAAATGTTTTCCCATATACGTTCCGCTACCTTCGTCACCAAAAATGTAACCTAAAGAGAGTATATTTTTTTTGACCGATTTTCCATCGTAAAAACATGTGTTAGAGCCTGTTCCAAGTATAGATACCAGTCCCGTATCGTCTCCACAAAGCGATATTGCCGCACCGAGCATATCATGGTCGGGAAAAATGCGTGCATTTTGACTTATCGTGCTCAACAGCCTGCTCATCATTTTTTGCTTTACCGGATTAGAACATCCTGCTCCGAAAAAATGTATCTCCTGAATATTTTCAGCATGCAGAGAGAGTAGGGGAGGCAGCACGTCATGGACTATACTCTCGTGTATCTCTTCTTCGGTAAGATAATTCACGTTTAACCCTTTGGTACGATAAACCAGAGGTGCGTTATGGTTATGGTCTATAAGTGCCCAATCGGTGCCCGTGGCACCACTATCAGCTATTAATTTCATGTTGCAATTTTTGTTCGGCAAAGGTAACATTATTTTTTATACCAAAAGATGTAAATTACTATGTAAATTTTGCTGTAAATTTACAGAATTTACATGTGTAAATTCGTAAAATAATGTAAAATTTACCTGAGTTGCAATATGTAAATACGCAAAATAAACAATATTTATGCCAAAATACAACATAATATACTAAAAAGCAATATTTTATATATTGTATATTGAATGTTTGGTTTAATATTATATGTAAATTGCCATGCGTTTATGAATGGTTTTTCTAAATAGATATATATAATTGAAATATTGTGTATTCGTGTGTTTAATATGAATAAATAATTTAAATAATTGTGTAAATTTTTACTATATTTACATTAATTTATTTTAGGTTGATAAGCATGGAATATTGAAAAAAATGTTACCTTTGCAAAATGTAAATTTGTAAAATGAATGTAAACATGCAAGAATACGTTGAACGATTGGCAGAATTTTTGAAAGCGAAAAATATCACTAAATCGGAGTTTGCTGACTCTATAGGTATAGGTCGCCCGAATGTTACCCATATATTTAATGGAAGGTATGGTTTGACAGATAAGGTGCTCAGCATGATATTCCGTCATTATAAGGAGTTGAATCCTATATGGTTGCTCTCCGGAAACGGTAATATGTTGATAGAGCAAGCCAATGAAGCGGACTCTTCTGATGATGTTGAGGAGAATAATGGATTGTTGAACTTTCAAGAAGAAAAAGAAGTTGATGCTTCCGCTTGTGAAAATGATGCGAAGGATGAGGCTCAACCAATTAACAATGAGGATGATATACCGGCATCTAAGCCGAAGATATCCCCTTCAGAATGGCAAAATGAAAAGTCGCCTGTGTCTTTGACTGAAATATCGCCGGCAAAAACGCAAGAAAGGCGTATTCAAAAAATTGTCTTCTTTTACAACGATAAAACTTTTGAAGAATATTTCCCTGAATAGTTTTTATTCACGGATATTCTTGTCGCAAGACCTTTTTTTTCTTTTATTTTTGATTGTTCAGATAAGCCGTTTGGATATAAAAATCAGCGGTATACGCATATTTTTTTCTTGTGAATCAATTTTTTTTTCTTTTTTTTGAAAAAAAATGCTTAAACATGCTTTTGGTATAATTGTTTTTATATACCTTTGCAATAATAAACCAGTGAATAAAAAAATGTCAAGTTTGTTATGGCAAAAAAAGCAGAAGTAGACTTACGAAAAAAGTTGAAACAATTTTTCGGTTTTGATCAGTTCAAGGGTAATCAAGAGGCTGTGATTAGGAGTGTGATGGAAGGTCGCAATTCGTTTGTGATTATGCCTACCGGCGGCGGTAAATCTTTGTGTTACCAGTTGCCTGCTTTAATCATGAACGGCACAGCCATAGTGGTATCTCCCTTAATAGCATTGATGAAAAATCAGGTGGATGCCATTCGTAGCCATTCACAAGATGCGTCTATTGCTCATGTATATAATTCTACTTTGAATAAAGCTGAGCAAATAGCGGTCAGGGAGGATTTGGCTGCCGGAAAGACCAAGTTGTTGTATATGGCACCGGAATCTTTGGTAAAGGCAGAAAATTTAGCCATGCTGAAGAATATCAAAATTTCTTTTGTCGCTATCGATGAAGCACATTGTATTTCGGAATGGGGTCATGATTTCCGTCCTGAATATCGAAAAATCCGCCAGGTGGTGACAGATTTGGAACAAGATGTTCCTATCATGGCACTTACCGCCACTGCCACCCCGAAAGTAAGACATGATATTCAAAAGAATTTGGATATGATGGATGCTGATGTGTACCAAGCATCGTTTAACCGACCGAATATGTATTACGAGGTGAGGGAGAAAACAGCTGATGTAGATAAAGAAATAGTACGTTTTATTCATGAGCATAGCGGCAAATCGGGTATAATATATTGTCTGAGTCGCAAACAAGTGGAAGATTTTGCCGAATTTTTGCAGGTGAACAATATCAAAGCTCTTCCTTATCATGCAGGCTTGGATGCAGCCGTCAGAGCTGAAAACCAAGATAAATTTTTGATGGAAGAGGTGGATGTGATAGTGGCCACCATCGCTTTTGGCATGGGCATAGATAAGCCCGATGTGCGTTATGTTATCCATTATGACATGCCCAAAAGTCTGGAAGGTTATTATCAAGAAACCGGTCGTGCCGGTCGGGATGACGGCGAAGCCATTTGTATAGCCTATTACTCCTATAGCGATTTGCAAAAATTGGAGAAACTCTCCAAAAACAAATCCATGGCAGAGCAGGAAATAGCCAAACAGCTTTTGGCAGAAACAGCAGCCTATGCCGAATCGCAATTATGCCGACGCCGACATCTGCTATATTATTTTGGAGAAGTATATGAGCAGGACAATTGCGGTAATTGTGATAATTGTGTGCGTGTTAAGCACAAAGAAGAAGGTAAGGAATATATGGTTACCTTGCTGAGTGCTATAAAAGAAATGAAACAACAATTCAAAGAAAAATATGTGGTAAGCGTTCTCATGGGAGAGCTTACTGCCGATATCAAAAAATATAAACACAACGATTTGTCTTGTTTCGGTGAAGGCAAGGATATGACGGAGAAGTTTTGGTCCTCATTGGTGCAACAAGCCATGTTTGAAAACTTATTGGACAAGAATTTGGAGAACTATGGTGTGTTGAAGCTTACCAAAGAAGGTGAAAAATACATTAAAAAGCCCTATTCTATCATGGTGGTGATAGAAAAAGAAGATGACGATGACGATGATGACGAAATGGGCGACATGGCATCTTCGCAAAAAGGCGGCGCCGTGGACAAAGTCTTGTTTGCCATGTTGAAAGATTTGCTGAAAGACATGGCAAAATCGGAAAATCTTCCTCCCTATGTTATTTTCCAGGAAAATTCCTTGGAGGATATGTGCAATCAATATCCTACCACCTTGGAAGAAATGAAAAAAATAACGGGAGTGGGTGAAGGTAAAGCTCAAAAATACGGACAACCATTCATAGATTTGATACGTAAATACGTTGAAGATAATGAAATAGAACGCCCTCAAGACATAGTGGTGAAAACGGTGGTCAACAAGTCCGAATTGAGAGTGTATATCATTCAAAATATAGACAGACGTATTCCGTTGGAAGATATTGCCATATCCAAAAACATGACCATGAGTGAATTACTTACCGAAATAGAACGGATAGTAATGTCGGGAACAAAGTTGAATTTGGATTATTATATAGACGAATACGTGGATGTATATCACTGCGAAGAAATCATGGATTATTTGCACAATAGTGAACAAGATTCCGTGGAGAAAGCATTGGAAGAATTGGGAGAAGATGAATACACCATGGATGAAATACGTTTGATGCGTATTAAATTTTTATCAGATAAAGGAAATTAAACATTTATAAATAAAAGTATTAATGGAAAATTTAGATATAGTAAATCAAAAATTGTCTTCAGAGAATACAAATGAAGAATTGCAACAAGAAAATATTGACACCGAGAATACCTCTACGGTGACCCCCGAGGAAACAATTACAACCGAAGCACCGGCGGAAGCCTGCAACATACCCCCTACCGATACTCCGTGTTCTTCTCGTAAAAAAGGTTGCAAATGTGCACATTGGATACTTACCATATTGTTATTAGCAGCGGTAATCGCCTTGTTTGTATTGCATTTCACCTCCAAGAACAAACCGTTGGTATTGCCCGAGGGACAAGATCACACAGGGGTGATACTTACCGTCAACAATGATTCAATATTGGAATATTTTGAATTGGTGTCCATTTTAAAAAGCGATTTGGAAGCAGAATCCGATAAATATACCAAGGATATGCAAGGAAAATATAAAAATTTCCAAACCAAGGTGAATAATTACCAGATAAATGTTCAAAATCAAGTGCTTACAACAACGCAAATGCAAAATGCCGAACGTGATTTGGCACGTGAACAACAAGAATTACAAGATTTGGAAAGCAGATACACCACCATTTTAGCCAATAAGGAAATGTCGGTGCATAATGAAATCACCGATTCCATTATCAATGCCACCCAACGGGTAAACGATAGAAAATACAAAGCGGATTATGTGTTTGCAACAAGCAAGGGTTCTGCCATTATATGTGCCAATCCCACTTTTGATATCACACAAGAGGTGATAGAAGAACTGAACAATGCTTATAAAAAATCTCATGATTAATGAAAACCTATACTTATATAATATTATTATCAGTTGTGGTTTTGTTCACCGCTTGCGGTCCTAAGAATCAGGAGAAAGTGGTGATGGCATCTTATGCCGACGGCAAACCCAAATTGGAATACGTATATATACTAACCGACAAGGGTGATAAGCAATTGTACAAGGAAACACAATATTTTCCTGAAGAAAAAAAATATATAGAAGGAACTTATGACCAATATTCCCGTCGTGACGGAGAATGGACATCTTGGTATGAAAATGGTCGTAAAAATAGCCAAGGAACCTACGAAAACGGTTTGTTGCAAGGTAAATATACCGTATGGCATCCCAATGGCAAAGTGTTTTATAGCGGCAAATATAAAAATGGCGTTAAAATAGGCACTTGGTCGTATTACGATACATTAGGACGATTAACACACACCGAAATTTGTGATAATCAATAATTATGTGCGGTATAGCAGGGTATTATAGCCAAGCATTATCTCAAAAAGCATGCGATGTGCGTCTTATGACGCAGCGAATAGCACACAGGGGTCCCGACGCGGAAGGCAGTTACACCCATCACCATGTGGCATTAGGGCAACGCCGCTTAAGTATTATCGATTTATCGGAAAAAGCCAACCAGCCTATGATATCTCCCTGCGGGAGATATGTGGTGGTGTATAATGGGGAAATATACAATTTCCGGTCTGTAAGACAATATCTGCAACAGCATTTCCCCTCTTATCGGTGGCAAACACAATCGGATACAGAAGTGGTGCTGGCTGCTTTTATGTATTACGGGGAAGATTTTGTAACCCGTTTGCAAGGCATGTTTGCAATGGCTATTTATGACAATGCTACAGAAAAACTCTATCTTTACAGAGATAGGGTGGGAATAAAGCCATTGTATTATTATTATAAAGACAATACATTGGTGTTTGCTTCCGAACTTAAAGCCATAACGGCAGTGTTGCCGCAAGAGGAGTTGCAGGTGAACCCTACAGCCGTTAACCATTATTTGCATTTAGCATACATACCGGCTCCTTATACCATATATGAGCATGTATATAAATTTCCGCAAGCTCATAAAGCGGTATTTGACGGGCATAATTTGCAGCTATCCGCTTATTGGCAATTGCAGCCCGACAGGCAAAAAAACAATATCAACGAAAAAGAAGCCAAGCAGCAATTACATCATCTGTTAGAGCAGACAGTGGAAGCTTGTATGTTCAGCGATGTGCCTTTCGGCACTTTTTTGAGCGGAGGAATCGATTCTTCTTTAATGACGGCAATAGCACAATCTTTATCTGCTACGCCGATAAACACTTTTTCTATAGGCTTTTATGATAAACACAACGAGGCCGAATATGCCGGTGCGATAGCTAAACAATTGGGAACACATCATCATGAATTGTATGTTACTCATCAGGATATCATGAATATGATACCGGAATTGTTGTCGGTATATGATGAGCCTTATGCCGATTCGTCGGCATTGCCCACCCTGTTGTTGTCACACATGACCAAACAACATGTAACCATGGCTATTTCCGGTGACGGCGGGGATGAATTGTTTATGGGTTACGGTTCTTATATTTGGGCACAAAGGTTAAACAACAAGGCCTTGTATGCTATGCGGTATCCATTGTCATGTTTGCTCGCCATGGGAGGAAATAGAGAAAAACGGGTGGCCAAATTGTTGCAGGTACCGAATAAAAAGAGCATAAGAAGTCACATCTTTTCACAAGAACAATTTTGTTTTACACAAAAAGAAATAGCAGACATATTGCTGCCATCTGTTGCGGATAAGGCGGAGGAATGCGCCCTCTATGCCGATTCATTCAATCTTTATCGTTTGTTGTTATCAAAATTCAATGAAGATGGAGGAGCTGTGCATCTAAATGCGGCCGAACAGCAATCGTTATTCGATTTTCAATATTACCTTCCTGATGATTTGTTGGTGAAAGTGGATAGAGCTTCCATGCATTATTCTTTGGAAGTGAGGGTGCCGTTTTTGGAGCAGGCGATAGTGGAATATGCCTATAATTTACCATCCGGTCTGCGTATGAGAGGAAAAGAGGGGAAATATCTGCTCAAACAGGTGTTATACGATTATATTCCTCGAGAAATGTTTGCCCGTCCCAAATGGGGCTTTAGTATTCCTTTGCAACGTTGGCTGCAAAAAGATTTAAGTTATTTGATAGATGAAGAATTGAGTAGCGAAAGCATTGCTTCAACACAGATATTTAACAATAAGGCTATACAAAAATTGATACGTCAATTCCGTCAGGGCAATACCTATTTGTACAATCGTTTATGGCTGGTCATAGTGTTGCAACGTTTTATGAAAGAAAATTTGAAAAAACTTTCCGATAAAACGAATATACAAGTCGTTTGATAGGGAAGTGCTGTGGTATCAGATGAGCAAAAGCTGTTAAAATCCTATGATTTTTCTTACCTCGCTTATGGTTTTTTGAGCGCTTTCACGGGCTTTTTCCGCTCCTATTTTACGTATTTTTTGTAAGTATTCGTCATCGGAAGCGATGGTGAGAATTTTGTCTCTTATCGGGGCACAAAACCGGATAACGTCTTCCGCTAATTGTTTTTTCATATCCCCGTAGCGTATGGAGCAGTTGTTGTAGGCATCGTTAAAATATTGATAGGTATCGTTGCTGCTTACTTGTTGCATAATGGTGAATAAGTTGATAATTTCTTGAGGGCGTTCCTGATTGGGTACGGTGGGACCGATATCGGTTTTGGCTTTCATTATTTTTTTGCGTATCACCTCCGGCTCATCAATAAGATAGATAGCATTGCCGGTAGATTTGCCCATTTTGGTGCTCCCGTCCAATCCGGGTATTTTTACCAAATCTTGATTAAAGTTATATGCTTTGGGTTCTTTAAAATAATTTACCCCATATGTTTTGTTAAATCTATTGGCGAAAGTGCGTGTCATTTCCAAATGTTGCTCCTGATCTTTGCCTACAGGCACTTTGTCGGCATTGTGTATAAGAATATCGGCAGCCATAAGGGTGGGGTAAGTAAGCAGGCCGGCGTTGACATTGTTGGGCTGCTGGCGTATTTTATCTTTAAAAGAGGCACAACGTTCCAACTCTCCCAAATATGCATTCATATTGAGGAAGAGATATAATTCCACCGTCTCCGGAATATCGCTTTGTATGTATAGCGTGGCTGCTTCGGGATTGATACCGCAAGCCAAATATTCCACCAATATTTGTTTTACACTTTGTTGCAAATTGTCGGGGTGCGGATGCGTTGTAAGAGAGTGATAGTCGGCAATAAAGAAAAAACAACGGTTTTCATGTTGCATTTTTACAAAATTTTTGACGGCACCGAAATAATTGCCTAAATGCAAATTGCCGGTCGGACGTATTCCGCTTAAAACTGTTTCCATATTCTTATTTTATTGTTTCAAATATTAAATGTGTGATATCTATGGGTTTACGGTGGTAGATGATAGCATTGATTTTTGCCTGCCGCAAGGCGGCTGCACACATAATGCACGGCATGCCGGAAGTGTGTATTTCGCATTCGCCTACATAAAAGCTGTGAAGCAATTGTCTGCTGCTATGCAAAGCCTGCACTACGGCATGTGAGGAGGTGGCATGGAAAGCCTTATGGTTATACCTTGTATGGCATAACAATTTTCCTTGATGATATACCGAAACATTCTCAACGCATTTCATGTGCCTGTAATCCATATTTTGCAAAGATAGCATTTTTTTATATACGGCCTTTAACTTTATAAGGTGTTATAAATGTATGCCATGAAATTTTGTAAAAAAAAGTGTACCTTTGCAAATTATTAACAAAATATGAAGTAAATGAGAAAAATAAGTATTTGCATCAGTGTAGCGTTATTGGCTTTGGCTTGTAATATGATATATGCCAAAGGTGCAAAAAAAGTAAAAGTTCCCCAAGGTGTGTCGGTGGTATATTATTGTAAGAATATCACCCCCGAAAACATTCTTCGTTTGTACGAGGCCATGAATGTGAATTTGGAAGGCAAGGTGGGAGTGAAAGTGCATTTCGGAGAAGACGGTAATATCAACTATTTAAATCCGGAATTAATACAACCATTGGTACGGAAAATGAATGCCACTTTGGTAGAAACCAATGTGCTGTATGTAGGCAAAAGAAGATATACCGAGAGCCATATCAAATTGGCCAAAGAGCATGGTTTTACTTTTGCCCCCATAGATATTCTGGATGCAGAAGGTGAGACAGCTTATCCCGTAGAGGGCTTAAAGCATTATACTAAAGTGAAAACAGGCAGTCATTTTGCCGATTATGATGCATATATTGTATATTCTCATTTTAAAGGGCATGGTAGTGCCGGTTTTGGCGGCGCCATCAAAAATATTTCCATGGGTTTTGCTTCTCCGGGAGGTAAAATGGCTATGCACGCCAGTGCTATTCCCGCCACCCGTAACACACAATCGTGTGTAAAATGCAATCGTTGTGTGGAACAATGTCCCGCCGATGCTATTACCATTACAGACAACGGTCCCGTTATAGACAGTGCCAAATGTTTGGGATGTGCTAAATGTATTGCAGAATGCGCTCTGCGTATATTCACTCCCAAACAAACAAAATTAGCTTCCGAAGTGTTTCTGGAACGATTGGTGGAATATGCCAAAGGTTTTGTAGAACAAAAACCGATGGTGTATATAACGGTAATGCAAAATATATCCAAAACATGTGATTGCTCCGCCAAAGCACCCGCACCTTTTATGTGCGATTTGGGAGCCGTTTCCTCCACCGATTTGGTCGCCGTGGAAAAAGCCTGCTACGATATCGCTACGGCACAATACGGCAAAGATCCTTTTTTGGATGTTAACGGTGTGAGCGGTATGCATCAAATAGACTATGCGGCACAATTGGGTATGGGTAACAAAAAATATGTGCTCATAGACATTGAAACAGGTGAACAAATTGATGTAAACAAATTGTTTAAATAGTATATAACAACTGATTTGTAATTAATTGGTTGTGTCTTTTATGAAATTGCGTTATGTGCTTGATAGACGATATCTTAAAACATAAGAGTGTATCGGTAGTGGGTATGGCTAAAAATACCGGCAAGACCGTTACTTTGAATTATGTATTGGAGCACATGGCGGGGAGTGGTAAATGTATAGCGGTAAGTTCTATCGGTGTTGACGGTGAGAGTATCGACAGGGTGACAGCCACGGAAAAGCCGGAAATAACCATATACGAAGGAATGTTTTTTACCACTTCGGAAAAACATTATCAAACGCGGCGTTTGAGTGCTGAGATATATCATCTGTCTTCTTACAACACCTCTTTGGGGCGTTTGGTGACAGCCAAAGCCGTTACCACCGGTCAGGTTTTATTGTCAGGACCGGCAGATACATTGCATCTGCAACAGTTAATCAGGCAACACACACAATATGGCGTGGACCTTACCCTTGTTGACGGAGCACTATCCCGTTTAAGCATAGCTTCTCCTGTAATCACAGATGCTTTGATATTAGCCACAGGAGCCGCCATATCGGCCAACATAGAGCAGGTGGTACGCAGCACTAAGCATATATACAATATGATACAGCTTCCCCAGGCACCCACCGGCTTAACGCAAAAATTATCTTCTTTAGCTCATGGAATATGGGAGATTGATGGCGAGGGAGCCGTAAAACAAACAGCTGTCTCCTCAGCCTTGTTTTTAGGAAGGGGACAAAATTTGGAATTATCGCAAAATACTGAATATGTGTTTGTTTCTGGAGTGATTACGGATAATTTACTCCACTATTTGCGTATGCAAACCTATGTGGATAAAGTGGTGCTGGTAGCACGTGACTTTACAAAAATATTTGCTTCCGCAGAAGCCTACCGAGCCTATGTGCGTAAAGGCGGACAAATACAGGTGCTGTATAAGAGTCAATTGTTGGCAATAACCATTAATCCTGTTGCTCCGCAAGGCTATGTGTTGAATAGCCGGCATTTACAACAAGCTATGCAAGCAGCAATGGAAATACCGGTGTATAACGTGAAAGAGATGTAAGGATGACCAATATGCAATTAAAAAATATCATATTACAAAACAGTGCATTACAATATGTTGTAGAGCATGTGAATGTGCTTTCTTCCATAGGAAGAAAAGTGTTGTACGCATCAACTTTTTCTACCGATGCAGACTATTTGGAGCGAGAATATGACCACATAGACCTTGTGATACAAGCTTTGCAGCAAGGCAATGCAAGGGCGGCAGTGGAAAACATGGAACATGCCTTGATGTGTCTGCAAGATATAACCAATACTTTATACCATCTGCAACAAGGTAATGTATTGGATGATGTAGAATTGTATGAGATAAAGCATTTTATACTTATTTCAGAGACCATACGACAGGCATTGCTGCCTTTGCAATGGGTAAACATTCCTTGTTTGGAAGAGGCTTTGGATATTCTGGACCCCGAACATTTGAGGGTGGATACTTTTTATGTGTATGATGTTTATAGCCAAGAATTAGCACAATTGCGTAAGCAGGCAAGAAACTGTCAGGGCAATGTGCCTGCCGAAATAATAGACAAAATTAACGATACCGAAGATGACATTCGCCGAAATTTAAGCCGGCAATTAACAGGGTATGTGTCTGTTTTGCAACAAGCACTGCAAAACGCAGCCTATTTGGATGTCTTGTTGGCAAAATCGCGTTTATGCATAGAAATGCACTTGTGTCGTCCTGCTATAGGGAATGCTTGTACGCAATATAAAGGCTTGTTCAATCCTCAAATTAAATCATTGCTGCAAGCACAAAACAGGGAATATCAGCCCATAGATGTGCAATTTGGCGATTATCCCACCATCATCACCGGTATTAATATGGGCGGAAAAACATTGTTGCTTAAAACATTGGCTCTTTCTCAAGAACTTTGCCAATTGGGGTTTTATGTGCCCGCAGTTACGGCACAAATAGCTCTTGTTCAAGAGGTGATGACTTGCATAGATGATGAACAAAATCCGCTGAAAGGTTTGTCTTCTTTTGCCGCGGAAATGAAAAAAATTAATGAGATATTGAGTAAGATAGAACAGAAACAGCGGGTGTTGGTGCTGATAGATGAATTGGCCAGAACAACCAATCCGCATGAAGGTCGCGCCATAGTGAGTGCCTTGGCGGATATTTTACAAGACCGCCATGTACCTTCTTTTATCACCACTCATTATGATATGATAGATACCTCTTGCAAACGATTGAGGGTAAAAGGATTGCGTAAAGAAACGCAATGGAATGACAACAAGGATATGGCCGATATGATAGATTATGCTTTGGTAGAAGATGATGAAAATACCGTCCCTGAAGAAGCTTTGAAAATTGCTGAAATGTTGCAGGTGAACAAAATGCTGATAAACAAAGCCAAACAAAAATTACAACGGGAAGAATAAATTAACTGCCCCGAAATTATTTTCCTATACTAAGGCTTTTCCCTGAGTATATGCATTCAAGTTGTGTATAACCGCATGCGATAACTTATTCGCTCTTGTTATCCTGTAAGCCATAGGCTCTTTCTTTTTTATTAAACACGGCTTACGCCGTAGAAAATAGTTTTTTGTTTCAGCCGTCAAAAAAAGATGGTGGTTTTCCAGCCAAGCAGCTTTCTTGTCCGCGTTAAGCAAGCGGAGTATCGTATTACAACCATTTTTTTTCATGCCGGTTTTGTTACCGAACCGGATACTTTTATTTTCAGTGGTGAAATTAGTGAATTATTGAGAAAAAAATGCTACCTTTGCCGAATATGCGGATAAAAGTATTAATTTTCATGCATATTGCTATTATATTTTTGATTTATTAATATATTGATATATGGAAAGTAAAGTTGGTTTGGATTTTCAAAAAGTGGAGCAAGCCAAGCGTGTGGCATTTAATATTGCTAACGATGTGCAAACATTTGCCGAACAATACACTACCGTGGCAGTGGAGCGTACTATTTGTCGTTTGTTGGGCGTAGACGGGGTGGATGAGAACGGGGTTCCTCTTCCCAATGTGTTGATAGAACAAATAAAAGAACAAGGAGTGTTAGGGGAAGGCATTATCTATTTTATGGGTAATGCCATGTTGGTTACCGGCAAAACTCCGCAGGAGATAGCAGAAGAGGTCGCCGAAAATGCTTTGGATATCACTCGCTTGCCATTGCATACCATGCAAGAAATAGAACAAGCGGTAATGCCGGTTATCAATGCCAGCATAGAACGTATTCGCACCCGCAGGGCTCGCAGAGAACATTATCTCAATACTATAGGTGAAGGTCCCAAACCATATTTATATGTCATAGTCGCTACCGGTAACATCTATGAAGATGTAGTACAAGCACAAGCGGCAGCTCGTCAAGGGGCTGATGTGATAGCGGTAATCCGTACCACTGGTCAAAGCTTGTTGGATTATGTGCCTTACGGTGCTACCACAGAAGGTTTTGGCGGTACTTTCGCCACACAAGAAAACTTCCGTATCATGCGAGCAGCATTAGACGAAGTGGGAGAAGAAGTGGGCAGGTATATTCGTTTGTGTAACTATTGTTCCGGCTTGTGTATGCCCGAGATAGCCGCCATGGGAGCATTGGAAGGGCTGGACGTAATGCTCAACGATGCTTTATATGGTATTTTGTTCCGTGATATCAATATGAAACGTACTTTGATAGACCAATATTTTTCTCGTGTCATCAATGGTTTTGCCGGCGTGATAATCAATACCGGTGAAGATAATTATTTAACCACGGCCGATGCTTATGAGGCGGCACATACGGTTTTGGCTTCCGATTTAATCAACGAGCAGTTGGCTTTGATGGCAGGCTTGCCGGAAGAACAAATGGGATTAGGGCACGCTTTTGAAATGGATCCTATGCTGGAAAACGGATTCTTATACGAGCTGGCACAAGCCCAAATGACAAGAGAGATATTCCCGAAAGCGACATTGAAATATATGCCGCCCACCAAATTTATGACTGGTAATATCTTCCGCGGACATATTCAAGATGCCTTGTTCAACATTATAGGTATTTGGACACATCAGGGAATACAATTGCTCGGTATGCCCACCGAGGCCATACACACCCCTTTTATGAGCGACAGGTATCTTTCTATAGAAAATGCCAAATATATATTTAACAATATGAAGTCAATAGGCGAGGAGGTGGAATTTAAAGAAAACGGCATTGTAAAACAAAGGGCGCAAAAAGTGCTGAACGATGCCTTGGACTTGTTACGCACTTTGGAGCAGGAAGGGCTGTTCAACGCCTTGGAAAAAGGTATGTTCGCCGATGTTAAACGCCCGCAAAACGGAGGAAAAGGCTTGGACGGGGTTACGCTGAAACAAAGCCATTATGCCAATCCGTTTATAGAATTAATGAAAGGGAAAAGATAGTCGATACTGCTTTGCCTATGCAAGGAAGTGTGGATGACGGTAAAAATAAATTGATCATAATAAATTCAACAATATAAAGACTATTAATTATGAGTGAAGGATTGTATTCAATGGAGGCAAAGGATTACGACAAAACCTTAGACCTCAAAAAAATCAAGCCCTATGGTGATACCATGAATGACGGTAAGGTGCAATTGAGTTTCACTTTACCCGTTCCCGCAGGAGATGAAGCTATAGAAGCAGCTAAACAATTGATATTAAAAATGGGTTTTTCCAATCCTTTGGTGGTGTATAGTAAAGAACTTACAGAGGGTTTTACCTTTTTTAACTGTTATGGTTCCTGTTCGCATACTGTGGATTACACCTCCATACATGTGCCCAAGGTGGAGACCAATGTAATGGACATGTATGAATGCGATGCCTATATTAAGGAACATATCGGCAGAAAAATAGTGGTAGTGGGCGCCAGCACCGGTACCGATGCCCATACGGTGGGTATAGATGCCATTATGAATATGAAAGGTTATGCAGGCCACTATGGCATAGAACGTTATGAAATGTTTGAAGCATTGAATATGGGCAGCCAAGTGCCTAATGAGGAGTTTATAGCCAAAGCTATAGAAATGAAAGCCGATGCACTCTTGGTATCTCAAACCGTTACCCAAAAGGATGTACATATTAAAAACATGGTCAATTTGGTAGAGCTGTTAGAAGCGGAAGGATTGAGAGAGAAGGTGATATTGGTATGCGGAGGTCCGCGTATCAGCCATGAATTGGCCAAAGAACTGGGCTATGATGCCGGTTTCGGCATGAACACCTATGCCGATGATGTAGCTTCTTATATCGCACAAGAATTGAATACACGATTAAACGGAAAGTAAAAAATAAACATAAAATTTTATTCCAATCAATAAAAGTAGTATCTTTGCTTTTTGGAATAATCAATAAGTATAACATAAAATAAAAATATAATTATGGATAAAGTTCAAATAAGAGAAACCATAGCAAAGCGTTGTGCTTTAGAAATTTCTGATGGAGATGTTGTTAATTTGGGTATAGGATTGCCTACCGAAATTCCTAATTATTTGCCGGAAAATGTACACGTAGTGCTTCAATCCGAGAATGGTTTGTTAGGCATGGGGCCTACACCGGAAGAAGGAAAAGAAAATCCTTATTTCACCAATGCAGGAGGCGCTTATATGACAGCATTGGAAGGAGCCGCATCGTTTGACAGTGCCACCTCTTTCGGTATTATTCGCGGAGGACATGTGGATGTAACCATTTTGGGAGCATTGCAGGTGGATGAAAAAGGTAATCTGGCCAATTGGATGATACCCGGCAAAAAAACACCCGGTATGGGTGGGGCTATGGACCTTATTGTAGGTGCCAAAAAAGTAATATTGGCAATGGAACACACCGCTAAAGGAAATCCTAAGATATTAAAATCTTGTACCTTACCGCTTACCGCTGCAGGACAAGTGAATTTGATAGTTACCGAAATGGGTGTGATGGAAATCACCCCCGAAGGTATAGTATTGAAAGAAATCAATCCCGAATTCACCGTGGAACAAGTACAAGCAGCTACAGAAGCTACTTTGATAGTTGACAAGAATTTACAACCTATGCGTCAATAAACCATGGAGTACAATTTTCTAAAAATCAACACCCCGCAAGACGGAATCTGCATATTGGCCGTTTCCGTTCCTAAATCTTTGAACGCGTTGAGTTCTAAAGTGTTAGCGGAAATGGAACATTTTTTAGCCAACATGCCTGTTGATACACGTGTGCTGATAGTTACCGGAGACGGCGATCGTTCCTTTGTTGCCGGTGCCGACATTGCAGAGATGAGCGGTTTCAACAAAGAGCAGGCTTTGGCATTTGCTCGTTTGGGAGCAAAAATTTTCCGCACTATAGAAACATTGCCCGTGCCGGTGATAGCGGCAGTCAACGGTTATGCTTTGGGCGGAGGTTGTGAGTTAGCCATGGCGTGTGATATTCGTATAGCCTCTGAAAAAGCCCGTTTTGGTCAACCGGAAGTGAAATTAGGCATTATCCCGGGGTTCTCGGGTACTTATCGGCTTACCAAACTTGTGGGTGAAGGTATGGCAAAAGAATTGATATACACCGCCAGAAATATAAAAGCCGACGAGGCTTTGCGTATAGGTTTGGTCAATCAAGTGGTGGCACCTGAAAATTTGATGCCTACTGCTATTGACATGGCAAAAAGTATTTTAAAGAATGCACCTTTGGCAGTCGGTTTCGCCAAAAAATCCATCAATGGCGGTTACGGCTTGTCATCGGAAGACTTTATCGCTTTGGAAAATGAATATTTTTCCGATTGCTTTGCCACGAAAGACCAAAAGGAGGGTATGACGGCATTTTTAGAAAATCGTGAAGTAAAATTTGAAAATAAATAGAAATAAATAATTGTTCAATTAAAAATATATTTGATTTATGAAAATATGTGTTATCGGAACAGGAACCATGGCAAAAGGCATAGTGAAAGCTTTTGCCGCCAAAATGCCCGTGGTGATGAAAAGCAGAACCCAGACAAGTATAGATAAAGCGTTGGCTTCTATAGGCAACGGTTATAAAAAATTGGTGGAAAAAGGTAAAATCACTCAAGAATCCATGGAGGCTATCATGAGCAATATCACCACCACCACCGATTATGCCGCTTTTGCCGATGCCGACCTTGTAATAGAGGCAGCAGTGGAGGATATGCAGTTGAAAAAAGAAGTGTTTGCCCAATTGGATAAAATATGCAAACCCGAAACCGTTTTTGCCACCAATTCCTCCTCTTTGTCCATCACGGAATTGGCCGCTTGCACTTCTCGTCCGACACAATTTATAGGTTGTCACTTTTTTAATCCCGCCGACAGAATGGCATTGGTGGAAGTGATAAAAGGACAACTCACCTCCGAAGAAGTATGCAAAAGCATAGTTGACCTTACCACCTCCATAGGCAAAACACCGGTATTGGTGAACGAAGCCCCCGGTTTTGTTGTCAACCGTATACTCATACCCATGATTAACGAAGCAGTAGGTATATTGGCAGACGGAATTGCCAGTGCCGAAGATATAGACAAATGTATGATGCTCGGTGCCAACCATCCTATGGGTCCCTTGGCATTGGCCGATTTAATCGGTAACGATGTCAACTTGGCTATTATGGAAGTGCTGTACAAAGAATTCGGCGATCCTAAATATCGTCCTCATCCCTTGTTGAGAAAAATGGTGAGAGCAGGTCTGCTGGGACGTAAAACAGGTGAAGGATTTTATAAATATTAATACTATCTAATTGATATTATGGATTTTAGTTTAAGCAATACAGAAAAACTTTTTTTGCAGATGATACGTTCATTTGCAGAAAACGAAGTAAAACCATTGGCTGCAGAAGTGGATGAACAAGAACGTTTTCCCATGGAGACGGTCGAAAAAATGAGAAAAATAGGTCTGTTCGGCATTCCCGTACCTAAAGAATACGGCGGACAAGGCGGTACCAATCAAATGTATTCCATGGCGGTGGAAGAACTCTCACGAGTATGTGCCACCACAGGAGTGATAGTATCGGCTCACACTTCTTTATGTGTAGCTCCTATATTGGAAAACGGAACAGAAGAGCAAAAACAATATTATTTGCCCAAATTAGCCTCCGGAGAATGGCTGGGAGCTTTCGGCTTGACCGAGCCCAACGCCGGCACCGATGCTGCCATGCAGCAGACTACTGCCGTTTTGGACGGCGACGAATGGGTGCTCAACGGCAACAAAATATTTATCACCAACGCCGGCTATGCCCATGTGTATGTGATTTTTGCCATGACAGATAAATCCTTGGGAACAAAAGGTATTTCCGCATTTATAGTGGAAAAAGACACCCCCGGATTCACCTTCGGTAAAAAAGAGAAGAAAATGGGTATCCGTGGCTCTGCCACTTGCGAATTGATATTTGAAAACTGTCGCATTCCTAAAGCCAACCTCCTGGGTAAAGAAGGAAAAGGCTTCCCTATTGCCATGAAAACATTGGACGGCGGTCGTATAGGCATCGCCTCTCAAGCACTCGGCATTGCACAAGGCGCTATGGACGAAACCATACGTTATACCAAAGAACGTAAACAATTCGGCAAAGCCATAGCAGCCTTCCAAAACACCCAATTCCAAATGGCAGACCTGGAAACAAAAGTGCAAGCAGCCCGCCTGTTGGTGAGAAGTGCCTCTTATAAAAAAGATATGGGAATACCTTATTCCGCCGATGCTGCCATGTGCAAACTTTTTGCCGCTCAAACAGCCATGGAAGTAACCACCAAAGCAGTGCAATTCCACGGCGGATACGGATACACAAGAGAATATCCTATAGAAAGAATGATGAGAGATGCCAAAATTACCGAAATATACGAAGGTACTTCCGAAGTACAACGTATGGTAATAGCCGGTAAATTATTTAAATAATATTAAAAAAATCACTTTTCAGGATGTGCTGCCTGATCAGCACATCCTTTTTTTATGATTGACAACAAAGGGGTATGAAAATTTTTTATGGTCATAGTAAACGGAAAACAATATCTATGTTGTTGCTGCTGTTGCTGTTTGTTTCCTGCGGAAAAACAACCAAAATAACGGGGGTCATCAGTAACAACCCGCAAAAATACGCCATGCTGTATAAAATGCTGCCCTATGAGTTGGAATGGATGGATACCATACTGCTGGTGAACGGAAAATTTTCTTACCTCTTGCATCCTGACGAAATGACGATATATGTGTTGCGATTCAACGATACCTGTTTTGCCTCCTTTGCCATGAATGCAGGCGAAAAGGTGCACATAGAGGCACAATATCCCGATATTAATCGTAGTATGAACATCCAAGGGAATGAAGAAACCCGATTGATGTTCCAAACACGACAACAATTGTTCGCTCTGGATGACAAAGTAAAAACCTTATCCGAACAATTCAGGCAAAACAGCATGCCCATGGACAGCCTTAATCAACAGCTGATGACGGAATACGACACCTTGTATCAGGCTCATAAATGTTGGCTGAAGCAGTTTATATTATCCCATCCTCAATATTTAGCTTCGCTTACAGCCTATTATCAAACATTGGGACGCAACGCCTTTTTCTCCGTGCCGGAGGACAGATACCTGCTGGATACTTTGTACCGGCACCTATCCCTTGCTTATCCTAATTCTATGTATGTGCGTGATTTAGCAGAAAAATTGGGTTACAATGACTAAAAAAGAACGTTACCACTATATCATCAATTATTTTAAGGAACATAATCCTCAAGCTGCCAGTGAATTACATTATAAGAATGCTTACGAACTGCTGGTGGCGGTGATATTGTCCGCACAATGCACCGATAAAAGAGTGAATGAAGAAACCCCCAAGCTGTTTAAGACTTTTCCCACTCCCTATCAATTAAAACAGGCCTCCATAGAGGAGATATATGAATATATCAAACGCATATCCTATCCCAATAGTAAAGCCAAATATTTAAAAGGGATGGCAAGCATGCTCTGTGAGCAATTCAACGGAGTAGTGCCTTCCACGGTGGAAGAGTTGCAGCTTTTGCCCGGAGTAGGGCGTAAAACCGCCAATGTGATAGCCTCCGTTGTATATCAAAAGCCGACAATGGCTGTGGACACCCATGTGTTTCGTGTGGCCGCCCGCATAGGGTTGACCTATCAAGCCAAAACACCTTTGGAGACAGAAAAACAGCTGGTGCAAAACATTCCTGAAAAATACATCCCCATAGCCCACCATTGGCTGATACTGCATGGACGTTATGTGTGTACGGCACGCAAACCCCATTGCGATACCTGCGGCATTACCGCTGTGTGTAAATTTTATGGTCAAAAACAAAAACAGGTGGCACTATGAGGTATTTTGTTCATTTAGCTTATAATGGTGCCAACTATTACGGCTGGCAGCGCCAGCCGCAAAATATCAGCGTGCAGGAAAAAATGGAATACGCTTTCTCCATGCTCCTGAAAGAGGATATCAGCGTTATAGGAGCCGGAAGAACCGATACCGGCGTGCATGCACGCAATTTTTATGCTCATTTCAATAGCGACAAAACTTTTACCCCCGACCAATGTGCGGAACTGACTTTTAGAATAAACGCCTTTTTGCCTGCCGACATAACCGTATATGAAATTTTTGCGGTGAAACCGGAAGCACATGCCCGTTTCGATGCCATCAGTCGTACTTATCGTTATTATGTTTCCACCTGTAAAAATCCTTTTAATACCGCCACGGCCTTCCATTTTTACAAGCCCTTGGATGTGAAGGCAATGAATGCCTGCTGTCGACGCTTGCCGGAATATGAAGATTTTACCTCTTTTTCCAAATTGCACACACAAACCAAGACCAACTTATGCAACATCCACCACGCACTATGGATTCCACAGGGTGGAGGAGTGCTGATGTTCGAAATTACAGCCAATAGATTTTTGCGGAATATGGTTCGTGCCATAGTAGGCACCCTTTTGGAAGTAGGTACCGGCAGAATTACCCAAGAGGAGTTTTGTGCCGTTATAGAAAAGAAAGACCGCTGTGAGGCAGGTGTCTCCGTCCCGGCACACGCCTTGTTTCTGGAAAATATCGAATACAATTTTCCGCAATTGATAGGGTGAAACGGAATACCATTTCCACGCTTTTTCATTGAATGCCCGGGTGGTATGCTGTCGTTATACCGTAAAATAATCATTATAGGACAATATATGCAAAACCCTTGTTTTCTGCCACCTCTGGTGGCGGTTTTCTCGCGAAGCGGTTTTATTGTCAGAGGATGGACTAAAGGGAAGTGAGTGAAAAATTTAGCTGCAAAGCTTGCTTTGCAAGGAAATTTTACTCGCTTCCATGTCGTGCAACGAAAAACATCCTCTGACAGTTTTTTTAAATTTAAAAAAAACGCTTGTCATTAATTGTATATGCTTAAAAATGTAATACGTTCAGTATGATTTAACCATTCAGAACCATTTTACCTATAGCAACTATGACAAGACAAAACAGGCTTTGCTCCGCTCGCCTAGAAAACAAGGCTGGCGCCTTAGAAATCAAAGGATTCCGTAGTTCCCCTCTTTAGGGGGGCTAGGGGGATTTATTTATATCCGGATATGATACGGGTGTTGCCACACCCTGATAAATTCCGAAATCATGGAAATATACCCCTGAATATACAAATTCCAACCGGATGCAGAGACGTTTCATGAAACGTCTCTACAATAATACAATTATCATCATTCCTTTTTGAACATTTTTCATTGAATGCTCGGGTGGTATGCTATCGTTATTCCATAAAATAATCATTATAGGATAGTATATGCAAAACCCTTGTTTTCTGCCACCTGCGGTGGCTGTTTTCTCGCGAAGCGTTTTTCTTGTCAGAGGATGGTGTAAATGGGAAGTGAGTGAAAAATTTAGCTGCAAAGCTTGCTTTGCAAGGAAATTTTACTCGCTTCCATGTCGTGTAACGATAAGCATCCTCTGACAGTTTTTTTAAATTTTAAAAAAAACGCTTGTCATTAATTGAATATGTCTAAACACGTAATAGGGTAAGTAAGATTTATCTATTCTGAACCATTTTACCTATAGCAACTATGACAAGACAAAACAGGCTTTGCTCCGCTCGCCTAAAAAACAAGGCTATCGCCTTAGAAAACAATGGAAAAGAAATAGCATCCCCCTTATCCCCCTTGAAAGTGGGACTTCGTGATTTACAGGCAGTTATTGTATTTTTGTGTCGATTTCCGTGCTAATAAAAATAACGTAAAACATTTGTAAACAAAGGATCCTGCCGTTCTTCCTTTAGAGAAGTGCCCGCAGGGAGGAAAATGCTTTTTTTATTTTTTTCTATTTCTAAAGATACATTAATATAAAATACAGCAAAAAATGTTATCTTTGCAAATTGTATTTTATAAGTATTATCAGGTGAGTACAGCCATTAAAATAGAAAACGTAAGCAAACAATATCGTTTGGGTGTGATTAACACCGGAACCCTCAGCCATGATTTAAACCGTTGGTGGACAGTGAACATACGCCATAAGGAAGACCCCTACCTTAAGGTAGGCGAAACCAACGACCGTTCCACCAAGGGCAACAGCGAATATGTGTGGGCGCTCAAAGACATTAACATGGAAATAGAGCAGGGCGATGTAGTGGGTATTATAGGCAAAAACGGTGCCGGCAAGAGCACCTTGCTGAAGTTGCTCTCCCGCGTTACCAAGCCCACCACGGGCACCATCTCCTATTGCGGACGCATAGCCTCCTTGTTGGAGGTAGGCACCGGCTTTCACCCCGAGATGACAGGCCGGGAGAATATCTACATGAACGGAGCCATTATGGGAATGAGCCGCGACGAGGTAAGCCGCAAGTTGGACGAGATAGTGGATTTTGCCGGCGTGGAACGCTATTTGGATACTCCCGTTAAACGCTACTCCAGCGGTATGACCGTCCGTCTCGGCTTTGCCATTGCCGCCCACCTTGAACCCGAAATCCTCGTAGTAGATGAAGTTCTCGCTGTAGGCGACGCCGAATTCCAAAAAAAAGCCATAGGCAAAATGCAGGATGTCAGCAAGGAAGAAGGACGAACCGTGTTGTTTGTGAGTCATAATATGGCTGCGGTGAAGAGTTTGTGTAAAAGAGGTGTAATATTACAAAATGGAATGCTGGTAGACTCTGGTGATGTTGATACTATTGTAAGCCATTACCTGAAAGGAGATGGAAACATAGAGAATCATAAAGTATGGAATACGCCTGAAGTAAAAAAAGAAGGTTTTGAACTATTGGAGATTGGTGTTAGAAAGGCAGATGGTAATTATGGCGATGTTATGAGAGTTGAC
>DBXT01000069.1 GCA_002309615.1 Bacteroidales bacterium UBA1205
CCGGTTGGATAGATTTGTTCGGCTGGTGTACCAGCGGATATAATAATAAATATCCTTATATGACAAGTACCATACATACAGATTATGGTAATGGTAGTAACAATGCTGTAGGTACCAATTATGACTGGGGCGTTTACAATGCTATTTACAATCCTAAAACACAAAAAACAGATGCTCCGAGTACATGGCGTACATTGACAAATGAAGAATGGGAATATTTGATAAATACTCGTCCTACTTCTTCAAGCGTACGTTATGCCAAAGCTACTGTACATGGAATTGTTGGTTTGATAATTGTTCCAGATGATTACAATAGTACTTTGTATCCGTTGAATAGTGTTAATACAGAAAGTGCAGCATATACATCCAATATTATAGACGCGAGCGATTGGTCAAAAATGGAAAATATAGGTTGTGTATTCTTACCTGCTGCAGGAAGCCGTGACGAAACTACAGTCAACGATGTGGCTTCATATGGTAATTATTGGTCAATAACGTACTATACTATAGAGGGTGCACACTACTTAAACTTCAATACAGGCAATCTTTATCCATCAGGATTCTACTACACAAGAAACCGCATCTATGGTCACTCTGTTCGCCTTGTTAAGGATGTTCAGTAGAAAATCCTTTTTAATAGACATTAAGAAATGTAAAAAGATCGGTTGTTAAGTACCGGTCTTTTTTGTTACAAATATTTATCTACAAAAATACGGATATAGAAAATGAAAAAATATGGAAGTTTAGATGAGAAAAATAGGGAAAATAAGGAAGTTTATTAAGCGAATTTTGGAAAAATATGGAAGTTTAGATGAGAAAAAATGGAAAAATATGGAAGTTTTGTTGTATCTTTGCAAAAATTTTTAAAAATGTTAGCAGAGGATTTAGTTAAGATAATAGCAGATCAACGCGAAGAATTTTTTTCTGAGGATATGAGTACTTTTTGTGATCGCATGGAATCTACACAACTATCTTCAGATAGTAGTATGGCACAAGTAGTCATTGGCGTAAGACGGAGCGGAAAATCTACTCTTTGTGCAAAATTTCTTATTGACAATGCCATCGATTGTGCATTTGTTAATTTTGATGATGAACGATTGGTTTCTATGCAGGGGGAAGATTTAAACAAATTGTTGGAAGCAATCTATGTTGTTTATGGCAATACCAGTTGTTTGTTTTTTGATGAAATACAAAATGTGAGTTCATGGCCTTTGTTTGTTAATCGTTTGCTTCGACAAAAAAAACGCATTTTTCTTACGGGTTCGAACTCTAAGTTATTATCTAACGAACTTATTACACACCTTACCGGCAGACACAACAAAGTGGAGCTATATCCTTTTTCTTTTACCGACTTTTGTCGTGTTCACAACATTGATACTACATCCATTACCACTAAGGCAGAGGGATTGCGACAAAATGCGTTACTTAAATACCTTACAATAGGCGGTTTCCCCGAATTGCAAAAAGAGAATAATCACAAAAATTATATAGACGGATTATTTAATGCTATCATCCGCAATGACATAGCAAAGCGTTTTAAAATCCGCCAAGAAGAGGTGTTGAGAAAAATGGCTACATATTTAGCCGACAATTTTGCACAAGAATTTTCTGCAAAAACCATTGGAAAGATGTTAGGAGTTTCCAATCATACCGCAGAAAAATATTTCAGTTATTTAAAGGAGGCTTTTTTATTTATAGGAGTGAAAAAATTTTCTTACAAAGTTCGTGAGCGAGTTTGCAATGAGAAATGCTATGTGGTGGATGTTGCCATGGCAACTGAACGTAGCGACACCTTTTCACTAGAAAATTGGGGATGGAGATTGGAAAATGTTGTTTGTATAGAATTACTGAGACGATACCATCACCAATATGCCGAAATTTTTTATTATAAAGAAAAGTCGTTTGAAATAGATTTTTTGGTAGCTAAAAACGGAATCGTAAAGGAATTGATACAAGTATGTTATAATATTTCATCCGAGAAAACACGACAACGTGAAATTCATGCTTTATTGCGTGGAGCCAAGAAATTCAATTGCCCAAAACTCACTTTGCTTACCTTCAATACTGAGGAGTTGATAGAAATAGACGATGAAACCATTTGTGTGATTCCGGCGACAAAATGGTTGATTCAATAAATAGTGTTTAATAATAAAACGATAGAAATAATTCCCTAAACAAAGATTATGTTAGAGAATTTATATCTATTTGTTATTGAGGAAGTTATATAACTACAAATCACATTTTCGGAATGCAAAAGTAGTAAAAAATCACATTTTTTTAACTATTTTTGATCTATGAGCCATTTTATTGATATGCAGAGATTAATTTTTATGTTTTCTATATGCAGTTATTTAATAAAAATCCCAATAGCTCTGTCAAAAATATGATGTAGATAGGCGAGACTCATGCCGTAGTTGGAAACGGGAATATTTTGTGCGATAATGCTTTGTATGCGTTCTCTGATTTGTTTGTCACTTGCCATGCAGCCGCCGCATTGTATCGCCATGGCATAGCGGGATAGTTCGGGTAGAGGGGATAGGGCGGATACCATATCAAATTCCACTTGTTTGCCGGAAAAAGAGCGTATGAGATTAGGTAGTTTCACCCTTCCTATATCTTCGCATTTGGTCGGGTGGGTGCATGATTCCAAGAGGAGTATTCTGTCTCTGTCTTTCAAATGTGACAAATGCGGAGTACCCGAG
>DBXT01000051.1 GCA_002309615.1 Bacteroidales bacterium UBA1205
TACATTCTTTACCGTCATGGATACCCCATGATTGTTGTAAGGACAAAAGACAAGAAGAATTATCTTGCAGCATTAAGCAAATGTGATGTTGTCGTAGGAAAAATACCATCAGACGGAGCGCAGGCATCGTTAGAGCAAACCAAGCCCTTTGTTGACTATATGACAGGCGTTCTCTGCAAGGACATCAGTACGAATATTGCTATCATCAAAGACAAAGACAGAACGATATGGTGGTATAATGGTGAACTTATCACCTTCAGGAGTCAAAACACAATTAATTTATTAGATGCTCTCAATGAAGATGGCAAGATTACAGTTCGCGATTTGGCAGACAAACTTGGAATTAATAAATCGGCTGTTCAAAAGCAACTCAAAACCCTACAAGATAAGGGTTATATAATTAGAGTTGGCGGCAGAAGTGGTTATTGGAAAGTTATTATTGTTTGTACCACTCCAGATGGTGGTACAAAATAATAAAGGTGATACAATTTGTACTACCTATTATAGTGGTACAATTAAATATAGTGGTACAGATAATGAAACAAAAATGAATAAAGACAAACATATCCCCTCCGGGTACAAGCCCTCCCCCCTCGGCATCATTCCTGAAGACTGGGAAGTGAAGAGGCTGGGAGAAATAGCAAGAATTGGTTCAGGTGGGACACCATCCAAAGCCAACCAAGAATATTGGGGAGGAAATATTCCATGGATTACTACTGCATTATTGAACAATCCATACATTGATGCAGTCGATGAGTTTATTACCGAACAAGGATTAAAAAATTCATCTGCACAATTATTGAATTCTGGAGTTTTGCTTATGGCCATGTATGGGCAAGGACAAACAAGAGGAAAAGTGTCCAAACTATTAATAAATGCATCAACCAACCAAGCCTGCGCATTTATTGACATCCATACCGGGAATACAGATTATGTTCATCAATACCTAATTGCAGATTACGACAACATTAGGAATAAAAGTAATGATGGAAATCAGAAAAACTTGAGTTTGGGAATAATCAATAACATTCAAATAACCTTCCCTCCTATTGCCGAACAACAACGCATCGTTTCCGTTCTTTCCCTTTGGGACACCGCCATAGCCAAGCAGACCGCCCTGATAGAGCAACTCACCATGCGCAAGCGCGGCCTCATGCAGCAGCTGCTCACTGGGAAGAAGCGGCTGAAAGGGTTTGAGGGAGAATGGAAGGAAGTGAGGTTGGGAGATATTGGAGACACATATAGCGGCCTTATAAACAAAAACAAAGACGATTTTGAAGAAGGGAACGCACACTATATCCCATACATGAATGTGTTTTCGAATGAGAAAGTTGACACAAACAATCTCGGACAGGTTAAAGTGTCTGTTTCTGAAAACCAGACCAAAGTTAAACATGGCGACATCTTTTTTACAGTTTCATCCGAGACCCCAGAAGAAGTCGGAATGGCTTCGGTGTTATTGTATGACATAGAAAACACATATCTCAATAGTTTTTGCTTTGGTTACAGACTAAATGGATTTGAAACACTATTACCTGTTTTTGCTTCATACTTGTTAAGGGGAAATTCATTTCGTAAAGAAATGTATAAAATAGCCCAAGGTTCTACGCGATTCAATATTTCCAAAAACGAAGTAATGGACATGAGAATAGCACTACCAAGCATTGACGAGCAAAATGCCATCGCTTCGGTTTTGGTCAACGCCGACAAAGAAATCGAGATACAAAAACAAAAACTGGCGGCCATGCAGGAGCAGAAGAAGGGGCTGATGCAGGTGCTGCTGACTGGAAAAAGGAGGATAAGAAAATGAATAAGACTAAAATATGCTGTTTAAACATCGACCAAGAGGTTTGCGATGTATTATCAAAGACTTTTGAAGTTTATAACGGAAGTCTTGGAAAACTAGTTGATGTGAAAGAGCAAAACCAACAATTTGGACAAGCACACTTATTATCAAATATTGATTTCCCAAAAAACGTTCATGAATACGAGATTTTCATAACCGATTTGGCTAATTACACCATAGTTGAATATAAAGAAGAAGACCATCAAAAGAAAAATATTGTTGGCAACACTGATGAATACTTCATTTCAGAGTATCCAACGACATTGTTTAACCCTATCCCTTTTGGTTGCATGTTACTAAAAGCTCGAACCAACAAAGGGGCTGTGTCTCGTCCTAAACTAAACATCATATTCCAGTTCGAAAAACAAGACGTTGAATACACCATTCATGATGTGGCAGCCTATAGCACTCGTAATGACACTTGTTTCAAAGAAACAAATTTCTCTATCACTGAAGATTTTACAGACAAAACAATATATGGAAACGAAGTCCAAATCTGCAATTTGCCTATTGCGAGAACTCTTTTTAATAGTTTTATCAATGAAATAACATACCATCAAACATTTAAACAACCAACAACTTGGGACAAGGAGAAGAGCATGACTGTTCTTAATGATTATTTTATTCCGTTGTTAAAAAACAAACTTGGGCAAATCATCTCATATATATGGATTTCAGAACGAGAAATTACATTTATGCTTCCTCAATTGAAATCAAAAAATCAATTTCTTGAGATTCTATTTAAAGAAGTATTGTATCAGTATTATTCCGACTACTTTCCCGAAATCGAAACTAAAACCTGGACTCGCAACCATCAGTATTATTTACCAGAACAACAAAAACTTGAAGAAGAAAAGCAGAAAGCAACAAAGAAATACCAAGAAGAAATCGAACGCATCGACAAAGAATTGGAAGCGGCCGCCAATAAGTATACATTTTTACATGATATTCTAATTGAAACAGGGGATAAACTCGTTAAAAGTATAATCACCTACTTAAAATGGCTTGGTTTTGACAATGCCATCGAAAAAGATAAAACAGCTACGGAAGGGCTATTTGAAGAAGACATTCAAATTGATTTAGGAGAAAAAGGTCTTCTTATCATTGAAGTAAAAGGCATCAATGGAACTTCAAAAGATTCAGAATGTTCACAGATCAGTAAGATTAGGCACCGTAGATGCAAAGAAAGAAACCGCTTTGATGTGTTTGCCTTATATATTGCCAATAATGAAAGGAACGTTGAGCCCCTAAAAAGGACCATTCCTCCGTTTAATGACAATCAAATACAAGATGCTATAAACGATGAAAGAGGCCTAATGTATACATGGCAATTATTTAACCTTTACTTCAATGTTGAAAACGGGTTTATTTCTAAAGAAGAGGCTCGCAATCGTTTCTTACAAATTGGTTTAGTTGATTTTACACCAAATTTGAAAGAGTTAGGAAAACCATATAAGTTCTATCAAAACCACACAGTAATATGTGTTGAGTTAAACCACAACACAATTCATATTGGAGACACACTTGCTTATGAAAAGGACGGAAGGTATTATCCCATTACAATTACCGAAATACAGCGAGATGAAAAAACAATAAAAGAAGTTTCAGATGGAAAAGTGGGAATAAAGGTTAATGAAAAAGTTCCAGAGATAAAAATGTTATATAGAATATAAAACGCCTTCACTATGATAACAAAACCCGAACTGCAAGAATTACTGCAAAGCACCGAGACCTATCGCGTGGAGCGCACCACCTCTACCGGCGATATGGATAAGTTTCAGGAAGCCATCTGTGCTTTCTCCAACGACTTGCCCAATTCCAGAAAAAAAGGGTATTTGATCATTGGGGCCTACGACAATGGCACCTTGTCGGGGCTTAAAGTGGATGACGCCCTGCTCAAGAAGATTGCCGCCATCCGCTCCGATGGCAACATCCTGCCCCTGCCCATGATGTCGGTTGAGCGTTTCGAGTTCCCCGAAGGCGACTTGCTCGTGGCCGAAGTCTCACCTTCGCTGCTTCCGCCCGTCCGTTACCGTGGTCGGACCTTCGTGCGCATCGGTCCCCGCCGCGACATCGCTACCGAGGCGGAAGAACGCATCCTGTTGGAGCGCAGAACCTCTTATATGGCCACCTTCGACGCCATGCCCTGCTTGGGAGCAACAATAGATGACATTGACACAGCTTTTATCAAGCAGGAATACCTCCCACAGGTTATTGATGCGGAAGTGTTGGCTGGCGACAAGCGCGACATCAAGGAGCAATTAGCTGCAATACATCTGTACGATTTAACGCACGATTGTCCTACCAATGCAGCCATCATCCTCTTCGGGAAGAATCCACAATATTTCTTACATGGCAGCTATGTGCAATATGTACATTTTGCAGGGAAAGACAATGGAAGTGAAATCATTAACGAGCGTCAAGTAAAGGGAAGTCTCAGTAAGATGTTACCAATACTTGAAAACTTTGTTAGGGATGCAGTTGTAACTATTCGCCCAGTACCTATTAGTATGCTACGAGAAAAGGCAGTGTTCAACTATCCAGAACTTGCACTGAGAGAATTACTAATGAATGCATGTATGCACAGAGATTATCAGTCAAACATGCCAATTCGTCTGTATCAATATGAAGATCGTATAGAGATTTTGAATGCCGGTGGTTTGTATGGTGAAGCCCGCCCTGAGAACTTCCCAACGGTAAATGATTATCGTAATCCTGTAGTAGCCGAAGCGATGCGTGGATTAAAGTATGTCAACATGTTTAACCGTGGTATTCAACGTGTTAAAACAATACTTCAGGAAAATGGTAATCCAGAACCCAAATTCACCGTTGATAAGATTACTGCATTTGAAGTAACAGTGAAACCTACTTTATCACTTAACTTGGTCACTGACGAAGAAAAAGTGACTAAGTCAGTGACTAAGATGACAGAGACAATAAACGATATTATTGCTTTTTGCTCTACTCCCAAAAGCATGACGGAGATTATGGCGCACATCGGGCTTAAACATAGATATAATGTAAAACATAGATATATTGATCCTCTTATTGAAGGGGGCTTTCTCTCAATGACTATACCAGAAAAGCCTAATAGTCGTAATCAGAGATATCAACGTGTATTAACTTAGTCACTTAACTTGGTCACTGATGGAAAAAAGAGACTAAGATAATTGGAACAGCAGATAGTTAAATAAGTGGTTAAAAAGGAAATATGGATAGAATCTCATTTAAAGAAAACGACATCAGCAAAATCCCGGCACTGGAACTTTTACAAAAGCTGGGCTATAAGTACCTCTCACAAGAGGAAGCAATGAAATTGCGTGGAGAAAAAACCTCCAATGTGTTGTTGGAAGATGTACTGCGTCAGCAACTTCGCCAACTGAACTCCATACGCATAGGAAGCCGCAGCGAGGCTCGCTTCTCGGAGCAGAACATCGAAAACGGTGTTATAGCTTTGCGTAATGTGCCCATGGAAGGCGGCTATCTCAACGCTAACGAAGCAGTCTATAACATACTCACACTCGGCAAAGCCTTTGAGCAAAGCATCGACGGCGACAAGAAGAGTTATACCATGCGTTATATTGACTGGGAACATCCGGAGAACAATGTGTTTCATGTCACGGAGGAATTTGCAGTAGCACGAACCGGTTCCAACGACACCTACCGACCCGACATCGTGCTGTTTGTCAATGGTATTCCGCTGGTTGTGATAGAGTGCAAACGCCCCGATATCAAAAGTGCGGAAGAACAGGCCATTTCGCAACACCTGCGAAATCAGCAGGAAGACGGTATTCGCAGTCTCTATGTGTATAGCGCCTTGTTGTTGTCCGTCGGCAATAGTTTTGGAAGTTACGCCACCACGGGTTCCCCTGCTCAATTTTGGAGCAAGTGGCACGAGATGTTCATCAATAAAGAGGCGGAGACGGACTATCGGATGCGACTCCAAAAACTGGTGGAAGAGAGGGAACCCACACCTCAGGACGAGTATCTTTACAATTTATGCCGTCCCGAGCGACTTTTGGAACTCATCTTCCATTTCACCATCTACGATGCGGGTATCAAGAAACTGGCCCGCTACCAGCAGTATTTCACCGTAAAACAGACGGTGGAGCGGGTGAAAACGATAGAGGCCGGTCACAGAAACGGTGGTGTGGTGTGGCATACGCAAGGAAGCGGCAAGTCGCTGACCATGGTGATGTTGGCGCAGAAAATAGCACAGGAGCCCGGCATCCGCAATCCGCGCATCGTGCTTGTTACCGACCGCACCGACTTGGACAGTCAGATTACCAAAACTTTTCGCAAGTGCGGCAAAGAGGTGGAGAACGCCACCACCGGCCAACGATTGGTGGATCTGCTCGAAAGCGATACCGATGCTGTTGTCACCACGGTCATCAACAAGTTTGCTACAGCAATAAAGAAAATAAAAAAGCCGATAGACAATCCCAATGCTTTCATCCTGATAGACGAGGCTCACCGCAGCCAGTACAAAGAGTTGGCCATACAGATGAGACGCGTATTGCCTAATGCGTGCAAAATCGCATTTACGGGAACGCCGTTGATGAAAAAGGAAAAGAACACTGCCCGCACTTTCGGCGGAATCATAAAGCCGGTATATACCGTCAAGCAAGCAGTAGAAGACAAAGCCGTAGTGCCGCTGCTTTACGAAGGACGTATCGTTCCGCAATCGGTAAGCGAAGGACCTATCGACAGCTTCTTCGACCGCGTGTGTGAGGATTTGACAGAATACCAGGCTGTTGACTTGAAGAAAAAGTTTTCACGAACCGATATTATAAATCAAACCGAACAACGCATATTTTCCATTGCCATCGACATATCAAAGCACTATGCCGACAACTGGAAAAATACAGGATTCAAGGCGATGCTCGTCACCCCTAAGAAGAAAGTGGCCATCCTGTACAAAAAATACCTGGATGAAATAGGAAAAGTTGCATCCGAAGTGCTAATCACTGCCCCCGACGACCGAGAAGGGGAGGAAATGGCATACGGAGAAACTGCCCACGAAGTCAAGGAATTCTGGAAACGAATGATGGACGAACACGGTACGCCGCAAAAGTATCAGGAAAACCTTATAGCAAGATTCAAAAAGCAGGATAATCCTGAAATAATGATAGTAGTTGACAAACTTCTAACAGGATTTGATGAGCCAAAGGTCGCAGTAATGTACTTGGACAGACATCTTGTCGGTCACACCTTGCTACAAGCCGTTGCCCGTGTAAACCGCACTTGCGAAGGTAAAGACTACGGATATATAATTGATTATTATGGCGTTCTGCAGAACTTGAGCAATGCTCTTGATTTATATTCCGAATACGATGAGGAAGATGCAAAAACATTTACAGACACCTTGTTGCCTGTAGGCGACAAGATTGCAGAACTTCAACAAAAGTATTCCGACCTTTGGGATATGTTCAAAGGCATCACCAACAAACGCGACTTGGAAGCATACGCACAAGCGCTTCGCATGGAAGACCGCCGTCACGAATTCTATGACCATTTTTCCGCATTTTCTTCAGTGTTGCAATTAGCACTTTCTACACGGGAATTTCATGACAATACGGATGAAAAAACAATTCTGCGATATAAAGATGACCTGAATATGTTCAGCAAACTGCGAAACGCTGTCAGACTGCGCTATTCCGATACAATAGACTACAAAAAATACGAAGCGAGAATTGAAAAGTTGATAAATCAACATGTAGAAAGCGATGAGGTAGAGGTAATAACCAATTTGGTAAACATTTTTGATAAGGAAAATTTCCAAAAAGAAGTGGACAATGTCATAGGAACTGCAGCCAAGGCCGATACTATCGCTACACGTACGGCTAAATACATCCGTGAGAATATGGATTCCGATCCTGCATTTTACAAGAAATTTTCACAACTTATCAAGGAAACGATAGAACTTTATGAGCAAGGTCGCTTGACCGACAATGAGTATCTGGAAAAAATGATCAAGTACAAAGAGGATGTATTGAATCATACCGACAGCGAATTGCCGGAAGAACTTGAACACAATAATGCAGCAAAGGCATATTATGGCATAGCTTTGGAAAACTATAAGCGTCTTTTCCCCGAATTACCCGTAAAAGAAATGGCGTTGGCAACCGCTCATGCTTTCGATGACATTATTCGCCGAATGGTCATTATTGAAGGATATGTCTTGGTGGATTGGCAGGCCAAAAGCGACACAATCGGCAGGATGAAAATTGAATTGGAAGATGAGTTGATTGACAACATCAAGCGAAAATACAACGTAAATTTAGCCTTCAATGAGATGGATGTAATCATTGACGGATGTGTGGAGGTGGCAAAGATATGGATACGATAAATGGACACATCACTTATGGTTCCACGTTCATTGCATATAAGATTGAATATGTGCAACGAAAAACATTGGGTATTGTCGTTTATCCTGATGGTTCGGTTGTATTGAAAGCTCCCATAGGCGTAAGTATTGAAGAAATCAATAAGAAAGTGCGCAGGAGGGCGGCATGGATTCTACGGCAGAAACGTTATTTTGAGTCGTTCGGGGTGCCGACTACCGAACGGCAATATGTGAACGGGGAATCGCATCTTTATTTGGGAAGGCAATATATGTTGAGAATTAGAGAAGGAAATAATAATAGCGTTCATTATCAAAATAATATACTTGAAATAGAATGCCAACACAAAGAGAATTCGGGCAAGATTTTGCAACAATGGTATTGCGAACGGGCAAAAGTCAAGTTTGCGGAATACGCCCGACCCATTATTGAACAATTCAAAATATATAATGTTCAGCCTAAAAGTATCATGATTAAAGAAATGAAAAATCGTTGGGGTTATTGCACTCCTGATGGAAAAATATTTCTGAATCCTCAATTGATAGGTGCTCCAAGAAGTTGCATTGAATATGTCATCACGCACGAAATGTGCCATTTGGTACATCGTAACCACACAAAAGAGTTTTATGCATTGCTAACCAAAGAGATGCCACATTGGGAGAAATTGAAAAACAAATTGGAACGGATAATGTATTAATACAGCAACATCTCCCTGCAAAAAGTTTTAGTGCCCGAAAAAATGATATTTTGTTTTAACCGGAAAAATTCCGGCAACAAATTGGTTCGGAGAGGCAAGTATCCTTTTTAGGGGTATCAAAAATTTATTCTTCTTTCAAAGGCAATAAGGACAGCGATATTCGTTTTCGGCGGATATCGATATCATCTACTCTGACGCGAATTTTCTGGTTGATTTTCAGTATTTTGGCAGGGTCGTTGACGTGCTTTGTTCCCATCCGGCTTTTGTGTAACAGTCCGTCGGTATGTATGCCCAAGTCCACAAAACAACCGAAGGCGGCTATATTCACCACTACTCCTTGCAGTTCCATACCTATTTTGAGATCTTGGATATCGTGAATGTTTTTGTCGAATTCAAACAGGTCGAATTTTTCCCTGGGGTCACGTCCCGGTTTGGACAATTCTTTCATAATGTCGTTGAGGGTGGGCATGCCTATTTTATCGGTCACAAAGTCGGAAAGATGTATTTGTTCTCTTAATTCGGCATGGTTGACCAAATCGAGTATGGAGCAATGCTGCTGTTGTGCCATTTTTTCCACCACGTGATAGCTTTCGGGGTGAACGGCACTGCGGTCTAACGGATTTTGCGCATTGGCTATGCGAATAAATCCCGCTGCTTGTTCAAAAGCTTTTTCTCCGAACCGTTTTACATTTTTAAGTTCGTTTTTGGAATGAAATCCGCCGTGAACTTTTCTGTGTTCCACTATGTTTTTTGCCAAGGCGGGGCCTATTCCTGATACAAACGACAGCAATTCTTTGCTTGCGGTATTAAGTTCAACCCCTACTGCATTGACACAGCTGGATACGGTTTCATCAAGGCTTTCCGCCAATAATTTTTGGTTGACATCGTGTTGATATTGTCCGACACCGATGGATTTAGGGTCTATTTTTATCAATTCCGAAAGCGGGTCCATCAGTCGGCGTGCTATGGAAATGGCTCCTCTTACGGTAATATCGTAGTCCGGAAATTCTTCACGGGCCGTTTCCGAGGCGGAATATACCGAAGCGCCGTTTTCATTAACCATTACTATGATAGGTTTTTGTTCAAAGTTGACGTGGTTGATAAAGTTTAGTGTCTCTCTTCCAGCCGTACCGTTTCCTATGGCAATGGCTTCCACCTTATATTTTGCCGCCAAGGAGCGTATGATTTCATTGGCTTGATGAACTTCTATTTGGGGAGGGTGAGGATAGATAGCGGTATGAGTGAGAAGATTACCGTGCCGGTCAAGAACAACAACTTTGCATCCGGTGCGAAATCCGGGGTCTATACCCATCACTACTTTTTCTCCCAGCGGTGGAGCTAAAAGCAATTGGCGTACATTGTTGGAGAATATATTGATAGCATATTTGTCTGCTTTTTCTTTGGCTCTTTGCCTCATTTCTGTTTCCAATTGCGGTTGAAGTAGTCTTTGATAGCTGTCTTCAATGGCATCGGCGACTTCATCGGCGGCATCGTTGTCGGCTTTGAGATGAATGTTGTCCATTATATCTAAGGCCGTATTGATATCGGGAGCGATTTTTAGTTTGAGACAGCCTTCATTTTCTCCCCGCATCATGGCCAATATACGGTGTGATGACGCTTTTTTCAGCAATTCGTTGTTATCAAAATAGAGGCTGTATTTTTCACCGGCATCTTCTTTTCCTTTAATGACGGAGGAATATATTTTTCCTTGGTTGATAAACAGTTTGCGTAATTTTGAGCGGGTGTGTTCGTCCTCGCAAATGTTTTCGGCTATAATATCCCGGGCTCCCTCCAAAGCTTCTTCAATGGTGTGTACTCCTTTGTCAGGATTGATATAATCTTGTGCTATTTGGTGAATATTGATATTGCGTTGTTTGTATATTTCGTTAGCCAGCGGCTCCAATCCTTTTTGGCGGGCAATGCTTGCTCTTGTACGCCGTTTGGGTTTGTAGGGCAGATAGATATCTTCCAATTCGGGAAGCGTTTTGGCTTGTTCTATTCTGATTTGCAGCTCTGGTGTGAGTTTGTCTTGTTCCAAAATGGAATTGAGTATTACCGCTCTTCTGTTTTCCACGTCCATCATTTGTTTATATCGGTCGCGGATAGCGGTAATGAGCACTTCGTCCATGCTACCGGTAGCTTCTTTACGGTATCGGGCTATAAAAGGAATAGAAGCATTTTCTGCCAAAAGGTCAAGAACATTGCTTACATTTACTTCGTTTAATTGCAGTTCGTTGGCTATTTCTTTAGCAAAATTCATCTTATTGAGCTATATTTTCAGCTATCAATTCTTTTACGGTAGATATAATTTTATAGTTGTTAAGGTCCATGTTTTCAAACACATCTTTTATGTCTTGGGAGCTGACCTCAAAGGTGTTTTCATCGGTGATGTATTTGATGATGAAATTAATATTTTGGTATTGGCATATAAAGTCGCTCAGGCATCCTGCCAAATCGCCTTTAGGCTGCATGTCAATATGGGATCGTTGATAGTCGGCATATATTTCCGTTCCCACACCCAATTCGGATTGAAGGTGAAAATGTCCGTTGCATATTTGAGAATGATATTTTAGCAAGGCTATGCCCATACCTATTTTTCGAGTGGTTCGGGTGGTGAAGAAACTGCTGCTGTTAATAGAGTCTAACATTTCTTTGGGCATGCCGCATCCGTTATCGGTGATAGTGATGGAGAACAAATCTTTTTTTTCGCTGTCTTCCATTTCTATTTTTATTTCATCGGCTTTGGCCCTAATAGAATTTTGTACTATATCAATTACATGTAAATCAAATGTTTTCATAATATAATAGGTTCTCCTGTATGTAGGGAATTTTTAAAATTGTCAAAACTAAAGCTATCCATTTCCAAGGTGCTATACACTTTACCTATATCGTTAATAAAGTGGGCATCGGAACTTTGGATATAGTTGAAGTCGCTAAACCAAGGAAAATTGTCAAAAAAATTGTTTTTGCGGGCATTGCAACTCAACTCCAATGCTTGAAATTTAAGATGATCGGGCACAAATACCAGTTGGGAGCTGATACTGGTTCGTTTTTTGTCTACATGGGCGGGAATGAATATTCCGCCCATTTCGTACACTTTTTGTTGTAGTTCCATCATGGGCAAGTCAAGGGCGTTGATAAGCAAATGGGGAACTTGGTCAACAATATTGTCCTCTTCGTCCACCACCACTTGATAGCCGAATTTATCGGGGTCGTTCTCAAAAAATATCACCCTTGAATCCAAAAATTGTTGAAATTCCATTAGTTTTTCGCTGTTAGGCATAAAACTGAGGCAATGAATTTCTTCTTTGGTGGTTACTTCGGCACCCATCATCACCATCAAACCGCATTGTGCTCCCAGCTTTCGGGTTACTTCGGCGTTGAGGGTGGTGTTATGGTCGGTAAGACCGATAATATCCAATCCTTTGGCTTTGGCTTGTTGCACTATAGCCGAAGGACTCATGTCCAAATCACCGCAAGGCGACAGCACAGAGTGAATATGCATGTCGGCTTTGAACTTCATGGATTATTTTATAAGTTCGTACAATTTACCGCATACTTCAAAAGTGGCTTGTTTGCTGGAAAGCACAGCAATGTCCTCGTCTTTGGCAAATGCCAGCATATCTTCATCGGGAGCATTGTTTTTTACCAGTATGATAGCCGGAACATCTTTCAAGGCGGCGATAGCTGCCACATTTTTGTGTGTTTGCATGGTTATCCACACTTGTCCGCTTTTAGCGTTACCCATTACATCACTGAGCAAGTCGGAGGCGTATGCACTTGCAACTTCGGTGTCACCGTTCACATCGTTATAGATGGTTAAATCCAATTTTTCAATAATTTCTTTTAATGTCATGTTTTTAAATGTTTATAAAGGTTTAATATTTTTTCCCCATATTTTTTTCAATATTTCTTCATATTTTTCCATAGGCAGATGAGAGAAAAGACAATTGTCTATGGTTGCCTCTTCTTTAATAATATCTTCTGCCAGCGCACTGCAGGTGGGAGCTCCGCATGCGGAACAATCCAAACCGGGTAATTTGCTTTCTATATTTTTGATGTTTTCCACCATTTTCAAAGCAATTTGCAGGTTGTCGTGCAGTTTAAAACTGGAGCGGGGAGCTATGTAAGGAATATTCATCATAGGGGCTATTTTTTCATCAAATTCCTCTTGAGAGAATAAATTTTCTGCTTTATAATCCTTGTTTTCAATATGTTGTTTTATCTCTTGGGCTCTCATCTCCAATTTTTGTTTAGCCAAGAACCTGTTGTTGGGGCAGAGTATTCCGCCGACGCAACTTTGATCGCATACTCGCATTTCCACCAAGCCGTTTACTTCAATATCGTCATCTTCTATTTTTTCCAAAAATTCTATCACATTTTTCATGCCGTCAACGGCAAAACTGGAATTGTCGAAATTAACGCTTTCTCCACCGGTAAGTTCCCAAAGTATATCTTTTCCGCTCAAGCTGTGATTAGCTATAGGTTCGCTTTCTCCTTGTGCTTTTTTGCTGAGTTGATGTTGTACTTTGTTGTATAAAAAATCCATATTGATAACACCTGCTATAGCAGAAGAATCTTCTCCTACCGGACTTTTTACCGCGGCAATTTTAGCCGCACACGGAGATACATAAAACACTCCGACATCTTCACTATTAATGCCTTCTCTGGATAAATATTCTCTTATCATCAGTGAGGTGATGTCCAAGGGCACTTTCATGTGGATAATGTTTTTTACCAATGAAGGGAATCGTGTTTGAATAAGGCGAACCACAGCCGGACAATACGGAGATATAAAGGTATTGATATCTTTATGCTCTGCCATATATTTTTTGTATAGGTCAATTAAAAACGACACCCCGTGTTCTATTTCATATATATGTGTAAACCCTATTTGTTTGAGGCAGGCATATATTTGGGAGGTGGACACATCGCTTGCAAACTGACCGATGAAAGTGGCTGGAACCAAAGCCACTTTATATTTGTATTGGTCCATCAAGTCAAAGTCGTCTTGCTTGATATAAATAGCATGATAAGAACAAGCTTTAAAGCATTCTCCGCAATCGATACATTTGTTTTTATCTATCACGGATTTACCATTACGAATTCTTATCGCTTCGGTTGGACACGCTTTCATGCAATGAGTGCATCCGGTACAAATATCATGGTCAATAGTGAGTGCATGATAAAAAGAATTGTTAGTATCGTCCATTATTTATTATTGTTAATTAAAAAAATACGGTCATGGTAATAGTGGTACCCACTCCTATTTGGGTTTGAATATCCAATTGGTCGGTATTACTTTTTATATTGGGTAAACCCATGCCGGCACCGAATCCCATTTCCCTTACTTCTTTTGAGGCGGTGGAATAGCCTTCGGTCATGGCCAAATCTATGTTGGGGATGCCCGGCCCGCGGTCTGCCACTACCATCGTTATTTTATCACTGTCAATATCTACGTCTATTTTTCCGCCATAAGCGTGGGCAACGGCATTTATTTCGGCTTCATACAATGCTACCACAATGCGTTTGATGCTTGCGGGATTTACATTCAATTGTTTGAGCGTCTTTTTTATATTCCCCGATGCTTGCCCTGCATTGGTGAAATTGCCTTCTTCTATGTCAAATGTATAATGCATGTTTAGTATATGGGTTGCACCCCGTAATTATAGAGTATTCCGCTAACTTTGAATAAACTATAGCCGGTTTCAATGATGATAATATCGTTGTCATTAGCCTGTTCTATCATTTCTTCGTCTGCAATTTTTCCTCGAGCAAGAATAATTACTTTAATATCTGCCATTTCAGCAGTACGTATGGTTTGCATATTGCACAAACCGGTAATAAGCATGGCACAAGGAGTAGTAAGACGCAACACATCACTCATTAAATCAGAGGCAAAGGCATTGTCACTTTCGGTTTCATAATTGGTGTCTCCGATAATTTTTCCGTTCAGCAAATCTGCTATTTCTTTGATTTTCATATTAAAACTATGATTATATTAATTATATTTGTTTTACTATATTTAAATTAATTATTGTTTTCCTGTATCTATTTCGTCGTCAGTGGGGGTGTAGTTTACCACAAAAGAAAAGGTGTTTTTATTGGTGATATCCTCTTTGGTGATGTTTTCAAAACTTACTTTTTCTTCTGACAATCCGGCAGTTTCGTAAAAATATTTTTTAAGAATATTCTCTTTGGCGGCAATATTCTTTTCCATCATACCTTGTAGTTGACTTTTGGGGTGCAACGCAAATGCTTTATCGTATATGCTGCCTTCTTCTTGTGTTTTGCTGTTTACAAAGGCTGTAAAATCCTTATTCTCATTGCGGATGGCATTAATAGCTTTGATGTCGTCGTTGCTGAGGCTCATAGCATTTTTATTGGGATGAGATTGTATATAATAATCTCTTTTGGTAAGGAACAATGCCATTTCTTTGGTGTTTTCTTCCAAATTATATTGATGGGTGACCACCAAAGACAAACCATCTTTTTCTTTTAATTTTTCGGCCATGGTGTTCATTTGTGTGTATTGTGCCGATTCAAGGTCCATGTCGTAAATATGGTAAGACATATCTTTAAAATCATCGGCGGATATTCCGAAAGCATTGGCTAATAAGTCAATAGGGCCGGTGGCTACTTTAACAATCAAATTACAGATAGCTTTAAGTATCAGTTTTTTCAGTGAAAATTCAGGAGAACTGACATTGCCTGTGATAGGCAAGTCTATTTTTATATTTTCCTGTCTGTCTTCTAATACATATATGCCTGCACGCAGCGGAATGTTGTATTCGGGTTTGATATCGGGAATTTTTTTACCGATATCGCATTGGTTAATATCCAGAGCATTTTGATTGTCCAACTGGGCATTGGTGATTTTTGCCGTAGAGGAGAGGGCAAAGGTGCCATGTTCTATAGGATATGCCATATAATATTCGCAATAGGGCGATATTTGGGTGAGGTCGAAATTAGAAATATTAAGACGTAAATTATGAGATGTCCATCCGTCTATCTTTCCTTCCCAAAATGCCATTAAAGAGCCTCCTTTGGCAATAGTGGCTTTGAGCATTACTTTGGAGATATTGTTTAAATCAAAATTGTTGGAGATAATGTTGATACCTGTAACAGGAATGTTGACAGGGCTGTGCAAAGAGGCGTCGCTAAAGGCGATAGATCCGTTGTTTACATTGAAAGCATTTACTTTCAAGGTCAATGGTTTGTTTGCCGAAGAGTCGGTTACACTGTTGTTTTCTTGGATAGCCTCAGGGTCGGCAGAACGGGGTTTTACCAAATTGGAAAATGTATTGTATTCATTGTTAATGGTATAGTTGACTTTCAGTCCGTTTAATTGTATGCTATCGAATAGCATGTTGTATTCCATTAAATTCAATTCTTCTACTTTTACATTCAAATCGTCAAAAGCAAGCATGGTTTCTTGATGCGTGTTTATCATTTTGAGGTCATGCAGATTAACGGTGCCGTCGGCAATAATTTCAGTTATATGGTCAGTGTTGCCTTCTAAATGCAGTTTGGCGGAGAGTTCTCCGTTAACGGATTGAATGTTTAAAAATTCTTGAATATACGGCTGGAGAGAAGCAATAGCGAACTTGTTGATATTCACATTCAAGGTATAAGATTTGTTTTCCAAGGCGTATAATAATTTTACCCCTAATTCTCCGCCGTCTTCAAATTTTAGGTGCAAACCCACGTCGGTGTTTTTCGGGCCGAAATACACTCCCGGGATATATAGTGCTAATTCTCTGAGTGCTAATTTGCTTCCTTTTTGCAAATCTTGGTACACTATATTGCCGTTGCCAATGGTGATGTTTCGTAAGTTTACCGACCATTTACTCGGGGTGGTGTCTTTTTCTTCTTTGGTAAAGTGTTTAATGATATCGGTAAAATTGAAAACATTGCCGTTTTGTAATATGGGAACGCGGTGTGAGATTAAACGAATTTCATTTAAGCATACTTCTTTTTTTATCAATTTAAGCCAATTCATGCGAACCGAAAGCGTATCAAAGGTAAGAAATAAATCTTTGTCGTTTTCTTCCCATGATTGAAATTTGGTAATGGAAGCTTTTCCTGTGAAAAGGTTTACTTTGAATTGCTCCATTTTTACCGTTCGGTGGCATATCTGCTTGCTGTGTTTTTCTACATAGTGTTTGGCAATGGGGGGTGCTATAATGCTGACAAGACCGATAAATCCTATTAAGGATACTAATATGATCAGGGATATTTTAACTGGTTTCTTTATTTTTAGCATATTTCAAGTGGTGTAAAAGTGGATAAATATTATAGTATAATTGTACAAAGGTAACATTTTTTTTCATGCTCTTTCCTCAAAAAGCAAAATAATTATTATTGTAGCAAAGAAAGTGAACAAAATTATCTTCCTAAATGTTCGAATGCAGAAAATATGGCCCGTATATCGTGTCTAACGCTGTAGTTGCCGGCGTATAAATTGTTTATTTGGCTGATAATATCCTGATTATGTGTTTCCAATTGGAATAAATCGGTGGTATAGAGTACGCTTTTTGGCAGTTTGGGTAAAATGGTATCGTTGTCGTTTTCCATAGGGTAATAACCCATCCAAGTTTTGGTGCCTTTAAGGCACAAGCATATATTGCGGAAATACATTTTTTTATTGTGTACCCACCACATGTTGAAAGGATAGGTAATCAGCAATAGGAGAGATATTGTGATATCCGACAGGCGTTTGTTGCGTATATTTTCTTTTTTGCCTATGGAATTGAAATTCATGGAGTGAAACCCTCCATAGGCATTAATGGTGTTACTGCCGATAATGAAAGAACTTTCTTCGGGTGCTATTTTGTATTCCAAACCGAAATCTTTGGTGTTTTCCATCCAATTGATGATTTCTTTTGCGGTAAAATTTTTGCCGCAGAATATAATTTCACCTATGTGATATATGTTTACAATATCTTTTAACTGTTCTATGTTTCCTATAAAATCTTTGTGCGGTTTGGGTTGCGGAAGATGATATACATATCCTATAAATTCATATGCTTGGTTGGTCATGCCCAATATCAATGATATGCGTTTCACTTCTTCGTAGTCGCCGGCTATGAGTATGCGTTTGCTATGATTGATATTAGCAACGGGGCAGGAAGCCAAATTCATTTTACCGATAATATAGCGGAGAAAATGGGTGCTGATAAAGGTCCAGCAGGTTCCTAATACGATGACAGCTCTGGAAAATCGCCAATTTTCACCCAGCAGGGCATAGCCGAGAAGTATAACTACGGTGCCTATAACCACTCCTTTGTGTAATTTATGGGTGGACAGAGGCTTTTTGTATCCGGAAGAAAAATAAATGGAGCATATCCATATAAGAGCATACAAGGGCAGAATGATGTATAAAAACAAGGAAGAAAAACTGCTGTCCCGCTGCCACAATATATGATTTTGCCAATAAAAGGCTATTCCCAATATGCCTCCGTAAATGAGTATAAAATCAATTAAAGGTAATAATATACGAGCCGCAATGCGCTGTATAATAGCCAAAGAAGCTCTTAACCAAATAGCTATGTTAATCAAGCAATTGAACAAAGATGCATTTTTGTGCGAAAAATGTTTTTGAGCAAATATTTGCATAGCTTTGTAAAATACTATCACATAGTTGATGCTGCTTTTTTTGGTACTTTCTCCTTTGTAGTGGATGATGCGGGTGAGGGGAAAATAATAATTTTTGTATCCTGCCTGGGTGATACGGTACGATAGGTCAATATCTTCACCATACATAAAATAGTCTTCATCCAGCAGCCCGATTTTATCCAACACATTTTTGCGAAGCATCATAAAAGCACCCGAGAGCACTTCCACTTCGTTAATGTCGTTTTCATTCAGGTAGGTGAGGTGGTATTTCCCGAATTTTTTCGATTTTTTAAATATTTTTGACAGGCCGAAAATTTTGTAAAAAGCCACATCGGGAACAGGAAGGCTGCGTTTGGATTCCGGCAAAAAAGTGCCTTTTCCGTCCACCATTTTCACTCCCAAGCCTCCGGCTTGCGGATGAGCGTCCATGAAATCCAATGTAAGGCGGAAAGTGTCGGCTTCCACCACCGTGTCGGGATTGAGTAAAAGTATGTATTCTCCTTGTGCCGAACGTATGGCTTGATTGTTTGCTTTAGCAAAGCCGAGGTTGTCTTTGTTGGCAATGAGTTGTACCCAAGGAAATTTTTGTTGCACCATTTCTACGGAATTATCCACCGAACTGTTGTCCACCACAAACACTTCTGCATCAATTCCTTTAACAGCCGTGCTGACCGATTGCAGGCACTGCTCTAAAAAATAGGCGACATTATAATTGACTATAATTACACTCAGCTTCATTTTCGCTATACATGAATATGCAAAGATACAATCTTTTTTTCTTAGTGAAGCAAATAGTAAAACAAGTAATGAAAAAAATTAGTTATTTTAATTTATACGAAAATAGAAAGATGTGCGTTATACTTTTTTTATGCAAATATTTTTATGCATCGTAAATTTGTCGAGAATTTAATATTTTTGCTCACGCTTAACATAATAGTAAAGCCGTTGTGGATATTCGGCATAGACCTTACTGTGCAGAACGTGGTGGGTGAGCAGGTGTACGGATTATATTTTGCATTGTTTAATTTCACCATTATTTTTAATTGTATACTTGATTTCGGTATCAATAATTTTAACAGCAGGAGCATAGCTCAATCGGAAAATTTCCTGCAAGAGAGTTTTAGCAAAATATTTACGCTTAAACTGCTATTGGGTGTGGTATATTTTGTGGTGGTGATGCTGTCTTCGTTGATATGGAGATATAAGGGTTACGCATTATGGCTGTTGTTATTGTTGACGTTTAATCAATTTTTATCATGTTTTATACTCTATTTAAGGTCCAATCTTTCCGGATTGTTATTGTTTAAAACGGATAGCTTTTTATCGGTGATAGACAGGGTAATCATGATTACAATTTGCGGAATATTATTGTGGGGCAATGTGGTGAACGAGCCTTTTAGAATAGAATGGTTCGTTTACAGCCAAACAACAGCCTATATTATCACTATTTTAATAGCCTTGCCTATAGTATTGTCGCATACCAAATTGCATTCGCCTTTTGTGGATATTGCATGTTTCAAGCAAATATTAAAACAAAGCATTCCTTTTGCTTTATTGGCATTGATGACAAATTTGCATAATCGTATAGATGCCGTATTTTTGGAACGTTTGCTTCCCGAAGGCATAGGCAGTGCCCAGGCGGGGGTGTATGCGTCTGCTTTTCGTTTGTTGGATGCGGCAACCATGATAGCCTATTTGTTTTCGGTGATACTATTACCGCTGTTTTCCAATATGTTAGCGAAAAATGAGAATGTGAAAACTATTTTTAAAACCGCTTTTTCGCTTATATTTGTATATGGCTTTTTGTTGGCGATGACGGCATTTAATTACAATGCGGAATTAATGTCATGGTTATACAACGGTCATGTGGAAGAATCAAGCAGGGTGTTCGGTTGGCTGATGTTGTCAATAGTTCCTTTGTCGGCCACTTATGTGTTCGGCTCGTTGCTTACTGCCAAAGGGGAAATGAAAAAGTTGAATATGATAGCCTTTACGGCCGTAATATTGAATATATTGTTGAATTTGCTGTTGATATTCCGTTTTCAAGCCATAGGTTCCGCCGTAGCCAGTTTGTGCACGCAATGTTTTATCATTATAGCGGAAGCGGTATTGGTAATCAAAATTTTCGGTTTTTCCGTTTCTCGTCGCACTATGGTAAAAATATCGGTTTTTGCGGCTATATCGGCTTTGGTGATATTTATATCGCACAATTGGCGGTTTCATTGGATGTGGAATTTGTGTATATCCCTGATTTTGTCGGTGATAGCAGCCTGTTTAATGGGTATGATTAATATCAAGCAAACAATTCAATATTATGTTTCAAAAAAAAATGACGTAAATTAGTATCATGTAAAAAAAAAATACTACCTTTGTGGCAATAAATATTTATTAACAATTAAAACATTATTAAAAAAATGAAAAGATTAATCTTATTAGTTTCAATTGTGTCTTGCATGGCATTTGCCCAAGCACAAACAGTAGAATTAGCAACCATAGGTGTATTTGACGCATCCACAGGAAGCTTAAGGGGTATAGTGGATACGTTGGATTTATCCAATTATACCATTCCTACAAATCAACGTGCTGCAATAGAATCTATGTTTGGTACCGGATATGCCGGAGCTTTGGTATTGATGGTTACCAATAATTCTTCTTCTCCTATAGCAGCAGGTGATAGTTTAAGAATTGAAAATAAAATTAACGGAGTATCGTTTAGTTCTATCACGTTGACCATGAATGAAGCATTGGATGTAGATTCATCTACTGTTGTTATTACAAACGGTTATATCTATGGTGCTCCCAGCAAAGGCGGATTAAACACTTGTCATTATAGTGTTGTAAAGCACAATAATGATCCTGTAACCGATGCCGGGGATGCTTGGTATTACCTTTTAGCCGCAGGACAATCTATAGTGGAAAATGTATTTGCAAATACTAACGTTTATCCTAATCCTACTGCCAGCATGTTGAATATTAGCAATGTTGAAAATACAGATATCAACATTTATGCTATCAACGGTCAATTGGTAAAATCAGAGAAAAATGCTAACGGTAATGTAAGCATTGACCTTTCTGATATGGCAAGCGGCATGTACATAGTACGTATGCAAAACGGTAACAGCGTTCGCACCGAAAAAATCCAAGTGGTAAAATAAGGAGTTGAAGGCTTATAAAAAGTCTCCAAATGAAAATCTGGAGACTTTTTTTATTTTTGCAAAAGATAAATAACAAGTTGTATTTTAGCCAAATCAAAAATGCAATATAATTTTAGTATTAATCAAAACAATTAAAAATGAAAAAATTTATTTTTTTATTGTCGGTATTTGCTTGTATATATGTTTCACAAGCTCAAACAGCGGCAGATGCTTTTTTCGTTTACATCCCTGATAGATCTATGTATGATACTGTAACAGTATCTATAGGGTCGGATATACCTGCGGAAGGAAGGTATAAATTATCTCAAGTAGGTTTGTCATCATTTGTTGTGGTGGTAGAATTGAAGAACAACACAAAAAGCGACATGCTTGCCGGTGATGCTGTTGAAATTTTGATGTCTTATAATGGTAGAAATTTGCTTAATTATAACATAAAATTAACAAAAAACATAGAGGTGGATTCTTCTTTGTTTATTACATTGGATGAATATGTTTTGATAGGTGGCCGTACACGGATAGGTTATAATGATATTTGCTATCAAATAGCAAAGTATAATGAAACTACTGTTCGCGATAATGGATCTTGTGTTGTATTTAACTTAAAAAGTGCAGTTTCTATTGAAGAAAATGCTTTGTCAGAGGTAAAAGTTTACCCCAATCCTGTTCGCAATATATTAACTATTGAAAATGTTGCAGATGCAAACATCAGTATTTATAGCATCACCGGTCAATTGGTACAATCCATACCATCGGCAAACGGTAATGTTCAAGTGGATATGTCTGCAATGGCAGCCGGCTTGTATATTGTAAAAATGGAAAACGGCAAACAAACCCGTATTGAAAAAATACAAGTAGTAAAATAATTCACTTTGAAACAAATTGACATAAAGAGGCATTCCTAAGGAATGCCTCTTTATTTGTAGAAAAATGCTACTTTTGCTTATTGAAATGATTAACACAAAAAAGGACATGAAACAAATAGGTGTTACGGGCATATTGCTATTAATGACGGCATGCTTGCAAGCCCAAACGGTGGTATCGGTGCGGTATGCGGGTACCAATGGTGTGGATAATGATGTTTTGATATATGAAGACACTCTTCAACTAATTGATAATCAATTTTATGCTGATTATGTTTACCTATCGGGCTATACTTATAAAGGAGCTTATACCATGCTACCGGAGTTGAAAATAGTGAATAATACCGGTTCTGTTATATATCAAGGAAGCGATATAGGGATAAAAGGACAACTTAATAACATAGCCATGGATTATTGGGATGAGGAATATTGGGTTATAGATACCGATTGGGCTGTGGGGGATACCATTACTTGTTTGTTGGGAGCTTATTCGGAGCCGGTGATACGCGTCACTGATTTGCGACAGGGAATGAATAGTATATGTTTTATGGTGTCTTCGCTCAATAATGCATCGGTGGAGGATGCAGGAAGTTGTACTAAAATAGCCGTTGAATCGTCGTCCGTGTTCCAAGGGCGGCAAGAAATAGCCTTTGCCGTATATCCCGATCCCGCAAACGACATATTATATATATGTAATGCAGATAATACCTTGGCGGAAATAATCAGCCTGAATGGTCAAAAAATAAAAAGCAGGCAAGTGTCAGGAGATAAATGTCAAATGGATGTATCGGATTTGCCTACAGGTGTGTATATAGTGCGAATATGCAGCAAACAAGGGGTAAGCATACGTAAAATAAATATAGTGAGATAGAAAAATTATATTCATAAATGTTTTTTATGGATAAAAATGTGTCGGTGTAAAAAAAAATGCTATTTTTGCATGGTTGAAATAACTGATAGGAAAATAAAATATTAACTAAAACATTTTTAAGATGAAAAAACTTGTTCTATTAATTTCAGTGTTGGCTTGTTATTGTGCTGCACAAGCTCAAGTGGTAACAAAAATTTATCAATACAAATCGGGTACATATACAGATTTGGAAACTACAGATTATCAATACAAAGGAGCATGGTATGAAGCTAATATCCGTTTTGGTTTTGAAATACAAAATGGTTCCACCGCTCTGCCTGCCGGAGAAAAAATTATCGTTAAATTGAATCCTTTTAACGATCCGGATGAATACGAATACACTTTAAATGCCGCTTTGGGTGCAGGTGAAACAGTGAAACTTAACGAGTTGACCACTTTCGCTTTTGGTAATTACGACAATGCTCTCAGAGTGATAGATGAAAGAACCAAAGAAGGAACTGTATGCGCAACAGTATTATCCACCACCACTTTGGGCGATTTGAGCAAAGGCAACAATAGCGATAAATGCGTTACTTTCAAAATAATAAACGCAACCGCTATTGACGATGCAACTCTCAGCAATGTAACTATTTATCCTACCATGGTAAGCGATAATTTGAATATCAACAATGTTGAAAATGCCAATATAAGTGTATATGCTTTGAATGGCCAATTGATCAACAAAGTGGAAAATGCCAACGGCAATGTCAGCATAGACATGAGCAATTGCGCTGCAGGCATGTATATGGTAAAAATACAATCCGACAACAATGTACGTATAGAAAAAATACAAGTACGTTAGTCTGTTTACAACATTACAAAAATCGGTCGCAAGACCGATTTTTTTTTTGGCATAAAATTTGAATAAGTAAAAGTAAGAGTAACCTTAAAAATATCAACAAAGTGAAAACAATAGTAATAATAAAACGGGTGATGTTGCTGGGCTTTAGTTTGGCGGTGATGAGTGCAAGTGCTCAGTTGCCATCAAAAATCACAGCAGAGAGCAAAGACTTAAAAGGAAAAGTCAGCTCATGTGTAGAAACTGTTTACAAAGCCTCAGAAGTAAACGGTGAAATACAAAAAGGTGACAAGACTTCGGAATGGGTGTATAATTTTGATAAAAACGGAAACGTAGTCCTGTTCCAAGCCATAGGAGGCAATGGTAAAACACTTCGTAAATATGTATATAGTTACGATAAAGAAGGTAGAGAAATCAAAAGAGTGTGGTATAGTGCCTCTGCGGCTGTGTATAGGGAGTATGTTACCACATATGACAACAACATGCCTAAGAAGTATGTGGTAAAAGACGGTGACGGTAAAATGCTTGACAGCTCTTATTTTGAAGGAAACGGCGGTAAAATAGAAGTTGAAAACTTATATGCCAAAGTAGGCGATAGTATTACAACAAAAAAATATAATTACACATACACCAACGGCTATTTAACGGAAAAAATAGAGAAAAAAGGCACTGAGGCAAAAATAAAAGAATGGTATAAATATGATGCAAAAGGTAATCTTTTGCAAGAAAAGAGGTACAATGACAAAGGAGAGCTTTCGTACCATTATATATATACTTACAATAGCAACGGGGATAAAATAGAGAGAAGGAGCATGAGCAAATCCGGTAATTTGAGCCGTATTATCACCTACGCCTACGATGACCACGGAAATATGACGGAAGAAACATGGTATGATAGCGGAAAGAAAATTTTGAGAATGCAGAAATTTACTTATACTTATGACCATAACGGCAATTGGATATCAAAAATATCGTATGAGGGATTAGAAGAAAGAGTAATAGCTATTACGCTACGTTCCATTGCGTATTAGTTAACGAATGAATTTTTATTGTTACTGTTGAGAGGGAGTTGTTGCAACTTCCTCTTTTTTTTAGTTTCTTTTCATTCGGTGATTGTGTTTAGGTTCGGGCAAGCGGACACAAATAAAAAAAACCGAACTTTAGGTTCGGTTTTTTGTTGTTGTTGAAGAATTAGCAATAACTATTCAATTTGTTTGCCACCTCTTAAAGCAGCTCTTTTGTCTGCTGCGGTTTCAGCTTTTTCAGCTGCTTCTATTGTAGCTTCGGTAGCTACTTTTTTAGCTGCTTTTTTTACGGCTGTTTTAGCGTCAGTTTCAGCTGCTGCTTCTGCTTGAGCTGCTGCTTCAGCTTCGGCTGCTGCTAATGCTGCTGCTTCTGCTTCTGCCAATGCTGCTGCTTCAGCTTCTGCTGCTGCGATGGAATCAGCTATTCTTTGTTCTTCTGCTGCTTGTTCTTCAGCGCTGGGACCGCAGGATACAAATACCAAACCTGCTACTGCTAATAATGCAAATAATTTTTTCATTTTCTTTGTGTGTTAAATTTTGTATACTAAATTTTCGGCAAAGATAACATAAAAAATGCTATTAATGGTCGGAAAATGAAAAAAAATTTTTTTCTTTTTTTTTGTTTTGTATTGTTTTAAATTGTATTTTTGCAAAGTTGTAATAACGCTTAAAGCGAAAAAGTAAAATTTAATATTAACAAATAAAAAAGAAGTAAAATGAAAAAGATTTTATTATCAATGGCCGCATTGGCTTTCGTATTGGTATTTGCAAGTTGTGGCAATGATAAAAATGCCCCTGTAATTACTCTTCCTACTGATGAAGCAACTCCGGTATTTGATTTAGGAGATGCAGAAGCAGCTTTAGCAGGTGTTACTGCTAACGACGATGTAGATGGTGATGTAACCGCTAATCTTACCGTTACCGGTTTGGATTACGCTGGCGCCGCTACACTTACTTATTCTGTTGTTGACCAAGTTAACAATGAAGGTACCATAGGTAGAGAAGCTATTATTTCTACCGGCAGATTAGGTGGTCATTATGATGTATCAAGCAAAGATGTAGATGATCCTGAAGCAGCTCCTGTTAGTTACAATGTAACTGCTGCAAAAGCAAATGATCCTGCTAAATTAATCATCAGCAATTTCTTTAATGCAGACTGGGTACTTACTTTGGATGCAGTTGCCGGACAAGCTTCTATGACTAACGAATCTAATCCTATCCGTGCATCTTACGCTGATGGCCAAGTTTTAGTATATGCTACTGCAACTTATGCTCCTACATCCAATCCTGCACAATATACCATATTGGTAGTAAATTATAATTTCCGTGATGCTGTTTTAGGAGATGTTATAGCTACTTACGAAGATACTTTTGAATTACAAGTGAAATAAGTATTAAATTTTAATCATAAGACGGGCTGCACTTGTGCAGCCTTTTTTTTTGTAATACGATAATCATAATAAGGTATTGATAAAAAAATGCTACCTTTGCAACAGTCAAAAAAAGTAAAGAATATATATAATGTATAGAACAAATACTTGTGGCGAACTCAATATCGCCAATGTGGGTCAAGAGGTTGTATTATGCGGATGGGCACAGCGTATTCGTAAAATGGGTGGAATGACGTTTATAGACATCAGAGACCGTTATGGTATCACCCAGTTGGTATTCAGCAATGAGATAAATGCGGCATTGTGCGAACAAGCCAATCGTATAGGCAGGGAATTTGTATTGCAGGTAGCCGGAAAGGTGGCGGAACGCAGTTCCAAAAATGCCAAAAACCCCACAGGGGAGATAGAAATAATAGTAAGTTCATTAAAAGTGCTTAATGAGGCGGCCACACCTCCTTTTACCATAGAAGATGATACCGACGGAGGGGATGATTTGCGTATGCGGTATCGTTATTTGGACCTTCGCCGCAATTGCGTGCGTGCAAATTTGGAATTAAGACACAAAATGGCATTTGAAGTTCGCAAATATTTGGATGAGCATGGTTTTTTGGAAGTGGAAACACCGGTGTTGGTCAATTCCACCCCTGAGGGTGCCCGTGATTTTGTGGTGCCCAGTCGTATGAATGCCGGTCAGTTTTATGCTTTGCCGCAAAGTCCGCAAATATTAAAACAATTGTTGATGGTGTCGGGTTTTGACCGCTATTTTCAAATAGTAAAATGTTTTCGTGATGAAGATTTGCGTGCCGACCGTCAGCCGGAATTCACCCAGATAGACTGTGAAATGTCGTTTGTAGAGCAGGAAGATATCCTCAATATGTTTGAAGGAATGAGTCGTCATTTGTTCAAAGTGATAAAAGGCATAGACCTGCCTGCTTTGCCTCGTATTTCTTGGCATGATGCCATGAAATATTACGGTTCGGACAAGCCTGATACCCGCTTTGAGATGAAATTTGTGGAATTGATGGACATACTCAAAGGTTATGGTTTTTCCGTATTTGATAATGCCGTATATATAGGCGGTATTTGTGCCAAAGGTGCGGCCACATATACCCGCAAACAATTAGACGCCCTCACCGAATATGTAAAACGTCCGCAAATAGGAGCCAAAGGCATGGTATATGCAAGAGTGGAAGCCGATGGCAGTGTAAAATCCAGCGTGGATAAATTTTACACTCAGGAGGTGTTGCAAAAAATGAAAGCGGCATTCCAAGCCCAAGCCGGTGATTTGATATTGATACTCAGCGGAGATAATGCCAATAAAACTCGTAAACAATTGTGTGAGTTGCGTTTGGAAATGGGTTCACAATTGGGTTTGAGAGATAAAAACAAATATTCCTGTTTGTGGGTGGTGGATTTTCCTATGTATGAATGGAGCGAGGAGGAAAATCGTTTGATGGCTATGCACCATCCGTTTACCTCACCTAAGTCGGAAGATATTCCGCTGTTGGACACCGACCCTGCATCGGTGCGTGCCAATGCTTATGATATGGTTATCAACGGAGTGGAAGTCGGTGGAGGATCTATACGTATTCACGACAGCAAATTACAGGCAAAAGTATTTGAAGTATTAGGGTTTACTCCGGAAAAAGCTCAGGAAAAATTCGGCTTTTTGATGAATGCCTTTAAATTCGGGGCACCTCCTCATGGCGGATTGGCATACGGCTTAGACCGTTTTGTATCATTGTTTGCCGGTTTGGACAGCATACGCGATTGCATAGCCTTTCCTAAAAACAACCAAGGAAGGGATATGATGTTGAATGCTCCCGGAGAATTAGACCCTTCGCAATTAGCGGAATTGAATATCACTACAACAATAAAAAGCGAGTAAGCGGTAGTAATTCCTTTTTTTAGCAAAAAGAGTGTAATTATTGCACGGCGGGAATTTAAAATAAAGCGGAATATCCGAAATTAATTTTGCCGGTGGCAAATTTTATAGGATTGTTTCTTTGCTTGCCAAGAGCATAGCTAAGAGAAAAAATACCCGCTTTGGTATTGAATGCTATGCCTAATCCAAAGCCGAAGGGGAAATCGCTGACATAGTTGCCGGTATGTTTTTTTTCGTAACCTGCCGCATCAAAAAAAGCTTGCAGATACGATTGTTTTGCAAAAGAAAATCTTACTTCATTGCTTAATATTACGTAAGTTGAAGCCAAAATGGAATGATGGTCAAATCCTCGTAAAGTGTGGAGTCCTCCTATTTGTAATAATTCGTTTTCATAAAGCGAGCCGGCTTGAAGATGAGCGGCTTTGCACATCAACACCCATGTCCATCGTTTTCCCATAGGGAAATAAAAGTCGGCGGCAATACCGGCTTTTAATTGAACGGTTTTATCAGCAATACCGTTGTATAACGATGGTTCTATCATGGCATTTTTGATAATTTTTTTGTTGCCGGCGGCAAGGTTGACATCTATTTGATAGCCTTTGTGCGGATTGTAGATATAGTCCAAATGTTTTACATTGAAAGAGAATCCGTACCAATGCATGTTATAGTCGATAATGCCGGGTAAAACGGTGAGCGTTTTTAATGATTCGTTGTGAGTGAGTCTGGAATTTTGAAAAGCGTAATAAACTTTAATGTACCCGTTGGATAGTAAATAATAGCGAAGTCCTGCTTCGGCATACAAGTTAAGATACTGTGTATCTTTTTTTTCCATATTGAAACTTGCATCTACGGACAAAGCTGTATAGAAAAGATAAGGGAAATCGACGGCAATATCCAACAATTGTGATTGCACTTGCGTGCGTTTCCAAGAAAGTAACAGGTGTTCTCCTATACCGAATATATTGTTGAGATTCAGATTGATATTTCCGGTAACAAGTACCTTTCCTGATATTTCATCGCTGGGAACCAATCCCAAATAGCCTTCAAATTGATTTACTTTTTTCTTTTCGGCAAAAATATACAGAGCCGCTTTATCTTGAGAAAAGGAAACACCGGGGTTGCGAGTGAGTTGGAGATAATTTAAATTTTGTAATTTATCGTTCACCTTGTTTACAACGGATGCATTGTAAGCTTTTTTTCTTTTTATTCCGAGGTAGCCGTATAAAAAACTTTGGTGCAATTTTACGTTTCCTTCTGTAATAATGCTGTCAAACAAAATGAAATTATTTTTTTTGATTTCCATAACAGCCTTGCCACCGTTTTCATCGGGCAATATTTGAGCAATTTTTACTTCGGCAAAGGGATAGCCGTGGTTCTCAAGAAAAGATAATATTTGTGTGCTGGCGGCGGCAAGCTCATTAACATCAGCAGGATTGTTATGTTTTTTATTGTAGTTAAACAATTGAAAATCATTACTATCACAATCAATGCAACGAATTTCGGTATTTTGAATTTTCATACAAGGGCCTACAAATATCAAGGCATAGATAGTGTCATTGCTTATCCATATACTATCCGAGACGGCAGAAATGTATTGAGCCTGATGTAAGGAATAAATTATTTTATTGATATGTTTTCTGGCTTGGGTAATGGAGGCGTAATAGGGTTTTTCATGCGTTTTCTCTATGATGTCGCGAGCTTGGGCGGAACATTGAATATATTGTTTGTTTAGTACATATTGTGCTTGTAATGAACAATTTATAAGTATAACAAGTAGGATTAAATATATTTTATTACCATTTTGAGGCATAGCGGGAGATGATTAAAATTGGTAATAGAGATAGAAAATAATAGCATTGTTCCACATATAGGTTTTATATGTTCCGGAGTTTCGTAAAACATAGTTTCGTCCGATAGGCGAAAGGGAATAGTTGAATTTTATGCCTAAACCGAAGTATTTTTCAAAATAATAATTGAGGTCGGCTACACCTCCGAGTTCAAAAATGTGAAATTTATGGTCGGTTTCCAAGTCTTCTCCGTTGAATTTTTCTTTGGCGCTGGCCAAAATGTTGAACGAAGGACCGGCTTGCAGATGGAAGCCTTTCCAAAAGTTCCATCCGAACAAAATAGGTATTTCCACCTGATGCAGGGCAATTTTGTATATGCCGCTACCAACGCCGCGGCTACCCTTTTGGGCGTAGTTGATTTCCATTTGTAATTTGCAATGAATGTTTTCAAAAGGGTAATAGGCGAAAGTGCCCACAAAAACACCTGCTTTGTGGTAACCGTTATAGTCATCACCATCTACTTGCGTTATGGTGGCTCCTGCTTGTATGCCACCTTTTATCTTTTGTGCCGTTAAGGATGGAATAATAAGCAGTAAAAAGAAAGATATGTATAGTGTTTTAAAGGTTATTTGCATACGTCTAAACCTATATCTTTCCGATAGTATTTTTTGTCAAATTGTATTATTTCGGCATTTTTGTTGGATAGTGCCAAGGCTTGTTCAAGTGTATCGGCCATGGAGGTAACGGTCATCACACGACCGCCTGCGGTAAGCAATTCACCTTGTTCGTTACGGCGGGTGCCGGCGTGAAAAATTCGGCTGTCGCTTATTGCTTCGCAATGAGAGATGATTTTTCCTTTTTCATATTTCTCGGGATATCCGCCCGATACTAACATGATGCTGGCTACGCATTGGTCGGAAATATTGATGGTATCTTGGTGCAGGGAGCCGTGAGCGGTATGAAGGAATAGTTCTACCAAATCGTTGTTAATACGAGGCATTACCGATTCTGTTTCAGGATCTCCCATACGGACATTGTATTCTATTACATAAGGATCTCCATTCACATTCATCAGCCCTATAAATATGAATCCATGATATATGATGCCTCTTTGTTGAATGCCTTGTATGGTAGGCTTGATGATTCTATCTTCCACTTTTTGCATAAATACCTCATCGGCAAAAGGAACGGGTGAAACAGACCCCATTCCGCCTGTGTTAAGGCCGGTATCCCCTTCGCCTATGCGTTTATAATCTTTTGCGGAGGGTAGTATAAGATAGGAGTTGCCGTCGGTGAGGACAAAAACAGAAAGTTCTATCCCTTTGAGATATTGTTCTATCACTACTTTGTGTCCGGAGTTACCGAATTTGTTTTCCAAGAACATGGCATGGAGTTCTTTTTCTGCTTGAAGTATGTCCTCGGTGATGATAACACCTTTGCCTGCAGCCAGTCCGTCGGCTTTGAGCACATAAGGGGCCTGCATGGTATGCAAAAAAGCAACGGATTGTTCGTATTCATCGGCGGAAAAAGTGCGGTAAGCAGCCGTAGGAATGTGATATTCTTGCATAAACTCCTTGGCATAGTCTTTACTTCCTTCCAAACGGGCTCCCGCTTGGGAGGGACCTATTACCATCACATGTTGGGTGCTTGTATCTTTTTTGATAGCATCATATATGCCGTCAACCAAGGCTTGTTCCGGCCCCACTACCAGCATATCTATTCTCTTTTCAAGTATAAATTGTTTAATCCCGGCAATGTCATTGTCAGCAATGGCTACGTTCTGTCCGCACAGGGCGGTACCGGCGTTGCCGGGGGCAATATATAATTGTGTACATAGCATACTTTGGGATATTTTCCAAGCCAAAGCGTGCTCTCTTCCTCCTGATCCTAATAACAATATTCTCATGATATACCCTATTTGTTATATATTGGGCAAAGATAGCATTTTTTTTTATATCGTTGTCGTCTTAAGGTCTATCTCACAAAAAAATGTTACCTTTGCTTATTTACACATTGCTGAAATACTTTGTAAGCAATTGAAGTTTAATAAAATTTGTATTTATATTAGTTCAAACAATAACAGAAAGATGAAAACACTTTTGATTGCAGCAGATCATGCCGGCTATGAAACGAAAGAATTTATTAAGCAAGCATTAGAAAAAGAAGGATATACATTGCATGATTATGGAACTTTTTCAAGCGAAAGCATGGATTATCCCGATGTGGTGCATCCGTTGGCACAGGCTATTAATAAAGGAGAGGAAGAACAAGGAATAGTAATATGCGGTTCGGGCAATGGCGTGAATATGGTGGCAAACAAATATCCTAATGTACGTTCAGCATTGTGCTGGCAAGAAGAGTTGGCAGCATTGGCACGCCAGCATAACAATGCCAATGTGGTGGCTATTCCGGCACGTTTTATCAGTAAAGATTTGGCATTGAAAATAGTAAAAACATTTCTTTCCTCTTCATTCGAAGGAGGCCGACACGAACGCAGAGTAGCGAAAATTAAACCTCAATTGTAAAATTGATGTAAGCAACATATCGGGAAAACGCTATACCACAAAGAATAAACATGCAGGGTAACAATACATTGTCGGAACAGCTGCGGAAATTTATACAAGCCTATTACAATAATCAAATTCGCAACGGGATATTGATATTGATAATAGTGTTATCGTGCAGTTTTGCTTTGTTTACCCTCACAGAATATTTTTCCTATTTTCCCTCATGGGTAAGAGGCGTATATTTGTACACTTTTGTGCTATTGCTATTGTTGATATTCATATGGCGAATATTATTGCCCCTTTTACGCAAACACGGGTGGATAAAAAGCATGAGCAATAGTGAAGCAGCGATAATGATAGGTCGATATTTTCCCGAAATAGATGATAAATTACTCAATTCCGTGCAATTGCAAGAGCAGACAGCATATTGCAGTGAAGAAAAAATGGAATTGTTGTTGGCAAGTATAGAGCAGCGTACGCAGGAAATGCGTCGTTTTCATTTTCCGCGGGCTATCAATGTCCGCATCACCAGAAAATATGCCAGATATGCCTTGTTGATATTATTAGTGTTGGGCACGGCCATGTTGTTCAACAATACTATTTTTACCGCACCTACGCATAGAATAATTCATTATAACCGGCAGTTTGAAAAGCCGGCACCCTATCAATTGGTGATACAAAATAAAAAATTACAAACTTTTGAGAACGAAGATTTTGTTCTGAATGTAAAAGTGCAAGGTGATGAAGTTCCGGAAGAGGTTTTTATCAACATAGACGGGGTGGAATATAGCATGCAGCAGAATAAAGAACATGAGTTTTGGTACGAATTTCGCAATATGCAACATACCGCCCGTTTTTATATGTTTACCCATGAAGTCAAAACAACGGATTATACGTTGGAAGTATTGGAAAAACCTTTAATGCTGAATTTTTCCATAGAACTGAATTATCCGTTGTATATAGGCAAGCCTAACGAAATAGTGGATAACGGCGGAGATATTTCAGTGCCGGAAGGTACTAAAATAACATGGAAAATGCATTCCCGCAACACGGATATGATTTATTTCAGACATAACAACCGTGTGGACACCTTGTATCCGAACAAGGACCAAAGCCAAATTACCATCAAGGCGTCAGCCCCTATAGATTATACCATCAGTAATGTGAATGCGAATGTGTATAATAAGGATACACTTAATTATCACGTGGGGGTGATTCCGGATCAATATCCTGTGATAGGTGTCACCATGATTAACGATACCGCATTTATAGACAGATTTTATTTTAAAGGAACGGTAGAAGATGATTACGGGTTTACTAAATTACAATTTGTATATACCGTACAGCAGCAGGGTAATAACATAAGAACCGAAAAGGTGAATATTCCGTTACAGGAACGTACCAATTTGCAGGATTTTTATTATTATTTCGATGCAAAAACTTTGCAATTGGCTGCCGGACAAACTGTTAATTTTTATTTTGAAATATTTGACAATGATGCGGTAAACGGAGCAAAGAGTACTCGCTCAAGTGTGATGGATTTTCATTTGCCGGATATGGATGAAATAAATTCGCAAACAGCGGCGGGCAATGAACAAACGCAAAAAGATATAGAAAAAATAATGCGTGAGGGCGAAAAAATATTAAAAGAGATAGAAGCCCTTGAAAAGAAAATGGTGGAAAAAAAGCATCCTTCCTGGCAAGAAAAAAAACAGATGGAAGATTTGATAAAACGCTTGCAGGATATTAAAAATGAAGGAATGAAAGTGGTGGAAGAACGAAAACGCCAGCAACATATCAACGAACAATATCAAAGTTTGAGCGAAGAATTGATGCAAAAACAACAGGAGTTACAACGCCGGTTTGATGAATTGTTTAACGATGAAATGAAGAGTACATTGGAAGAATTACAACAATTGATGAATCGCAATATGGATAAAGAAAAGATGAATCAATTGATGGATAATATAAAAATCAATACCGAAGAATTGAATAAACAGCTGGACCAGAATTTGGAACTTTTTAAGCAGCTGGAAATAGATTCAAAGTTGGAAAATGCCATTTCCAAAGCGGAAGCTTTGGCTAAAGAAGAAAGCAATTTAGCCGAAAAGACCAAAAATAAAACCAAAACCATGGATGAAATAGCCGAGGAACAAAAGGCTATTAATCAACAATTCGACCGGTTGAAACAAGATTTTACTTCCATACAAAAATTAAACGAACAACTGGAAGACCCCTATCAACTGCAAGCGATAAATCAAGCCATGCAAGAAGCTGAGCAAGCCTTACAACAAGCTCAAGATGAAACAGATAAAGGAAATTACGACAAGGCATCACAAATGCAGCAAAAGGCAGCGGAAAAAATGGAATCATTGGCACAAGCCATGCAAGAAATGATGGAGGAAGACGAAAATGCGGATATGGGAGAAGATATCAATACCATACGGCAGATATTGGATAATATAGTCAAAACTTCTTTTGCACAAGAGCAGATTATGCGGCAAATGGATAAGCTTACTCCGCAAGACCCCGCTATGAGAGAATTGATACAGGAACAATACAGATTGAAAAATCAGTTGCAGTTGATATCCGATTCCGTGTCGGCGGTGGCAAAAAGACAAATTATGGTAGAACCGTTTATCACCAAGCAAGTCGGGATAATTAATCAAGCTCAAAGCGATGTGTTGAATATGCTTTCGCTCACACAAGAACCGTCCATGCGTTATTATTACAGCAATAATATGCGTTTTATCGTGTCCAAAGAGCAATATGTGATGACTTCGTTGAACGATTTGGGACTAATGCTTGCCGAGTCAATGAAGAAAATGGAAGAAAAACAATCTCAAAGTTCCGGTAAGGGCAAGGGAAATTGCAGTAGTGAAAATTGTGAGGGAGGTAAAAAAAACAAGTCCGGAAAATCGGCAAAAAGTATGCGGCAATTGCAGGAGAAACTCAACCAGCAGCTGCAAGAAATGCGTAAGCAATTGCAGCAGGGGCAACAGCAAGGCGATAATCCTTCGCAGCAAGGAAAATCATCAATGAGTGAACAATTTGCCCGCATGGCGGCGCAGCAAGAGGCCATACGCAGAATGATGCAACAATATCAATCGGAATTAAAGAAAAACGGGGCAGGATATGACAGAGAAATAAATCGTTTGTTGCAAGATATGGAGCAAACGGAACGAGAATTGGTGAATAAAACCCTCACCGAACAAACGCTTAATCGTCAGCATAGAATACTCACGCGACTGTTGGAAAGCGAGCGGGCAGAGATGCAGAGGGAAAAAGAAGAGCAAAGGCAATCCAGACAGGCCGTAAACCCGCCTATGTCCACTCCGCCGGCGTATATAGAACAACAATTGAATAAAAAGAAAGAAACGGAATTGTATCGTACCATACCTCCTACTTTGAATAGTTATTATAGAGAAAAAGTTAATATTTATTTCTATCAACTTAATGCTCAATAGCACCGATAAACGCATTTTAGGTTTGGCCTTGCCTAACATTATCACCAATATTACAGTACCGTTGTTGGGTATGGTGGATTTGATGATAGTGGGACATATAGGCGATCAACTTCACATAGGTGCTATAGCTATAGGAACCATGATATTCAATTTCATATATTGGAATTTTGGTTTTTTGCGTATGGGCACCAGCGGCTTGGCCGCTCAAGCATACGGGGCTAAAAAATTGCAGGAGGCAATATCGGTATTGGTAAGAGGAATGGTATTGGCAATGCTGATAGCAATGGTGCTTATCATTTTTCAATATCCTTTAGGGAAATTCTCTCTATGGCTGATAGACGGTAATATGCAAATGGAGGATTTGGCATATCAATATTTTAAAATTAGAATATGGGCGGCTCCTGCTACATTGGGGATGTATGTTATCAAAGGATGGTTTATAGGAATGCAAAATGCCAAAACCCCTATGATGGTGGCCATAGGTATTAATGTGCTGAACATATTATTCAGTTTGTTATTTGTAATGGTGTTTGATATGCAAATAGAAGGGGTGGCATACGGAACACTATTGGCACAATGGAGCGGAATGCTTATCTCTATATTGTTATGGATAAAATATTACGGCAAATTGGCCAAATACATTCATATTGCCGAAAGTTTGCATTGGCAGGAAACGAAGTCGTTTTTCCGTATCAATTCTGATATTTTTCTACGCAGTTTGTGTTTGGTGGCAGTGTTTTCGTTTTTACCCATAGCGGGAGCGAAAATGGGAGATGAAATACTGGCGGCAAACACATTGCTATTGCAATATTTCACACTGTTTTCTTATATTATGGATGGTTTTGCCTATGCAGGAGAGTCACTTACGGGTAAATATATAGGTTCAAGAGAACCCATGGTGTTGAAACGCACAATCAGACATTTGTTTTATTGGGGAGTGATGTTGAGTGCGTTGTTTACTGTTGTTTATGCTTTCGGTGGAGATGTGCTGTTAAAAGTTTTTACCGACAAGCAAAATATAATAGAAGCATCTCATCCTTATTATTTTTGGGTGTTGATGGTGCCGTTTGCCGGATTTGCTGCTTTTTTGTGGGACGGCATATATATAGGAGCCACGGCATCCAAAGAAATGCGAAATTGTATGTTTATAGCCACCCTCTTATTTTTTGTAATGTATTACGGATTGGTAAATTTTTTAGGGAACAATGCATTGTGGTCGGCATTGATAGTGTTTTTGTTGTTGAGAGGAATTTTGCAAAAGATATACGCTCGTCAAGCCGTGTATGTAAAAGCGTTCAATTAGTTGAAAATAGTTAAGGAGTTTTTGAAAGATAAAGTTTGAAATAAAAGTTCAATTTGGAAAGTTATCAGCACAAGAAAAATTAATCTATCAAATTTAACAAGCATAATGGAAAAAATGTTATCTTTGCTTTCTTAGGATAAATGTAAAAATTATGCATGAAATATTTATTTTATTAGCATTTTTAGCCTTTATTTTTATTGCGTTAGCTATAGATTTGGGCTTGTTCAATAAAACAGCCCATAAGATATCGCTTAAAGAATCTTTGGTGTTTACTTGTGTATGGATAGTTTTAGCTTTAATATTTTTTGTTTTCTTACGGTTTTTCGGGGATGTGATTCATGGTGTTCCCGATATGGAAACGCTGCAAGCTATTAATCTTAGGAACGGACATAATATTGCATTTAAAGACGGGGCAGATTTTGCCACCAATTTGCAATTATATAGAAATCAATTGTCGTTGGAATTTATCACGGGTTACCTTATCGAATATGCCATGTCAATAGACAATGTTTTTGTGATATTATTAATATTCACCGGTTTCGGAGTGAATGAAAAATATTACCACAGGGTATTGTTTTGGGGCATTTTGGGAGCGATAGTAATGCGTTTTATTTTTATATTTGCTTTGTCGGGATTGGTACACAAGTTTGCATGGGTTTTAGCCGTGTTCGGGGTGATACTGATAATTACTGCTGTTAGAATGTTTATCAACCGCAACAAACATGAAAAAGTGGATGTAGAAAACCACAAGGTGGTAAAATTGGTGAGTAAATATTTTGCAGTATCACCACGATTCCATGAAGAACATTTTTTCATAAAAGAAAACGGTAAACATTTAATCACCCCTTTGTTTTTGGTATTGTTGGTAATAGAATTTTCGGATGTGATATTTGCAGTGGATTCCGTTCCTGCCATTTTTTCGGTTACCAAGGACCAATATATCGTCTTTTTCTCCAACATATTCGCTATAATAGGCTTAAGGTCTTTGTTCTTTTTGTTAAGCAGTATAGTCAATTTGTTTTATTATTTACGGCACGGGTTAAGTTTATTGTTGGGATTTATCGGTGCGAAAATGTTATTGGAGGTGTTTGACATAATACATATAAGTACGGTATTATCGTTGTTAGTGATATTAGCTATATTGATAGGATGCATATTGCTTTCGGTAATATTTCCTCCCAAAGAAGTGAATCAAAAGATAGAAAATCAGAATACAATCAATTAAATATTAATTAAATAGTAAATATAAAAGATGAAAAGATTAGTTTTATTGTTAAGCGGACTTTTTCTCTTGAATAGTATGACCATAAAAGCCGATGAGGGCATGTGGATACTATCGTTGTTAGGGAAAAACTATGAGCAAATGAAAAAGCAAGGCTTAAAACTCACCGCAGAAGACATTTACAATGTAAACAAAGGATGTTTGAAAGATGCCATAGTCGGATTGGGTGAAGACGGCAATCCTTTTTGGCATTTTTGTACGGGAGAAATTATTTCCAACCAAGGTTTAATGAGTACCAATCATCACTGTGGATATGGCAAATTGCAAGAACATTCCACCGTGGAACATGATTATCTGCAAGATGGATTTTGGGCTTATTCCAAAGATCAGGAATTGCCTAATCCCGGTCTTACGGTTTCGATATTGGTAAGAATAGAAGATGTTACCGCAGAAGTTACCAAAGGGGTAAATGATGATATGACCGAAGCCGAAAGAAATAAATTGATAAGCAAACAAGGTAAAGAATTGGCAAAAAAAGCAACCGAAGGCACTGATTATGATGCTTATGTGGCAACTATGTTCAACAACAACCAATATTTCTTGTTTGTGTATATTATTTACAAAGATGTTCGTTTGGTAGGAGCACCACCTTCGTCAATGGGTAAATTTGGTGGAGATACCGATAACTGGATGTGGCCTCGTCACACTTGTGATTTTTCCATGTTCCGTATTTATACCGGTCCGGACGGCAAGCCTGCAAAATATGCCAAAGAGAACATACCATTAAAACCCAAGCATTATTTGCCAGTTAGCATAAAAGGAGTGGAAGACGGAGATTATGCCATGATAATGGGATTCCCCGGCACCACCGACCGATTCCTTACTTCTTACGGATTAGATGAAACCATGAATATCACCAATAAATTGCGTTACGAAATACGCACCGTTAAAATTAATGTATTGCGTGAAGAAATGGCTTCAAGTCAAAAAATTAACATTCAATATGCTTCTAAATATGCAAGTTGTTCCAATTATTGGAAATATAGCAATGAACAAAACAAGGCATTGAAGAATTTGAATACCATGGCTATCAAGAAAGATATAGAGAACAACTATATGCAATGGGCTAACAAACAAAGCAATCCTCAATATGCAGAAGCGTTGAAATATATCAAGGAAGGTTATGAAGGAAGAAAACCGTATATGTCAGCACGTACTTATATATTGGAAGGTATTATCTCCGGTCCGGAACTTTTGTGGCAAGCTGTTCAAAACTTGGCTTATGTAGAAGCTCTTCAATCCGCTGACGAAGGTAGAATAAAAGCTTCCGTAGATGCTATGAAAGAATCAGCAGATGCATTCTACAAAGACTATAATCCTGCAACAGAGAAAAAAGTGATGGCGGCCTTATTGCGTTATACTTATGACAATATGGACGAAACTTACTATCCTGAAGTATTCAATACCATCAAAAAGAAATATAAAGGTAATGTAGAAAAATTTGTAAACGATGTATTTGCAAAATCCATATTTGCAACAGCAGAGAAATTCAATGCATTTTTGGAAAAACCGAATGCAAAAGTATTGGAAAACGATATCGCTTTGCAAGCCGGATTGAGTGCATATAAAAAATATGTGGAAATAAGTCAAGCCATGAATCAGGCATCTCCTAATTTGAACAAAGGCAAACGTTTGTTTGTTAACGGTTTGTTGCAAATAAACGGTGACAAGGCCATATCTCCCGATGCCAATTCCACTATTCGTTTGACTTATGGAAACGTAGGCTCTTACGAACCCAGAGATGGTGTAAGCTATAGTTATTATACCACCTTAAAAGGAGTGATGCAGAAAGAAAATCCCAATGATATGGAATTTGTGGTGCCTCAAAGATTGAAAGATTTGTATGCTGCCAAAGATTACGGTCAATATGCCAATAAAGACGGTGAATTGGTAACGTGCTTTATTACCAATAATGATATTACCGGCGGTAACTCCGGTTCACCTGTTATTAACGCCAAAGGAGAATTGATAGGTTTGGCATTTGACGGCAACAGCGAGGCCATGTCAGGTGATATTGATTTTGAAGAGAATTTACAACGTTGTATTAATTTGGATGTTCGCTATATGCTGTTTGTAATAGACAAATATGCAGGAGCAACTAATTTGATACAAGAAATGGATATCAGAAAATAATTTCATAACGATTCCGACAAAAGGGAAGTTCTTGTAAAGAACTTCCCTTTTTTTTGTTGTCTTATTTATTTGTTAATCAAATAATAATACGAACTGATGTTGGCCGTAAACAATTTTTTTTTGCACATACGCAAAAAAAAAAGCAAAAAAAAAGTTTGTATTAAAAAAAAATTGTATTTTTGCGTTCGTTAAAAACAAATAAAAGTTTTTTTTTATAATTGAAACAAATAATAAAATGTGCCATAAATGGGTACAAACAAACTATATATGTAATACAATTAATGTTAATATAAACTATTTTAAAAATGTTAAAATTTCCAACAAACTATTTAAAGTTCAGCAGAATTCCTATACTTCTGCTCTTGTTTTTTTCCCTGTTTAACAGGGTTAGCGCCGTCTCGGATCCGAGTATCAGTAATCTAATCATCAATTTTGCTAATAGTACGATTTCATTTAATGCATATCGTAGCTCTCCGGGAGGTTTTGTTTCAATATTCCAATATGTGGAGATAACCGCAAAAGTGGATGGTAAAACTATAGGAACCGTTGCTTATTCTCCGGTAACTTGGAATGGTGGAAGTTCTTATAGTCCATATAATATATCACGTCTATCTAGTGATAATTATGAAGTTTTTGGTTATGCCAGCCAGACCGGAGGAACTTGGAATAAAGACAATGATGTGGTAACTTATACTATTGAGATAGGAGACACATTGCTGCAAAGACTGCAGAAGGCTTCTTATCCACAATTACAATTAGACTTCAAAATGTGGTGGGGGGACCGTGATGACAAAGATCTAAATAAAGGAATCTCTCTATCCGTAGGTAACAATACTATAATATTAGTACCTCATGGCAGTTGGAAATATTCTACTCAAACTAAAAGTTATAGTATAGACGATGCCTATCCTAAAACACCGACTATTCAATCCATTCAACCGGTGGATAGTGCATGTTATCTTTATAAGGCAAAGGTAGCCAAGGCCAATAATGATAATGAAGAGAAAGGTTATATAGACCTATATAACGAAAGTGGTAAAGAAATAGGTTGGTGTAAATGGAATGGAACGGAAATCTTTTTTAAAGATTCCAATTTTCAAAACACCACAAAAAAATACTATGCAAAAAGAGAAGTAAAAAGAGGCTCTTTAACAACTTATTCAAGAGCGACATCCACTGTTGAGGTACAAGGTTATCCTCAACCTCAAAGCTATACGGTGCAAATAGACAATTGCAAACGTGCCGTAGCACTTACATGGACCATGTCTGGCACTAATTCTAATTACAATACTTTTGATATAGAACGAACCTATCGGGGAACACAAACCACAACCTTCAGTTACACACCTAACAATAAAAACTATCAGTATGAGGATAATACTGCCGGAAAAGATACCACCTACACTTATAAAATAAAGTGTCATCCGTGGGCAATGTCGTGTAAAAACCAATCAGGCAACATCACTACCAATTTCGGGTTGAGCAAAGCGACTAATGTAACTGCCAGACAGGATAACAACAACAAAAGCAATATTATTATCAGTTGGAAAAATCCGACTGACTATTGCGGCAATACCACTCCTAAATTGATAATAGAAAAAGACGGTGTTACCGATACCAGAACATTGGCAGACGGAGACTCCTCTTATGTATTGGAAAACGCCCGTTTTTGTGCAGAATATCGTTTTGCCATCAAATACGAAACCATAGAATATGGTGATTTGATCAGTAATTATAGTGATATTTTGGTAATTAACGATGAATTGCAAATAGGAGAAGAATTGGCAGCCTCTACAGGTTATTATGAAGACAAAATAAGTTTGGAATGGAAATCCCCCCAACCGGGATTAGTAGATTATTGGGTGGTGCAAAGGCGTATTTTACCCAACGGACCTTACACCATGGTCAGTCGATTTAACAATACCCGTAATACTACCGTTAACTATGAGGACTACAATGCTTTGCCGGGTATTATGTATGAATACATGGTATATGGAGAAACCATGTGTGGTAATACCAATTTTTATACACCTGAAATAAAAGCGATAGGTTTTAAACAAACCACCGGTACTGTCATGGGAGCCATTACCTATGGCTCGGGGGCAGCAGTAGAAGGAGTAACGGTAACCGCTGAAATTTTGGAAGAATCACCCTATTTGGCAAAAGGCAAAGCTTTTGAATTTAATGGCACTAATAGTTATATGAGTGTAAAAGAACGTACACCTTATACCGCTGCCGGTGGCTTTTCGGTGCAAATGTGGTTTAAAACCAAAGATTCATCAGCCACCGATATCGTATTAGCCCAACGCAAAGGTCAATTTACCATTGGTTTGAACAATAGCGGACAACTATATGCCATCATTGGAGAAAATTCCAGTGCTGTAACTTGTATTTCAA
>DBXT01000013.1 GCA_002309615.1 Bacteroidales bacterium UBA1205
GCTGTCAAAAAGGGTGTAAAGGGTTCTTTTGGACATGACTAACAGGCGCGCCAATTCATCAGTGCTGATTTTGACACCTTCTTCTAAAAATATGTCTGCACATTTTTTTGTAAGTTCCTCTTTTGTCATAATGTCATGTCTTAGTACAGAAAACTAAAAAAACTAAAATAGTTTTCAGTGTGCAGATATAGATGCAAAAATTGTGCCAAACAAAGCTGAATAATAGTGGAAATTCTTTTTTTTCGCCTGCGAAATTTATTTTTGATATTTCAGTCTGTACGCCCTTGGTGTCGTTCCAGCCTTTTGCTTAAAAAAGCGAATAAAAAATGCCGTATTTTCAAAACCGAGGCTTTGGGCTATTTCAACAACGGGACGGTCGGTATAAATTAGCTGTGTGCGAGCCTGTAACATCACATGTTGGTTAATCCACTGCAATATTGTCTGTCCCGAATATTGCTTGATATTTGTTGACAGGCGGTTGGGAGAAATCCCCATTTTTTCGGCATAAAAGCCTATATTGCGGTCACCGTGCTCGTTGAGTAGTTCTATAAAGCGTTCAAAGAGTATCGCCTGCCGCGTATGGGCATTTGCAGGGTCTTCCACCGGCACAGAAGAAGGGTCGCTTTGTATGTCGGTACACAAAGCCGAGGTAAGCAGATGCAGGGTCTTGATGTCAAATTGCCGGTTTTGCATCACTTGTCCCATCAATTGGAAGTAGGTAAGCACTCTTTGTTGCAGGGAAGTGTCCGCCCGCATCACACTCCAGCGGTTGAAAATGCCGGAGAAATCCGTCCCGACAGAAACGATAAACTGTGCGTCGCAATCCTCGCTGCATTGTTTTACAACTATAATGTCACCCGGCAACGACACGAACAACATGCCTGCTTCAAGTCGGACAGGTTTCATATTCACTTGATAGTCTATCCATCCGCGGAGTACCAGACATATACGCAACTCGTTGCTGATAACAGGTTTGTCAACCGGTATGAGCGTCTTGTTAACAGCGGAGACATTGCGAACCAGCACAAATGTGGGCGTTACAATATTTGCTGTGCTATCTGTACTGATCAGGTCGGAACTTGCAGGTATTGCTAATTGGATATAAGGACTTTCGTTTTTCATATTTTCTACAATTTTTCGGCTGCAAAAGTACCTTTTTTTTTCATATAATTTGAAAAAAATTAAAAACGATAGAAAAAGAGTATAAAATAGTAGAAAAAGAGTATTTTTAATTCAAAAAAATGTTATATTTTTGCAGCGTGAAATATATTAACAAAAAATCATAAAGAGATGAAAAAAGTAGCAATTATTTTGTTGTTTTTTATAACAACATTCAGTGTTCAAGAGTTGAAGGCTCAATGGTATTTGGGAGGAGGCGTATCTGCATGGTACAATGGTAATTATCAGGAATTACAAGTAGGTTGCAGTCCGGAATTCGGATATGGATTTAATGAGCATTGGTCCGTAGGCGGAAGCGTTAAATTCAATTATAGGTATCGCACTTTTAATGATCCGATTTCGGGAGAAGAATGGCATTCTCAAAATTGGTATGTATTAGCCAATCCTTATTTTAGATATGCGTTTTTTACCAAAAACAATTGGTCGCTATTTATGGATGTGGAATTGGGACTGGGATATTCTACTACCGGTTTTATGATATCCACAGGAGTACGTCCCGGTGTGTCATATACCTTTAACGAACATTTTAGATTAGTAGGTCATTTCGGTTGGTTGGGCATTGAAAAACAAGGAGTTTCGACATTAAACGGTGGCTTGAGATTCAATGATGGTAAAATGGGTCTGTCGTTTTTTTATGTGTTTTAGATAACCTTACAGCAAAACCAACGCTAAAAGGTAAAAAAGTGTTGCATACATCCCTTGAAGGAAGCATCTTTCAGGGGATGTTTTTTTTTAGGGAAATTTTTTTAAGAACACATGGGATAACAGGGTATCTTGCTTTTTTTGTATAAAAGTTCAAGTTGGAAATATATAAAAAAAGTGTTATTTTTGCAAGTTGAAAAATCGGAATTTCAGTCATGCTGAAAGACTGGGATATATTGATAAAAATTATGTTTTCGGTACAAAAAAGGGAAGGAGTAAAAATATGAAATCAAAAATAATATTTGCAATATTCACTATGATACTCGCAATAAGTTGTGAACGGGAATTTGATTGCTATTTTACTTCTGAGAATCTTTACACTCCTTATTATCCATATTCTGTCGGACAGAAAGTTCAATTCCACAATGCTAAGGGAGATACACTTGCATATACTATTAATATAGAAAGAGAGGATTCTCTTACGAAACTTTCCTATGCTTGTGATTGTATATGCAACAAAGGAATTTCCTATGAATTACAAGGCGAAGTGTCTTATAACATTATCTTAAACTTTCGTAATATGACACGATCACCACGAAAAACAGATTTTTATTTTTCGTGCCTGTTTACCGATACAAATGCTGATTGGAGGGAATATTTTATTTTTGGAGATTCCGGCAATGACAGATATTTTGAAAAAGTAGTAGGGGAAAAGATACCTTATCTAAATAATCCTTTTAATGACAATAGATATAGTGACGGGAAACATATTCAAAATATTGTTCACGAAAAAAACAAAGGCTTAGTCAGTTTTTACGATGCTGACAATGCCTGCACATGGTATTTGGTGGAACAATAAACTCAGCATATGCGAAATTTAATAATATAAATGGACGGGAAATATATCAAAGCAATCCTTGCGATGATTATTTTAACAAATAATAGGAGGAATATATTATGAATAAAAAAATTTTATCGGCAATTTTTGCTGTCGGAGTGTTGTTCGGGATGTCTTACGGGCAAACTTCGCCTCATAAGGTTTCTAAGCAAAAATACAATATTTACAGCAAATATGTTGCAGAGCCGTTGAAGCAAAATTCCTTCAATATTTATTCGGGGATAGTGAATTTTAACATGACAATTTGGAATTCGTCAACAAATATGCCTGCGAAATACAATTGCAAGATGAGTTTTACGCGATGGCCGCTTAATAATTGCGTTCTTCCTAATATGGATTTAAGCATCGGCGATTCTGTCCGTTATGTTATACAATCGGATACTTTTCTGAAATATGATTTGAAAACCTCCGTTTGTGAAACAGGAAGTTTTAAAGAAGCATTGCAATTGTTGTATTTTAATCCGTTTATAGGTTTTTATGTGCAGTGGTTTGAATGTATCGGAGATGTGACGGATATACGCATTCACAAAACAAATGAGTTGTTGTATGCGGACTTTACTTTTGGAGAAGGCAGAATATCGGAATCGTTTGTGCAAAAGGCAGGTGAATATAGTCTTATATATAATAATACCAAAGAGCATCTTCTTAAACAATTTGCATATACACCTGTAGACAACTTGCAAAAAGATTGCGGTTTTGCCAAAATCCAATATGAACTTGTTTCCTATCAATCAGGAGAAGAAGTGCCGTCATGGAACATGTTGTCGCAAAAAAACAAAAAGGGAATAGCCCTATTTTTCCGGATAGAACAAAGAATGGCTTTGTTGCCTGCCAGAAGCAAAAATGATATTGTCAAAAGTATGAATGCCAGCATAGATGTCGGAACCCGAGGTAAAAACAAGGAAATTTATCACTTTCCGTATATACAATAATGGTTGAATTGGTATAGATGCATAGCAAATGCAGTGTTTTTTATTCTTTGAACTTAGCAATGAATTAAATATTCCTGCTTGAAGATGCGTGCAGATATGTCAGCGGGTTGCTTAAAATTTCACTTTCA
>DBXT01000055.1 GCA_002309615.1 Bacteroidales bacterium UBA1205
TGTTCTTATCTACTATCCTATTCTTATTCTTAAATATCTGTTTAAAGGAATTACGACAGCATACCACCCTGGGCATTCAATGAAAAAGCGTTAAAAAAAATGATGAAATAAAGCGTTAAGAAGTCTGTACTGTCTGAGCGTTTGAATGGTAAATAGGATTCTTTCGTAATGGTGTTATGTGATAGTAATACCTATAAAACCGGTATTGCGTGCGAGTTTACGGACTTTAGCTTTATAAGTCATTTTTTAGCTTTTTCATTGCTGCCCTGTTCTTTTGTTACTTTTGTAACAAGACAAAAGTAAATATAAAAAATCCTCCGCCCTACGGGCACCTCCCTAAAGGGAGGAATAGCGTAATCCGTTGGTTTCAAGTGTTTTATGTTATTTTTTTTATTAATACGGAACGCGATTCAAAAAAAACGATAAATACTTGTAAATCACAGAGTCACCCTTTCAAGGGGGATAAGGGGGATGCTATTTCTTTTCCATTGTTTTCTAAGGCGATAGCCTTGTTTTTTAGGCGAGCGCAGCAAAGCCTGTTTTGTCTTGTCATAGTTGCTATAGGTAAAATGGTTCAGAATGGTTCAATCTTACTTAAACGTACTACATTTTTAAGCATACATAATTTGACAAGCGTTTTCTTTAAAATTAAAAAAAACTGTCAGAGGATGCTTATCGTTGCACGACGAGGGAAGCAAGTAAACAGCCACCTATGGTGGCAGAAAACAAGGGTTTTGCATATATTGTCCTATATTGATTATTTTACGGTATAACGACAGCATACCACCCGGGCATTCAATGAAAAAGCGTTAAAAAGGTATTGATGATAATTGTATTATTGTAGAGACGTTTCATGAAACGTCTCTACATACGGTCGGGATTTGTATATTCCGTAGAATATTTCCATGATTTTGGTATTTATCAGGGGCGGACAAAAAAAAGAGAAACCTGACGGTTTCTCTATGTTAAGGATATAAAAACAATGTTATTCAGTTTTCGGTTCTTCTGCGGGAGCGGGTTCAGCCGGTGTTTCGGCAGCGGGTGCTGCTTCGGCAACGGGTTGTTCGGTTGTTTCAACCGGTGTCTCCGTTTTCTTCTTACCGCCTCTACGGGTAGATTTTGCTTTCTTTTTACCGCCTTTGTTCTGGCTGTAGTTTTCGTTGTAATCAACTAATTCCATCATGCACATTTCGGCGGCATCGCCTATACGGAAACCGGTACGTAAAATACGGGTGTAACCGCCGGGGCGATTGGCTGTTTTTTGAGATATTTCTCTAAACAATTCGGTTACGGCTTCTTTGTTTTGCAAATAACCAAACACTACTCTGCGGGAGTGGGTGGTATCTTCTTTTGATTTGGTGATAAGAGGTTCAATATATTTGCGAAGCGCCTTAGCCTTAGCCACTGTCGTGTTTATTCTTTTATGGAGAATCAGCGAAGCGGCCATGTTTGACAACATCGCTTTGCGATGTGCACTTGTTCTTCCTAAATGATTTACTTTTTTTCCGTGTCTCATATTCTTCTACTTACTTTTCTAAATCCAACTTATACTTTGAAATATTCATACCGAAATCTAAACCTTTAGACTTCACTAATTCTTCCAATTCGTTCAATGACTTTTTACCGAAATTTCTAAATTTCAACAAATCGGTTTTTTGGAAAGCCACTAATTCGCCCAATGTTTCCACTTCTGCTGCTTTCAAGCAGTTCAAAGCTCTTACCGACAGATCCATTTCCACCAATCTGGATTTGAGCAATTGACGTATGTGCAATGATGCTTCGTCAAATTCGCTGGACAAGGAGATATCATCGGTGTTAACCGTGATTTTCTCGTCGGTGAACAGCACAAAGTGTTGTATGAGCACGTTGGCGGCTTTTTTCAATGCTTCTTTAGGATGCACTGTGCCGTCGGTAGTGATTTCAAACACCAATTTATCAAAGTCTGTTTTTTGTTCCACACGATAGCTTTCCACTCTATACATTACATTTTTAATAGGAGAGTGAGAAGAGTCTATCACTATCACACCGGGGCCTTCGTGTAACAATTTGTTTTCTTCTATTGTCACATAACCTCTACCTTTGTCTATGGTGAGTTCCATGGTAAGGCTTACGCTGGGTTCCATGGAGCAGATGTGCAAATCGGTATTTAAGACTTGAAAATTATTTAAAAATTTGTTGATGTCGCCTGCCACGAATTCATCTTGACCGCTGATGGTAAATCTTACCTTTTCGTTCATTTGGTCTTCGATTTTGCTTTTCAAACGAATTTGTTTGATGTTAAGCACGATATCGGTTACGTCTTCTATTACGCCCGGGATGGTGGCAAATTCGTGAGCTACACCGTCTATTTTTATTGAAGTAATTGCAAAACCCTCTAAAGATGAAAGCAAAACCCTTCTCAAAGCGTTTCCTATAGTCATGCCATAGCCAGGCTGTAAAGGACGAAATTCGAAAACGCCAAAAGAATCTGTTGATTCTACCATTAGCACTTTATCCGGTTTTTGAAAGGGTATTGTAACCATTACTTTTAATTTTTAAATTTAAACTTATTAAACTATTATTTAGAATACAACTCAACTATCAACTGTTCTTTGATATTTTCAGGTATTGCTTCTCTTTCGGGGTATTGCATGAATTTACCTGACATGGAGTTTGCATCCCATTCTAACCATGTGTACGCACTTGCGTTGTGGCGACTGAGGGAGTCCACTATCACTTCGCATGATTTTGAACGTTCTCTTACACCTACTATATCGCCGGGACGCAAAGTATAGGAGGGCACATTTACCACTGCTCCGTTTACCAATATATGACGGTGTGACACCAATTGGCGTGCGGCAGCACGGGTAGGAGCTATGCCTAAACGATACACTACATTATCCAAACGAGCTTCTATCAATTGCAGCAACACCTCACCGGTAATACCTTTTTTAGAGGAAGCTTTGTGGAATATGTTTTTAAATTGGCGTTCCAATATGCCGTAAGTATATTTTGCTTTTTGCTTTTCTTGCAATTGCAATCCGTATTCAGACATTTTTCCTGAACGCTTGCTGTGTCTCTGATCCGATTCCTGTGATCTTTCAAAATATTTATCCGGCCCGTAGATAGGGTCTCTAAATCTTTTTGCTATTTTGGTTTTTGGTCCAATATATCTTGCCATAACTTTTCAATCTTTTACTTTAAACAAATGCTTACACTCTTCTTCTTTTAGGAGGTCTGCAACCATTATGCGGGAGCGGTGTAATATCTATTATCTCCGTAACTTCTATTCCCGATGCATTGATGGTGCGTATTGCAGATTCACGTCCGCCTCCGGGTCCTTTAACATAAACTTTCACTCTACGAAGACCCAAATCGTAAGCAACTTTTGATGCATCTTGGGCTGCCATTTGAGCTGCATACGGAGTATTCTTTTTAGAACCTCTGAAGCCCATTTTACCGGCAGATGACCATGAAATGGCTTGTCCCATAGCGTTAGTTAATGTTACTATTACATTATTGAAAGAAGCTTGGATATATGCTCTTCCAACCGCGTCCACTTTTACTACTCTTTTCTTAGTAACTTTTGTCGATTTTGCCATAAATCTTTACTTTTTTTAATTTGTTAACTATTTAGTTGCTTTTTTCTTGTTAGCAACCACTTTCTTACGCCCTTTACGTGTACGCGCATTGTTTTTCGTAGATTGACCACGAAGAGGTAATCCAATACGATGACGGATGCCACGATAACAACCTATGTCCATTAATCGTTTGATATTCATCTGAACTTCAGAACGAAGGGCTCCTTCTATCTTCATTTCGGAAATAATACCACGAATAGCACTTAGCTCATCATCATTCCAGTCTTGTACTTTCTTGTCAAGAGATACATTGGCTTGTGTTAATATCTTCGCAGATGTAGAACGACCAATGCCGTAAATGTAAGTTAAACCTATTACTCCTCTTTTGTTGTTTGGTAAATCAATACCAGCAATTCTTGCCATATAATTTTACTCTTTTTACGTTATTTTATTTGTTTATTATCCTTGTCTTTGTTTGAATTTAGGATTTTTCTTGTTTATTACGTAAACAACTCCTTTGCGACGAACTACTTTACAATCGTCCGATCTTTTCTTAACTGATGTTTTTACTTTCATTGTGTATAGCTAATTTTTATACCTAAAAATAATTCTTGCTTTTGTTAAATCATAAATGGACATTTCCATTTTCACTTTGTCTCCGGGGAGAATTTTTATATAGTGCATACGCATTTTCCCCGATACGTGTGCCGTTACGATATGTCCGTTTTCGAGTTCTACTCTAAACATTGCGTTTCCCAACGATTCTTTTACTATACCGTCTTGTTCTATAGCTTCTTGTTTAGCCATTTATTATTGTTTATTTAATACTTCTTCTACATATTGATAGGTGGATAGCAATTCCGTTCCGTTGTCTCTTACGGCCACCATGTGTTCGTAATGTGCCGAAGGCAAACCGTCAGCCGTACGTGTTGTCCATCCGTCTCTATCGATATTGATATTCTTCACTCCCAAATTGATCATGGGTTCTATGCAGAATACCATTCCTTTTTTTATTTTGGCACCGCTTCCTTTTACCCCGTAATTGGGAACATCCGGTCCTTCATGCAGGTTTCTTCCCACGCCGTGACCTATCAACTCTCTTACCACCGAATAACCGTACGATTCCACATACGATTGTATGGTGTGGCTGATATCGCCTATGCGGTTACCTGCTACGGCTTGTTCTATTCCCAAGTACAAAGCCTGTTTGGTTCTGTCGCACAAATTACGAATTTCTTCCGTTACATGTCCTACCATAAAGGTGTAGGCATAGTCGGCATGAAAACCGTTCTTTTTTGCTCCGCAATCTACCGATACTATATCTCCTTCATGCAGTTCGTATTGTCCGGGTATACCGTGCACTATCACATCGTTCACCGAAACGCACAAAGTTGAGGGGAAACCGTTATAATTTTTAAAACTCGGCACCGCACCGTTATCTCTGATAAAGGTTTCGGCTACGCTGTCCAATGTTTTGCATCGAACGCCGGGTTTTATCAATTTAGCGACCTCAGCCAAAGTCCTTCCTACTATGGAAGCACTTTCTTTCATGATGTCTATTTCCCGCTCTGTTTTTAAATGTATCATTCTTTTATGCTTATGCCGGAAGTGGATTACGTCCTTTTATACGACCCGATTTTGTCAAGCCGTCATAATGTCTCATTAATAAATGACTTTCTATTTGTTGCAAAGTATCCAACACCACACCCACCATAATCAGCAACGAAGTGCCGCCGAAGAATTGGGCGAATTGGGAGTTGATACCCAACAAACGTGCAAATGCCGGCATGATAGCCACTATGGCTAAAAATATGGAGCCGGGCAAAGTTATTTTTGAAATAATATTGTCTATGTACTCTATGGTTTTCTTACCCGGTTTCACTCCCGGAATAAAACCGCCGTTGCGTTTTAAATCTTCGGCTATTTGACTCGGGTTGAAAGTGATAGCGGTGTAGAAATAGGTAAACATGATAATTAATATTGCAAAAACAAAATTATACCAGAATCCGTTGTAATTGGTTAATGCGGCTGCAAATGCACTCATAGATTCCGTATTGGAGGCAAAACCCATAAATGTCAAGGGTAAAAACATAATGGCTTGAGCGAAGATGATAGGCATTACACCTGCAGCATTCACTTTCAAAGGCAAATACTGTCTTTGTCCGCCATATTGTCTGGTACCTACTATACGTTTTGCATATTGTACGGGAACTTTTCTGGTGCCTTGTACTAATAATATGGTAACCAAAATTACGCCCACCAATAACAATATTTCTATTAAGAACACCACCAAACCGCCATTGGTTTCAGCTACTCTTGATACAAATTCTGCCGACAAGGCAAAAGGCAAACGAGCGATAATACCCACCATAATGATTAAGGAGATACCGTTGCCTATACCTTTTTCGGTAATACGTTCACCCAGCCACATGATGAACAGTGTGCTAGCCACTAACACCACCATGGAGGTGAAAATAAATCCGAAAGGCAATTGACCGGTGATCACATTACCGTTGATGGTATGGAACACTCCCGAATGGGTACCTACCGTGTTGACCATATTTGCCAAGTAAGCGGGAGCTTGCAAAGCTGTTACCAATATGGTTAAGAAACGGGTGGTTTGCGTTATTTTCTTTCTGCCGCTTTCGCCTTCACGTTGCAGACGTTGGAAATAAGGCACTACCAACGTTAACAATTGCACCACGATGGAAGCGGAGATGTAAGGCATAATACCCAATGCAAAAATAGAAGCATTTGAGAAAGCACCACCGGAGAACATATCCAATAATCCAAGCAAACCTTCACGAGAACTGGAGGTGAAGGATGTATTCGACAAAGCTTGTACATCTATGCCGGGCAATGCTATGTATGAACCTACGCGGTATATCAATATGATGCCTAAAGTATATAGAATACGCTTGCGAAGCTCTTCTATATTATAAATGTTCTTTAATGTGGTTATAAATCTTCTCATCTTATAATTTTGTTGCTACGCCGCCTTGGGCTTCTATTAATTGAACAGCTTTTGCAGAAAATGCATGTGCTTTTACTTCTACTTTGGATGTAAGTTCGCCTTTACCCAAAATTTTCACCAAATCTTTTTTTCCTATCAAACCATTGGATTTCAATACATCAATATCAATTACCGAGATACCTTTGTCGGCTAATTGTTGTATGGTTGATACGTTAATACCGGTATATTCCACTCTGTTGATATTCTTAAAACCAAATTTGGGAACTCTTCTATACAAAGGCATTTGACCGCCTTCAAAACCTATTTTACGAGAATATCCTGAACGAGATTGAGCACCATTGGCGCCTCTTGTAGAGGTACCGCCTCTACCGGAACCTTGACCTCTTCCTATTCTTTTTTCTGCTTTGGTTGATCCTGCTGCAGGTTTTAAACTACTTAAATTCATCTCTTTACTTCTTTTGGTTTTAATTAATTTCTTCTACCTTTAACAAATGTTCTACAGTTTTAATCATGCCCAACACTTGAGGAGTAGCCACTACTTCTACAGGACGATGCATTTTTTGAATACCCAAAGCTTCTATGGTTCTTTTTTGTACTTTAGGTCTGTCTATCTGACTTTTAATCTGTGTTATTCTTAACTTCTTGTCCATTTTCAACTGTTTTTAGTTATTTGACACTAACCATTGAACACCGTATTTAAATCCACACCTCTCAATTGAGCAACCTTATAGGGGTCTTTCATTTTTGACAAGGCTTCAAAGGTGGCTTTTACCACACTATGAGGGTTGGATGAACCTTTGGATTTTGCCAATACGTTCTTTACTCCCACACTTTCCAACACGGCACGCATAGCACCACCGGCAATAACACCGGTACCGGGAGCGGCAGGTTTTAGAAATACGACAGCTCCGCTGTAACGTGCTTCTTGAGCATGAGGAATAGTGCCTCTTAATACAGGAACGCGTATCAAATTTTTCTTTGCGTCTTCGGTTCCTTTTTGAATAGCGGCTGTTACTTCCTTGGCTTTACCCAAACCATAACCCACTACTCCGTCTTCATTTCCGATAACTACTATGGCTGAAAAACTAAATGTTCTACCACCTTTCGTTACTTTTGTAACACGACCTACGTGAACTAATCTTTCTTTAAACTCGATTTCGTTCGTTTTTATTTTTTTATTATCTGCCATAACTCACATTTAGAATTTTAAACCACCTTCTCTGGCTGCTTCTGCCAAAGATTTTACTCTACCATGATATAAATATCCGTTTCTATCAAATACTACAGTAGTAATACCTGCTGCCAATGCACGGCTTGCCAACTCTTGACCTACCAATTTTGCTTGTTCGGTTTTGTTCACCTTTTGGTCGCTAATGGCACCCATTGATGAAGCAGAAGCCAATGTGGTTCCCAAATCATCATTGATTATTTGTGCGTATATTTGTGCATTGCTTCTAAACACAGACAATCTAGGACGTTCAGCTGTTCCTTTTAAATTTTTTCTAATTCTATGTTTAATTCTTAATCTTCTAAATTCTTTACGATTTTTTGTTCCCATCCTGCTTGGATTTTAAATTTTTAACAACTAAATCTTACTTTTCAGCCGATTTACCAGCTTTTTTACGAACAACTTCACCTTGGAAACGGATACCTTTTCCTTTGTAAGGCTCAGGTTTACGATACGATCTTATTTTATTGGCTACTTGTCCCAACAATTGTTTGTCGGCACAGGTTAATTTAATAAGAGGGTCTTTACCTTTTTCTGTTACCGTTTCTACTGTTATCTCTTTAGGAAATTCAAATATTATGTTATGAGAATAACCTAATGACAATTCTAACAATTGACCTGTAGCTTGGGCTTTATATCCGGTACCTACTAATTGTTGTACTACGGTAAAACCTTCGGAAACACCTTTCACCATGTTGGCTAACAAGGCTCTATACAAACCATGCATTGCTCTATGGCGTTTTTGTTCGGTGTGACGTTGTACATGTAATACACCGTCTTCTATGGATAATGTTATACAAGGATCTACATATTGTGTCAATTCGCCTTTTTGTCCTTTTACTGTTACCATGTGCGTTTTATCATCAACATTGATAGATACTCCGCTTGGCAATGATATGGGTAATTTTCCTATTCTTGACATATTGTACCTCCTTTATTAACTAATATAACATATAACTTCTCCGCCTACTCCCATGCTGCGAGCTTCTTTGTCGGTCATCAAACCTCTGGAAGTAGATATTATAGCGATGCCCATTCCGTTTAACACTCTGGGTAATTCGTCTGCGCCTACATATTTACGCAAACCCGGACGGCTTACTCGCTTTAATTCTGTAATAGCACTTTGTTTGGATACAGGATGATATTTCAAGGCTATTTTAATAACGCCGTGTATTCCTTCTTCAAATTTATAATTCAAAATATATCCTTTATCAAACAATATTTTTGTTATCTCTCTTTTCATACTTGACGTAGGTATTTCTACCACTCTGTGTTTTGCCATCACGGCATTACGTATTCTGGTCAAATAATCTGCTATAGGATCTGTATTCATTTTACTCTAATTTACTTTTTTTACCAACTTGCTTTCTTTACTCCCGGGATTAAACCTTTGGAAGCCATTTCTCTAAAATTAATACGGGAAATACCGAATGTTCTCATATAACCTTTGGGACGTCCGGTAAGTTTGCAACGATTGTGCAAACGTATAGGATTAGAATTTAATGGCAATTGTTGTAAACCAACCCAATCACCGGCTTTCTTTAATTCAGCTCTTTTTTCTGCATATTTTGCTACTAACTTAGCTCTTTTTACTTCGCGAGCTTTCATTGATTCTTTTGCCATATCTTATTTCTTTTGATTTTTAAATGGTAAACCAAATTCTTTTAACAATGCCAAGCACTCTTCATCATTGCGTGCCGTAGTTACAAAAGTGATATCCATACCGTTAATTTTATTGATTTTATCAATGTCAATTTCGGGGAATATGATCTGTTCTGTAACACCCATGGAATAGTTTCCTTTTCCATCAAAACCTTTGTCACTGATACCTCTGAAATCACGAATACGAGGTATAGATACGGCAATCAATCTATCCAAGAATTCATACATTCTGTCCCCGCGTAGAGTTACGCGAACACCAATAGGGTTACCCTTTCTTAATTTAAAATTAGAAATATCTTTTCTTGACTTTGTTGCCACCGCTTTTTGACCGGCAATTTTTGTCATTTCGGCAATACCGTTGTCTATTAATTTTTTATCGGCTGTGGCTGCGCCTATTCCTTGATTTAAACATATCTTGGTGATTTTAGGAATACGCATTACCGTTTTAAAATTAAACTGCTCCTTCAAAGCAGGCATAATTTCCTTTACGTACTTTTCTCTTAATCTCGGTGTGTAACCCATTACTTAATCTCCTCTCCAGATTTTTTTGAATACCTTACTAACTTACCATTTTCTGATACACGTCTTCCAATACGAGTGGCATTACCTTTGGCATCCACCAACATTAAATTGGAAATATGTACAGAGGCTTCTTTTTTTACGATTCCTCCTTGCGGGGTTTTTGCTGTAGGCTTGGTAGCTTTTGATACCATGTTTATGCCTTCCACAAACGCTCTATAATTTTTAACATCAACTTTGAGCACCTTACCGGTCTGTCCTTTATCATCTCCTGATAAAACTTTTACCGTGTCCCCTTTTTTAATATGTATTTTCGGTTGCATGTTTTTTGTTTTATTATTCTTTTTTTACCATTATAGCACTTCCGGTGCTAATGAAACTATCTTCATATATTGTTTTTCTCTGAGTTCACGAGCTACGGGGCCGAAAATACGTGTGCCACGCAATTCATCGTTGGCTGTTAACAATACCACTGCATTGTCATCAAAACGTATATACGAACCGTCATTTCTGCGAACTTCTTTGGTTGTTCTTACTACCACGGCTTTACTTACTGTTCCTTTTTTAATGTTTCCGGAAGGAATAGCATCTTTTACCGTTACAACAACCTTATCGCCAACTGTTGCGTAGCGTTTCTTGGTTCCTCCCAATACGCGAATACACAACACTTCTTTTGCGCCGCTGTTATCGGCTACAGTCAGTCTAGATTCTTGTTGTATCATATTACTTAGCCTTTTCTATTATTTCTACTAATCTCCAGCACTTGTTTTTACTCAACGGTCTGGTTTCCATTATTCTAACAGTATCACCTATACCACATGCGTTTTCTTCGTCATGTGCCATAAAATGAGATGTTCTTTTCAAGAATTTACCATATTTAGGGTGACGAAACTTACGCTCTACTTTTACAACGATGGATTTATCCATTTTGTTGCTGATAACCACACCCTCTCTCTGTTTTCTAAAATTTCTATCCATATCAAGATTTTATCTCGTTATTTTACAGATTTAACTTCCGCAAGTTCTCTTGCACGCAATTCGGTTTTCAATCTGGCTATCGTTTTACGATATTCTTTTATCCTGTTAGGATTTTCTATTGCAGAAACCGCATGATGCATTTTTAACTTTGCTAATTGTTTTACTTCTTCTTCCAATCTTTCACTCAATTCCTTTGTGGTGAGTTCTGCTATTACTGATTGTTTCATCACTTATAATTATAATGTTTCTTCTGAATAATCTCTTCTAACTATAAATTTAGTCAATATGGGTAATTTTTGAGCTCCCAAACGCATGGCTTCTTTTGCCACTTCTACAGGAACGCCGTCGGCTTCAAAAATAATTCTTCCCGGAAACACTCTGGCAACAAAGTATTCAGGACTACCTTTACCTTTACCCATACGTACATCCAAAGGTTTACGAGTAATAGGCTTATCAGGAAATATTCTTATCCATAATTGACCTTCACGTTTCATATAACGTGTAATAGCTTGACGTGCTGCTTCTATTTGACGTCCCGTCATCAAACAACCCTCTGTTGCCTTCAAAGCAAATGAACCAAACGCAATTTCCGCACCGCGTTTAGTGTTACCTTTCATTTTGCCTTTCTGCGGCCTTCTATATTTTGTCTTTTTTGGCTGTAACATAGATATTGTGATTTTTCTTTCAATTACTACTTATTATTTCTTCTTCTTTCTCCGCGTTCACCTCTTTCTCTCGGGAATGCGTTTCTTTCTCTTCTGTTTACTCCTTTACCTTTACCGGCTGCTTCCGGGTTGGCTTGGAACAAATCACGTTTGCCATAAACCAAACCTCTGCATATCCACACCTTAACACCTATTCTACCATAGGTAGTATGAGCTTCTGCTTGGTTATAGTCTATGTCTGCACGCAATGTGTGAAGAGGTGTTCTACCCTCTTTGTAATGTTCGGTACGAGCCATTTCTGCTCCGCCTATACGACCGGAAATAGACACCTTGATTCCGTCTGCACCGGCTCTCATAGTGGACATAATAGCTGTTTTGATGGCCCTGCGGTAAAACATACGACCTTCTATTTGAGAAGCTATTGTTTGTGATACCAATACTGCATCCAATTCCGGACGTTTGATTTCCGAAATGTTGATTTGCACATCTTTATTGGTGATTTTCTTCAACTCTTCTTTCAATTTGTCCACTTCGGCACCCATTTTACCGATGATTAAACCCGGACGTGCAGTGTTAATGGTTACTGTCACTAATTTCAAGGTTCTTTCAATGTATATCTTGGCTATGCCGGCCTTGTGTAAACGAGCATTAAGATATTTTCTTATTTTGTCGTCTTCAACCAATTTTTGACCGAAATCGTCTCCACCATACCAATTAGAATCCCAACCTCTTACGATTCCTAAACGTATTCCTATCGGATTAACTTTTTGTCCCATTATTCTTCTGTTTGATTTACGTTTTCTACTCTACTATCTAACACTACAGTGATATGATTTGAACGTTTTCTGATTCTATAACCTCTACCTTGAGGGGCTACTCTCAATCTCTTCAACATTGTACCACCATCAACAAAAATTTCTTTAACATACAAATTACTGTCTTCCACTCTGGCATTTTCATTTTTGGCTTGCCAGTTGGCAACTGCCGACAATAACAATTTACGGATTTTTTCTGCTGATTCCTTTTTACTGTATTTTAATACATTCAAAGCATAATCCACATTCTTTCCTCTTACCAAATCAGCCATCAAACGGGTTTTACGAGGAGATGTGTTATTATCAACCAAACGAGCCACGCATTTTGTGCGATTTGATTCTTTTCTAGCTTCTGCAGCTAATCTTTTTCTTGCTCCCATCTTTAATTAATTTCTCTTATTTTTTTCCTTTATCTTTACTACCGGCATGTCCGCGGAATATACGCGTTGGTGCGAATTCGCCCAATTTATGCCCTACCATGTTTTCCGTTACATATACCGGAATGAACTTGTTACCATTGTGAACTGCTATGGTTTGTCCTACAAAATCAGGAGATATCATTGATGCACGACTCCATGTTTTGATGGTAACCTTTTTACCGGATTCTTGAGCTTCAATAACTCTTTGTTCAAGCTTATAGTGAATGTACGGACCTTTTCTTAATGATCTACTCATTGCTAACTATTTATTGATTATTTTTTTCTTCTTTCTATTATAAATTGATTCGAGGCTTTCTTAGGTCTACGAGTCTTATAACCTTTTGCTATCAAACCTTTACGTGAACGAGGATGTCCGCCGGAGGCTCTACCTTCACCACCACCCATGGGGTGATCAACAGGGTTCATAACCACACCACGCACTCTCGGACGACGACCCATCCATCTGCTACGACCGGCTTTACCCGATACCTGCAAGTTGTGGTCTATGTTTGACACCATGCCTATACATGCTTTGCAAGTGCAAAGTATTTTACGGGTTTCCCCTGAAGGCAGTTTGATAATGGCATAACGATCTTCTCTTGACATCAATTGGGCATACGAACCAGCACTGCGTGCTATTTTAGCACCGCAACCGGGACGCATTTCCACATTGTGAATAACCGTTCCAAGAGGTACTTCAGACAAAAACATGGCATTGCCCAAATCAGGAGTAACGCCTTTGCCCGACATCACCTTTTGTCCAACTTGTAAACCATGAGGTGCAATGATATATCGTTTTTCTCCGTCTGCATAGAACAACAATGCGATACGAGCCGAACGATTAGGATCATACTCTATGGTCTTAACGGTAGCAGGAATACCTTCTTTTTCTCTCAAAAAGTCGATAATACGGTATTGCTTCTTATGACCGCCGCCAATGTAACGCATGGTCATTTTACCTTCGTTGTTTCTGCCACCTGTACGCTTTTTGGATAACAACAAACTCTTCTCGGGGGTTGAAGTTGTTATCTCTTCAAAATTACTAACTAATTTAAACCTTTGACCGGGTGTTACCGGTTTGAATTTCTTTAATCCCATCTTTATTATTTACTCTTATATAGCACTATAAAAGTCGATCTTATCTTCGCCCTTTAATTGTACTACTGCTTTTTTAAAACTACTTTTGTGCCCCTTGATTAAACCTGATTTGGTATAACGGGAAGCATCTTTTCCTCTTTGTATCAAAGTAGAAACACTCTCTACTTTTACTCCGTACATATCTTCTACGGCTTTCTTTATTTGCAATTTGTCTGCCCTGCGATCAACGATAAAACCATAACGATTGAATTTTTCGCTAATAGCCATCATCTTCTCGGTTACTACTGGCTTAATTATTACATTCATCTCTCTCTTTTTTACGCGTTAACTTTAAAAAATTCGTCAAATTTGGAAACACTTGGCTCCAAAATCACTATTTTTTGAGCATTCAAAATTTGATAAGTATTTAAATTTGAAACAGTTGCAATACTTACTTTCCCCAAATTACGGGAAGACAAATATACATTTTTATTCAATTCATCTACCACTATCAAAGTTTTTTTATCAAAAAGATTGGTGTCTTTTAATATTTTAACCATATCTTTTGTTTTAGGTGCCTCAAAATCAAATTGTTCCAAAACAGAAATATTTTCTTCGCTTGCTTTCACCGACAATGCCGATAATCTTGCCAAACGTTTTACTTTTTTGTTCAATTTGAAACTATAATCTCTGGGTTGAGGTCCGAATACTCTGGCGCCACCGGGGAACAAAGGAGATTTGATATTACCTATACGAGCGCCACCACCGCCTTTTTGTTTTCTGAGCTTGCGGGTGGAACCTGTCACCATTGATTTTTCTTTGCTACTATGAGTTCCTTGACGTTGGTTAGCTAAATAATGTTTTACATCCAACCATATGGCGTGATTATTCGGTTCTATACCGAATATGCTGTCATTCAACGATACTGTTCTGCCAGTTTCGCTACCATCTATTTTTAATACTTTTAGCTCCATCTTTCTATTTTTAAATATGAACCATTATAACCAGGAACTGAGCCCTTTACTACTAACAAATTCTTTTCCGGGAATATTTTTACTATTTGTAAATTCAGCATCTTTACTCTGCTGCCACCGGTTCTTCCGGCCATTCTCATTCCCGGCAACACTCTTGAAGGATAAGAAGATGCACCCATAGAACCGGGAGCTCTTAACCTGTTGTGCTGACCGTGTGTGCTGTCGCCTACACCACCGAATCCATGGCGTTTAACCACACCTTGGAATCCTTTACCTTTGCTGATGCCTGATACATCTACAAATTCGCCTTCTTCGAACACAGTTACCGTCAACACTTCTCCGTGTTGTTTTCTGTGTCCTGCCTCAAAACGGGTAAACTCTCTTACCACGCGTTTGGGAGTGGTATTGGCTTTTGCAAAATGCCCTTTCATGGCATTGGAAGTGTTTTTCTCTTTTTTGTCATCGAACGCCAACTGAATAGCGTCATAACCATCTTTGTCTACAGATTTTACTTGTGTTACCACACAAGGACCGGCCTCTATTACTGTGCACGGAATATTCTTTCCGGCGGCATCGAAGATGCTGGTCATTCCGATTTTTTTACCTATTAAACCTGACATTTCTTTGTTTTTTTACTTTTTTTAACTTCTTGCTCACGCAATTTTCTTCTACTTGTACGATACTTCTACTCAGACTTTGATTTCAACTTCAACACCGCTGGGCAATTCTAATTTCATCAACGCCTCGATTGTTTTGGCGGTAGTGCCGTATATATCCAATATTCTCTTGTAAGAAGATAACTCAAACTGTTCTCTTGATTTCTTGTTTACAAACGTAGAACGATTAACAGTAAAAATTTTCTTCTGTGTGGGAAGAGGAATAGGACCTACCACAACAACTTTGTCATCTTTAACGGTGTTTACCGTTTTCACGATTTTCTCAGCGGATTTATCCACCAAGTTGTGATCGTACGATTTCAGTTTTATTCTTACTCTTTGACTCACTGTTATTATTATTTATTTAATTATTTTAACTAAAACAATTTCCACTTATTAATTAATTCTTTGGCTATATTTTCCGGAACTTCGGCATAATGCGAAAATTCCATGCTCACATTGCCTCTGCCCGAAGTTAATGAACGTAGGTTGGTAATATAGCCGAACATTTCTGCCAAAGGCACCATAATATCTATATGTTGAATGTTCATCTTGGATTCCACTCCCACTACTATGGCTCTTCTTCTGTTCAAATCGCCGGTAACACTGCCCACATATTCATCGGGCACTACTACCTCGGCTTTCATAATAGGCTCCAATATTACCGACTTTGCTTTTTTGGCGGCTTCTTTAAAAGCTTTGTGAGCACATACCTCAAATGCATAAGCATCGGAATCTACCGTATGATAAGAACCGTCTACCAATGTCACCTTGGCATTTACCACAGGATAACCCAATAAAGGACCATTGCTCAATGCTTTTTCAAAGCCTTTTTCTATAGACGGTATATATTCTTTAGGAATATCCCCGCCCTTTATTTCATTGATAAATTGTAAACCTTTTACATTTTCCTCTGCAGGCGATAACTCAAATTCTATATCGGCATATTGTCCTTTACCGCCGGTTTGCTTTTTGAGGGTTTCTCTGTGATGAACGCTACGTGTTAATGCCTCTCTGTACGACACCACAGGACTTCCGGAATTGCATTCCACTCCGAATTCTCTTTTGATTCTGTCCAACAATATTTCCAAATGCAACTCACCCATTCCGCTGATAAGGGTTTGACCCGTTTCTTCATTGGTATTCACACGGAAAGTGGGATCCTCTTCTGCCAATTTCTGCAAAGACAAGGATAATTTATCCAAATCGTTTTGCGTTTTGGGCTCTACAGCTATGCTGATAACAGGTTCAGGGAATTCTATGCTCTCCAATAATATAGGATGTTTCTCATCACAGATGGTGTTACCCGTACGCATTTCTTTCATGCCTATGAGCACTCCTATATTGCCTGCCTCTATTTCTTCCAAAGGCTTTTGCTTGTTGGCATGCATTTCAAATATTCTGGCTACGCGTTCTTTTTTACCCGTAGAAGCATTATATATATATGTACCGGCTTTTAACACTCCGGAATACACTCTGAAGAAAGCCAACTTACCGACAAAAGGATCGGTGGCAATTTTAAATATCAAACCCGTAAACGGTTCTTCCACGGAAGGTTTACGCAATTCTTCATTGTCGTTGTTAGGATTGATTCCTTGTATTGACGGCTTATCCAACGGACTGGGTAAATACATGGTAATGGCATCCAACAAACGTTGAACACCTTTGTTGCGGAAAGAAGAACCACACAAAACAGGAGTGATTTTCAAACTGATGGTGGCGGCACGAACGGCGTCGATAATGTCTTCTTCGGTGATATTATCGGCATCTTCCAAATATTTTTCCAACAGATCTTCGCGTTCTTCGGCCACGCCTTCTATCAGTTTCAAACGATATTCATCCACTTCTTGTTGTATGTCGGACGGAATAGGAATTTCGCGTACTATCGTTCCGTTAGAAGCATCATCCCATTCGTAAGCCTTTCGGGTTATCAAATCCACTATGCCCCTGAAATTTTCTTCTGATCCTATAGGTATTTGAAGCGGAACAGGATTAGCACCTAATTTGGTGGATATTTGATTGATTACATCAAAGAAATCCGCTCCCATGCGGTCCATCTTGTTGATATAGCTAATCCTTGGCACCTTATATTTATCGGCTTGTCTCCATACAGTCTCCGATTGCGGTTCCACTCCGCCTACAGCACAAAACAATGCTACGGCTCCATCCAAAACACGAAGGGACCGTTCAACTTCTACTGTAAAGTCAACGTGTCCCGGAGTGTCTATGATATTAATTTTATAGTGTGTGTTATCTCTGTCCCAAAAAACGGTGGTAGCGGCTGAAGTGATAGTGATACCTCGTTCCTGCTCTTGCTCCATGTAATCCATCGTGGCTGCGCCATCGTGTACTTCACCCATGCGGTAATTTTTACCGGTGTAGTACAGGATACGCTCAGTGGTGGTGGTTTTACCGGCATCAATATGAGCCATTATCCCGATGTTCCGTATCAATTCTAAATTTTCCATTCAACCTGCTACTTTCAACGCTTTTTTAAAAACGGAAATGTGAGAATGCCTTGTTGGCTTCTGCCATTCTGTGAATATCTTCTTTACGTTTGAATGCTGCACCTTCTTCTTTATATGCTGCTATGATTTCCGCTGCCAATTTTTGACTCATGGATTTCTCATGACGCTTGCGGGAGAAATTGATTAAATTCTTCATCCCAACCGATTGCTTACGTTCCGGACGTATTTCAGAAGGTATTTGGAAAGTGGCACCACCGATTCTTCTACTTCTTACCTCTACCGAAGGGGTAACATTGGCCAATGCTTTTTTCCAAACTTCCAAACCATCTTCATTGGTTTTTTCAGCTACTACTTCTATTGCGTCGTAGAATATTTTGAATGCAATATTCTTTTTACCTTTCAACATGATGTTATTGACAAATTTAGTCACCTGAACATCATTATACTTAGGATCCGGCAATATTATTCTCTTTTTTGGTCTTGCTTTTCTCATGCTCTTTTATATAATATAAGAACTTATTAAACTATGCTTTTGCTTTTGGACGTTTTGCACCATATTTGGAACGTCTTTGTTTTCTACCTTCTACTCCGGAGGTATCCAAAGCTCCACGAATGATGTGGTATCTTACACCCGGAAGGTCTTTTACCCTGCCCCCTCTAATCATCACGATAGAGTGCTCTTGCAAATTGTGACCTTCGCCGGGAATGTAGGCGTTAACTTCTTTTTGATTGGTAAGCCTTACTCTCGCTACTTTACGCATTGCAGAGTTAGGCTTTTTAGGTGTGGTGGTGTAAACTCTTACACACACACCTCTTCGCTGTGGACATGAATCCAAAGCGGGAGACTTGCTTTTGCTCTTTAATTGTGCTCTTCCTTTTCTTACTAATTGTTGTATTGTAGGCATATCTTACAATAATTTATCCTTATTTTTTATTATCTTTTCTACCCGCAAGGGTACTATTTTGAACCTGCAAATGTACAATTTTTTTTTCTAAATATCAACTATCTTTCAAGAAATTAATCAAAAAAAATCATTTGCCGCTTTTCTAACCCCTTTATAGCGACCGTTTAAACGCCTCGAATTGAACATAAACAACTGTAATTCAAATCTATACAACACAATGGAAATAAAGAAAATTTCTGCGGTTTGCAACCGGTTTTTGCGTAAAATTTTGCCTCAAAAAAATTTTTTTCAACAGGTAAAAGTTAACTTTTGCCCGTTTTGGGCCCGAAACAAGCAGTTGAAATTACACCATATTTTCATTTTTTTCGGCAAAACGCATCTAAAAAAAGCAAGTTTTTTCTATATATATTATAATGTATAGATCTTCCTATGGCATGTTTTTGTTTTTTTTTCAAAAAATAAAAAAAAGGGAAAACTGGCGTTTTCCCTTATTGAAATATATTGTTAATATTATTCCTCACTAATTTATTCCCAAAATTTGGTTATAACGTCTTAATGTTTCCAACAGATTCACCCTTACATGAACAAAATCATCCACTCCGGCTGCCTTCAAAGCCTCTATTTGTTCCACAGGATTACCGGCTACTATGCATTGTGTTTGCGGAAGAATTTGTTTTACTTGTCGGGTGATTTCTGCTGCGTAATCGGCATATTCCTCATCCGAAGAGCAGATAGCCACTATATGAGGTTGATTTTCTTTTACATCATTAATACCTGTTGCTATATCGGCATAGCCTGCTGGCTCCACTATTTCATAACCGGCACAGCCGAAGAAATTGGTGATAAAACCGGCTCTTGCTTGACGCATAGCCACATTACCTATTTTAAACAAGAAAACTTTAGGTCTGCCATGGTCTTTTGCCCAACGTTCGGTGGCGAAACGCAACTCTTCAAACGGCATGGCTCCTCTATAAGGTTTCAAACTCAAATCGGAGGTGTCTTTCCCCGTTTTGACTACCTTGTCCGACATAGATTCCTTGATATTAGGATATTGATTGGTACCCAAAATCACCGTTTTGCGGGTAGCAATATCGGCATTGCGTTTTTGGCAACTTTGCTCTATTGCCGACTTTAAAGCTCCTGAATTGACATAGGCTATCATACCGCCTGCCGTTTCCACTTGGTTGAACAAATCCCATGCATGCTCGGCTATGCTGTCGGTAAGCGATTCTATGTAATATGAGCCCGCTGCAGGGTCTACCACCCTATTGAAATACGATTCTTCTTTAAGCAATATCTGCGTATTTCTTGCTATACGATAAGAAAATTCATCTGCCGGCTTGTACATGGTATCAAACGGTGTAAGGGCTATGCTTCCTGCTCCGCCCAAAGCGGCAGACATACCTTCGGTAGTAATACGCAACATGTTCACATAGGGGTCGAATATAGATTTGTTCCATGTGGATGAATGAGAGAATATATTCATTTTTTCCACCGCCTTTGAGGGCTTGTAAGCATTGGCAACAGCTGCCCACAACATTCTGGCGGAACGTAATTTTGCTATCTCCATAAAATAATTGGAACTAACAGACATTTCAAAACTGATGCAAGGCAATATCTCATCTACAGCAATGCCTTGCTCTGTCATATAGGTCAAATAAGTGTTGCCCGAAGACAACACATAGGCCAACTCTTGTACTATGGTGGCGCCTGCATTGTTAAGCACCATGCCGTTTACGGTGATATATTGGAAACAAGCAAAACCCTGCATGATTTTATGCAAAGCCGTCACTTGTTGCATATCTTCTTCTACAGTTTGGTACGGCTTGCCGTGCAATTGCAAATAGGCAATGGGGTCAAAATGGAAACATCCTCTTATTTTTGCCTTGTCTATTTTATGTGCTTCCACATAACGAACAAACAATTCAGCTAAAAGCACATAATTTTTAGCATTGCGGAAATGCACACCGCAAATACTGATGTCTATATCATGCAACAATGCATTCATATCGGCATCCGTAGTTATGTTTGCACAATTGAAACTCACCGTTTCGGCACCCTTTAACAATGCATCTAAAGCAATAGCATTGGCTTGCGAAGGATCGGCTTCTTCTATTTCTTGCACTATGTTCCACTCGTTGTTTTGAGCACTATTGCCCCTTGTGTACGGATATTCTCCCGGCAATTCATGCGTAAGGTATCCCAACGCATCCAAATCCTCTTTACGATAATAAGGTTTTACATCAAAACCTTCCATCGTTTTCCATACCAATTTCTTGTTATAATCAGCACCTTTTAAATCTTTATTGATAACATCTTCCCATTCTTGTGTGCTAACAGGACTGAACTCCGAAAACAATTTTTCCTTGCTATCGCTCATATTTTTATTTTTTGACAATTTGATTATAAATTGCAAAGATAACATTTTTTTTATTAGCGTATCATATCTTGCAATAACTTTCCGTTTTTTGTAAATAAAAAAACACAACCTGACTCGAAAAAAGCTGATCACCCCCGTACAGCAGAACATTTACAAGGGTTTTCCCTTTATATAATTAAGAAAAAAAACGGTTGCACCACATGCCATCTCATACAATAAAATGGTATCTTTGCAAAAAAACAAGATGAAACAAATACCTTTAGCGGAGCGTTTGCGTCCACAGACTTTGGAAGAATACATCGGTCATGCTCATTTATTGGGAAAAGGAGCCGTATTGCGTAATGCCATTGAACAAGGAAAAATCCCTTCCATCATTTTCTGGGGACCTCCGGGAGTGGGCAAAACCACACTCTCTTATTTGATAGCAAAAAGTATTGACGGAGAATTTTTCAAATTAAGTGCCATCAATTCCGGTGTAAAAGATGTTCGCGATGTGATAGAAAAAGCCAAACTGTCCCCCCGCACCGCCATCTTGTTTATAGACGAAATTCACCGCTTTAACAAATCCCAACAAGACTCCTTATTGGGAGCGGTGGAAGAAGGTGTTATCACTTTGATAGGTGCCACCACGGAAAATCCTTCGTTTGAAGTAATTTCCCCGCTCTTGTCCCGATGTCAGGTATATGTGCTGGACCATTTGTCCAAACAAGAATTGGAACAAATACTCTCCACCGCCAAAACCACTTTGGAAAACGACTACCATCAAAGCATACAAATACAAGAAACCGATGCCCTGTTGCGAATTTCCGGAGGAGACGCCCGCAAGCTGCTCAATGCTTTTGAATTGGCCTGCCAATATTTAGCCGATAAGCACCAAGAATTGCTCATCAACAACAAAACCATAGAAACCGTTATCCAACAAAATTTAAGCATCTACGACAAAAACGGGGAAAACCACTATGACATCATATCCGCTTTTATCAAATCCATGCGTGGCAGCGACCCCAACGGGGCTGTATATTGGCTTGCCCGCATGATAGAAGGCGGCGAAGACCCTTTGTTTATTGCCCGCCGCATGGTGATATTGGCATCGGAAGACATCGGCAATGCCAACCCCAATGCCCTATTGCTGGCACAAACCTGTTTTGACACCGTCAAAAACATCGGCATGCCCGAAGGCAGAATTCCGCTTTCGCAAACCGCCGTCTATTTGGCCTGCTCCCCAAAAAGCAATGCTTCCTATATGGCTATTGACACCGCTTTGGCAATGGTAAAACAACATAAAAATCTGCCCGTGCCCCTGCACCTCCGCAATGCCCCCACCAAATTGATGAAAGAAATCGGCTACGGCAAAAACTACCAATACGCCCACGATTTTGAAAACAACTTTGTCAACCAAGAATTTCTGCCTAAAGAAATTGCAGGACACACTTTCTACAACCCCGGCGACAACGCTCGCGAAAACGACATACGTAAACGCCTAAAAGCCTTGTGGAAAGATAAATACGGGTATTAAAACCGTAAGGCTTAACCAAATCCGTTTTTTACCGGATCGAAGACCCAAAGAGACAATTTATATTTTGTAAAAAAGTACTTTTTCTTTTACTCCGTTATCATTTTTTTACTATTTTTGCATTTTAGGCCGATACTTGTATCTATGAATTAAATGCAAAAACTAAGAATGTAAAATATGAAAGTTAAAAACAATCATAACGAGATAGCTGTTACATATAACCTTCCCGATAATTGGGAACAAGACAAGGAGTTTTCGTTCGACCATTTGTCGAATGTGGTAACGCAATTGCACGACTCCGCCTATTCCGCTACGGTCAAGGCGATAAACCGTTTTGCTACGGTGCGTAACTATGTGATAGGTTTCTATATCGTGGAATATGAACAGCATGGTAGCGACCGTGCCAAATACGGTGACAGGTTGCTCAAACGCTTAGCCGAAAGAGTTAACAAACGCGGAATCAACGAGACGCTGCTTACAAATAGCCGTAAGTTCTATCTGACCTATCCGCAAATACAATTCTATTTAGAAGGAAAAAGTCCGACAGCGTTGGACGAATCTTCGTCAATTTCTCCGACGCTGTCGGAGGAATTCGTGTTAAAATCTCCGACGCTGTCGGATAAATTCATTACTCCGGCAGACAAACTTATTTCCCGTCTTTCATTTTCTCATATTGTAGAAATAATTACAGTTAGCGATCCACTTGCACGTTTTTTTTTATGAAACGGAATGTATCAAATGTTGCTGGAGCGTCAAGGAACTGCGTAGGCAAATTTCCACCAACCTCTACTTCCGTGCTGGTATAAGCAAGAAGCCGGAACTATTGTTGCAAAAGACAGAAATTAACACTACTCCGGTGTTGAGCATCAAAGACCCGTTCTCATTTGAATTTTTGGACTTACGTCCGGAAACCTTTACAGAGAATGATTTGGAGAATGCACTCATCACTCATCTGCAAGAGTTCTTGTTGGAGATGGGCAAAGGCTTCTGTTTAGAAGCTCGGCAGAAACGCATAATTATTGACGATGAGTATTATTTTGCAGACCTTGTGTTTTACAACCGTATCCTACACTGTAATGTGATTATCGAATTGAAAGATGATGAGTTTTCACATGCCGATTTAAGCCAGCTGAATGCGTATGTGTCGTATTTTCGTGAGAATGAAATGCATCAGGGTGACAATCCGCCGGTCGGGATATTGCTTTGTACACGCAAAGGCGAAAAAATGGTGGAATATGCACTTGCTGGTATGGACAACAACCTTTTTGTGTCAACTTATATGCTTTCGCTTCCTGATAAAAAGACATTGAAAGATTTCTTACTTCGTGAAACAAACCAATAATAGTAGTGAAAGTATTCAAAACACCGCTTATAATGCTTGAATAACACCGCTACACTGAAAGCCAATACCGCTATAGAAACGAGAAATATTTTTGAAAGCCTTATGGAAAGATAAATACGGGTATTAATAAAAAGCATCACTATGAAACAGAAATCTCATCCGCCTGAAGTCATACCTCAAATAGATTCGCTATATGGAGATGTTTGCAAGATTATAGAATCCGCCCGTGGCAACGCTGTCCGCAGCGTTGACTTTTGCCGTGTGCAAATGTATTGGAACTTGGGTAAACGTATTTTTGAAGAAGAACAACAAGGTAAAGAACGTGCCGACTATGGTTCCTATTTAACAAGAAATCTGGCAAAAATGCTTGAACCGGAATATGGAAGCGGATTTGGAGTCAGACAACTTGAACAAGCAAGACAATTTTATCGAACCTATCCAATTGCGAACACACTGCGTTCGCAATTAAATTGGTCACAATATAGAAGGCTTATACAGATTGAAGACCCCGATAAACGCGAATATTACGAGTTGGAGTCTGTCAACAATGCTTGGACGGCTCGCGAAACCGAACGTCAAATCAATTCCATGCTATATGAACGTCTCTTAATGAGCAATGACAAAGAGAATGTATTGGCAGTAGCTCGCAAAGAACGCATACCTGAATCTCCTCAAGAAATTATTAAAGATCCAATGGTGCTTGAATTTCTTGGTCTGCACAGAGAGGCAAGTTACTATGAAAAGGACTTGGAGTCTGCCATGATTATTCATCTCGCTGATTTTTTGCTTGAAATGGGAAAGGGATTCTCTTTTGTAGCACGTCAAAAAAGAATCTTGATTGAAGACAACGAATTTTTTGCCGACCTTGTGTTTTACAATCGTTTGCTACGATGCCACGTGATTATTGAACTGAAAACCGGAAAACTGACGCATCAAGATTTGGGACAATTGCAAATGTATGTCAACTATTACGACCGTATGGAAAAACTACCCGATGAAAATCCCACTATCGGCATTTTGCTTTGTACCGACAAAAACGACACTATTGTACGTATGACCTTGCCTGAAAACAA
>DBXT01000002.1:0-21674 GCA_002309615.1 Bacteroidales bacterium UBA1205
GGAGAATGGGGGTTCAGGGAATTCACTCATCCGCAAACCGTCCTCAAAGGCCGCACTTGTTGTAATTTGCCCTTGCGGGAACATCCCTATAGCGGAAAAGCAGAGAAAATCAAATTGGCAATATTACGCAAGTTTGAAAGGTAAAAAATAATACTATTCACCAATATGTATCCTTGGCAGAGCGAACGGCGTTTTAATTCTTATGCGGAATATTTCAAACGCACTTTTGGAGAAAGGGTGCAAAAGGTAACTATCAATGCAGGTTTTTCCTGCCCCAATCGAGACGGAAGTATTTCCACGGGAGGATGCACCTATTGTGATAATGCCGCTTTTACACCCTCGTATTGCAATCCTGATAAAACCATTACCACACAAATAAACGAAGGGATAGAATTTCATAAAAACCGTTACCGCAGGGCTTCTAAATATTTAGCCTATTTTCAGTCATATTCCAATACTTATGCACCCTTGAATGTGTTGCAGGATTGTTACAATGAAGCTTTGAATCATCCTGATGTGGCAGGGGTGGTGATAGGTACGCGTCCTGACTGCATAGACAAAGAAAAATTGGATTATTTTTCCCGATTGAGCAAGCAATATTATGTAATGCTGGAATATGGGGTGGAAAGTTGTAATGAGCAGACATTGTTGCATGTCAACCGAGGTCACACTTTTGAACAAGCCTGTCACACCATACACCTCACCCGTCAAGCAGGCATAAAAACAGGTGCCCATTTTATTTTCGGGTTGCCTGATGAAACCCCTCAACAATGGATGCAGTGGGCGGATATTATTTCGCGTTTACCTGTCGATACGGTAAAATTTCACCAATTACAAATTATTAAAAACACGGCTATGGCGGAGGAATATGCTTTATACCCCGAACGATTTTATTCTTTTTCTTTGCCGGAATATGTGGATTTTATGGTCGTTTTTTTAGAGCACCTGTCCCCTGACATAGTGGTGGAGCGTTTCGCCGGAGAAGTGCCGCCGCGTTTTTTGAACGGAAATCCGTGGGGCTTGATACGCAACGATCAAATAATTATAGCCGTAGAAAAAGAGTTGACTAAACGTAACACCTGTCAAGGCAGATTGTGGCAACCTTAATCGTATGAGATTTGAATACCTGTGAAGACAGCATGGCTGCCTAAATAATATTTTTTTATACTATTCTTTTGTTTAGCAAATGTTTATAATTAATAAATTTGATTTATTAACAATTTTTGTTAATAATTTTTTCTCCTTTTCTTTAGTTTTTTTTTTTTTTTTAATTTTGCATCGTAAACCAATAAAAAATATTCTCATGAGAAAATTCGGATTAGCAGTACTTACGATATTGTTGCTGTCGGTGCATATGTTGAACGCACAAAACAAACAAGATGTTTTATATGCTATTTTGCCAGACTATGTAAAATCAATAGTGGGGGATAATGTGGTGAATGATACGATAGTGTATGTGCATATAGATAATCATATCATAAATAGTTTGGCTGTGGCGGACAGTATCAAAGTGGAGGTTCGTTCACCCAAAAGTTATTGTACGGCGGTGAGTGCAGACGGTTCTATGTTGCACAATGAAGAAAATCGGCTATATATTATTCATTACCCTATGCAATTGAAGCAAGAGTCGGTATATCAGCATGCAGCGTTCAGAGCCGATAACGGAGTTGCGTATCATTTGTTGCGTAATTTTGGCAGTAAAAAAGATATCCCTGAAAAATGTTGTGTGTTTACAGCCGATAAGCAGTATGTAAAATATGCGTATTTAGAAGAAAAAGACGGCGATATTTACAACAAATATAGTCCTTTGTGCGGAGATGTGAATTCTCGTGTAGATGTAATAAAAGGGAGAAAGATATATGACTGGGTTCAACAAAGTTTGGCCGATAATCATCAGTCGGTATATAGTATTGCCAAAGTAGGGAATGTGTATTTGGTGAAAAAAATTACCTTGTAATCAAGGGCAATAGATAGTTTTTTATCCGCACCATCCGACTGAACAAGCAGTTTTGAGGGTGTGGATTTTTTTTGTATGGTTATGCAAAAATAAAAGTTAATAAAAAATAAAATATCCCGTTGATTGTTATTATTTTTTGCTTACCTTTGCATTATGATACAGCAAGAAATAGACAAATTGTATTTGCGTCAGGCCATCGCTTTGGCAGAGGAAAATGTAAGGCAAAAAAAAGGCGGACCTTTTGCGGCGATTATAGTAAAAGATAATCAAATAATAGCTACAGGCACTAATTTGGTTACCTCTAACAATGACCCTACCGCCCATGCCGAAGTTACCGCCATACGTAATGCTTGTTCCCGATTGGGTACTTTTCAATTGCAAGGTTGCACCGTTTATGCAAGTTGTGAACCTTGTCCCATGTGCTTGGGGGCTATTTATTGGGCAAGGCCGAGCAGGCTGGTTTTTGCCGCGGACAAATATCAGGCTTCCTCAGTAGGTTTTGACGACAGCTTTATTTATAAAGAAATAAAATTACCGATATCGGAACGCAGCATAGAAACAACACATATACTCATGCCCGAAAGCAATGCCCCTATGGATTTGTGGCGTTTGGCAGAAAATAAAAAAGAATATTAATATGGATTCGATAATAGACAACAAAAATCATAAAGCTGGTTTTGTGAGTATATTGGGAAACCCCAATGTAGGCAAATCCACTTTGATGAATTCTTTGGTAGGAGAGCGATTGTCCATCATCACCGCCAAGGCGCAAACCACCCGTCATAGAATAATGGGAATAGTGAATGGCGATGATTTTCAAATAGTATATTCCGACACCCCGGGTATATTGGAGCCCAATTACAAGATGCAGGAATATATGATGCAATATGTAGATACGGCATTGCAAGATAGTGACATTTTGCTTTATATGGTGGAAGTGGGGGAACAAAAGCATTATGAAGGCATATTGGATAGCGTACGCCGGTCACAAACGCCGACAGTGCTGATAATTAATAAAATAGATAAATCTTCGGCAGAGCAGATAGAGCAAAGTAAAACTTATTGGGAAGAATTGCTCCACCCCGATAAAGTGTGTTGTATATCTGCCCTCACGGGAGAACATGTACAAGATGTGGTGGAAGCGGTGGTGTCGCTTTTGCCTTATTCTCCTCCGTATTTTCCCAAAGATGAGTTAACGGACAGGTCCATGCGATTTTTTGTATCGGAGATTATCAGAGAGAAAATATTGCAGTTATATCAAAAAGAGATACCTTACAGTGTTGAAATAGAAGTTACCTTATTCAAAGAACAAGCTAATGTAACACATATTGACGCCATTATATACGTGGAGAGGGAAAGTCAAAAAGGAATCATACTCGGGCACAAGGGCAGTGCCATTAAAGAATTGGGGATACACTCACGCAAGGCCATAGAAGAATTCATAGACACCAAAGTATATCTTACATTGAGTGTAAAGGTGCAGAAAGATTGGCGGAATGATGATAACAGATTAAGAAATTTCGGTTACGGATTTTAATGAATATAGATAAATACAAAGGCATAGTATTACATTCCATACCCTATTCGGATACAAAAAACATAGTGAAGATATATACTCCTATGGGTACCAATGCGTATATGGTGATGCGTTCCAAAAAGCACAGCAACGGTGCTCTGCGGCCCATGACTTTGGTGAACTTTTGTTCCGCCAAGCGGGAAAACAGCAATTTTGCTTTCTTGCATGATGTGGAATATGTCAACTCCGCTATGGGTATCAATTATCAATTACCGAAGGCGGCGGTGAGTATGTTCTTAAATGAAGTATTGTACAAACTGTTAGCCGATGCCGGTGAAGATGAACGCTTGTTCTCGTTTGTGTATAAGGCTGTTGATGTGTTTTATGAACGTGATTTTGTGCCGGATTTCCATTTGCGTTTTTTAGTGCAGACCGCCATAAAAACAGGGGTGTCTCCGGTGGATAATTATCAAAAGAATCGGGTTTTTGATGAGCAGGCCGCCCATTTTTGTGATAAGGCCGACGCTTCGGACATGCAACAAAAAACAGCTTACTGGTTGCATGAGTTGATGACGCAGGAACTTTATCCCGTTCATCAGGAGCAAGTGGTGCCTAAAGCAGTTCGCAATGCTTTATTGGATTGCATATTAAATTATTATACCTTCCACATAGCGGACCTTTCGGGAATAAAATCTTTGGAAATATTAAAATCCGTATTACACGATTAAGCCTGTATCATGAGCCGTACATCTTTGCTATCGGTATTGTTAAAATTGACAATAATGATATTGTTTCTTGGTTTGATAGCCTATTTTGTATACAATCAGCATAATGTATATGAGAAAAATATGATACGATATGCCGACAAGGTGATAGTAAAAATAGAGCGATATCAGGCAGAGAAAGGACAATTGCCGAGAAATTTGGAGCAGATATTTCCTGATAATGCCGCCGTTACGGATGTATACCGTTTACACACGCATGGGAAGGATGATTATATATTAACTTTTATCACCCATAAAGGAGATACTATGGCATATTATTCTGAAGTAAAAACATGGAAAACAAAAAAATATGAGAAAAAGAAATAAAAAAACGGACCCCAACAGCAGCAACACTTTGTTTAATGCCAAAGTACTGGAAGCTTTCAGCCGTTCTCCCTACCAATATTTTAATTACAAACAAATATCGGCACAGTTGGGTATCAGCAGTAAAGAAGACAGGGTGTTGGTTAGGAATGCGGTGGACGAATTGGTACAAAACAAAGTGTTGATAGAAGGTAACAGAGGCAAGTATAAATTGAATCCTATACACATTGTTGCCGATAACGGTAATATTTTGGAAGGCCGCTTGCAGATGAAACCCACAGGAAAGGCTTATTTGTTGACCGATGATGCAGAAACCGATGATGTGTTTATAGCTGCCAACAATACAGGGCATGCTCTTAACGGGGATAAGGTAAGAGTGCATCTTTTCCCTGCTCGCAAAGGCAAGCAGCCTGAAGGAAGGGTGATAGAGATATTGCAGCGAAACAAAGAAATATTTGTCGGAACCATTAAATGGGGAAGAAACCTTTCTTATTTTATTCCCGATGATGAAGAAATGCCGATAGATATTCTTATTCCTAACAATGAATTGCACGGAGCCAAAAACGGACAAAAAGTGATGGCTGTCATCACGGAATGGTCGGAACATGCCCGTAATCCTTTCGGCAAGGTGCAACAAGTGCTGGGATACCCCGGAAACAACGATGTGGAAATGCTTTCCATATTGATAGACCAAAATTTTGCTCCCGAATTTTCGGCACAAGCCCTGAAAGAGGCAGAACAAATTTCCGATACCATTCCGGAAAAAGAAATTTACGCCCGTCGCGATTTCAGAGAAGTGTTTACCATCACCATAGATCCTGCCGATGCCAAAGATTTTGACGATGCCATCTCCTATCAAATACTTCCCAACGGTCATTATCAAGTAGGGGTGCATATAGCCGATGTGTCGTATTATGTAAAAGAAGGTTATGCTATTGATAAAGAAGCTTACAAAAGAGGCACTTCGGTATATTTAGTGGACAGAACTTATCCTATGCTGCCGGAAAAATTGTGCAACAATGTATGTTCTTTGCGTCCGCATGAAGACAAATTGTGCTTTTCTGTGGTAGTGGAATTGGATGATACGGCAAAGGTGCACAAAACATGGATAGGCAGAACCATTATCAATTCCAATCGCCGATTCGATTATGAGCAGGTGCAGCAAATAATAGAGAACAAGGAAGGGGAATATGCGGAAGAGATATTGAAGTTGGACGGGTTAGCCAAACTATTGCGTGCAGAACGATTTTCTCATGGTTCCATCAACTTTTCCAGCGTAGAGGTGAAATTTATTTTAGACGAAAACGCTAAACCCATAGGGGTATATATTAAAGAAAATAAGGATTCCAATCAGTTGGTGGAAGATTTTATGCTTTTGGCCAATCGTAAGGTGGCAGAATATGTAGGAAAGGTTACGCAAGGAAAAGAACCTAAAAGTTTTGTTTACCGTGTGCATGACAAACCTATGGATGAAAAAATAAACAAATTCAACAATTTTATCACCAAATTCGGTTATGGTTTGCGGCTGAGTTCCCGTAAAAGCTTAGCTCATTCCATGAATCAACTGCTAAAAGACGTGCAGGGCAAGGGAGAGCAAAATATGATAGAGTCTTTAGCCATACGCACCATGCAGCGGGCTTTTTATTCTACCGATAATATCGGTCATTACGGGTTGGCATTCAAATATTACACCCATTTTACTTCTCCCATCCGCCGGTATCCCGATTTGATGGTACATCGTTTGTTAACTCGTTATTTGGCCGGCAAACCGTCTGTTGATAAAGCGGATTTAGAAGAAAAATGCAAACATTCATCTGATATGGAACAGCGTGCCACCGAAGCCGAACGTAATTCGGTGAAATACAAGCAGGCAGAATTTTTGTCCGACAAAATCGGTCAAGTGTTCAGTGGTGTGGTATCCGGTGTGAGCAAGTGGGGAATATGGGTGCAATTGGAAGAAACCAAGTGCGAAGGCATGGTGTCGGTGAAACACCTTACCGATGATTTTTATTATTACGATGAGGAAAATTATTGTTTCATAGGCCAGCACAGCGGAAGAACGTATCGTATAGGAACAAAAGTAACCATCAAGGTAAGAGATGTGAATTTGGCTAAAAAACAAATGGATTTTGAATTTGTCAATAGTGAAAACAATAATGATTTTTGATGCTATGCCGCTAAACAGTTTTGTGATAGCATAAAACGGATAAAGAATATATTCACAATTTTTTTCCTGACAGGTGTAAATATTAATGTTATCATTCTTGATTAATGATTTTGTAATAATATGGAAATCATAGTTTTGTGAATAATTTGCAAGATTATGTGCAAAAAAAACGGACAAATGGACTTTTGTTGAATAAAAATGAGTATTTTTGCAAAAAATAGTTTAACAAAAGTTGCATTTGTGACTTGAATGTGGCTAAATAAAACCGATATAATATCAATAATTTATAATAATATGAAACGAATAGTATTAATATGTGTATTGGCAATGGCTACCCGTACTTTATGCGGGCAGACTGTTAATGTGTTAAAAGAAAATATTACAATATCTTATATGGCTAGCTTTATTGCAGAAGGGCAATTGGAGAGTTCAGACAATCACCTTTATATCTATCATCCCGGTTTTGCAGGATTTAACCCCGACAAGATGCTTGATGATAAAATGTTTGTGATAGACAAAGACGAATTAAGCATTTCGGAAATTCAATGTCAGCATTATGGTACCTACTCTTATGTTAACATGTATGAGGATGAGAATAATATATATATATTGTATAGCGAATGGCTGAAAAAAACAAAGACCTACTCGCTGTATTTGGGTACTATAGACAAGCGTGAAAAGGAGGTGGAAGCCAATTCGGAAAAAATATTCTCCATGACGGCGGAAAAGCGTGACGGTATTTATCTTTACCATTCGGTGTCTCCGGACAAAAAGAAGATAGCTTTTGCTGTGGTAGTGGCTTCAAAGAAAGACAATTTTAAAGGGTCTATGGCCAAATGTTATGGAGAAGGAGGAGAGCAATTGTGGGAAAAAGTATTGAATTTTGATATTTCCGATAACACGTTTTCTATTTTGGATTTTGCACTTGACAATAATGCAACCGCTTATGCGGCGGTAGTGTCATACAGCGATGTTACCAGAACTTCACGCAATAACGAAACCCTTCAGTTTGTTGTGATTAATGCCGATGACGAACGTTCTTATGAAGAAAGAATCAAATTCGGGTATTTGTCGTCCTCCAAGTTGAAGGTGACCAAAGACGGAAATGTTGTTTTAGGTGGTTTCTATTCTGAAAATTTATCCCTAAATGAGGCAGGTACCTATTGGGCTAAATTTGATGTACAACGTAATGATTTTACTACAGACAACCTACAGTTCCCTAACGATTATTATGAAGCGGATTTCATGTTCGGACAGCCTTCACCGCGTAATTATTCCACCAAAGCCCAATATATTATGGAATATGATGATGGCAATTTGGTATTGCTTGGTGAGATGAGAGCGGTTATTTGTTATGTTGATAACAAAGGAGGAACTACCTATCGTTACTTTGCCCGTAATATTCCTGTTGTACATGTTGATGCTACCGGTAAAATTAATGATTTTTCCGTTGTTAAGAAAACCCAAATGGCATCTTCAAGCGCCCCTGCAGGCACTCTTTTTCTGCGTTCCTTCGGATTTTCTTACGAACCTCTGATGCATAATAACAAACTCTATATATTCTTTAATGATGCAGTGGCCAATTACACAGGCAAAACAAGTGTTTCATGCAAACCCTCTATTTCCCCTAAACAAGCTTCGGTATGTGCTGTTTATGAACAACGCGAGTATGTCGGAACCAAATTAATCATGAACGGAAAAGAGACAAAATACCGTTTGATTTATCCGTTGCTTATGGACAATGATTATGTGCTGGGTATTGTGTCCAACAAGAAAAACAAAGGTGAAATCGGCAAGATAGACTATACCTTTTAAGCAAGTGTTATGAAACATCGGTCAGCTTTTCTCATCTTTTTGTTGTGGATGGGTATATCCTCAGCTTTGTCGGCTCAGTCCGCTTTAAATCATCCGGTGTCTCAAGGTGATTTTCCTCCTGTGTTGGCGGAAGTGCTCAATACACCGCAATCCTCCGGAAATTATAATGCGATGTTGGAGCAATGGGTAAAAGAAGGCCGCATTCTTTATGGAACATCACTGAACGAATATGTGGATGCCATAGTAGATAATTTGCTTGTCAACCATCCTCAGCTTGCCGAACAGATTCATTGTTTTGTGGCTTTATCGGCAGATGTAAACGCTTATGCCTTTCAAAACGGGATTATCATTGTTAATATCGGATTGATTGCCCAAGTGAGCAACGAAGCGGAATTGGCCTTTGTGCTTTCGCACGAAATAGCCCATATTTCCGAACACCATAAGCATATGGTTGTCAAACGCTCCAATAAGGACAATTATATAGCCCGATATTTAAAATATCACCAATATTCCCGCGAACATGAAAACGAAGCGGATAGTGTCGGTCTGATGAAATTTTATATCCATACGGCATATAGTTATGATATATTGGATGGTGTATATGATGTGCTTAAATATGCAACGCTGCCTTTTGACAACATTCCTTATCCGAGAACAGAGGTGGAGACCGATTTTTATCATTTTCCCGACAACTATTTTCTTACCAATGTCAATCCTATTTCAGACCTTTCCGGTGTTACGGATACCTTGTCCACCCATCCTAATTTAGAAAAACGCAGAGCCGTTGCCAAAGCCTTGGTAGCATCTTTCCCTAATGCAGATCGCAAGCGATTCATACAATCAGAAGAACTGTTTAAAGAGATGAACAAGCAGGCCAAGTTGATATGTGTGGATATTTTTCTGCAAGAACACCGATATGACAAGGCGTTGTATAATAGTTTTGTTTTAAAGCACCAATATCCCGACGAGGCTTTTTTGGATAAAGCGGAAGTGGCCTCCTTTTATGGTGGTTCCAAGCACAGACTCAATTCCTCGTCCGGAGTGGCTTACAAACCCTATCGCGATGTGGAGGGAGAAATGCAGCAGGTGAGCTATTTCTTTAGCAAGCTGACCCGCAATGAGTGGTCGGTGCTGGCATTGCGTAAGGCATGGCAGACACACCTGAAATATCCACAAGACAACTATTATCAAATGGTAGTCAATGATATCATGACCGATATATTTGTCACCGAGAAGATGCAATACAACGACTTTTGCGACTATCCTCAAAATGTTGTAATAGAGGATATACAAAATATTCAGCCGGCAGATACGCTAACGTCCGCTTCCAAATACGATAGACTGAATCATGCTTCCAAAGCCAAGGTGTTGCCTAATCCGAAGTTTAAAACTGTGAATTATATGTTAGTGGATATCCACAGTGACAGCGCCTTTTTCACCATAATGAACAGTGTGGTGTCGGACGTGGTTAACGAACAAATACTGAATGCTATCTCTCAACAGGGAACGAATGACACCAAAACATTGATGCTCATACCTCCTAAAGTAAATTTCTATAATTCTAAGAATGTGAGGAAAGAACGTGCCTCTGCACGATATGCTGAGCATCTGTTGACATTGATGGTCAGAACGGTCAAGCACTATGACATGGTACCTGTTACGGTGGGTGTTTTGTCCGACAAACAATGCAATACACAACAATATAATGAAACTGCATGTTGGCAGCGTTGGCTTAACGATTATATCAATGCCGGAGCCGTGTCTATGATTTATTATACCTCCGCCGATATGGAGGATATTATCGACGATACGGGTGTTCGCTACGTTTGTTATACGGGTGTTCGTCGTATGACCGACAGCTATCATTCATGGAATAGATATTTATATACCCTTTCTACGCTTGCATATCCTATTATGCTTCCTTTTGCCTTGGGCACCTATGCCTGCCCCAGTTACGCTGTAGGAGCTCAATTTATGATGGCTGATATTGTAACAGGTAAAACCAAGTCTGCCAAGGCCTTGCATGATGAAACGCTAAGTGCCCGTGTGGTGTTAGATGATTTTATTTATACTCAACTTCGTTCGTGTTTAGCTCATTAGTTATGAAAAAGATATTGATATTTTTATTGGTTGTTTGCCTAACGGATATGGCACAAGGTCAGTATTACGGACTGATGGGAAAACGAGTGATTGTTAATTTGGAGGGTTCCACATCGCCTGCCTATCTCAACCCCAATTATATTTGGCAAGCTATGTCGGCTAAATCCGGATATAGTAAAAAATATTTTTGGCTGAATATGAATTTCTTTGCTGCCCCCGGTATAGAGGTGGCTGTTTGGACAAAAGGAACGGCAGGTGTTGGTTATAACTTCATGAGCTCACCTTTTGAAGGATATCAAGATGATTTGTATTATCGCGAGAATACCTCAGAAACAGATATATATTCTGACTTTAGTAGTTATTACGGACATGTTACCGCCCACGGCTTTCATCTCTATTATAAACAATATATCGGCAACTCCAAGGCTCCTGTGGGACATTATCTGAAATTCAATTTTGATTGTTATTTCACTAAATATGTAATGGACGGGGCTCCTATGTATGAAAGGGATGATGATGGCAATTATGTGATTGACGAGCAAACAGGCAAACCTGTTATATATAGGTACAATGCCATTCCCGACTATTTGACAGATGAAGTACCCGTTGATCAACAATTACTCTTCTATTGTCCTGACGGGAAATATGATATAGAAAATCCCTATGCCCTTTCTACCATACGGAATGGAAAATCGGTATTACCCGGAATGAAGATAGAATATGGCTATGATTTTTGGCCGGTGAATTTTTTTAAATTGTCGTTAGGAGTCTCTATAGGTACTACTTTCGGAGGTTACAAGGGCCTTTTTAATGATTTTTTCGGCAACGGCAATACATTCCGTGCATATGCCCATACCCGTATTTTAGGCGCCTATTGGTTGCAATTCAAATTAGGAATCGGATTCTTGGCATTCTGATATGATGCGTATCAGGGCATATATTTCGATTCGAAAATAATATCCGTTTACCCGATTTTGTTAATCAGACAAACGGATATATAAAATCATCAAGTTTTATTGTGTGGTCAGAGGTACAAATGTTATTGCAGCCATTGTCTGAGCCATCCCATAAACTCCCGTTGCCACAAAATGGCATTTTGCGGTTTTAATACAAAATGGGTTTCGTCAGGGAAATACAATAGTTTGCTTGGAATACCTTTTATTTGTGCTATGTTATAAGCCTGCAAACCTTCGGTGTAGGGTATGCGGAAATCGTTGCCGCCGTGTATTACCATAATAGGGGTATCCCATTTGTCCACATAATTGTTAGGGGAGAAGGTGTAGCTATGAGGTTCGGGTTGGTTCCAGAAGGCTCCGCCTATATCATGGTTGGCAAAGAAAAGTTCATCGGTGGTGGCGTACCAACTTTTGAAATTAAACATGCCGCAGTGAGCTATAAAAGCTTTGAATCTGCCTTCGTGGTGTCCTGCCAACCAATAAACGGAAAAGCCTCCGTAGCTGGCACCTACGCATCCTAAGCGGGTTTCGTCTATATATTCTTCTTTTGCCAAATCGTCAATGGCAGACAAATAGTCTTTCATGTTTTGTCCGCCGTAGTCCAGACTTATTTGGTCGTTCCATTCTTTGCCGAATCCGGGCAAGCCTCTGCGGTTAGGGGCTATCACCACATAACCTTCCGAAGCCATCATTTGAAAATTCCAGCGATAGGAGAAAAACTGGCTCACGGGGGATTGGGGTCCTCCTTCGCAGAAAAGGATGGCAGGGTATTTTTTGTTCTTGTCGAAATTGGGGGGCAATATCACCCATGCCAGCATTTGTTTGCCGTCGGTAGTGGTTATCCAGCGGGGTATCACTTTTGAAGCGGACACATCCTTGAGCAATTCTTGATTGATAAACGACAATTGTTTTTGTGTGCCTTTTTTCAAATCTATACTATAGATGTCAGCGGGCACTTCCATGGATTCGCGTGTGCCGTACAATAAGTTGTCGCTTACGCAAATGGAGGTGTAATCGTGTTGTCCGGTAGTGATTTGTTTAATGCCGCCTTTTACCATGTCAAGGGCGAATATTTGTTGTGTGCCTTTAATAACACTGATAAAATACAATGTTTTTCCGTTTTTGCTGAAAGCAAAATCGGAGGCGCTTTCACCGAATTCCGGTGCTAAATTTTTAGTGGTGCCTTTTGCCATATCATAGGCAAAAATACGTTTTAAATCCGATTCAAAGCCGTCGGTAGCCATGCTGGCCCATATCAAATACTTTCCATCGGGACTGAACAGGGGGTCAATATCATAGCCTGCATTGGGAGCAGATATGTTTTTAGTGGTTCGGGAGGCGATATTGTAAAGGTATATATCGGAATTGGTGCTGAGAGAGAATTCTTTTCCGACTTTCTTTTTGCTGGTATATACTATGTTTTCACCATCGGGGCTGAAATTCACCTCTTCCATTCCGCCGTAATTGGGAATAGGGCAGGCATAGGGTTCTCCTTCCATAATGTCAACGGCATTTTGCATAGAAGGGTAGTCTGCTACAAATACATGACTATAACTATGGTGTGTCCAGTCATTCCAATGCCGATACATAAGGTCTTCGGCTATCAATGCATTGGCTTTGGGAAGGTCGGGATAAATATCCACCACCTCTTTCTCCATTTTCACCGAACGGGTATAGAGAATGCGGGTCATGTTATCGGCATATTTGAAACCTTCCACGCCGCCTTTGATATGTGATAGTTGTGTTTTGTCGCTTCCATCGCTGTTGATTTCAAATATTTGCATATCACCGTCCCCGTCGGGAGCCAAGAAAGCGATTTTTTTACCATCAGGACGCCAAACAGCATCGTATTCACTTATTTCGGTGAAGGTGATTTGCTTGATATCACCTCCGTTAGCATTCATGGTATACAGGTCCCGATTGCCTTTGTTTTCTTCCACATTATATCGGGTGATGCCAAAAAGCAATGTTTTTTGGTCGGGAGAAAGGCTGATGCCGGATAATCTGCCCAATTTCCATAACAATTCAGGAGTGTAGGTTTTAGTTTGTGCATTCATTGTACCAATTGTTAAAACGATGGCTAAAGCCATCCATATATTTTTTTTATTCATCTTGTTTATTTTTGATATTGTCACATTTATTCAAAGGATATGAGTTCGTGGTGTATTTCTATGGCAAAGTAATCACTCATAGACGAAATAAAGCCTATGATGGATTTTTGATAGTTGCTTTGATTGTCTAAAACGGAGTATATAACATTTTCGTTGTCTGCGTTGTAATCGGTATAGTCATCCAGCCATTTGCTAAACGAACGGATTAATTTGGGAAAACATGCTTCGTTTTCTTTCAATCCTTGTTCTGGCGTGCCGTTATGATATAAATTGTTAAGCATATGGAATATGGAAGTGATGATCATTTGGGCATATTGTCGGTAATAACCCAATCTCGGATGAGAGTAGATGTGTTGGTAATTGAATTTTTTGATGGCGTTAATAGTTTGAAAACATGCTTCAGAAAAACATATTCCTTCTTGCGGTGAGCTGTTTTGGCACAGGTCTATGGCAAAATTATGTATAAGAGCGGTATTGCTGGCGCTGGGTAGTAAGTGACTGTAATACCGACTGCGAATATCATTTAATTCTTCCAATTGAATTTTTCCCAATATTTTCAATCGTTGGGCGTCTTCCAAATCTCTGCCCAAATAAGAAATTTTATCGGCTATTTTTACTATGCAGGCTTCCCAAGTAAAGGGTTGGTATTGGTTGGGACGGGAAATATCGTATAGGTTGATATATTCATTACGGGGGCGTATTCCGTTTTGGTCTACTTCTCCGCAATGGGATATAATGCCGTCTCTGACGGCATAGGTGAGGTTGAGATGAGTGTTGCTGCCGTTTTCGTTTTGCAGCATCTCTATTTTATCGGCAAAAAACAATCCGTTTCCTTCGTGCCAAAAATTTCCTTGGAAATATTGTTCTGCCAATTGGTTGAGAATTTTTTCCCCGTCATGACCAAAAGGGGCGTGCCCGATGTCATGACCTATGCCTATAGCCAATGCCAATTCGGTGTTCAGACCCAATTGTTGTGTGATGCTGTAGCTTACCGAACATACATGTTGCACATGTTCTATGCGAGTGCACACATGGTCGTTTTGTGTGGCATGAAACACCTGTGTTTTGTGTTTCAATCGGCGGTATGCCTTGGAATGCAGAATACGATTATAGTCTCTCCAAAAATTACTGCGTATTTCGTTCTGCCGTTGTTCTATGGGTTCCAACCTTTGATTGCAGGGTTCCCATAGCTCGTTGGTTTCGGTAACAGCTTGCTGTTCAAATTTTTTCATACGCTATAATGCGTTTTCTTGTAGAAAATGTTCAGCGTCAATAGCGGCTCTACAGCCGCCTGCGGCGGCGGTAATAGCTTGTTTGTATTGTTTGTCTTGTACATCTCCGGCGGCAAACACTCCCGGTATGTTGGTGTGCGAACTGCCCGGACGGGTGACTATATATCCTTCGTTGTCTAATTCCACCTGCCCTTTAAATACGTCAGTATTAGGGTGATGACCTATGGCTATGAACACTCCGTCCACATTGAGGGTGCTGATGTCGGCGGTTTTGGTGTTTTGTATTTTTAAGCCTGTTACCGCTTTGTTGAATTTACTTTCTTGACCGATGATTTCTATAGGAACACTATTCCACACCATTTCAATATTAGCGGTATTGAACACTCTTTGTTGCATCACTTTGCTGGCTCGTAATTCATCACGACGATGCACCAAATACACTTTCCTGCACAATTTTGCCAAATAAGAGGCTTCTTCTGTGGCGGTATCGCCACCGCCTATCACCGCTACATCTTTGTTTTTATAGAAAAAACCGTCACAAGTGGCGCATGCGGAAACGCCATAGCCGTTGAATTTTTTTTCGGATTCCAATCCCAACCAGCGGGCAGAGGCTCCTGTGGCGATAATAACGGTATCGGCATGTATGATATTGTCATTGTCATCGATGCAGGTGAACGGTCGGACTGAAAAATCCGCTTTCACAATTTCCCCGTTACGCATTTCCGTGCCAAAACGTAACGCTTGTTGGCGTATGTCATCCATCATGGCTACACCGTGTATTCCTTGCGGATAACCGGGGAAGTTTTCCACTTCGGTGGTGATAGTAAGCTGACCTCCTACTTGTATGCCTTCGTATAACAAGGGGTGCATGTCAAAACGGGAAGCATATATGGCAGCGGTGTATCCGGCAGGGCCGGAACCAATGATTAAGCATTTGGTATTGTATTCCATAATAAGAAAAATTTATATGTTTTTGTTGAAATTAGGGTTGTTAGCGGCAGCATCGGTGTTTTTCTTCTTTTTTTTCTTCTTCTTTTTCTTTTTGCCGGTGTTGTTAGCGGGAGCGGCAGGGGTGGCAATTTTTTTCGCACCTGCGTTTTTTTCATTATTTTGTAGCGTATCCTGGAGCATCTCTTTGGTGGAAGGAAAATGGAAATCTTCGGCTAATTGTATCACTCCGTCGGAAAGCGTATTCAGATGTTCTATTATCAATTTATCGTTTACCGAATCCCTGTTCCAAAGTAAATATTGCTTTTTTAAGTGATAAGCTATGTTTTTTACCATTTCTTCATGGTCTTCTCCGGCTTCTTCTTTGGCCACTTTACGGATGATTTCTTCCATCAAATGCCCGTAAGGACGAAATTGGATGGAGTGTTTGGGGTAAGACAACCGTTTGGGCTTGGTGGCGGTGGTGGGCTTGGGCTTGTCAAAAGGGGTGTCTACATCTAATTGAAAATCGGAAATAACAAATAATTGATCCCACAATTTGTGCCAAAAATCTTCCGAATCTTTAGGACCACCTATCAAATTAGCCATGATGCGGACTATACTTTTGGCTTGTTCGTTGCGTAAATCCCTGTTTTTTATGCCCATGGCATATTCTATCATTTTTTGAATATGACGTCCGTATTCGCCATTGATAATTTTGCTGTTTTGCGTATTATATTCCATTTATAAAATTATGTGTATTGTGTCTATTTTTTTTGCTCATCGTAAATTTTCGATGTAAATTTGGAAGTTTTTTTTGCCTTTTAAGCGTCTGTTGATTAGAAAAACTAAAATATATGATTGATAAAATTTGTGTTAGAACGTTGTTTTTTAATATTATATATATTTTTTTATCCTAAATAGAGTATCTCAACGAAAAAAAATATAATTTTGCACAAAAATACAAAAAAAAACAATATGTCAAGAGTATTAATTATAGGTGCCGGCGGAGTGGGTGCCGTGGTGGCATTCAAATGTGCTTCCGTTCCCGAAGTTTTTACCGATATTATGTTGGCAAGCAGAAGAAAAGCCAAATGTGACAAAATAGCACAATCTATCGGTGATAATCGTATTCAAACCGCACAAGTGGATGCGGACAATGTAGAAGAAGTAGTAGCGTTGATTAATAGTTTTAAGCCCGATTTGCTTATCAATGTGGCTCTTCCTTATCAGGATTTAAGCTTGATGGAAGCTTGTTTGCGTACCAAGGTCAATTATTTGGATACTGCAAATTACGAGCCGCGTGATGTTGCCAAATTTGAATACAGTTGGCAATGGGCATTTCAACAACGTTATAAAGATGCAGGCATACTGGCTGTGCTCGGTTGCGGTTTTGACCCCGGCGTAACCGGTGTTTATACCGCATATGCCGCCAAACATTATTTTGACCAAATGCACTATTTAGACATAGTGGACTGCAATGCCGGCGATCATGGCAAAGCCTTTGCCACCAATTTTAATCCCGAAATTAACATCAGAGAAATTACCCAAAAAGGAAGATATTACCAAGATGGCCAGTGGGTGGAGACCATGCCTATGGAAATACACAAAGGAGTGCATTATCCCAACATAGGAGAAAGAGAGTCGTATTTGATGTATCATGAAGAATTGGAATCTCTTACCAAGAATTATCCCACTCTCAAAAGAGCCCGTTTTTGGATGACATTCGGACAAAAATATTTGAATGTTTTAAACGTGTTGCAAGAAGTGGGCATGACAAGCATTAAACCCATCAATTACGAAGGCAAGGAAATAGTTCCGCTTCAATTTTTGAAAGCGGTGTTACCCGAACCTTCCACCTTGGGAGCCGGCTATAAAGGACAAACATCCATAGGTTGTCAAATCAGAGGTATAAAAGACGGAAAAGACAGAACTTATTATGTATGGAACAATTGTGACCATGCCAAAGTATATCAAGAATGCGGAGCTCAAGCCGTATCTTATACCACAGGTGTTCCCGCTATGATAGGTGCCATGATGGTGCTTACCGGAAAATGGAACGGTGTGGGTGTAAAAAATGTGGAAGAGTTTGATCCGGACCCGTTCATGGAAAAATTAAATCAATACGGACTTCCGTGGAATGAACAGATAGACCAAGCTTTGCCTATAGAACAATGAACATCGGCTTAGCCTATTGCATGAAATACATGAATGTAAGATGTGTTCAATCGGTGTTGGTATTGTTGTTGTGCGTATGCATGCATAATATATATGCACAGAACGATAATGTGCAGGTTCAATATTTCCAAGCTTCCAACGATACCTTGTCTTCGAAAAACAATACAACTTTAGCGGAAAAGGAAAGACGATATAATATATTGAGCAAAATAGGTGTAGGAGGCACTATGGGCTTGCAGATAGGGAGCTACACCAATGTAGAAGTGTCTCCTGAAATCACCTATCATTTCAATAAGTGGGTGTGCCTGGGGGTAGGCGGTACCTATATGTTTTCCCATTATAGAACAGCCGCTTTAACCTATAATTCCCATGCGTTTGGCGTAAGAGGTTTTGCGGAAGCACATTTTTTTAATTATATAGCACTTCATGCGGAATATCAATGGATGAACTATAAATTATACGGAGAAGATGATAGAACATATTCTCACAATATATTGTTAGGAGGCGGTTTTTATCAGTCAGCGGGGCGTATGGCTTATTATATTCTTTTGTTTTATAATATCAGCGACAAGCAATATCCTGACAATATCTTAAGTGATTTCGTTACTCGGGCGGGAATAGTGGTGTTTTTAAAATAATATCTGTTTGAATATTTATAGAATAGCCGGTAAATTATATGCACAAACGCGAAAAGAACGCACAAGTTTGGTAATACAAGTATCAAAAATAAGCGTAGCCTTGGGCGTGTGTGTGCTTATTCTTACTTTTGCCATAACGGCCGGTTTTCGTCATGAAGTGCAAACTAAAATCACAGGTTTGGGAGCGCATATTGCAGTATCGCATTACGACAATAATGAATCGTTTCAGAAAGTTCCCATAGTAGACAGCAAAAATTTGCGTCGGCGAATATTAGCTCAAGACAATGTTTCGCATCTGCAGGCAACGGCACATATAGCAGGCATTATTCAAGGCAATAAAGATGTAGAAGGAGTGGCTTTCAAAGGAGTGGGTGCCGATTATGACACTTCTTTTCTTTCCCGTCAAATAGTGCAAGGCCGATGCTTGCATCTTGAAGACAGTGTGGTAAGCAACGAATTGCTGGTGTCTGAAACCTTTTCAAAACGCACAGGCTTGCAATTGGGCGATAAGGTGAATGCTTTTTTTGTGCAAAATCCGGTGCGACAACGAAAATTCGTCATAACAGGTATATACAATACAGGTTTGGGCATATATGACAAAACATATGTGATGTGTGACATTCGTCAGGTGATTAAACTCAAAGGTTGGGCCGATGACAGAGTGGATGCATTGGAGGTGTTTGTCAACGATTTTTCTTTATTGGATGTTACCACCGACAAGGTGAATATGGCTATAGATTACGACATGAAAGCCGAAAGCATAAAAGAACAACAAAAAGAAGTGTTTAATTGGATAGATTTGGTGGAACAAAATGTGGTGGTGCTGATAGTGCTGATTATAGTGATAGTGGCGGTATCACTTATTTCCACCCAGTTTACTTTTGCCTTGGAGCATATTCCTACCATAGGCATACTCAAAACCATGGGTTGTCGTAATGGGTCCATATCTCGTATTTTTATGTGGGTGTCGTTTAGAGTGTTAGTAGGCGGTTTGCTATGGGGAAATGCCGTAGGGTTGTTGTTATGTTGGTTGCAACATACTTTCCATATAGTCACCCTCAATCCGGAAAATTACTATATGTCTTATGTTCCTATAGATGTGCAGTGGCTGCATGTGTTATTGATAAATATAGGTATAATGCTCATTAGCTGGTGCGTATTGGTGTTGCCTGCTTATTTTGTAGCCAAAAAAGTACGCATAACCGATGCTGTGGCAATGAAATAATCGCCATTAACATTCACCCTGAAAAAATTTTTGAAACCGCTTTGGTTCAGTCTGTAATTTCGCCGAAGAGGGTGGCTGCGGAGCAGTCGTAAACATGCACTTTGACATATTCCCCTTTTTGGTGATTTCCTTTGTTGAAAATCACTACTTTATTTTGGCTGTTGCGCCCGAATAATTGGTCTTGGGAACGTTTGGAGCAGCCTTCTATGAGCACTTCAAAAGTTTTGCCTATATCTTTTTTGTTGCTTAGTAAAGATAAATTTTGTTGTAGGGCGATGATTTCTTCCAAGCGGCGTATTTTTTCTTCTTCGGGAACATTATCGCACATATGGCGGTGGGCGGCGGTGCCTTCCCGCATAGAATATTTGAACATAAATGCATATTCAAAGCCGACTTCTTGCATGAGCGACAGGGTATCTTGGTGTTCTGCTATTGTTTCGTCACAAAAACCGGCTATGATATCGGTGCTGATAGCGCAGTCGGGCATGTATCGGCGTATGGCGGCAATGCGGTTAAGATACCATTCTCTGGTATATTTTCTGTTCATGTGTTGCAACACATTATTGTTTCCCGACTGGGCGGGCAAATGTATGCTCTTACATATATTAGGATATGCTTGCATTACCTCCAAGAGTTCGTCGGAAAGGTCTTTGGGATGGGAAGTGGCAAAACGCACCCTTAGCAAAGGAGAAATTTCGGCAACAGCCTGCATCAGTTTCGGGAAAGTATAGTTTTCGTATCGGTAAGAGTTGACATTCTGACCCAAAAGCGTTACTTCTTTGTATCCTTGAGCAACTAATTGACGGCATTCTTCTATAATGGTTTGCGGATGCCGGCTGCGTTCCCTGCCGCGGGTGTAAGGTACTACACAATAAGAGCAAAAATTGTTACATCCTCGCATAATAGACACAAAAGCGGATATGCCGTTGGTGTCGTATCGTATGGGGGTGATATCATCATAGGTTTCTGTTTCGGATAATATTACGTTGATGTTAAATGTGTTCTCTCCAAGCATTTGCGGTAAACTGCGATAAGCATCGGGACCGACCACCAAATCCACTTTGTTTTTTTCTATTAATGTTTCTTTGAGCCTTTCAGCCATACATCCTATAATACCTATGCGTAAATTTTTGCGTTGTTTTTTCAACGCTTTAAGTTCGGTAAGCCTGTTCAACACTCTTTGTTCTGCATTGTCTCTAATGGAGCAGGTGTTAATCAAAATAAGGTCTGCTTCTTTTTCATCAGAAGTGAGAAGGTATTCATGGGAAAGTATGGATGCAACAATTTCACTGTCGGCAAAATTCATTTGACATCCGTAAGTTTCTATGTATAATTTTTGCTTGTCCATTATCCGTATTTTTTTGCAAAAGTAACATTTTTTTGCCAATTTTTCTTCTTTATTCGTGCGGCTTGTTAGAATTTTCATAACGGCGGTATGCAAACAAAAGCTTGCGGAACGGGTAATGAATATTGTTGTAAAGAGGCAAGAAGGTTAGGCAACAAAAAATTCACTTTTAGGGAAAAAATGCAATAAAAAAGGTGGAAATAAAGGAGGTGAATTTCGGCGCAAACGGGCAAAATAGTTTCGGATTTTTCTTTTTTTGCAGAGGTGTTAAAATATAAAAAACTGAATGACAATTTATTGAAAAAAAATAAAAAAAAAGTTTTCAAGTGATGATTTGTATTAAAATTTGTTGTATCTTTGCAGTCCGATTTAGCACTTAAAAGTATGCTTGGTCGATGCCACTGTAGCTCAGTTGGCCA
>DBXT01000002.1:21791-21951 GCA_002309615.1 Bacteroidales bacterium UBA1205
GTGGTTCGAGTCCACCTTCCCCCACGAAAAGGACACAAAGGACGTAAAGAAAGTGATTTTATTACGTCTTTTTTGTTGTTTAAGCAAGCGGAAGTAGCTCATTTGGCAGAGCGAAAGCCTTCCAAGCTTTAGGTGGCGGGTTCGAGCCCCGTCTTCCGCT
>DBXT01000035.1 GCA_002309615.1 Bacteroidales bacterium UBA1205
ACCGGACGGTGTTTTTGATTGTCGCTACCGATGTATTCCAAGTCAAAACGTTCAGGCAGGTTGTAGTCCACTTGTATGGTTCCCAACTGCCATTTACGACCGATGGCATCTTTCACCATAAAGTCTAATTTAGGACCGTAAAAAGCGGCTTCGCCGTATTCAATTTTTGCCGGCAGATTTTTTTCTTTGCAAGCTTCTATGATAGCGGTCTCCGCTTTTGCCCAATTTTCATCGGAGCCGACATATTTAGTCGTGTTATTCGGGTCTCGGAGTGATATTTGGGCTTCGAATTTGTCAAAACTTAAAGCTTTGAATATAATTTCTATAATTTCCATCACCCGAATGAACTCTTCTTTCACTTGGTCAGGGCGACAGAAAATATGGGCATCGTCTTGGGTAAAACTGCGGACACGTGTCAAACCATGCAATTCACCGCTTTGTTCGTATCGATATACGGTGCCGAATTCCGCAAAACGAAGCGGTAGGTCTTTGTAGGAGTGCGGCTGGTCTTTGTATATCATGCAGTGGTGAGGACAATTCATGGGTTTGAGTAAGTATTCTTCACCCTCTTCCGGTGTAGTGATAGGACGGAAGCTGTCTTCTCCGTAGTGATCCCAGTGTCCGGAAGTAACATATAATTGTTTTCCTCCGATGTGAGGAGTAATAACTTGCTCGTATCCGTAGCGTTTTTGTATTTTTGTCAAAAAGTTTTGCAGTCTCAAACGCAATTCGGTGCCTTTTGGCAACCAAATAGGCAAACCTTTTCCCACCATTTCGTTGAACATAAACAAGTTGAGTTCTTTTCCGAGTTTGCGGTGATCGCGTTTTTTGGCTTCTTCCAAAAGAGTAAGATATTCATCCAGTTCTTTCTTTTTCGGGAAGGTAACGGCATAAATACGGGTAAGCTGTTTGCGTTTTTCGTCACCTCTCCAGTAGGCACCTGCCAAACTCAATATTTTGATGGCTTTTATAAAACCGGTATTGGGCAAATGGGGTCCGCGGCAAAGGTCGGTAAAGGTACCGCTTTGGTAAAAACTGATGGTGCCGTCTTCCAAATCGTTGATGAGTTCTATTTTATATTCATCACCTTTTTTGGTAAAATAGTCCAAAGCATCTTTTTTGCTTACTTCTGAGCGAACAAAAGCTTGCTTTTCGGCTACCAGTTGAGCCATTTTGTCTTCAATGGCTTTGAAATCTTCCGATGAGATAGTGCGTTCGCCGAAATCTATATCATAGTAAAATCCTGTATCTATGCAGGGACCTATGCCGAATTTGGTGCCGGGGTAAAGTTGTTCTATGGCTTCAGCCATCAGGTGGGCAGAAGAATGCCAGAATACTTTTTTACCTTCCTCATCATTCCATGTCAGGAGTTGGAGGTGTGCATCATTATTAATAGGGTAATAGCTATCTACTGTTTTGTCGTTTACTTTAGCGGCTAATACATTGCGAGCCAATCCTTCGCTAATTGATAGTGCAATTTCATAAGGAGTGGTGCCTTGAGGATATTGACGTACAGAGCCGTCAGGCAATGTGATGTTTATCATGATTGTATATATGTTTTACTTATTCTTGTATAATTAAAAAATTATTGTTCGTATTCAAAAGTTCCGTATTCACTATTAATGGTAAGTCTCTTGGATTCGGCGTTTTCCACGTAACCCACTATTCGGGCTTCTACGTTGTAAGAACGGGCTATGTCTATAATGTCATTGGCTATGCATGGGTTAACATATAATTCCATTCTATGTCCCATGTTGAAAACCTTGTACATTTCATTCCATTGGGTGTTCGATTCCGTTTGTATCATACGGAATAAAGGAGGAACGGGGAATAAATTGTTTTTAACAATGTGCATATTCTGAACAAAATGCAATATTTTTGTTTGGCCTCCGCCACTGCAATGTATCATACCATGAATATGCTCGTGGTTAAGTCGGAGCACTTGTTTGATAATAGGGGCGTAGGTTCTGGTGGGGGAAAGCACTAGTTTGCCCACATCCACTCCGGGAACTTCGCTTGCATCGGTTAATTGGTATTTGCCGCAATAAACCACGTCTGCGGGCAGATTGTTGTCACAACTTTCAGGATATTGTTGCAGCAAAGCTTTGCAAAAAACATCATGTCTGGCGGAAGTAAGCCCGTTACTGCCCATGCCGCCGTTGTATTGTGTTTCATAAGAGGCTTGTCCGTAAGAGGATAAACCTACAATCACGTCACCTGCTTGTATATGGGCGTTATTGATTACATCAGCCCTTTTCATACGGCAAGTAACGGTGCTATCCACGATGATGGTACGCACCAAATCTCCGACATCGGCCGTTTCACCGCCGGTGGAGTAAATGCCGATACCCATATCCCGCATTTGGGCTAAAAATTCTTCGGTTCCGTCTATCAATGCTTTGATAACTTCTCCCGGAATGAGGTGCTTGTTCCTGCCTATGGTGGAAGAAAGTAAAATATTGTCAACAGCACCTACGCATAGTAAATCGTCGGTATTCATTACTATTGCATCTTGTGCTATGCCTTTCCATACGGAGAGGTCTCCCGTGGTTTTCCAATACATGTAGGCCAAAGAAGATTTTGTGCCGGCACCGTCGGCATGCATAATGCAGCAATAGTCATTGTTACCGGACAAATAATCGGGTATGATTTTACAAAAAGCATTAGGATAAAGCCCTTTATCTATATTTTTGATGGCGTTATGCACGTCTTCTTTAGTGGCTGATACCCCGCGTAAATTGTATTTTTGCTCGTTCATGGTCTATTATTTATGCAATGTGCAAAGGTAACATTTTTTGTATTTATCCCATACTTTTAGGGCTAATTTATTTATTAACGATAATGTTTTTGTTTTTTTGTCAGCCTATTGTGATAAGCAGTAAGGTTATTACCAAAAAGGTGAATATTCCGTTGAGCATAATGATTTTAGTCAGCCTGCTTGCTTTATGGCAATCGGCCGAGGTGTGAATCCGGCGGATATTATGAGACAAAACTATAGTAGGAATGCTGACACATAAAACAAAGTATACAAAAAGAATTATTTTGCTTAAAGTATGGATGAGTATATTATTTGTTAATAGAGAAAAAGGAATTAATACAAAAATCATTTCCAAAAAAATGGTCAAAATATTAGTGGTGATTTTAGTAAATTCTATTCCTTTTGTCACGGCTATGGTATGATAGGCCGCTACGGAATCCCCTTCAACATCTTCCATGGTTTTAATGAGTTCGCGAATAAGCGTAAGCCAAAAAGCCAATACGGCAGTGCCGAGCCAAATACGTGTGTCAGGCATTACATTCGGGCAACTATGAGCAGATGGCAAATATACCGGACAGGCTATATGATAAAATAGAAATTGAGTGACTATCACCATGGCGGTCAGTAGGGCTATGGTAATATTGCCTATCAGCGGTTTTCTTTTTAAATATTTGGAATATAGATATAAACAAACAGCCGATAGCGGAAATATGATATAAAACAAATAGGAATGCAGGTAGTAAGCAGGAACAATAGCCGTCAGCAACCCTATAACGGTTGAGACGATGTAGCATTTTCCGGCTCGAGCAACGGGAATTGCTTGTGGCGATATGTGTAAGGATTTGTGATTGAATTGGTCAGATACTATGTCCATGCAGTCGTTAATACAATTTCCTCCGGCGGCAATAAACACTATGCTAAACATCAGCATAGTCAGCGGGAGAAGTATTCCGTCGGGATAACAGCCTGAGGCATGCATGTTAAAAATATGCAAAATAAGCATGGTGCATACAATAATCAGTAGATTGTACCCTCTAAAAAGTTTCCAATAATGTTTCAACATGGTGGTGGGTTTATTTGGTGAGATCCCATTCTATGGGAGTAATGCCGTGTTGAACAAGAATTTGATTGGTTTTAGAAAAGTGTTTGCATCCGAAGAATCCCCTTGAAGCGGCAAGGGGGGAGGGATGTGCGGCGGTAAGTATATGATGTTTGTTAGCGTCTATGAGAGGAATTTTTGCTTTGGCAAAGTTGCCCCATAACAAAAATACGATGTTCTCTTTTTGTTGTGATATGGCACTGATGACGCTGTCGGTGAATTGTTCCCACCCGTGATTTTGGTGGGAGGCGGGTTCATGAGCTCTTACGGTTAGCGTGGCGTTGAGTAACAAAACACCTTGTTTTGCCCATTTTTCCAAATTCCCGCTTTTGGGAATAGGGCACCCGATATCATTGTGCAGTTCGGTGAAAATATTGATAAGCGATTTAGGAAAGGCAATGCCGTCGGGCACGGAAAAACATAGTCCGTGGGCTTGACCTACATCGTGATAGGGGTCTTGTCCGAGGATTACCACTTTTATTTTATCAAACGGAGTAAGGTTGAATGCGTTGAATATTAATTTATTGGGAGGAAACACCAGTCGGGACTTTTTTTCTTGTACCAAAAATTCTTTTAAAGAATAAAAAGAGGGTTCTGCAAATGCTTGATTTAAAACATCTTTCCATGAATTTTCGATTTGCGGATTAACAGGTGCTACCATTTTTTCTGAAAATTATTGAACAATGAGTATGAATATTTCTTTTTTTTATTATATCTTTGCAAGATAAAGTGCAAAGATACGTGTTTTTTTTAACAATACACGTTTTATGCGGAAAATATTATTTACAAAATAAAAGGATTGATATGAAAAAATTAGCATTTGTAGCATTGTTAATTGCAATCATGAGTATGGTATTAGCATCCTGCAATACATACGAACGTTGTCCTGCCTATACTCAAGCGGATGTAGAAACATCGCAAAATGCAGTAGTTTAAAAATACCGCCTATTTAGCATCAATGATATGTGGCGATTAAAGCTATTGGCTTGTTTCTTTTTTTTATTGAGTTCAATATCGGCACTATGTCAAGATATTAATATAGGAGAGCCTGAAACTCTGTGGGTTCGCAAGCGGCAGTGGGATATTTATGCGAATATTCATACTAACGGAGTAGGTTTGGGGTTTCGGTACGATTATATAAAAAGTATCAAGCTTCAGCATGGTATTGATGTAGAATACACCTTTTATCGTCATTTTAAAGAACAGCGTGTAGCGTTGTCGGAGGGTTCCACTATAGTGTATGGTAAAAAAAATTATTTCGGCTTGTTAAGAGCCGGTTATGGTTGTACTCGCATATTGAACACCAAGCATTATAGCGGAGGAGTGGAAGTGGGCTATTTTTTTTACGGAGGAGTGTCTTTGGGTTTTTCCGTGCCGGTATACTTGAATGTTTATACCTATACACCCGAAGGGGAGCTCACCTCAGAGGTGCAACAATATGATGAAAATAAACATAGTATCAACATGATTAAATCTTCTGCTCCTATTTACAAAGGCATGAAGAACATGAAAGTGCATCCGGGAATATATGCCAAAACAGGCTTAAGTTTTGATTTTTCCTCCAACGATGCTATGGTGATAAAGTTAGATATCGGAGTGGCTGTGGATGCTTATATCATTCCTGTGGAAAAAATGGCATTTGCCAACAAACAATATATGTTGCTCACCGGTTATTTGGCTGTACATTTGGGCAAACGATTAACGAATTATGAATAGAAACTTGGTAAAATACGCAGCAATAGTTTTGATATTGTGTCAAATATCGTGGGCACAAAGTCAATCGAATACAAAATCAAAAATAGAGTGTACCGCACAGATACTCACGCACGATGCCGCCCACAAAGCTGATGTGCAAATGTTGATAGGCAACGTGGAATTTTCTCACGAAGGAGCAGTTTGTTATTGTGATACAGCTTTTTTTAATGAAAAAAACAACACAGTGGATGCATACGGAGAAAATTTGGTAGTGCATCTTAACGATTCGGTATTGCTATATGGAAATCATATATTATACGACGGAAACAGTAAAATAGCTATCATTACCAAAGACACGGTGGTGCTCACCGATGAAACCACCACCCTTTATACCGATAGATTGGTGTATGACAGAAACACGGAGAGAGCTTATTATAATACTTACGGAAGGGTGGTGAGCGGTAATTCAACCCTGATAAGTCGCCAAGGCTGGTATTATACGGTAAGCAACGACGTGTATTTTAAAGATAGTGTTGTTCTTGTTACACCACAATATAAAGTGGAATCGGATACATTGCGGTATAATACGCTGACAGAGATAGCTTATTTTTTAGGGCCTACCGTTATTTCCTCCGATAATAATTATATGACATGCAATTATGGCTGGTATAATACTTACAGCAATGTGTGCCAATTTGAAGATAGTGCCAGAATGTATAACAATACGCAGTGTCTTTCCGCGGATACTATATGGTATGATTTGGAGCATGATTTAGGTGTAGCCCGCAGTAATGTATATATTTATGATTCTACGCAGAATGTTTATTTTACGAGTAACTATGCTGAATATCAAAAAGAAAAAGGTTATGCTTATTTGATAGACAGTGCGGTGGCGGTGATGATAGAAAATGATGATAGCTTGTTTGTTCACGGGGAGCAAATGTGGGCATCATTCGACTCAGCACAAGAATTGGAATACATGTACACCTATTACAATGTGCGGTTTTATAGAAATGATATTCAGGGGGCGTGTGATTCGTTGTCTTATAACGCAATAGATTCTATTATATTGATGATAGGGAGTCCTATATTGTGGACGGGAGAGAACCAATTGTTGTCGGATACCATCAAATTATTGTTAAAAAACGGGCAAATCAGTCAAATGCAGTTTATCAACAATGCCTTTATAGTAGCGGATGTATTCAAAGAACTTAAATTTAACCAGATAAAAGGTGCGAATATGTTGGTGGATTTTGAAAACAACAATATCAGCACCGTATTTATTGATGCAAATGCGGAATGTTTGTATTATGTACAAGAAGATGATAAATCGTTGATAGGGGTGCAAAAATCGGTATCGGCATCCATGCGGGTGTTTTTTGAAGACAATGAGGTGAGTAAAATACGTTTTTACCATCAGGTAAAAGGAGAGATGTATCCGGAAGACAAGTTGCCCGCCGATAAATTAAGTAATTTCAAATGGCTTAATATCTATCGTCCTATAGACAGGTTTGATATTTTCAGGGCGGAAGCGTATAATGCTGCGATAGAAAATTAAGCGAACAGATGTTTTTCTATCAGGTAGCATATAATATGCCCCAAAGTGATGTGCATTTCTTGTATGCGGGGTGTGTCTTTTGAGGGAACATTGAGCAGGCAATTGCACATAGTGCTCATTTTTCCGCCGTCAAGGCCGGTCATGCCTATAACATACATGCCAGTTTCGTGGGCTTTTTGTATTGCGGCTATAATATTTTCCGAATTGCCGGACGTTGATATGGCTACTAAAATATCATTTTTTTTGCCGCAAGCCTCTATCATACGGGCATATGTGGCCTGATAGCCGTAATCGTTGGCAACGGCAGTGATATAGGATGTGTTTACATGCAATGCTTCTGCGTATAGAGGCGGACGATTGATATAAAACCGTCCGGATAATTCAGCTGCTAAATGTTGTGCATCGGCAGCACTTCCTCCGTTGCCGCAAAAAAGCACTTTATGTTCATTTTTATAGGCATTAATAATTGCTGTAGCGGCAATTTCAATGTTTTGCATCAATACAGGGTTGAGCAATATTTGTTCTTTTGCAGCAATAGATGCTTTAATACAAGAAATAATATCGGTTTGCATATCTAAATATATAAAATGCAAAAATACAAAAAAAAAGTGGATGATATAAAGGATAGGGAAAAATATTACATGTGATAAAAAATGTTATCTTTGCAAAAAAAAATATAAATGCGGGATACTATCTATAAAAATATTTGTCCGGTTTTATTGTTGGTGTTTGCCTTAGTGTTGCCAACCACTTCGCCGAATTCGGCATTTAATGCGGCACCTTGGATGGTGGCTGTCTTGTTTTCATGGTGGTTGGTAGGCTTGGGTATAAATATATGCAAGAAGAATGTGAACAAAATAGCATGTCCGCGTTTAATGGCAGTACTGCTTTTTGCCTTATTGTATGCGGCATATATCTATGGCATGTTAATATCTCAGGGCATAAAGGTTAACGATTGGTTTCAAAAACTTCCTTTTGTGCTTTTACCATGTGCATTGCTTATTCCTATGGTAGACTATATGGATGAAAAAAAATGGATATGTTTCAAGTTAACTTATGCTATAGCATGTGTCTTGTCGTTGTTGATGTGCATATTGCATGCATATATAGGGGAGCTGTCTCATTTTCATTTTTATAATTATTATTATTCCACCCTTACAGGTTGGTTGAGGCATCCTGCCTATTTGTCCATGATGTATACCATGGCAATAATATTTATGGTGGATTTATTATACAATAAGGAATTAAGTATAAAAGTCAAGGTGATGATTCATATCATCAATGTCTTTTTGTCCATAGGAGTGGTATTGTCGGGTTCACGGGCGGGGATATTAGCTTTTATTGTTATCTTATTCTTATATTTTGTATATGTATCTTGTTTTGAAAGATATCATATTAAGCAATGGATATTGAGTGCAATGATACCGATAATGTGTTTCTGTATTAGCTTTTTATTGCTTCCTCGCCAGCAGAATAGAGTGATAGTTACTCAATCGGTGGTAACCGATGAGTTGTCGCAACGGTATCATAAGTCATCACCTAAAGATGCCCGCGTTCAGGCATGGCAAGCCGCATGGAGTATCGGTAAGCAATATTTTCCCAAGGGGGTCGGAATAGCTGATTTTCAACAGGAACAACAAAATTTTTACCGTCAACATCAATATTGGGTATCTGCGAAGAAAGATTTGAATGCACATAATCAATATTTACAGGCATTGGCAAGCATGGGGTTGTTAGGTATTTTTTCATTGCTGTGCTTGTTGGCTTTTATATTATATACGGGCGTTAAGAATAGAAATGCGGTTTTGTGCTTGTTCGGGGTGCTTATTATGATCAATTTTATGTTTGAATCAATGTTAGAGCGGCAGGACGGTATCATGTTTGCCGTATTTTTTACTTGTGTTTTGATGATGGATATATCCGATAAAAAATTTGATAATGAAAATAGTAAGCATAGTCGGGGCGAGGCCTCAGTTCGTTAAGGCTGCAGTGATAAGCCGGGCAATAGCTCGTACCGGCAGTATCAAGGAGGTGATAGTGCACACCGGTCAGCATTATGACAAGAATATGTCCGAAGTGTTTTTTAGCGAAATGGACATTCCTGCCCCGGATTACAACTTGGCGGTGCATGGCATGACGCACGGAGCCATGACAGGACGAATGTTGGAAGGCATAGAGCAGGTGCTCTTGCAAGAACATCCCGATATGGTATTGGTATATGGTGATACCGATTCCACTTTGTCAGGAGCTTTGGCGGCTGTTAAATTACACATCCCTTTAGCCCATGTGGAAGCAGGTTTGCGGTCTTTCAATATGCAAATGCCGGAGGAGGTCAACCGGATAGTAACCGACAGAATCAGCAGTATTTTGTTTTGTCCTACCGAAAATGCTGTCCGGCAGCTGCAAAAAGAGGGCATGGGAAACGGGTGCAGTAAAATGGTGCTTTGCGGCGATGTGATGTATGATGCGGCATTGTATTATGCCGGCAAGGCAAGGGCTCCGCAAGAAAATATCCCGAGTAATTATATCCTCACTACTTTGCATAGGGCAGAAACTACCGACAATATTCAAAATTTATTGTCGGTGTTTGCAGCTTTGGAATACATATCCCGACATATTATGCCGATAGTTTTGCCGCTGCATCCTCGTACAAAATCCGCCTTGGAAGCTGCAAATTACCATTTCGCTAACAGTGCCATCACCTTTATGGAGCCGGTAGGGTATTTTGAGATGTTGTATCTTATCAATCATGCACAAATGATTATGACCGACAGCGGCGGATTGCAAAAAGAAGCCTATTTTTTTAAAAAGAAATGCCTTACCCTGCGGGAACAAACAGAGTGGGTGGAATTATTAGACTGCGGTTGCAATGTATTGTGTGGCACAAAACAGGAAACCATCGTACAATATGCCCAAAGTATGCTGAATAAAAATGTAAGTTTTGAGCAGGCATTATACGGAAACGGTCATGCAGGAGAGGAAATTGTAAAATATCTTGTGCAATATGGAGGTTTTT
>DBXT01000019.1:0-13735 GCA_002309615.1 Bacteroidales bacterium UBA1205
TTTGTTGATTGATGGCAGTGGGAGCCGGCAATGCCATTTCCACACCATTGCGAAGCGTCTTGGGCATGTTTGGGGTACTTCACATAAGGTTTAAATCATTGCTTGATGAATATATATTCGATTTTAACAAACGACAATAACTTTATAAAAAAGAAAATGCGGGAGCGGTAACATCAAGCCGTGGCCATGTAGGAATATCCGGTTCTATCATTGCCGCTGTCTGAAAGGCAGAAACAGTGGTTCCCATAATACCATGCAATATCATGGATTGTCCGGTAATGTACAATCCTTTTAAGGGTGTACGCGGTTGGAACATGGTGGTAATAGGAGATTTATAATCTTTGGTTACACCGAATGCCGAACCTTGATAGGCATTGATATAATTTTTCCATGTTAAAGGGGTGGATGTCCAATAATTCAACACGGCATTCCGCAGGTCGGGAATAGCCGATTCAGCCAAAGCTATACACTGCTCCGCTGTTTGGTGTTTGAACATGTCATAGCCATTATCCGGAACATTCATGCTTTGACGGTTCCTTTTCTGCACTTTGTGCCACATCATAGGGGTAAGCAGATCCATAGCATTTTGCTCGGGATAATAATGTACCATCAGATGTTGCACTTCAGGAGTATCCATGTTCCACATATCAGCCTCTTTGGCATGAACATATATCGGTTCGTTCTGCATTGGGATCACTCCTGATTTTAGTTTAATATTCACCGTAAAACATCCCATAGAGCACAACAAATTAGATATCCTGCGAACATACACTTTGTTTACAGCGGTATCGGATGCAAAAAGCCCGACGGTAAGTATAGGATTAATGGCAGCTATAACTATATCCGCATCTATAGTAGTGCCATCTTGCATTTTTACTCCTGCTACTACCCCGTTTTTTTCTAATATCTGCGTTATTTTACTATTGCAATATATACAACTGCCGCTATTTTCTATCCCTTGCACCAAATGGTCAAGCATGGGCTGACTGCCTTCTGCCAATCTACAGGTGGAAGTAATAAAACTGTTCATTATTTCAGCATAGGCAAAGAGAGGTAAATAGTCCTTGTTCATTTCCATTATCATAGAAGGACTTGATAGTATGTCTCGCAATTGAGGGTCGGCAATGGTATGGGATAAAAAATTCCATGCTCCTTGCTCCCAATACGGCATAGTATCTTTAATAGGACACGATACTATCGCTTTAAATGTTTGAAAATACCGTCGCAGGTTGTTTTTTTCGTGTGGGAACATATCCGAAAAATAACGAAAAAATTCTTCATGACCACAAGGTAAAACATAGGAGGTATTGTTTAAGAACACTCCTTGATTTCGAAGTTGTATCCATGGTAATTTCAACAAATCCAATTCTTTAAAAAAATAATACATAGGATTTGTCTCTACTAATCCGCCCACTATATGAAAGCCGGTATCAAAACGTATGCCACCTCTGTTAAATGCTTGCAAACATCCGCCCACGTGACTACTCTGCTCCAATATGGTAACATCATATCCCCTTTTGGACAATAAATATCCTGTAACCAAGCCGCCCCAACCGGCACCTATTATCACCACACGTTTCATACTATCTCAGCTTTTAATCGCATCAACAGTTGCTCCCCGAAGACAACCGTGGCAATCCATTTGTCCTCATTATTTGTAAATGTTAATTGCAGATGCTTGTGTACATTCGGATTGATGGGTGAAATAAATTTACACTGGTGTATTTTTGAAAATTGAATTTCCCGTTGCAGCAGGGAAGAAATACATTGACGTATCATTTCTATACTGCACGCACCCGGAGCTATGGGATGATTAGGGAAATGCCCTGCATATACTTCACAATCGGGTATCAATGATACATCAAAACATGCCTTTTTGTCAGTTATCTGCTTTTTATCAACTTTATAATAATTCTGCATTTATTCTCCTATTACTACCACTTTTATTTGTCCTGCACACACTCTTTCTCCGTTCGCTTCCGAGCGTACCTCCAACAATGAAATGTTATCCACTTCGGCAAGCATTTCTATATAAGTAATAAGTTTATCTCCTAATACGGGCAGATTTTTTACCTCAAAATTCTTAATTTCGCCTATGTAGCCTATTTGAGCTGGCTTGCCTGTATGATAATTGCGGGCTCCTAACAATGCTGCAGCCGATTGTGCGGCATGTTCCACCAAACCGGCCTCCAACAACCTATTATGATGAATAAACCAATTGTCGGAATGAATGGTTAGGCTGGCTATTGCCGAAGTTTCACTCACTATTTTCACTCCGTCTATCATAATTATAGGACGGCGTTGCGGTATTAGCTGTTCTATGTTATCTTGAGTATATTCTATCATCAAATAGCACGAATAATTAAAGTGGAATTAGTACCTCCGAATCCGAATGAATTGCTTAAAAAGGTATTAAAATGATGGTTTAAGCGTTCTGCCGCTATGTGCAATTTTCCACTATCTTCATCGGGGTAGTCAAAATTCAGATTAGCCGCCACAAAACCGCCTTGCATCATCAAAATGGAATATATCACTTCCGAGGCACCGGCCATCCACATTTCGTGTCCTGTTTGTGATTTGGTGGAAGTAACGGGTATGTTTGCATCGCCAAACACCTTATAAATAGCCTGAGCTTCTTTTTTGTCTCCCACCGGTGTGGAAGTAGCATGAGCGTTGATATATCCTATATCGTGAATATTTATTCCTGCATCTTTAATACTCATTTCCAATGATTTTACAGGACCTTCTACATTAGGAGTGGAAATATGCTCGCCATTGGAAGAAAAGCCCCATCCTAACACCTCAGCAATAATGGGAGCACCACGTTTTACGGCATGTTCATATTCTTCTAAAATCAACGTTGCCGCTCCTCCTGACGGTACTAAGCCGTCTCTGTCTTTATCAAACGGTCGGGAGGCAGCAGAGGGAACATCTTCTCTGACAGAGAAAGCTGAAATGCCGTCAAAAGAGGCTACCGCATAAGGATTGGTTTCTTGCGTTCCTCCCACTATCACCATATTCTGCAAACCGTTTCTTATCATCATGGTTCCCAATCCTATGGAATGGCTGCTTGATGCACATGCCGCTGAAATGGTTAAATTAATACCCCTTAAATGGAAAAGACAAGCCAAATTCATGCTTACTGTGGAATTCATGGATTTAAAAATAGTTCCTGCTCCGCACAATGTGGTATCTTTATATTGGCGGATGCGATCTACACCCGTCACCACAGCTTCCGCCGTGGAATCGTTACCATATATCAAGCCCACATCTTCATGCAAAAAAAAGTCTTCGTCCACACCGGCATTTTTTATCGCGTCCGCCGTTGCACAATATGCATACATCGCTTCTTCGGGCATGAGCGATCTTTGATGCCGGTCTAATACAGATTTTAAATCAGGCATAGGCACTTTTCCCGTTAACGCACTTCTAAAACCCATTTCGTGCCTGCTTGTATCCAATACCACTCCCGAAACACCGTTAAACAGCGATTGCTGCACTGTATCCAAAGAGGTTCCTATACAAGAATATATTCCCATTCCGGTTATGACTACCCTTTTCATCGCTTAGTATATTTCAAATTCATAAATTCTATGGTGGTTATGTCTCCGTTCAATTCTTTTAGCACCACTTTTTTTGCCACTCCAGAAGTTTCAAACGCTATGGTGATAGCGGAAAAAATACGTTTTAATTGTTTCTGCTTAGGTGTTAACACCAATTCCTGCTTATTCCATTCCATATTAAATTCTTTATCCAATACCGACACATCGCCGCTAACCGCTCTGCGAATTAAATCCAACATAGGAGCCGGCAATTGCAAAGAACTGTTGTTTTGATATTTCCATGTAATTTTATCAGGAGCGTTAAAAATAAAATGCCCGTATTGAATTTCCGGTTTCATTAAAGCCATGGAAGTCTTGGTTTGACAAAAAGAAGCGTTAGCACTACTTAAATTAGCAATGCTCACTTGTGCAAACACACATAATTGACTCAAAAACAAAACTATCAATAATATCTTTTTCATTTGGTAACCAAATAACATCCTAAAAGTATTAACAATATTCCCAGCCATTGCCAACCATTCACCTGCTCTTTAAATACCCACATAGCAGCCCACATACCGAACACAAAACTTAATGCTGTTAAAGGATATGCATAGGAAAATTTGAAATGCCGGAGAATATACATCCATGTCAATCCGGCAGAAGTCATGGCAACACCGCAACCCAACAGCCACCAATTGGTAAGAATAGAATGAAGTATAAAATCTTTCCAACCTAAACTTCTATCCATATGCATCACTCCCATTTTGAGTAACACTTGACCTATACACAATAAGGCGGATTGTATGATAGAAAAAATAATTAATCTAAGCATATCACACGGGCTTTGGTTATCACTTTTGAACTTCTGTTTATCATTTTCAACAATGACTGCCAACGTTCATCCACTTCATCATAGGCACATACAAGAATGTTTTTCGCCATTCCTGCTTCTATGGCCGATCGAGCCTCTTTCATAGCTGTTTCCATCACATTACCGTCACTTGCAAAAGTCATATTATAACCCTTGCACTGCAACATCCTTGCGATGGTTCCTGCTGCTGAATTATGGGTGGAATTCATAAAAAAGGTAGGAGAAATATCCCGTTCTCCTTGTGTGGACAGCTGCTCTAAAATATTAATAGTGGGAATCATTCCTCCCCATTGTGTTCCTACTATAATACCGTCTATATTTTGTACTCCTGACAAGGATATTGCCTTATATGCCGCTACCATCAATTGTCGCATAGAGGAAGTCATACGGCGTGCCTGCATCATGGGAATATACGCTGTAAAGTCTTCTTCTCCGGTGGTTTCCGCTTCTTCATATTCTTTCATGCGGGACAAAGCAATTGGAGGCAAGTCTATAGGCATAGCACTCAATATGATAGAGCTATCATTACCGCCAAAGCCGAATGCATTATTCATCACATGAACATAATGATTTTCCTGCAAGCGTAGCAAACTGAAAACACTTTCTATGCCACCGCTTGCCGAGGTGGTGTGTCCTGTCAGTGTTTTAGTGGATTCCACTATAGGCATGTTCGATGAGAAAACCCTTTGGATGGCATTTTGTTCACTTTCATCATTGTTGACGGTGGCTGTGCCGTGTGCGTTGATATAAGCAATATCATCAGGATGAAGATTTGCCATAGCAAGAGCTTTACTCATTGCTGAATAAGCCCCCTCACCGTCAGGAGAAGAGGTGGTGGCATGATAAGCATCACATGCATTGGCATATCCGGCCAAATAGCCGTAAATTTTAGCCTTGCGTTTTATTGCCGATTGTTCGTTCTCCAATACAAGATAGGCTGCACCCTCACCGAGATTGATGCCGTCTCTATCCGGCATAAACGGACGACACAAGGAGCGGGAAAGTATTCCCAAAGAGGCAAATCCGTTCAAATGAAAACGTGTCATGGCTTCCGTACCGCCTACTATCACCTGCTGAGCCTTGCCTGTTCTTAATAGTCCGGCTCCGCAAATAACGGCATTTAACGCGGAAGAACATGCTGTTGACGGGGTGCCCGCGTCCGTTAATCCGCAACATTGTGCCAATTTTGCAGTGGTATAACCTGCTTCGTGCTGACATATTAGCGAAATATTATCTTGGTTTCCTTGTCGCCAGGCATCATAATATTGTTCCGTAATATCCATGCCACCAACAGTAGTACCGTTAACAAGCGGTATTGCTCCATGTATATCCGCATCTTTAATAGCTTCTTTTAAAGCCACCAACCCTAACAGCACCGTGCGTGAAAGTTTTGATGAGGATACTCCTGCAAGGTCGGCAAGTTGATTACAAGTTAAAGGAAGCTCCCCTATAGGCCATTCTGTATGACTTGTCGGCAAAATTTTAGGCTCGCCTACTCCGCTTTTACCCTGAAGTAAACGTTCCTTATTTACCGCCAAGCCCACTCCTAATGCGGAGACTATTCCCACACCTGTAATGGCTATTCTCATTTGGTTCTGTGCTCTTTTATATACGCTGCCATGGTATCTATACTTTGCAAAGCAGCCTTTGATTCATTTTTATCTGCAAATTTAATACCATAATTCTTATCCATTATCATTATCAACTCTAAAGCATCTATCGAATCCAATCCCAAACCTTCTCCGAACAAAGGAGCTGTATCCTCTATATCTTCAGGTTTCATGTCTTCCAAATTAATAGCTTCGATAATTTGCTGTTTCAATTGCCTTTTAAGTTCTTCCATAAAGCATCACTCTTTAGTTAATATTTTTATATGCGATACAAAATTTTCATCTTCAGGATAATCCACCCATCCGACGAGGGCTTGTGTATATTGTGAGGACCATAAACTTGCGTTTACTATCTTCTCCATTTCATCTTCACCGGCTAACACATAGCAAGCCGTTTCTCCGTACATATGATTTCTAATGGCTATTTCTCCTGCCAAAATATTGGGAAGCGTATATACAAACAACGATGGTGACGGATAATAGTTGTCTTTGTCCGCTATGGTTTGCCGGTATTCGGTATCATTGTTGACAGATGCCATACGGCTTGCCAATATCACACAACATTTTTCGCTGTCTATACTGAAATCTGGCATTTCGGATTGAAGTTTTTGTTTCAACAATTCCGTCGTTACAAATCCCAACCGGCATAATTTATCCATTTTAAAATATTTAGGATAGTCGTTGATTTTATTTCTGTACAAGCCGTCAATATTTTCACCTGCATTCAGCGTAAGTTCCGCTATGGTATTCCATTTGGCAGTATGTAATGCAACATCATTTTCTTCCAACGACCATGCCACTGCTGCATTCACCCCGCCGAATCCGCTGAGCAATTTGATAAATGATGTTTTGTCTGTATGCCTTACTTCGGTGGAGATATTCATGGCATAAGTAGTTCCTTGTTGCTCATAGCCGTTAACAGGTAATATCACTCCGCATTCTATTGCACGCATAGTCAGTATGGTTTCCAACAAACCTGCCGCTCCCATGGTATGACCATAATATCCTTTCAATGCCGATACAGGTACGTTTTGCAATCCTGATCTATGAACAGCTATCGATTCCATTTCATCATTGTACAGGGTACCTGTTCCGTGTAACGACAGGCATGCCAATGATTGCAGGGAAAGCAGGTGCAACATATCTTCCAAACATCGCAGGCTGCCTTCGCCCGTACGACTCGGACCGGAAATATGGTTAGCATCATTGTGTATACTTCCTCCCAGCATACACCACACACGCCCGTTTTCGGGCTTAGTAGTACTCATCACCATTACAGCCACAGCCTCTCCGGGGTTAAGTCCGTCTCTATTTTTATCAAAGGGCTTGCACGGAAAGGTGCTTAAGGCTTCAAAACTTTGAAATCCGCTGATGATAAATTCACATTGTACATCGCAACCGACTACTACTGCGGTATCATACATTCCGGCTTGTAACAACCGCCATGCCGTTAATTGGGCACTCACTCCCGATGTACATGCGGTGGAAACAACTATAGGCGAAGTATAATTTCCGAAATAGCCGGCTATATGCTTAGCCGTTTGAGCCATGGAGACCCATATATCGCCTTTGGTGGAGGATAGTATAAACACACAACGGGACGATGTAATATCTATATTTTTTTCACTTACCGCTTGTGCTATGGCTTGTATGCACAAACTTTCAAAAACCGTATATCCTTCTATAACAGGTATGTTTTCAAACAATGAGGCAAGCACACCTTTCTTCAAAACCATCCCACGTACCGATGTGTGTTGAGCAAATACAGTCCGCTTGTTTAACAGGGATTGTAAATTACCCTCTATGGTATCGGCTATAGGAGTGATAATATGTTGTGCTATTGAATATACCATTTACTGCTTCCAAAATTCATAAAAATGAAACCATTGATGCGGATATTTTTCCAATATCGATTCCATAGATTTAACATAGGCTTGTAATATTGCCGTTGCCTGTTGTTTGCTATCATGTCCTTCATATTTACCATCCGACAATTGCTTTACATACAAAACGTAAGTATCTTTTTTTTCCCGCATCATAAACAACGACACCACCGGCACTCGCTCCATTGCGGCCACCCTGAAGCTTCCTTCAGGAAAAGAGGCTGTTTGTCCTAATATTTCGGTGCGTAACACGCGACCGCCATCAAACATTCTGTCCCCATGAATAGACAGCAAATTTCCGCTGTCTAACACCTTGTGCATTTCAAAAATATGACTACCGTCTTCTTGATAGGGTATTATCTTTAATCCCATTTTCGCAAAAGCCGCTTCTCTATTTTCATTCACCACTTTGGTATCACCCATATAAGTCAACACATACATGTTTTTTTGCATAGGAAAATTATATCCTGCCAATTCTTGATTGCCTATATGGGAACTTAAAAGTATAAAACCCTGTGGCCGGCTATGTAATTCGTTTAATATTTCCTGATTTTCTATTCTAACATTAACCCTTCTACCTGCCCATGCAGCAAACCTGTCTAATATAGCTTTGCCGAATTCCAGATAATTTAAATATAAATGCCATATTGCCGCCAAGCGAGAATAACCTAACCGTTGGTGCCAATAATAATAAATTCCTTTTCTGCCATGATACCCCGCAATGATATATCCCAATACCCAAAACCACATTACAGGATATAACACTATGGGGTTAATTAATCGGAACATCATTATCAAACATCGTTGCATCCAATGTGTTCCACCCGTTTTACCCGACCATGCCTTATTGGACATGAGAATACACTAAATTGTAGAATTCTTCTAAGGTTTTAACATTAGTAAGCTCTGACTTTTCTAATTTAAAACCGAAAATTTCATTCACCCGTACCACTATGTCCACTATATCCAAACTGTCTATACCGATATCATCCACTATTTTATTTTCGGGAACAAGAAGATTTTCATCTATTTCAAAGTCCTCAATGAGAAACACATTAATTTTGTTTACTACTTCTTCTTTTGTCATTTTATGAATATGAAATTTATGTTATAATTTACAAACCAATATGCTGTGACCACCCATGCCTATATGGTCATATATATTTTCTATTTTTAAACCTGCCTGCCCGACCATGTTGAACATATCATCGGTGTTGTACATTTTGCTATTGCCGTTGGCTAAAGCGGTAAAATAAAGGCTGGTCATGGTTAGGCAAAATGCTGCCGGTGCATATTTCTGCCTATCCCACAAGGTTTCCATAATGTACAAACGATTGTTGGCATCCATTATTTTAGCAGCTCGCTGCAATATGCTCACTATTTCAGCCGGAGAAAAACAATCCAAAAACTGGCTCATCCAAATAGCATCATAATATGAATTTGTCGGAAACTGCTCCTGCTTATCCAACACATTCATGGCATAACCGTGAATACGACTTTCTCCTATGTGCCCGCGTGTTTGCTCCTGCAACATGGCTAATTGCTGGGGTAAATCACACACTGTTACCAGTGACTGCAACTTGTGCTCTGTAACAAAACGAGCAAATTTCCCTGTGTTTCCGCCGACATCCAACAAATGTTTATCTTCCTTATCGCTGAAAATGATGTCGGTAGCATCTTTAAAACTATTATCGGAATAATAATGGTCAAAATCGAACCAAGATTTTTGCACCTGCTCAGGCAAACTGCTCAAACCTTCATATATGGTTGCCCAATTTCCGAAATGTTCCAAACCTACAGGTTTTCCTTCTTCCAGAGATTTGTCCAAATGAAACCATCCCTCATAATTCACATCATGATTGAAATTGATGTTGACATTTATCAGCGGATCGTTGAGCAAAAACCAACCGGTTTTGGCAAGTTTATACCTGCAGGTAACTTTATCTATCAGCACGGTGTGCATGGTAAGCGATGCTTCTAACAAACATTTTACGGCATAACCGCTCAAATGCGTTTTTTCTACTATTTCCTCTGCCTTAAGTCCGTCAACACTTTCACTCAAAAGTGTAAAAATACCATATTTACGCATCAACCTTGCCACTTGAAAAACAACAGGTCCCCATGAATAAATATGAGCCATGTTTTGTGCTTGTTGAGCATTAAATTGTTCTTGAGTATATTGTTTTTCCAATTCGGGAGTAAGTGTCATGACGCAAAACTATTAAATAGTTGATTTTAAATATTTTTCTATTTTTTCCAAATCCTCATAAAAAGGTTGATCGTCCTTAATGGTATTACATAATGTTCTCAACCGATGATACACATTACGTGTTGCCGGTGCCAATTTATCTTTAATATCCAAGCAATCGGTAGCTTGAGCTAAAGCCATCATCAAAATGCTCATCACCTGATAGGTGTTTTCTATCACATGACGGCACAATTCCGCTGTGTTGGTACCCATGGACACTATATCTTGGTTATCATTATTATTCGGTATGGAATGCACATAATTAGGCATGGCTAATGTTTGACATTCGGCAGTGGTGCTGGTGGCCGTGAATTGGCATGCCTGCATGGCATAATTTAATCCCAGCGTACCCATATTCAAAAATGGCGGCAAGATGCCGTTGATACGGTCGTGAAACAAATAGTTCAACTGACGTTCTGCCGTCATGGCTAATCGCACCATGGCTATTTTTACTTTGTCCTCTTCAAAAGAAATGTAATCACCATGAAAATTGCCGCCGTGATATACATTGTCGGTTTCGGGGTCTACAATAGGATTATCACTTGCCGCATTTAATTCCAATTCTATCACATTTCTTGCATTTTGCAAAGTTTCCAAAACCGGTCCTAATATTTGCGGTGTGCAGCGTAAACTATAATAGGCTTGTACTTTGTGTTCAAAATAACGGGCCTTGTTTTTTGAAGGGTCATACAATTCATGTTCTCTTTGTTGCAGACATTGGCTTCCCTCAGCTATATCCCGCATTTTTCGGGCCACCGTTATTTGTCCCTCATGGCGGCGATATTCATTCAACGGAGCTGACATCCAGTCATCAAAAGAAGAGGCTATTTCGTTCATCCACACAGCTGTCAAAATGCTCCAATCCAATAAATTTTCGGCATGGAACTGATTGACGGTACTAATACCTGTCATCACACTGGTTCCGTTGGTAATACTTAAGCCTTCCCTAATATGGATAGTCATGGGTTTTAAGCCCAATTGTTGCATCACTTGCTTGGAAGAACACCATTCTCCTTTATAGTGTACTTTTCCTTCACCTATTAAACATAAGGCTATGTGTGCCAACTGTACTAAATCGCCACTGGCTCCTACACTTCCGTGCCGAGGAACAAAAGGGATGATATCATTTTCTATAAAAGCCGACAACAATTCCACCACATAGGGATAAACACCGCTTTTGCCTTGAATCAAACTGCCCAAACGTGCTATCATAGCCGCTTTGACGTCTATATCCGACAAAGCTTCTCCCATGCCGGTAGAATGGCTGCGGATGATGTTGTATTGAAGGTCTATCAATGATTTGTCATCCACCCTCCATTGAGCCATAGGACCAAAACCGGTATTGATACCGTATATCAATTTATCTTTAGCAAATTCCTGAAGAAAAGCATAACTTTTCTCCACCTTGTCCATATGCTCTTCTACCGAGAGCTTCCCGCCATGAAATAATATATCTTTAACCTGATATAAATCCAACTTCATCTTATATTTCATCCTTATTATTAGTATTTAAGCCTTCCATCGTATCACGGAAAAATTCTATGAATTTTCCGGACATAACGGTTTGACTAAAACCTCCGTCATTATACAATGTTTGCATAGTAATTCCTCGGCTGTAATCCGAAAACATCATCACACACAACTTAGCACAATCTTCTGCACTTGCTAAACCCAATGGAGACATTTGTTCTGCAAAACGATGAAAATATTGCACTTCTTTAAAGCCTTGCTCTGCCCTTGTTATAGTAGGAGATTGGGATATAGCATTTACCCTGACATGTTTTTTTTGTCCGTAAACACCGCCCATATTCCTTACTATACTTTCTAGCAATGCTTTAGCATCACTCATATCGCCATAAGTATCCATAAATTTTTGAGCGGCAATAAACGATAATGTCACTACGGATGCATATTCATTCAATGCGTCTAATTTCATACATGCTTGCAGCAATTTATGCAACGATACGGCCGAAATATCCAAGGTGGTGTTATAATAGGCATAGTTTACATTGGTATAAGGCCTGTGTCTTCTCATATTTTGAGACATGGCAACGGAATGTAAAATAAAATCTATTTTTCCGCCAAAAACATTCATAGATTCATTGAGCAGATGCTCAATATCAGCCATTTGTGTAGCATCACACGGGATTATAGGCACACCCAATTCATTACCCAATTGCTGTGTTTGCCCTATAGCCATTGCTTGTTCTGTATTGGTAAGAAGCAAATCAGCTCCTTCTTGTACACATTTACAAGCTACCTGCCATGCCAAAGAATGGGAATCTATTACTCCGAAAACAATTCCTCTTTTCCCCTTAAGCAAATTATGCAATTCCGTGGTTCGCATCCTTATCAGTAATGTTATACGTAATCAATTTGTTGCAACGATAATTCTTTTGCCAAATTACTATATATATAAATTACAAAGATATAATTTTTTTTTTAGAAATCAGCCGTTTTACACCCATAAAAAAAATGCAACGACTATGAGATGCTGTTTTTTTTTATAAATCAGTCAATCGTTTATTAATCTCTTGCCATTTTTGCTCCGAAAATTTTGCCCCCACTACCTCCACTATCATGGAAGAAACATAGGATCCCATCAAGGCACATTGTTGAATAGCTTTATCTTGTGCGTAACCTGCTAAAAAACCGGCTGCATATAAATCCCCTGCACCGGTGGTATCCACACGTTGAGCCTCATATACATCCACATGCAAGATATGTTCTCCTTGTTGAACCCATGAGCCTTGTTTACCGACTTTTACAACGGCAATATTACATTGTTGTGCAATAACAGACAAAGCTTCTTCGGGCGACTTTCCCGTATACGCTTTGGCTTCTTCTTCATTGGCAAACACTATATCTACATATTGAGACACCATGTTTTGTAAAAAATCCAAATTATCTTCCACCACATTATAACTGGCCAAATCCAAAGATATTTCCATATTTGCTTTTTTGGCCGATTGCATAATATGTTGTATCAAATCATGATTTTGCAATAAATATCCTTCCACATGCACCATATCATAATTTTCAAACATCGACGGCACGATATCCTTTGCTTGTAAATCGGCTGCCGTTCCCAAATAGGTGGCCATAGTACGCTCACCGTCTGGGGAAATAAGAGCGGTACAAAAACCGGACATATCTTCGCTGACTATCATTTGCGGGCATACGCCATGCCATTGCAAATCGGCAACATATTTGTTACCATATACATCCTTTCCCACTTTTCCTACAAAAGATGCAGGCACGCCCATGCGGGCGATGCCACAAATGGTGTTGGCCGCAGAGCCGCCGGACACTAATTGGAAAGGCATATTTTGCAAAGCATTTCTTATTTCGCAAGCAGACGAATAATCAATAAGTTGCATACTGCCTTTAGGTAAATTATAAACCGATAATATTGTATCATCTTGAATTTTCACCAAGATATCCGCCAAAGCATTTCCTATTCCTAATATTCTTTTCATTGTATCTATGTTGAAAGTAAAAAAAAAGCCGGTTTCTACCGGCTTGCTCCCCCTGCTGGACTTGAACCAGCGACCCTCTGATTAACAGTCAGATGCTCT
>DBXT01000019.1:13747-24307 GCA_002309615.1 Bacteroidales bacterium UBA1205
GCAAAGGTAGCATTTTTTTTATTATAATCCCTATTTTTAAGAAAAAAAATATATCTGCATTTTTTTTCATTAAAAATCAAATATATATATAAAAATCATTCTATCTTAAACAGCATTTTGAGCATCAGTATTCACATTTTCACCTTCCTGACGCATTCCGTTTTGGAATCAAAAAAAATGCTTATACCTGATCTTTATCGTCAAAATCGAATTTAATATCCTTAATTATCAGTTGTAAATAAGAACGACCTTGCCACTCATTCATATCTATATGATAACAAATATTAAAAGGCAGTCCTTGTGAAATTTTGTCATAATATTCAGCCATTCCGAAAGCGATAGCTCCTATGGGATAACTACGATTGTTTTCTTGAAACAACGACATTTTCAAATGATTCTCTCCTACTACACGTACACTTCCCACATCTTTTACATGTTTGGTCATAAAGGTCGGCAACATGTTTTGCGGACCAAAAGGAGCAAAAAATTTCAATACCTCATACAAGGGAATGGTTACATCGTGCAACTGGATTTCTTCATCTATATCTACTATAGGGGCAATAGCGTCATCGCTAATGGTTTCGGACACCACTTTTTCGAATTTTTGTTGGAAAGCCGTTAAATTTTCCGGTTTAAGTGAAAGCCCTGCAGCAAAGGTATGTCCGCCAAAATGGTCTAAAACATCACTGCATTGGGACAATGCCCCGTATAAATCGAAATTACGCACCGAACGGGCAGAACCTGTATATAATGAGCCGTCGTCAGAAAGAGTAAGCACTACGGTCGGCCTGTAAAAATGTTCAACCAATCGCGATGCCACAATACCTACCACACCTTTACTCCAATTGGAGTCAAACACCACGATAGAACGTTTGCGTTCGCTATTAACATCATTTTCTATTTTAGCTATCGCCTGTTTGGTGGTTTTTTCGTCCAAAGCTCTGCGTTCACTATTATTGGCCTCTACTTTTTCACCCAATTGTATGGTTTTATCATCTCTGTCGCTTATCAACAAATGTACCGCATTTCTTCCCGTATCCATTCTTCCTGCAGCATTGATGCGGGGACCCACACAAAACACCAAATCGTTAATGGTAATCTCTTTGGAAAACACTGTTTGTGTTGCACAATCATTTACCGGCACACCCACAGAGGCATGTTTACGCACTATTTTTCCGTATTTTAACAATTCTTCTATTCCGCTTCGCGGCTGAGAATTAATTCTACGGAGACCAAAATATGCCAATACCCTGTTTTCTCCGGTAATAGGAACCACATCGGAAGCTATACTGATAGCCAAAAGGTCAAAATATTGATATAACGATTTCACATCCATCCCTTTACGCTGAGACAAGGCCTGCACCAGTTTAAAACCCACTCCACAACCGGTAAGTTCTTTATACGGATAATCGCAGTCCTCACGTTTGGGATCCAATATTGCATATGCCTCCGGCAGGGTTGCATCAGGTAAATGATGGTCACATACTATTACATCTATACCATAACTGCGAGCGGTGGCTATTTCCTCATGACACTTGATACCGCAATCTAACACTATCATTAAGCTAAATCCGTTATCGTGTGCATATTCCACCGAACGCATGGATATACCGTAACCTTCCTCATACCTATTGGGTACATAATATTCTATCTTTGGTATGTATTCCTTTAAATACGAATACATTAAAGCAACGGCAGAGGTTCCGTCAACGTCATAATCTCCGAAAATAAGTACTTTTTCTTGATTAGCTATACCCTGCTCAACTCTGTTAACAGCTTTTTCCATATCTCGCATTAGATACGGAGAGTGTATATCATCAAAGGTAGGACGAACAAATTCATGAGCCGTATTGCTATCCGACATTCCGCGTTGCAATAACAAAGGGGCTAAAATATTTACAAAGCGATGCACATCTTCCACACCTCTTTTCTTCAGCCAAGATATTAAACGATCATACTGAGAAAGTTCTTGTGAAAATTTTTGTACCTCTTCACTTGAGGCACCATTATATACCACCCATCTGTTAATTTTGCCCATTTATCTAATAAAAACATGCAAAAATAGCATTTTTTAGCCGTTAATTTTGCATTTGGTATGTGAATTTATTGTAAACAATACTATGCATTCGCATATACAAGGGATGTTACATGTTCAAAAATCTTTTTTCATACAGCATTTTTTTTGATAACATGAAAAAAATATTAATGTCCCTGATATTGTTTGGCGGCCTTGCTATTATTCACTAATGCAACACCTGTAAACACGGCCAAAACGGATACTATTTTTTGCCATGTAAGCACATCCATGCCGATACAGATACTGATAATCACCCCTAAAATAGGTTGCAAATACGAATACATACTCACCAAGGTGGGACGTATGTTTTTCTGTCCGATGGGTATTAACCAATAAGCTATAAATGTTGCAAAAACAATCACGTATAATATTTCGCTTACAATATTTATTTTAAGGTCAGCCACATTAATACTATGTATATCATGCCACGCAATAGGCAATGATATTAACAAAGATATTAAAAACATCCATTTCATAAAAGTAAACACATGATATCTGGATATCAACGGTCGGAATACCCCTAAATACAAGGCAAAGCTCAAACTATTGAGCAACATAAGCATTATTCCCGCGGGGGAAGTTTGATACACGCCCCCCGTAGCCATAGATAATGAATTAAATATCAACAGTAGCACTCCTCCGAATGCCAACATCACCCCTGAGGATTTTTTCCATGTAATGGGCTCTTTAAGGAATATGGCCGCTATAATCATGGTCATAATAGGCGACAATGATGTCAGAATGGAAGTATCAATGGTGGTGGTGATAGTAATGGCGGAAAGAAACGTCATCTGTGGTATCAGCAAACCCAATAAAGAAGCGATAAGAATATATTTAAAATCTTTCCTTTCTATTTTTTCTTTCGGTATAAACAAAGAAAACAGCCAAAACAATATGGTGGCTCCAAGGGCACGAAGTGTAAACAATGCCAAGGGGGTTACTACCTCGGCATTAGCTATTTCTTTACAAATAATGATATTAAAAGCAAAGATAGTATAGGCACCGGCGCTTGCCAAATGCCCGATGACGGCTTTTGTGTTCTCTCCCATTTTATTTATCCATGTGCACCTGTACTTGCGGGAATGGTATTACTATGCCCTCTTGCTGGAAGGCGGTATATACTATTTCGTTCATTCCTTCAAACACCTTCCAGTAATTATCTATAGTTGCCCATGTTCGCAATGTTAAATCCACAGAACTATTGCCCAAAGCCGTAACTACCACCAAAGTCTCTCTCGTTTTTTCCACATCAGGATTTTCTTCAGCCAAACGCAACAACACCTCCCGAGCCTTTTCCACCGACTGACCATATGCAATACTCACTTTGACATCCACTCTGCGGATTCTTTCTTTGGAAAAATTAATCAACGTGCCTGTTGCTAATTGTGTATTGGGAATAATGATGGTTTTTTTATCAAAAGTATTCAATATGGTGTTGAACATGCGTATTTCTTTTACAAAGCCTTCATATCCTGCCCCGCTGATATAATCTCCTACCTTATAAGGCTTCATAATCAATATAATCACACCTCCGGCAAAATTCTGTAATGTACCTTGCAAGGCCATGCCCACCGCCAAACCGGCAGCTCCGATAATGGCAATGAACGAAGTGGCTTTTATCCCCACTAAATCCATCACCATAATGATAAGCAAAATTTTGAGCACTACATTGATGAATGATATCAAAAATCCCTTCAGCGACACATCCAGTTTCTGCTTTTCCATCAATTTGTTCAAGGTGCGATCCAGGAGTTTTAACAATTTGAGCCCTATCCACAATACCAATATAGCCGCTATCAACCGAGGGATAAAGCCGGCGGCAAGTTCCACCAATGCATTGATGGCATTTTTTATTATTTCATTTTCTCCCGTAAACACCTCTTTCACGTCTGACAAAGACTGAATATTTTGCAAACTATCCCGTAAAGTGGCATGAATACTATCAGCTATGCCCAAATCTTCCGGCACTATTTCCGATACCTCAGGGGCAACTTTTTGCGACTCTACCATAACCTATGATTTTGAATTGATAATTATTTTAACAGGTGATACATCAAGGCTCCATCACCACTCTAAAACCTATATTGCTATAACCGGTTTGAGGATTGCTATAATTTCTATTGCTCACCCGACAATTGCCGGCATAACTAAGCCATCCTCCGCCTCTTAGCACTTTATTCACTTTAACATTAGGATTATTCTCCATATTCAACGGTGCTGCAGCGGAATAAGCATTGGCATACCAATCTTGACACCATTCTCTCACATTCCCGCTCATATCGTATATGCCCAATTCATTGGGGGCTTTGGTTCCCACAGGATGTGTGCTTCCTCTGTCCCAATCTTCATCATGCCAAGCCACTTCATTGATATTATTGCTTCCGCTATATTTAAACCCTTCACTTTTCACACCCCCTCGAGCGGCAAATTCCCATTCTGCCTCTGTGGGTAAGCGAAACACCTTTCCTGTTTTTTCACTCAATTTTTGAACAAACTGCTGGCAAGAATACCAATTCACTTGCTCTACCGGCAAATCTTCTCCGCTAAAATGGGATGGATTAAAATCCATAATCTCATTCCATAATGCCTGTGTCACCAAATATTTACCTATATAAAAACTTCCCAAAGTAACCGCATGAACAGGCTTTTCGTCAGCATTCACATCTTCTCCCTGCTCGGGCGTGGCACCCATCATGAAGGTTCCGCCTTCCACTTTAATCATTTCCAACACCACCTCTCCTATGGTAAATATCTTATGTACCTCCCCATAATGCAATTTGGCACCGCATTCCGCACAAAATATGGAGCCGTAATGATTTCCATGTCCGCAATTACTACACGACACCCATGCTTCAACCACATCATTTATCGTGGTGTTTTCCACTTTTACACCACAAAAACGACAATATATACTATCGTTTTCTATTTCTTTGTCACATGTTGTACATCTCATAACCAACTAAAAATTTATCATTTAGCACATCGAAAAATGATTCCGTTTTACTCGGGAAAACATTTACAAAAATACAAAAAAAAACAATATACCCGAACACCACTTCCTGCTACTATTTATAGACAGAAACGCAAAGCACTACACGCTGTTTATAAAACAGACCGGCGAAAAAAAAAGAAATGTTTATCGCAGTGTTTATTATCAACAAAAAAAAAAGAAAGCACTGAAATGCTTTCTTTTGGTGGTGCTAACTGGAGTTGAACCAGTGACCTGCGGATTTTCAGTCCGACGCTCTACCTACTGAGCTATAGCACCATTTCGGAGTGCAAAAGTAGAAAAAAAAACAATACAAAATCCCTTTTGTTGCAAAAAACTCAAAAAAAAATTGCAATACACTGATTTAAATATAAATATATAAAAAAAACAGCAACGCTATAAGCCGGATTCTGTGCTTTGCAGGGCAAAGCTTCTGTCATTTATCTACTACATTTATCACTAAATGTCTCTATCGACCTACCCTCCGAGATTGAACGAGCAGCCCTCAAGCCTCGGTTTACATGGTCTTTCAGCCCATAAGGTTTACCCCCGCATTTCGTCACCGAAATGTGTTGTGAGCTCTTACCTCACATTTTCACCCTTACCTTTCGGCGGTTATTTTCTGTGGCCCTGTCTGTCATTGTTGCCAATGCCTTTCTGTTAGAAAGTATGGTGCTCTATGCTGTCCGGACTTTCCTCTCCTTCGTTAGAAGCAGCGACAGAACACGTTGCTGTTTGTTATATTGCTATCTTATAAAAAATCCACCACCCCTTTGCCTTGTCTTATCAACTCCACCGTTCCGCCGACACAATTGAGCACAGTGGACGGAATATAATCACCGGTTCCGCCATCTATTACCATATCCACTTTATCGGCGTATTGCTCATATATCAACTCCGGATCGGTAATATATTCCAAAATATCATCATCCACCTTCAAAGATGCATTCATAATAGGATTACCCAATAACCTGACTATCTCCCTCGGTATGTTATTATCGGGAACCCTTATCCCTATGGTCTTTTTCTTTTGTATAGATTTCGGCACATTGGAATTAGCCTCCAATACAAAGGTATACGGACCGGGTAACAATTGTTTCATCAATTTGAAAACGGTATTGTTAATAGGTTTGGTAAATTCCGACAAATTGCTTAAATCACTACAGATAAAAGAAAAATTAGATTTTTCCTTCACTTTTTTAGTTAAATAACACAATTTTTCAAAAGCCTTGATATTATATATGTCACAACTGATACCATAAACCGTATCCGTCGGAGAAATGATTACTCCCCCGTTTTTTAAACAATCCACCACTTGGCGCAATTGTCTTTCATTCGGATTATCGGCATATAATTTAACTAACATTGACATATCTATCTAAAAAAAGGGTAAGCTACCTATATCGCACCGCTCAACCATTTTACCCTTGCTACCTTCCGATCCTGGGGGAGTTCAACAGGAGCTGGTCGTATAAGACTTACCCGAATGCAAAAGTAGCATTTTTTTTTCAATTATTTCCATACTAAACTTTCTTTTTATAAAAAATTAACGCACCCGTTTTAAAACATATCTGAAAAAAAAATGCTATCTTTGTAATTTTAATCATACTAAATTTAAGTAATTTTTTTCACATGGACAAAAATACTATCATAGGATTATTACTGATATTTGCTCTATTTATAGGCTATAGCATATACATTTCTCCTTCTAAGGAACAATTGGCAGAAAGACAAAGAGTGCAAGATTCCATACAAATGGCACAAATGGAAAGCAGGGTTGCCGATTCCTTGCTGAACACACAACAAAACCCTGAAAATGACGCTGTCAATGATGTTTCTGACAAGATGGATTCAACAAATATATATACCGACAAAAAAAGTCAATTCGGAGCATTTACCCGTGCCGGTGAAATTGCAGACACGCATCCTTTGATTATAGAAAACGATAAATATCTGCTACAAATAGACCCCAAAGGAGCACAAATATCATCCGTAATGCTTAAGGATGTATACACCTATGATTCCCTGCCCTTGATATTATTTCAACAAGGGGATAACGACAACAAATTCGGTTTTACATTCTTTTCCGATTATATTGCCGTCAACACCTACGATTTGTATTTCTCGTGTGACACTCCTATTGCCGACACATTAAAGGTGCATGGCAACGATTCCGTTCAAATAGCCCTGCGCGTATATCCCGATAAAGACGAAACATCGGTGGATAGCACAGCATATATAGAATACCGCTACACCATTCGCGGCAATGACTATCGCACAGGATTGGATATCAGCATGATAAACACTAATTCTTACATCTCCTTATCCTCCTCGCAAATAGAATTGATATGGCAAGAACAACTGCTGCAACAAGAAAAAAGTCGTAAGAATGAAATGACAGCCAACACTATATATTATAGTGATATATCTGATATAGAAAACCTGAAAGAAACTCCCGACAAAGGCGACTCTGTAAATGTAATCACCGGTTTGAAATGGATATCGTTCAAACAGTTGTTTTTCACCTCTACCATTATAGCTAAAAACAAATTTTCCAATGCCACACTGGTAACCGAAATGCCGCAAAATCCGGACAACCGACAACTCAAAAACATGCGGGCGCGTATCTGCATGCCGGCAGAAAAAAACATGTCTATGGATTTTTATTTCGGCCCTAACAAATACCGTTTGCTTAAAACCTATGACATCAATTTGGAAAGTCAAATTCAATTGGGAGGAAAATTGGTGGCTTGGATAAACAAATGGATAATCATTCCCATTTTTAATTTCTTGGAAGGATTCGGATGGAATTATGGTCTGATTATTTTTATACTCACCCTTATCATCAAAACGGTATTATTCCCCGTTACCTATAAAAACTATATTTCTTCGGCTAAAATGCGAATAGTAAAGCCTGAAATAGAAGAAATAAGTCAACGTTATCCCAAACAAGAAGACGCCATGAAGAAACAACAAGCCACCATGGCATTGTATAAGCAATACGGCATACGTCCTATGGCAGGATGCCTACCCATGCTCATACAATTTCCTATACTTATCGCTATGTTCCGTTTCTTCCCTTCTTCGTTTGAATTACGTCAACAACCATTCCTTTGGGCCGAAGACTTGTCATCCTATGATGCCATAGTATCTTGGAGTACACACATTCCCATTATATCCTCATTTTACGGTAACCACGTCAGTTTGTTCACCCTATTGATGACCATAGCCACATTAGGATATACTTATATTAACAACAAACTCATGCCTTCGGCAGGCGATGCACAACAAATGAAAATGATGAAATGGATGATGTATTTAATGCCGGTGATGTTCTTGGGTATTTTTAACAACTATTCATCGGGCTTGAGTTATTATTATTTATTGGTGAATTTAATCACCTTTGCTCAAATGGGTATTTTCCGCCTATGCATTAAAGAAGACTCTTTAAAAGCAAAAATGCAGGCATATGCCCAAAAAGCAAGAACGGGATCCTCAAAAAACAAAAAATCCAAATGGGCTTTGAAAATGGAAAATTACATAAAAGAACAACAAGCTAATGCTCAAAAACAGAGAGGACTGCCCAATACTAAACAAAGACACAACACTTCCTATACTGCTTCAAAAAAGCGATAAGTGAAGTATATATTCCATACATCCCAAGCCCTGAATGAAGATTTCATTTAGGGCTTGGTGCATATATAGCATGCTGGTGAGGACGCATAAAAAAGGCTGCTTTCATGCGAAAACAACCCCCATATTTTATTTTATCCTGCCTATAACAACGTTTATTAAAAAAAAAGCAGGATATTCATTTTCAAATGTTTTACCTATCAGCCATCATTTCCTTTCAAGCAATTATTCAGCATAGGTAATCAGTCTTTCCACATAGCTCACATATGCTTTTGTTTCACAATCATACACCGTCATACTCACCCAATTACCTTGTTTATCGTATGTATAGGTATATGTTTTATGTTCTTTAACACCGTTTTCATCGCTATAATACTCTGCCAACAATCCTTGAGCATTATCTCTCTGTTGGTGCATTTTTTTATACTTACCATCCCAAATGGTAATGCTATTACCTTCTTTATCTTTATCGTATTGCCACATTCTCACCAATTTATCATTAGCATCATACATTTCTTTTTTCACCAATGTATTATTGTGGTAAGTATATTTCCATTGGTTTTGGAACATATTTTTTTCATCATATAGTTTTACCAATATCAAGTGCAATTGCATATCGTAATGCAAGGTATATTTATGCAATTGCATATCACTCTGGGTGGTTTGATGAACCAATAGTTTTCCTTCGGAAGAAAATTCGCAATCGGAATAGCCTTGAAAACTCATCAAACGAGCACGTTCGTTATATTGATAAATTTCTTTCCACCCGAAACCGTTTTTTCCTACATACATGCAATAATCTTGAACTATATCCCCTCGTTCATTATATCTTTTTTCCACTCGCTTGCACACTTTCCCTTTTTCATCGGTTTCTATTATTTTCAACACATTACCGAAACCGTCATAAGTAAATTTTTCACAGCTTATCATGGTGCCTTCAGAGTCGTACACCTTTTTTTCCGTCACCTGATTTTTTTTGTTGTACTTACTCTCTATACGATAATCTATGCTGCCGTCTTGTAAATACAATATATCGCTTATCTCATTACCTTGAGCATCATAGGCAAACACCTCTCTTTCATCAATATTACCATCTACGTCATATTTCATTTCTTCTATCAAACGACCACCGGTATCATATCGCTGATAAAAATTATTACAGCAAACCATCTCTCCCTTTGATAGTTTTCCATCATGAAACACACATTCGTATTCCGTTTGTTTAATACTACTGACATGACCTTTTTCTTGCTGTGCCCGCAAGTATGGAATAAATAAAAGGCAAACGATAAAAATTGTAAATAATTTATTCATATACACAAAAAAACAGGCTCAGTTTCTTTAAAACTGAGCCCGATATACATATATTATTTAATTAATCGCCTAACGTTGCAACCATTACTGCCTTGATGGTGTGCATACGGTTTTCTGCTTCATCAAATACGATGGAATTTTCCGATTCGAACACTTCTTCGGTAACTTCTATGCCGTCCAAACCGAATTTTGCGTGAACATCACGCCCCACTTGTGTTTCAAGATTATGATACGCAGGCAAACAGTGCATGAACTTGCATTTTGGATTACCTGTATTTTTCATCATCTTGGCATTCACTTGATAAGGCATTAGCATATCAATACGTTCTTTCCATACTTTGTCGGGTTCGCCCATAGATACCCATACGTCGGTATAGATAAAATCGCAGCCTTTAACACCTTTTATAGGATCATCGGTAACGGTTACTTTTGCACCGGTTTCCTTGGCGATTTCTTTGCATATTTTCACCAATTTTGCATCGGGTTGAAGTTTTTTAGGAGCAATAATACGAACGTCCATACCCATTTTGGCTCCGCCAACCATAAG
>DBXT01000006.1:0-1070 GCA_002309615.1 Bacteroidales bacterium UBA1205
GGACTGGATGAAATGCCTGTTTTGAAAATAAACAAGGATTGACAAATAAAAATGAGATGAACAATATGGATAATAAAGACCGATTCTTATACAGCAAGAATCCCCGCTGTCAAAAAACATCTCCTAAAAACTTACATGAAGATCAATATAATAGAATAATTAATGCGTTAAAATAGTTAATTTTATGGGATACCTTTATAAATTTAAATGCCCTCACTGCAATCAAGAGTTTGAATGGCGTGATGGTTCTGGTAAGTATGTATGTGTGTTACATTGCGATAAGTGCGGCAAGGAACTGCAGACAACTGCAGACAACTGACAGAGATCTTATGTACTATTGCAATGTGAAATGTGAATGTGGCGGATTCTATGACAGCGAAGTGCCAATTATTTGCCAAAATTGCCATAAGGAAATAGACCGTCCGAGACCATATGTTATTGATGCCACAAAATGGTCTTGAAAGTGAAAACCAAAGGCGTGTCAAGTTGCGGCACGCCTTTTTTTGATGGACAAGCGGTACTATGTCCTACTTTGGCATACCCGCGCGCTAATTTTGCAAAAAAATTAATGTTTTACCAAAGTTGCATTTGAGAGTTGAATGCAGCTTTTTTTGCAGTCGTAAAAAATGCGTATTTACGCAAAAAAAACGAATATCTTACGGACGAAACTGTTATAGACAAGTAAAACACGCTTCTTTTCTTTATGCCCACCACCTACATCCCCGACGCCGCCCATTACACCAAAGTCCTTTCGCGTTGAGAAAAGTTTGTAGTTGCTGCCGACCATCTTGACAGTGTGTGGCAGGGGCAACGGTGCGCCAAATGCAGGCGGAAGGCCTTCTGCGGGGACAGGATTTCAAGGTAAAACCAAAGGCGTGTCAAATTTCGGCACGCCTTTTTTTATGGGCAAACGACATTATGCCGTGGTTTTTCATATACGTGCGCTAATTTTGCAGCTGTAAACATGTATCACAAAAAAGTAGAAATATGGGCAAGCTGTTCAAAAAGCCAAAAGAGGGGAGTGGGAGAATCCCAAACGCTTCCAAGGTCAAGGTGATTGGTGTGGGCTG
>DBXT01000006.1:1107-3346 GCA_002309615.1 Bacteroidales bacterium UBA1205
GTGCCGTTCGCCGTGTGCGACATGGACGCGGCAGTTATGGAGCATTCCGTAATTCCGGAAAAACTGCTGCTCGGCAATGAGGGGCTGGGTGCCGGGAATAATCCGGCAAAGGCTGAAATGGAGGCTGAAAAGAAAATCGCGGAGATACGCGGTTTGCTTGCGGACAGTCCGAATGTGCTGTTCGTCGTCTCTTGCATGGGCGGAGGCTTCGGCACCGGTGCGGCTCCGGTTATAGCCCGCGAATCGCGGAAGATGGGCATAACCACTGTCGGCATTGTGACCATGCCGTTTGATTTCGAGGGGGAGCATAAGCAGGAACAGGCTTTCGGGGGCGTGCGGAATTTGTCAAAGCAGACGGACGCACTCTTCCTCCTCAACAACCAGTTCATTCTCCGTAACTACAAATATCTGACGGTCAACAAGGCCTTTTCCAAAGCGGATGAACTGATGGGCGGGGTCACGCAAAACCTTATCGGGTTCATGACATCGTTCAAAGGCGCGCCACGGAACGAGCCGGGCTTGAAGGCGTTTTTCAGAAGATTGTTTGGACGGTAGGGTGTGGTGAATTTTATGCAATTTTGGAATCCGATGGCAGAATCACATAAAATTCGGATGCTGAAATGACTTTGCGGAAAATATTCTGCAAAGCCCCGGACACCTCCGACTTCACCGAAGCGGACTGGGAGTATCTCCATGCGGAGTTTTAGTACGTTCCCGGGAGGGACTGGACACCGGAATTATTTGTAGGTGATGTGCTGTTCCGCCAAGTCCATAATCTTTTTTGCCAATTCGTCACGCTTTTTCGAATCCATGCAGATGCCGAAACGGTAACGGCGCATGCCGGAATATACGACCCGCAATTTATCGGGAGCAACTATACCCCTTATTATCTCAAATCTGTCTAACTTCTTTATTTTGCGTATGTCGGACAGGGAAATCTCCTTGTGTTTCCGTAAAATGCTTCCATGACAATCTATGACAAGCATCCCGTCTTCCACCGAAACAATCTCCTTTGCACGGTTCCATCGCAGGTAGTTGTCAATACAGATCAAACCAACATATGCAAAGGTCAGAGTCACTGCAAAAAGCATAAAAAACAAATCTAATTCTGACAGTTTGATGATAATGCGACCCGTATGTAAAAGAAAAGCCAGACTAAGTGCAAAATAAAAAACTCCAATGACAACGTCCATGGCTTTTCCATCTAAATTCCTGGGGTCTTTCTTCGACTTGTTTGTTGCTAAGAGGGGCATATAATGTTTTGATAATATCAACTAATTCCGCTATTTTGTTCACATCTAATCCTCGCCTAATGCACAGTTTGACGGCCCGTTTGAACTGCGATGTGTAGTTAACCGTATACATCCCTTAATCTTCTAAGCATTGACGAATAAGGTCTGCGCCATCCTTGGCACTATATACACGCCCGGCAGCCACATCCTCATAGGCCAGTTCAATACCAGTCTTGCGGTGGGATTTCAATGGGGTCTCAGATATCTGAAAAAAATCTAAAGAGCGGAGAATCTCCACAATACTGCGGGCTGTTTTGTTACGTCCGTCGTATGATATTGTCAGTGTTGCCATTATATATTTTTTCAAACTGTATCAATAACGCCAATTATCCCTTTTTATTGCCTGATTAGAAAAAATATTGCATTATTACCGGCTGGCTAAACGCTGGTGCATCAACTTAGACAAAGATGAGCTGGAAAAAGAAATCAATGAGGTGAAGGAGATGATAAAAAACGGAGAACAGACAAATTAAAGATATTTCGCCACATTGGCAAAAATCTCCATGCAGAGTTTTGGCACGTTCCAGGAATGGACTGGATGACAGCTATATGAAGATAATCTAAAATAAATAATCCCAAAATAGTTTATATTTGAACTTTTATTAGTAATTTTGCAGCGTTAAAGTTTAATATAAAACTATTATGGATAATATTTATATGCTTGCGGATACGGTGATTCTTTCAAGAATAGGGAGTCGTTTGAGGCGGGCGAGACTGAAGCAGAATATCACTCAACAAAGTCTGGCGGAGTTTTCCGGAGTGTCGCTGTCGTCTCTCAAAAAAATAGAAAACGGCAAAATCGGTTCGTTTGAGTCGTTTTTGCGGGTATTACGCACATTGGGAATGTTAGACATGCTGCAATCCTTGACGGAGGAGGAGCAGTTGAGTCCGAATGAATATTACAATTTGGTGCATTCCGCCAAGAAGAATACAAGGAAGCGTGCCGC
>DBXT01000006.1:3474-8788 GCA_002309615.1 Bacteroidales bacterium UBA1205
CTCCCCTGATGATGCCGGTACGCGAGGGAAGAATCTATTCTTTTGCCGGTTTGAGCAGAGAGACCTTCAAGGGACTGCCCGGCATGCTGGCAGATGCACTTCCCGACACATACGGGCGTGCATTGTTTGACAGGTGGCTGGCATTGACAGGCCGCACAAGCAGCAATCCTATTGAAACTTTGTGCTTTTTAGGTAAACGCTGTATGGGAGCTTTGGAGTTTGAACCGGCCATGGATATTCCCTATGATTCTCATGCCCGTTTTGAAATAGATACATTGGTACATGTAGCCAATGAAGCTTTGGCGGAGAAAAACTCTTTTGGCGTGAATCTTAACGATGCCGGAAAATCCGCCATCGCAGAAATACTTCGGTTAGGAACCTCTGCCGGAGGGCAGCGTGCCAAGGCTATTATCGCTTATAATGAGGAGACCGGCGAAGTGCGTTCAGGACAAGTGGACGCTCCTGCAGGATTTGACTATTATCTTATCAAACTGGATGGTGTGTCGGCGAATGCAGGATTCAGAGAAACAAGCAATTATGGTCGTCTGGAATATTCTTTCTATAAGTTGGCATTAGCCTGCGGTATCAATATGTCGGAGTGCTCGCTAATGGAAGAGAACGGAAGGGCACACTTTCTTACTAAGCGTTTTGACAGAAGAAACGGCAGGAAGGTGCACATGCAGACACTTTGCGGTATTGCCCATTTTGACTACCGGCTGCAGAGGGCATATTCCTATGAGCAGGCTTTCAATGTGATGAGAATGTTGCGACTGCCTTATTCCGCCGCTCAAGAAATGTTTCGCCGCATGGTGTTCAATGTGGTGATACGAAATCAGGATGACCATACCAAAAACATTTCCTTCCTGATGGAGGAAGATGGAAAATGGAAACTTGCTCCGGCCTACGACATGGCTTATGCCTACAACCCCAAGGGCGGTTGGACAGCTACGCACCAGATGTCCGTCAACGGAAAATTTGACGGTATCACCCGTGACGATTTGCTTGTTTTCGCCGGAAATAACAATATCAAAAATGCCTCCCCGGTAATTGATGAAATTTGTGAAAGGGCTTCACATTGGCCGGAAACGGCAAAAGATTGCGGTGTGCCACAACAGGTTGCCAACGGCATTGTCTCTAATATGTTGTTAGATTTGTAAGTTTGTATTGAACCTGTTTTAGTTGTAGCATTCCGTAGCATTTCATTTTATCGGCGTGAGAGCCTTTGTCTGGAATGTAGAAAAGACGGTTTAAAGATAAGATAATTTAAAACAAAAAACTATTGCCATTATGGCAATAGTTTTTTTTATGGAAAATGTTTTAACTTATTTTTTGGCAAGTAATGCTTGAATTTTGTATCTTTGCACTTCGGTTAAATGATTCATGTCTTTGAACTTTTGTCACATACAAAAATAGTCATTTTTTTCTTTCTGTAGGGAAAGTATTTACTTTTCTTTGCTTGATAAATACTATTCTTGTTTGTAATACAGTTGCATTTATTTGTTGAATTCAGGTTATCAATTTATCTTATCACTATTAATGTCTTGCTATCATGTACCTTTCCGCTGGAGGAGACCATACGCACGGTATAGTTACCAGTTGTAAAAGAAGATGTATTTACAAAAATTTGATTGGTAATTTGACTCCTATTATTGTTACACACTATTTGGCTATACACTACTTGACCATTGCTGTTAAGTATTTGAATTGTAGCCGAAGTAACACTATCCAGCAACTGATAATTTATCGCCACTTGACTATTAGTAGGGTTAGGGGTGATTGAGGTGATAATGTTTTGCTGTACAGTGATAGTTACTTGATCATAAGCCCTATAACCATCTATATCTGCGGTAATACACAGCCTATAAGTTTTTGTCTGCTGCGGGTTTACATAGCAGATAGGACCATTACCAATACTATTCCCAATGTTATCAAACCACTCATATGTGGCAAGTTCATTAATATCTTCCGCTGTAAGTGTAGCGGTCTGTCCAGAAATAATGGTAACATCGTCATGGGCGATAGCCTGAAAATAACGTCCCGATGTACGAACACAATGGAAATGTTCTCCTCCGAGAATGTTCTCTCCCTCATCATACAGAACAATGTCAAAATCAAAATTATTGCTGTCGGGGATTTGATCAGCAAGAAAATGTATTGTTGTCTGCATAGTATAGTGACTATTGGCAGGCATATTTATAATGATAGACGCATCATCACCACTTATAATGCGGAGAGTATTTTCACTCACCCAATTGGCCCCAATAACAGAGCCTTCTTCTATACTCACTGCCGAACGTAACCCTTCATCAAAAGTAAGGTATATCTCAGCATAGTCTGTTATTTCTATACCTATAGGTTTATGAAGTTTTAACAAATACCTTCGTATTGAATTACTAATATTGGAAATGGATACACATGAAGGGGCGTTGGCATCATCCAATAGGTAAAGATTCTTCCATGCCACATTGTTATGGTCAAGTGTCATTTGGTAAACGCTGGTGAAAATATCATTTTCGTGAGCAATTGGATAACCATCATGAACTCGTGCCAATAGACAAAAGTGCCATTTGTCCCCACCAAACTCCGTACATTCATCGTATGCAGTAAGGCTTGGTACTTGCCACGGTATCTTCACATCTACATAGCCATAGGCAGGAATGACAGGGATAAACGCACTATCAATAAATCCACCTTTAGGTTGTCCGCATGAAAAATAGGCATTACCTGTCCAACTATTATTCCATACTAAATTAACCCCTGCTTTTGCCCAATTTAGCAACAAACGTTCATTCCCATTGGATGGTTTGTTACTGCGATTATGCACTCGGACACATATGTAACATAAAGAATTCCCGATGGGTTGTGTAATATTACCTGCTACATCCTCAATCCAGATATCGGGGCTGTTCCATTGGTAACGCACTAGACTTGGTTCTGCACCATTGTCAGTTATAGTATCACGAACGTAAAGATCTGCTTGTAAACATGAATTGTCAAAAATTCCGTTTAGTGCCAAAGATTCTCCCAAACAATTTAGATTGGAATAATATTGTGGGGTTTCATTTTTTGAATCATTTGTTTGTGCATATATAAAAGCTTCTTTCATAGACACAAAGCCATTGCTATCATAATCTGCATTAATTGTAATTCCTGTAGGCGTGAAACCAGCAACAGCGGAAATCCAATGATAACAAAATTCATCATAAAGATTATTAGACATTTGCCAAGAATTTTCATTAGAGGCACAAGCTGTTGTTATGACTCTCCTATTACCTGAAAGGGCAGACGTAAAGCCCCCACTGAAACATTGTTCCATGCAAATATTTATAGTGTTGACGAAAGAGACTTTATTGATTTCTGCTGCAAATTGTTCTTTTGTCATGTGACTATTCCAAAGATTAATCGTAGATCCTCTACTTCCATGATCTGTTACAAAAATAAAAAGATTATCAAAAGGTGTCATTATACGAGATAAAGAATCAAATACAATAGAAATATTATTTGCTGTAGCTGCATATTGGATATCATCAGTATCGTCACCATCTAAATCGTCTGGATATACCTCACAAATAGGAAAAAATTGATTATTCTCATTGTAATAAGATAAAGAACCATTTGCCATCAATACAAATATCTTATTTCTATTATATCCATATATATTGACAAGAACTTGATAAATGGCTGAACAATCGTTCCAATATCTAGCAAAATTATATGCAGAATCAATTCCTCCGCTTATTATTACTGCATATTCAGTGTTTGAGGATATTATATCTCTTTGCCGTGTAATAGTAAATAGATCGTTTTTGTTTGATTTATAAGAGGGTATAACTCTGTTGACAATTTCATATCCATAGGTTATTTTTGGAGGCATATACATATCAGCAGTGTTACTTTCTCCATTAATGTTGTTAACAAATATGTATTTACATCTGTGTCCCCAATTGGCAAGAGGAATTTCGTCAACAAAAAATAACCAACTTGTATAATTAGGTGATATAAGAAAAGAGTCCAAAGTTAATATAGTGTCATTGGGTTGAACAATCAATATTTTAGAAAATATTTCTCTATCTTCCCATATATTATTAAGCACAGTAGTTTTTACTATTGAAAGAGCAGAATCTCTATTGATTTGAGAATATCCTTGGCAGAGAATAGTAAAGATAAAGCATATAATTATATAATACTTTTTCATAGCTATTAAAAATTAACGGATGATATATGTTTGATAACGTATGGATAGTTGCCTATCACAAGCACATATTGACCATGCGGGATATTGTTTATTTGAAAGGAATTAGAAATGACACAAACACAATTGACACCATAATAAGGATCAGGCATTTCAGTAACAGCTAATGTGTCTCCATAAAAAGCACAGGATACTACAATAGAATCAAATTTGCAAGGAATTGCAAAATTGTGATGTTCTATTTTTAAAGATTCGCCTTCTTTTCTAACTATAATTGAATCGTTGGAAGGCAGATATGAAAGACAATCTGTGTATTGAATATTAGAAATGTTCATTGCTCCAACATTTGTGGTATCTTTTGGTTTTACATCTTGTGCAAATATGGCTACAAACGTTTCGTCAGATTTTACCGTGGCAGAACGCGGGTTTTCGGTATTGTCGTCTTGCCACGAAATAAATTCGCATCCGTTATTGGCTTTTGCTTCAATGGAAATCACCGTTCCTTCAGTATAAGTGCCGCCTCCAGAAACGGTTCCCCATTCGTTATTATTACTTACTACGGTAACGGTGAACTCTTTTTTGCATGAAACAAACAGCATAATGCATGCAAAACAAAATAGAACTAATCGGAGAATATTCTTTTTCATTTTTTTCTATAATAATAAATGTTAATAATTCATATTACTTTTTGCTTTAAAGTGTATTTTTCAAGTTGCAAAGATAAACAAAAAAAATATTACATGCGGAATATTTTTCATTTTTTTTACTTACCTAAATTCAACAAATAAATGCAAATTATCATAAACAAGAATAGAATTTTTATCAAGCAAGGGAATGTAAATACTTTCCATACACTTGAAAGAAAAAACAAAAAACTATTGCCATTATGGCAATAGTTTTTTTTTATGGAAAATGTTTTAACTTATTTTTGACCAATAAGCCTTATTTTCTAATTATTTTTTTAGTTTGTTGCGTATCATCCGACAAGGTATAGCGTAACAAATACAGGCCTTTGGCGTAAGGAGACACATCCAAAGTGACAGTGGATTCATTTGTTTTTTTCTCCATCAGCAATTTACCGAAAATATCATATAATTCTATTTGTTTAATATTCAAATTATT
>DBXT01000030.1 GCA_002309615.1 Bacteroidales bacterium UBA1205
TGTTTCAAGACAAAAGGAAAAGAAGAATATATTTTATTGCAACTTTTCCAAATACCTTTCCATGAAATCTAAAAATGTATTTTTTACTTGTTTTTGTTTATTGTGTTATCTTTTTGAGAAAATCTCATCCAAACATCTGTCTATCGCTATTCTCACATCATCGGCTTCGGTTTCACCTTGACCTTCTGCAACTCCTACACAAACAACCTCATTTGTTTTTGCTGACAACAACTGAATAGAAACCTCAATGGTATAGCCGAAATCTACTTCTCTTCTTCCTAACTCACTAAAATTAACAACTAATGTTTGCTCTGCCAATTCCGGTTTTATTTCCGGTAATCTTATATAACCTCTTTTTATAAAATGACCTGATATGGCATCTGTCGGATTAATACTATGTGTTGACGTTGAACCAAAAATCCCATACTGAGTTCCATACGTTCCACCTTTCACAGACGTTCTCTCTGATGTAGGTATAATATAGACATACCTATAACCATCCAACGAAGAATGCATTGTTACCTTAGGCGGTAATAAAGTAGTAACACATCCACATAAACTAATTATAATTAAGCATAAAAATAATACTTTTTTCATTTTCCAATATTATCTATTTAGGACATTTAATCCTTAGAAAACCTATTTACTTTTTACCGGTCGCACCGCTCTGCCCATATAGCGGCTTCTGTTGTCCATTTTGTCTTCAGCGCCACAGATATCTAACATATAGGCATCGTTTTTGTCGTATTTTTCAGAAGTCCAATAATGACCATAATCTTCATATTGGATGCTACTGCCTTGCTTGAAACCGGTAAAAGGCAAAAAGATAAAGTTTCCGTTAGGACCAATTACATTATAGCCGGTAACACCGTTGACTCTGCCGCCCTGCCAAGTACAAGAGGTTATCAATTCTTCCATTTGTTCCTTGGTGGGTATATGACAACCGCCACCCAATTTCACATGTGCCACATCGTATTGAGTGGAGGCAATATCGTCGGGCAGAATAGTATCGTAAGGATCGATATAGGTATTCCATTTGTAATCATCTTTTACGGCAATTTCGCCCCAAGCATACAAATTGCCCCTTTTTTCCGGAGAGGAAGCCCCTACATTGCAGGTAGCCCACAAAGTTTTGGAGATTAAACCTAAATCGACATAATCGGAAGCTACTACGGCTCCTGTATCCGGCTGGTTACCGCCACCATTGTCACCTCCATTGTCAGGACCGGGTTTTTCTTTGCACGACACGACCGCAAGGGCCATCAAAATCACTACAGAAAATACTATCTTTTTCATCTTGTCAAAATATTTTTATTTCTAATTTGTTTCACCTGTAGCCAAAAACTTTTAGGCAGTAGGGAAAGACATTTAATTGAAATGCAAAAATAGAAAAAAAATTGACATAAAAATTTTTTCAAATGATTTTTTCTTATAGGAAATAAAATATTCTCATTTTTGGCACTGTATGTCAAATAATAATTGTATTTTTGCAAGTTTAAGAAACAAAAACAGCTATGAAACTATTAGAAGGAAAAACAGCCCTGATAACAGGAGCCTCCAGAGGCATAGGCAAGACCATCGCCCTCACATTTGCCCGACATGGTGCCCATGTGGCATTCACCGATTTACAAGCCGATGATGCCGCGGAAGCTCTAAAAAAAGAACTGCTCACCTATGGCAACAAGGTGGCATTTTATCCTTCTGACGCTTCAAAATACGATGACGCACAAGAGCTGATAAAACAAGTGGTGGCAGCATTCGGCCGGATAGACATTCTGGTGAACAATGCAGGCATCACCAAAGACAATTTGCTGCTAAGGATGGAAGAAAAAGATTTCGACGCCGTTATCAATGTAAATTTGAAATCGGTGTTTAATCTTACCAAAGCGGTGCAAACGGTGATGCTGCAACAACGTAGCGGAAGCATTATCAACATGAGTTCGGTGGTGGGTTTGCATGGCAATGCCGGACAAACCAACTATGCAGCTTCCAAAGCCGGCATTATCGGCTTCACCAAGTCAATTGCCAAAGAATTGGGGTCACGCAATATTCGTTGCAATGCCATTGCACCCGGGTTTATAGAAACGCCTATGACCTTGCAAATCAAAGAAGAAATTCGCAACGAATGGATAAAAACCATTCCTTTGAGACGCATCGGCAACACACAGGATGTCGCCAACACCGCCCTCTATCTCGCTTGTGACCTTTCGTCTTATATCAGCGGGCAAGTCATCAGTTGTGATGGTGGAATGAGTATGTAAAAAAACTGACAATGAAAAAGATAGTAAGCATTAGTTTGACATGGGGAGCCGTAGCCGCCGCAATAGGCATAGGCATAGACCTGTTGAGACGCTATGTTGTAGCGGAGGCGTACAACGGACTGCGGCAAGTGTTGGCTATTGCATCGCTGGTGATAACTATCTTGCTGGTGTACAAAACCATCAAAACCTACCGAAGCCGCCTCAATGAAGACACTTTCACCTCTTTGCAGGCATTTGGCAGCGGAGCCCTGATGACAATTGTTTATGCTTTGTTGATGGCATTATACCTTGTTGTTTTGTCGCAATGTATCGACAAAGACATGATTGCCAAGCACAAAGCCAAACAAATTGCCTTGATAGAGCAATCCGACATAAGTGCACAAGAACAAATGCAAAAAATAGAAAACATAGAAGATGCCGGTCTTTTTGCCATTGTAGTAGGAAATTTTTTGCAGAATATGATATTTCCGCTTATGGCAGCCTTGTTTTGTGCCGCATTGATGCAAAAACGACCCGCACCGATAGTAAATAACAATATAGAAAACACAAAAAAAGAAGAATGATGGATATATCAGTAGTAGTTCCTTTGTACAACGAAGAAGAGTCATTGCCGGAATTGACCGCATGGATAGACCGTGTAATGCAAGAACATGGTTTTAGTTATGAAGTCATCCTTGTAGATGACGGCAGCACCGACCAATCGTGGAAAGTAATACAACAACTACGCGAAGACAAGCCACAGATAAAAGGCATTCAATTCAGAAGAAACTATGGCAAGTCGGCCGCCTTGAATGTAGGTTTTGAACATACCTCCGGCGATGTGGTCATCACCATGGATGCAGACCTTCAAGACAGTCCGGACGAAATACCGACCTTGTACCGCATGATAAAAGAAGACGGATACGATTTGGTATCCGGTTGGAAAAAAGTGCGTTACGATTCAAAGATAGCCAAAAACATTCCTTCCAAATTTTTCAACTGGACAACCAGAAAAATGTCGGGCATACAGCTTCATGATTTCAATTGCGGACTGAAAGCCTATAAGAGCGAAGTGGTGAAAACAATAGAAGTATATGGCGAAATGCACCGCTATATTCCTGTCATTGCCAAATGGGCAGGATTTAACAAAATAGGCGAATTGGCAGTGCACCACAGCAAAAGAAAATACGGGACCACCAAATTCGGCATGAATCGTTTTGTCAACGGCTATTTAGACTTGATGTCGATTATGTTCATGTCGAAATTCAGCAAACAACCCATGCACTTTTTCGGCTTGATAGGCACCCTGTCTTTCCTATTGGGAATGATCGCCTTGATTATTTTGATAGTGATGAAATGCCTCAACGCCATTTATATCACCGACAGCTCGTTTTTCTACCTGTCAATGTTCTTCATGATATTGGGAGCCTTGCTGTTTTTAGCAGGATTTTTGGGAGAACTCATTTCCCGCAATTCTGCCAACCGCAATCAATATGCTATCAAAGAAAAAACTGAAGAAGCATGGAAATAGCAAAGAAAAAAGTGGTGATTATCGGTAGTGCCTACCCCTTGCGGGGCGGTGGCATTGCCACTTTTAACGAACGTTTGGCCTACGCCTACCAAGAACGCGGCTATGAGGTGCAAATAGTTACCTTCAGCCTGCAATATCCTTCGCTTTTGTTTCCGGGGAAAACACAACTGTCGGAAGAAGAGCCGCCTAAGGGATTGCAAATCAGCGTGCTGATAAATTCCATCAACCCTTTCAACTGGATAAAAACAGGCCGTATCATCAAAAAAATGCAGGCAGATTTGGCGATAGTCCGCTATTGGATACCATTTATGAGTCCTTGCTTGGGAACTATCTCCAGAATTGTAAGACGCAACAAAAAAACCAAAGTCGTCGCCATTGTCGATAACATGATACCACACGAAAAACGACCTTTCGACCACCTGCTATCCAAATATTTCACCAAAAGTGTAGATGGCTTTGTCACCATGTCGAAAAAAGTGCTGGAAGATTTGAAAACCTTCACCACACAAAAGCCTATGCAATACACCTTGCATCCGCTGTATGACAATTTCGGCAGAAAAATCGACAAAGAAGTGGCATTGAAAGAATTAAAACTAAGTTCCGACTATCAATACCTGCTGTTTTTCGGTTTTATCCGCGACTACAAAGGTCTTGACCTGTTGTTAGACGCCATGGCCAACCCGCTGTTGAAAGACATGCCCGTTAAATTGATTATTGCCGGCGAATTTTATGCCAACAAAGAAAAATATCTGCAACAAATAGCCGACTTGCATATCGCCGACAAAATTGTTCTCCATACAGAATTCATTCCCAACACCAAAGTCTCCACTTATTTCAGTGCCGCCGATTTGATAGTGCAACCTTACAAAAGTGCCACACAAAGCGGCGTAACACAAGTGGCCTATCACTTTGAAAAACCTATCATCACCACCAATGTGGGAGCCTTGGCGGAAATAGTTCCGGACGGAAAAGTGGGCTATGTGGTGGCACCCGAAAGCGAAGCCATCGCAAAAGCCATCTATAGATTCTTCTCCGAAAATCAATACCAAAATTTTCATTTGGCCATGAGAGAAGAGAAGAAAAAATTCGACTGGAATGTGATGATAGATGTCATATCAGAAATAGAAAAGAATTGTTAATGTTACAAATAGAAACATTATGGCAAAAGTTTTAATCATAGACGACGAACCCAATATCCGCAAAGCCTTACGCGAAATACTCGAATATGAAAAACACGAAGTGTTTGAAGCCGAAAACGCAAAGATGGGATTGGATATACTGAAAAAAGACGAAGTCAACGTAGTGTTGTGTGATATAAAAATGCCCGGCATGGACGGTTTGGAATTTTTAGACGCCTTTGAATACAAAGACGCCATCCCTGTAATTATGATTACCGGTCATGGCGATGTAGAAACTGCCGTAGATGCCATGCACAAAGGAGCTTTCGACTTTATCCAAAAACCTATCGACCTCAACCGGCTATTGATATCGCTACGGAATGCCTTAGAAAGAGAACACTTGATAATAGAAACCAAAAAACTAAAGAAAAAAATCAACAAAAAATATGATATCATCGGAGAATCTCCCGCCATTCAATCCTTGAAAGCATTGATAGAGAAAGTGGCACCTACCAATTCCCGCGTACTGATAACGGGAGAAAACGGCACCGGCAAAGAATTAGTCGCCCACTGGCTGCATGAAAAAAGCCACCGCAACACCGCCCCGTTGATAGAAGTGAATTGTGCCGCCATCCCTTCAGAATTGATAGAAAGTGAATTGTTCGGACACGAAAAGGGTTCTTTTACCTCTGCCGTAAAACAACGCAAAGGTGATTTTGAATTGGCCGACAAAGGAACTTTGTTTTTAGACGAAATCGGAGATATGAACTTGGCTGCACAAGCAAAAATTTTGCGGGCCCTGCAGGAAGGAAAAATCACCCGTGTGGGCGGAGAAAAAGAAATCCCCGTTGACGTACGCGTAATTACTGCCACCAATAAATCTCTTCCGGAAGAAATCAAAAACAAAAACTTCCGAGAAGACCTCTTCTATCGTTTAAATACCGTTCAAATTCATGTGCCGCCTTTGAGAGAGCGAATTGAAGACATCCCTTTGCTGGCAGAACATTTTATGAAACAAATGAGCGAAAGCGATAACACCCCTTTATTAACCATCACCGACGAAGCCATTGCAGCCTTGCAAGAATTGCCATGGCGCGGCAATATTCGTGAATTTAGAAATGTGATAGAACGTTTTGCTATTTTGTGCAACAAGCAAGTAACAGCAGACGATGTAAAAAAATATGTTTCCATATATAATGTCTAAAAACAAGAAAAAATGAAAAAATATAGTTTCCTTGTCATCATAGTTTTACTAAGCACAGCAGTCAGTGCTCAAACATGGACCGATTTTAATGACGAATGCACCTCTGTTACCATGGGCAAAAAAGCTACCGCTGACGGATCTGTGCGGACTTCTCACACCGACGACAGCCACCGCAGCCGTACCAATATAATGATGGTGCCGGCACAAAATCATAAAGCCGGTGAAACTGTCACCATGTACAGACGCCTTTGGGACAACAGCACCAAAATGCAAAGCTACCGAGATGACAGCGTAGGCGTCATTCCTCAAGTAGCCCATACTTTTGCCTATGTCAATACCGCTTATCCGTGCATGAACGAAAAACAAGTCGGCATCGGCGAATCGACTATCGGTGGCAGAAGTGAGCTTAAATCTGACATCGGCCTCATTGACTGCCAACGTCTTTGCGGACTGATACTACAAAGATGTTCCACCGCCCGGCAGGGTATTCTCACCGCCGGCGAATTGCTGAAAGAATACGGCTGGATAGATGCAGGCGAATGCCTGACCATTGCCGACAAAAACGAAGTATGGCATCTGGAAGTGTATGGCCCCGGAAAAGGCAACAAAGGTGCTGTCTGGGTGGCACAACGTGTACCAGACGACCATGTAGCCGTCAATGCCAATGCAAGTACTATCAAACATATAGACACCAACGACAAAAACAACTTCTTGTATTCCGACAATATTTTTTCTTTGGCAAAAGACAGCGGCTGGTGGAAAGAAGACGAACCCTTTGTTTTCTGCTATGTATATGCCCCGCAAAGCAGAACCATGCTCGCCTGCAGACGCAGAGAATGGCGGGTGTTTGACTTGGTAGCACCTTCTTTGCATTTAGACCCTAATGCAGAAAACTATCCTTTCTCCGTAAAACCCGACCATCCGGTAACTTTGGAAGAAATGATGAATATTTTTAAAGATTACTACGAAGGCACTGAATTTGATATGAGAAAAAATATCACAGTGACCAACGATAGTGGCAAAACCATTATTTCCCCATTGGCAAATCCTTTTATGGGTTACGATGAACTCAAACTTCACAAAGTCAATGGCGGCTGGCATGCCCTTGGCGAACGTGCCATCGCGGTCAGATTTACTGTTTATGGCACCATTATCCAATGCCGCGACTGGCTGCCGGACGAAATCGGAGGATTGCTATGGTTTGCCCTTGACAACGTAGCCTCCTCGATATATGTACCTATCTATTGCTCGGTAACAAGTCTGCCTAAAGAATATGAAACCGATGCCCGTATCACAGGTTTCAGCAAAGAGGCGGCATGGTGGGGTTTTAATCGTTTGGGAACACTATGTGCACAACGCTGGGGTACATTTAGAAAAGAACTAAACACACACTTGTTGCCGCTACAAAAAGAATTTCTGCAACAACAAGCAAGCATAGAACAACAAGCCCTCAATGTGTATAATGAAAAGAAGCCTGCAAAAAGCATCGATATATTGACCAAATATACCAACCAACAAGCCCACAAAGCCCTTGACAAGGCATGGGAAATCGGTGATTTGATATGGACAAAATACGATGAAGCATGGTAAGCCGTCCGATTGAAGATGACAATCCGGAATTAGCCTTAGCAAGAAAGTGTATTGAATACACCGGCACCAACCTTTTTCTAACCGGCAAGGCCGGCACCGGAAAAACCACCTTTTTGCAACAACTGAAAGCCACTTCACACAAGCGGATGGTGGTATTGGCACCTACAGGCGTAGCCGCTATCAATGCCGGCGGCACTACCATTCACTCCTTTTTCCAACTATCGTTTGCTCCCTATGTTCCGGGCTCGGAAGCACTGTTTTTTAAAGATATTCGCTTTACAAAAACCAAAATCGCCCTCATAAAAAGCCTCAACTTGATAGTGATAGACGAAATTTCGATGGTGCGAGCCGACTTGTTGGATTTGATAGATTTGGTGCTGCGTCGCTACCGAGACCGCAACAAACCTTTTGGCGGCATACAACTGCTTATGATTGGCGACTTGCAACAATTGGCACCCGTTGCCAAAAACGAAGAACGACAACTGCTGAAAAAACACTATAGTTCCCTGTTTTTCTTTGGAAGCAAAGCCTTGCAAAAAACCCCTTATATCACCATTGAATTACAACATATCTACCGACAAAAAGAAGCCTATTTTGTAGATTTGCTCAATCGCATTCGCAACCAACAGACAGATGTGGAGACCTTGAAGATGCTGAACGAACGCTATCTGCCGGACTTCAATCCCAACAAACATAAAAACATTATTCAACTAACCACCCACAACGCACAAGCCCATCAAATCAACCAAGCCTGTTTGGATGCCATCCGCAAAAGAGCATATACCTTTGAAGCAACCATACAAGGTAATTTTCCCGATTCATCCCTTCCCACCGACAAATGCCTCACTTTGAAAAAAGGAGCACAAGTAATGTTTGTCAAAAACGATTCCAGTTCGGAGAAACGCTATTACAACGGAAAAATCGGCAGCATTACCAAAATCAATAAAGACACTATAGAAGTAAAATGCCAAGGAGAAGGAGAAAAAGCCTTTGTGGTGGACCCGGTAACTTGGGAAAATACCAAATATGAATTAGACAGCCAAACCAAAGAAATACACGAGACTGTCGAAGGAACTTTCAAACAATACCCTCTGCGATTAGCTTGGGCGATAACTATCCACAAAAGCCAAGGGCTGACATTCGACAACGTGGTAATAGATGCAGCCGCAGCCTTCGCTCATGGACAAGTCTATGTAGCACTGAGTCGCTGTCGCACATTAGACGGACTAATACTCAGCAGCCCTATTCAAGCCCATGCCATCATCAGCAATGCCACTGTAGAACAATTCACCCGCCAAATGAAAGAACACCCTGTCGATCAACAACAGATTGCCCATTTAGAACGAGAATATTACTATGAATTGCTCAATGAACAATTTGACTTTCAGTCGCTTATAAAATCCACCAAAAATCTAACAGACTATTTTGCCAAGCACTTGCAGCAAGCATTTCCCATGTTGTTGGAAAAATTGCAAAACACCTGTCAATCGTTGCAGGCCTTGGTACCTATTTGCGAACAATTCAAAAAACAATATACCTATCTTTTCCGCCATACCGACGATGCAAAAAACGACCAGACTCTGCAAGAAAGAATTCATGCTGCCAGCAAATATTTTTCTGTAGAAATCAAAAAGATTTTTGAACAATTGCTACAACAACTAACACATGTAGAAATCGACAACATGGACACCGCCTCCCATTTTGAAGATTTATTCAACCGACTTTTAGATGACTACCATATCAAAAAAGCCACTTTGGAGGCATTTCAATATCAACCGTTTGACATAAAGGTTTATCTTGACACCAAGGGCAGAGCGGTGATAAAAGAAGAAGACTTGGAAAAAAGCTATTCACCGCGAACTTTTTCTGCCGACGAAGCAAAAACATTTTTCGCCACTCATTTTATCTCCAGCCACGACGAGGTCTTTGACCTATATAATCATTTGCTGCAATGGAGAAAAGCCAAAGCAAAAGAATTGAAGATACCCCCTTATTCTATTCTCCGCCAAGAAAGCCTTGTCAACATTGCAAAAAACAAACCCCGACGGGAAAAAGACCTGCTTTCCATTGCCGGTATCGGCAAAAAAACACTTGAAAAATACGGGAACGAAATTTTAGAAATTGTGGCAGAATTTTGCCGTTAACAATTCACAAACCCTTTATTGCACCATTTGCTGATAGATATTGAGGAACTTTTTGCCGATGATAACACTATCACATTTAGCGGCGGCTTGCTTTTGTATTTCCTCAGCGTTAAAATTTTGAAAATGATCTAACATAAAGGCAATTTTCTCCAAGCAATCATCTTCATTGCAGGGCTCGGTAAAAACAGTATTGTCGGCAGTGGCAATTTCAGGAATGCCACCTACGGGCGTTGCCACAGCAGGCTTGCCGCAACAAAAAGCCTCCAATAATACACACGACTGCGTTTCATAGTTGGAAAATTGCAGCATGAAATCACAATTTTGGATAGCCTCCGCCACTTCCTCTTCTGTTTTTTTACCTAACAGATGTACGCAATTGCCCAAATTTTCCTGCCGGATAAACTGCTCCACCTGCAAATTGGCAAGATCGTGGATGATATTCAGTTCGAAATCGCTTCTTTGCTGCGACAATCGCTTTATCACATGCAATATTCCCATGATATTTTTGGACTCTTGCTCCAAATTGGAAATATGCAAAATTTGTTTCTTGCCATGCGGTTGACAAGGTTTTGTGCAAAACAAATTGGTATTGACAGTATTGCTGACAATAGTATAAGGAATATTTTTTGCCTTCGGAAGCATTTCTACTATGGCGGTATGCAAATATTCTGAAACGGTAGTAATATGCCGTACCGTGTGAAAAATATAATGTAAGGCTAATTTTTGCAGACTTGTCAATAAAAATCGATTCTCTTGATAATAGACCGACCAATGTTCGCTGACAACAAGCGGAATCCGATACTTGCGGCTAAGGCGTGCTGCCAAAAATCCCAAAGGCAATGCCACATGCAAGTGAATCACATCCGGACGACCATAGCGAGCCACAATTTCGTCAAATGCCCGTACATAGGCTTTATACAATTGCCATTTTGACATGCTATGGCTGACTTCAATCGGATGGAAAATAATATTGCCATCATGCGATATAATCGGTATATCCACATGCCCTTTGGTATGATGAAGCACTATGGCAGTAGTGTCGGCGGCAGTGGTGGCAATATGTTTCAATATAAAATTGCCGTCAAGAGGATTGTCAACCTGTGGAAACCAAGAAGGAATGTGTAATATCTTCATTTGCTATTTTTTCAACAAGAACTGCCGCTATTTCTTGAAACTATACCCTATCGCTAATATTTAATTTTGTATTTTTTGAACGTATTTTTGTCATTGATAACTTCGAGGGCTTTTCTGTACATTTCATCATCTTCCAGCCATATTTTGGTAGATTCCCGGGCTGAATAGATATTGCGGGCTATCAAAGTCTTTATTTGACGTTGGATGTACTTGTCGGTGTCGAAATCTTGTTCTCGTTGGTTGTGGTCCGCTTGAATCTTGTCAACATATTCCACAAACATTTTTTTCAATTGGTCGGTATTTTTCACCTTGGCATAACTTTCAAAAACTTTTCCCAAAGTATCTTTGTTGGCTTCGATAAAACCTTCTAAATAGGCCTTCATGTCAAATTTCAGGCTGTCGCTTATATGTTCTTTTTTGGCAAAGGCATAAAATTGCGACATGATTTGCTTATCTACTTGGAAATTTTTGTTAAAGTCTTCAAAATTGGCATATTGACTCAAAATTTGCTTTTTGTTAGCCTCTGTAAGGTATTCAAATACAAATTGATTGAAAATATTGTTACGAAACAACTGCCAATAATAGTCGGAAACTTTGGTAGTATCGATAGGCACAAATATATCGGGCATGATGCCGCCTCCGCCATAGACAACCCGCTTGCCATCGGTATAGAATTTCAAAGAATCGGGAAAATGAATGCTATCGGCATGTATCAATTCTCCGCTGTTGTAACGTTTGATAACATCGCGGCTATAGTCTTCCACTCCTTCGTAAGGTTTTTGTATGCAACGTCCGCTCGGAATATAATAGCGAGAAGTTGTCAAACGGACATAGGAACCGTCCGGCAATCCTAATTGCGATTGCACCAAACCCTTTCCAAACGACCGCCTGCCGATGATGATGCCCCTGTCCCAGTCTTGGATGGAACCGGAAAGAATTTCAGCTGCCGAGGCGGAATATTCATTTATCAACACCACCAAACGACCTTTTTCAAAACAACCTTCCTGTTTTGCATTATAGTTTATCTTGTTGTAATCTTGATTGTTTTGCGTATAAACTATCAATTTGTCGCCGGAAAGGAATTCGTCTGACATTTCAATTGCCGTATTCAAGTAGCCGCCTCCGTTGTCACGCAAATCCAATACCAAATTTTCCATACCTTGCTCTTTCAACACTTTCATCGCATCAAGAAATTCTGTATGGGTGGTTTGTGAAAAGCGTTCCAACTTTATATAGCCGGTTTTGTCATCTACCATGAAATATGATTCTATGCTGTTGATAGGAATTTTATCCCTGATGATGGTAAATGTTAGCAAATCAGGATTGTTGCCACGCTTTACTTGTACCACAACTTTGGTGCCCTTTTTGCCTCTTAGCTTCTTAAAAACCCAATCGTTGGTACAAATTTTGCCGACAGCCACACTATCGTCAATGGTGATAATTTTGTCACCGATTTGAATGCCGACTGACTCAGCAGGGCCTCCTTTTACCGGTTGCACCACCACCAAAGTGTCTTTCATAATTTGAAATTGTACGCCGACTCCTTCAAAATTGCCTTGCAAAGGTTCTGTCGTTTTTTGGAGGTCTTTTTTGGCAATATACACCGAGTGCGGGTCCAACTCTTTTAACATTTCTATGATACCCTTTTCCACTATGTTGGACATATCTATGGTATCTACATAATAGTAATTCAACATCTGCAACATTTGCAGCATTTTTCTTTGCTGTTGGTTGAAGGCATCAGAACGAGCCCGCGAATTGTTTTGTGCTATTGCCTGAACACTAAAGCATACTATAAAAAATACAGCGACTATTTTTACAAAATATTTTTTCATCATTCAATTTCTTTGGGTTGCAAAAGTATCATTTTTAATTGACAATTGTCTTTCAAACGAAAAAAACTCTTTTCTATTACTTATAAATGAAAACTTTTTTGTACTTTTGCATATTCTATTGCCCTTGTAGTTCAACGGATAGAACGGAAGTTTCCTAAACTTNNACAGGTTCGATTCCTGTCAGGGGTACGAAATATTTTTGTAAGTATTTGAATATAAATATGTTGCAAAATTATTTTTCTTTTATATCACAAATTTGGTCACATTTTGGTCACGTTTTTCAAACCAATATAGAATTGCTATGACTTTCAATAAATCAAACATTGCCAACAAAGCCAATTGGATTTATCTTATTATAGGGTTGGTCATACTGGCTTTTTGCATATTTTTTTCTTATAGCAGCAATATCAAAGCATTCCAAAAAAACCAACAAAAAGCATATCAGAGAGAATTTCTTGAAAAAGAAACGGCCTTGTCTCAATCTCTCCACGAATTGGTACGGGATACAAATATGCTGAATATCAAAAATTTATATGAGTATTGCCAACGCAACAATATGTTGTCGCAATATAGAATTGTCATATACGATAGTGCTCAATTGCTGTCTTGGTCGAGTGACAAGCAAAATTTTCCGCTCAATTATAATGAATATACCTATAAACAATTGGATTATGCCAACGGTGAATGGTTTTATGTTTGTCAAGTGCAGGACGGACAAAGGGTATGCTGCGGGGCCATTTTACTTGATCAAATCAACCGACACAATATTTTCAAAAAGCAATTCAACATACAAATCTATCCTTTAGACAAGGGTGCGGGGCAAACCATATACAATCATGACGGACAAGCTGTATTTCAATTAAAAATATTACCCGACATACATGAACACACGGTAGAATCACTTTTGTTTTTCATCTTATGGATATTATCAATAACACTATTGATTCTATCTTTAATAGGTTTTCTTATGCCAAAAGAACCCGGTGCCAAACGCAATATTTTTGTAATTGGCATGATGTTTTTGGTAATGATACTTGTTCTTTTGTTAAGATGGTTTCCATACCCTTCTACGACCCTATTTTCATCGGTATATTACTCTTCCACCTATTCTTCTTTGGGAGAGTTGCTACTAAACACCTATGCCATGTTGGGTTTAGCCATCTTTTTCAATTCATTTTTCCATATCAATACGGCTACCATAACCCGCAAATGGGGAAAAATCGTCATTGCTATTGCATTATTAATAGCAGCTTTTGCCTTTGACGCATTTTTATATTATGTGGCTGTGGGAGCATTGAGAGATAGCATAGTGGTATTCAACCCTACTATGATATATAGTTACGATGTTCTTTCTTTTATCGTTTTAACAGCCGTGCTATTTGCTTTGTGGACACTCTTGGTAATTAGCGACAAAATCATAGCTTTGGTAAAAGATATTGTATCTGATACCAAAATATCTCTGACAATACTAATCTCCACCTTCACCTTGTTCTTGCTGGCAATATTGATATATGCTACCAAAATGAAATTATTCCATGGTTATGAAGTTTCTTTCACCATGGCAATTCTTACCTACGCTTTGCTTATTTTTAAAAATTATAAAGGAAAGGGATTTGATTTACTTTGTACATGGGGTCCTTATATTTTAGTCGCCATTATGATTTGTTCTGTAGGAAATACACAAATCAATATTCGCCGTCAAGCATATAAAGAAACCCTTACCGAAATGTTAGGGTCGAATAACAATCCTTTTACCCATTATAATTTTGCAGAATTGGCGGAAAACTGGAAAACAGATACCACCATACGGGAATTTTTTATTTCCGACCAAATACGGGAAAGCGAAATCAAGCATTTTATTATAGATAAATATTTAAGTGAATACACGCAAAAATACAATGTCAATATTTATCTCTATCATACCGACCATCCGCAAGAAATGCAAACCATGCAAAAAAAATTAGACAATTATGTCCGTATTGATAGTCTTGCATTACCCAATGAAGTAAGTTTTCGTCGTGTGGGATTCGGACAATCGGAATATATGATAAAAGTTCCCATTAAAGTAGATTCATTAGAAAAGGGTTATTTAATTGTATTATTGCGACATCTTATACAAGGATCTCTTTTGACAGACGAAACTCTACAACGAAATGGTGCCAATTGTTCTTTCGCTTGCTATGAAGGAAATCAATTGCAATACAATATTATCAATCATGCCAACTTAAGATACAAAAAAAATATCAGCAATTATCATTTGGATACCTTATATTCAGGCATGCAATTCACTCAAAACGGATACAACCATAGTGTTTTTATACAAAATAAAACCACTTTTCTTGTTACTGATGAAATGTCAATATGGGAAAAAATATCGTTTTTTGTCATACTTATGCTACTACAATGCCTACTATTTATTATTCCCAACAGCATGGAATGGGCATTAAATAAAAATATAAAACTAAACAATACCGTACAAAGAACGCTAAACAGATATGTGCTTATTATTGCCTTTTTGATTACTCTTATTGTATTGATTTTCTGTTTCATATTTTTTAACAATTTGAATCAAAGCAGTACTCAAAAAATCAGAACCAATCTCATCAGCAGACTGCACCAATCTGTAGAAAAAACTATTAGAGAAAATCAAGTGGACGATAATTTAGATGAAACCGCGTTAGTTTTGATAGACAATGAATTAAGTCAAATGAATTTTAATACCATCGATCTGCTTTTTTACAATGAAAAAGGTCAAAATGTATTAAGTTATGGGAAAGGCATATTGTTCAGTACAAAAATAGACCCTTTGATATATGTAAAAATGACAGAAGACAAATTGTTGTCCGTTACTTCTGAATGCATGTTGTACAATGTAGAATATAATTATATAACTCAAGCTATTATAGGTTCAACTGGCAATATTATAGGATACATGTCCATGCCTTATCAAATAATACCTTTGTTGAATGTCATGGATGCCAGACAAGGACAATTAGTTATCAAATTTTTAATTATATGTCTGGGTGTAATTATATTGATACTATGTGCCTCTATCATGCTCATTCGTTGGCTTATAAAACCTGTAATGCAAGTTTCTGACAGCATGTCAAAAATCAATTTGGGAGACCCGATAAACTTTTTACCGGAAACCCGCGATGACGAAGTGGGTAAACTTGTATTAAATTATAACAAACTAATAAGCAGACTTAAAAACAGTGCGGAATTGTTGGAGTCCACTTCGCAAAATACAGCATGGCGTGAAATGGCAAAACAAGTTGCCCATGAAATAAAAAATCCTTTAACACCTATACGGCTGAAAACACAACTTATCCAACGAAAATGGAACGACAACGAAGTAAGCAATGAAGATTTAGATGCTTATTTCAATATGGTGATAGAACAAACCGATGCTCTTACTCAAATAGCATCATCCTTTTCTAGATTTGCTTCGGCAGACCAAAACTCTCAAGAGATTGTAAATTTATGCGATATCATAAAAATAGTGGTGGACATGTACCAAAATAAAAACAATGCCAATGTTTTTATTTTGGAAAATTATGAAACCAACCCGTGCTTTATCCTAACCGACAAAAGCAATATGATACGTGTTTTTAACAATTTAGTTCAAAATGCAATACAAGCTAAACGAGAAAAAAATATTATCATAAACATCAAAGTGCAATCTTATGGTGATAAAATGTGGCAAATATTGGTTTCCGACAACGGCATAGGCATACCTGATGAAATTCAAGAAAAAATATTTCGACCTAACTTTACAACAAAAACATCAGGAACCGGCTTAGGACTGGCTATAGTAAAAAACATTATCACCTCACAAGACGGTAGCATTACCTTTGAATCTAAAAAAGACGAAGGCACTACTTTTACTATCCTTTTACCTAAATATAAACCGAATAACTAAAACGGTAACGGATCGTTGCTATAAATTTCTTCGTCAGACATAGGCGGATTGTCATCACCTTTTGAAACTGACATCACTTGTGTCTGCTGTGGTGCCGTAGCCACCGATGGTTCGTTGGCAGGTGTCAATTTCCATGCTTTAATATTGGTAAACCACTTGCCTTGCCATTCACGTGATTCTATATCTACAGATGCATTGACAACTGTACCCACCGGATAAAACTGCTCAAAATTCACTGCATTGTTGTTCCATGCCTGTATGCAAATTTTCTTTGGATATTGCTCAAAAGTTTCTATCACAAATTCCAATTTTGTCCACGCTCCGTTTTTCCCTTCTCCAGATGTTTTGGGAAGTATCTGTACTACTTTTCCTGTTATTTCTACCATAATTTGTTGTTATCTTTTTCTGCTTTTTCAATTTCTTTTTGTAATTTTTTCGGCAATGATTCTTGCATACATTGGTGGCATTGCATATCCAAACTATACATTCTTCCTACACAATAATTGCTGCGTTTGCAAGCCGAACGATAGTTTTCATCTCCTTCTTTCATGTGATTGACAAAAGCAGGATCGTTGACCAATAAATGCCCTATTTGCATCAATTCAAAACCTTCTTGCAACACCGTTTCACAATTTTGCCGCCCTTGAATGCCGCCTACATAGATAAAATTGGCATCAGGAAACTCGTTTTTGAATTTTTTTGCCCAATCCATAAAATACAATTCACGATATTTGACGGTTGGGATAACTATTCTGCCACCAATCGACAATGCCAATTTCAACCACCAGAATTTTTTCATATCCATATAGTATGCCAATGCCTTCAATGGCATAGCCCCACCGAGTATCAGCATAGGCGTATGGCTGACAGTACCTGCCGACAATACAATGCCATGAACACCATGTGAGAGAATATTTTTCACCACTTCCATACCCTCTTCCATCGACATTCCGCGTCTATAGCCATCGGTCATATTGGTTTTTACCACCACAGCCATATCGTCTTTGGCATGTTGCATCACACAATCCAACACCTCGTTCATAAACCGCATGCGATTTCCCAAAGAACCACCATATTCATCATGACGGCGGTTCAAACTCGGATTGATAAATTGTGAAATCAAATAGGCATGTCCGCAATGTATTTCCACGCAGTCGAAACCACATTCACGACAAAAATCCACTGCCTTTCCGAAACTTTCTACAATGCGATGAATTTCATCTTTTGTAATGCCACGATAAAATGTTGGTGAATAAAGATTAAACCCATTAGAAGGGCCATAAGGCGTACATTTACAAACGGCTTTGTGTGTCATATTGCCGCAATGTCCAAGCTGTATACTGGCTTTGGCACCTTCTGCATGAATGGCATCGGTGAGTTTTTTCAAACCGGGCTTTATCTCATCGTGGACATAGAGTTGTCCGTCAAAACTGGCACCGGAACGTTCCACCGCACAATAGGCAACCGTTGTCATGCCTACACCTCCTCTTGCAACTGCAACATGATAGTCTTCCAACTGCTGCGTAGGCTCATTATTAACACACATATTTTCAAAAGCCGCTGAACGAATCACACGGTTTTTCAATGTTATCGGACCCAATTGATAAGGGGTGAAAAGTTTTGATTCCATTACTTATTTATTTTCAAAATTTAATATATAAACGGGAAGACTCTTTTTAAACGCTTTCCTTCCATTTCCGCTCCAAATTCTTTTTGATAAAGTTGATAGATGGCATCGGCACGTGGCACCAAATTGGCAAAAGTCCAAATGAAAAATACCAAACCCGAAAACGACCACGTAAGAATAGCAAATCCTAACCATTCTACCAATTCGCCAAAATAGTTGGCAGAAGTAACATAGTTGAACATGCCACCATACGGCAGATAGTGTTTGGTATCGCCTGGTTGCCGCAGATTTCTAATTCTGCGGTCTGAATCCAAATTAACATACCAACCTGTATAAAATAAAATAGTGCCGATGATAAATTGTGGTGTTGCCAACCACGAAGCTGTATATTTGTCGGCAGGAGAAAGAAAAAATATCCAATAACCCTGCATGATAGCATTGGCAATATTGAAAACAATTCCCATCAACATCACCGAAATAGGCATCTTGCTCTTGCCACGTATCAAACAAGGAAAGATAAAAGCCCTTTGCACATAATGGATTTCAAAAATGATGAATATCACCAAAGGAACTATCTCCCAGGTTCTATCACTTACCCACCAAAATACTATCATTAACAAACATACCGGCGCTTCCATAAGCACCCAGCCCAACTTGTTGTTGATCATCCAACCCCATTTGTCGCTGATAAATTTTCCGTAACCGGCTTTTACAAAATATAAAGACACAAATACCACTATAGCTATAGCTATCATGATATAAAGAAAAATATTGTATGCCACCATTGTTCTTGATTATTTTTGAATTCCTACCTATCGACAAATGTAACACTTCCACATTGATTATACTGCCTGTTTGCCGTATAATTGAATGAATGAGTGCTTATGTATTTTTTTACTAAAGCCCTAAATTGTTTGACTTGCTTTTTTGAAGGGACACTTGGATTCTTAAAACGATAAAAATAGTAATCAATAGTTCCGTTGCTTTCAACAAAAATAATATTATATATCTTACCATTATCTTCCCATTTCATTCCATTTTTAGATAAATAACTACCTAAATTTTGTAGAAATTCTTTCCATGCTTCTCCATAGACTTCCTCTTTATCTTTCGGAACTACTGACTCATTAATATCCTCTTGGAATGCAGAAGGATATTCTTCTCTTAAAATCTCTATGGTTTTTTGTTTTGCTGAGAGTCCTTTCCTAGCAACAATACCATTTTGAGAAAAGACTTCTCCCACTAACAAAACAAACCATAACAACAACAAGAAATGTTTACTTTTTAGCATCTTTTATATATTAAAATCCGATACCTTCGTAATAAAATCCTTCTGCTTTTACTTCTTTTGGATCATAGATATTTCTTCCGTCAAAAATAATAGGTTGATGCATTATTTTTTTGAGTATTTCCCATGTCGGCATACGGAATTCTTTCCATTCTGTTATCACCAACAATGCATCTGCCTCGTTAGCAGCATCGTAAATATCTTTACAATAAGTAATTTTGTCGCCTATTATTCTTTTTCCTTCTTTCATGGCAATAGGGTCGTAGGCTTTTACCTTGCAACCGGCTTGCAACAATTTAGGTATTACTTGCAATGATGGAGCTTCACGCATGTCATCTGTTTCCGGCTTAAACGACAAACCCCATATAGCTATAGTTTTCCCTTCTAAATCTCCCTTGAAGTAATTGTTCAATTTGTTGAACATCACTAATTTTTGATTGTCATTTACCTCTTCTACTGCAGAAATAATTTTCATTTTGTAGCCGACTTTCTCGCCTATCTTTATCAATGCTTTTACATCTTTTGGGAAACAAGAACCGCCATAACCACAACCGGCATACAAGAATTTACTGCCGATTCGGGTGTCAGAACCAATACCCTTACGAACCATATTCACATTGGCACCTACACGCTCACACAAATTGGCAATATCGTTCATAAAACTGATTCTTGTTGCCAACATCGCATTGGCAGCATATTTTGTCATCTCTGCAGAGGCAATATCCATAAATATCACACGGAAATTATTCAACAAAAATGGTCTATACAACCTTGACATAATTTCTTCGGCCTTTTTGCTTTCCACACCTACTACCACTCTATCAGGCTTCATAAAATCGTTGACAGCATCTCCTTCTTTTAAAAATTCCGGATTGGAGGCCACGTCAAAAGTAATATTCAAACCTCGTTTGTCTAATTCTTCTTGTATGGTTTGTCTTACTAATTTGGCTGTACCGACAGGAACCGTACTCTTGGTAACCACCAACTTGTAATCGGTCATATTTTGTCCGACTGTTTTTGCCACTTCCAACACATAATGCAAATCTGCACTTCCATCTTCATCAGGAGGTGTGCCGACAGCCGTAAATATCACTTCTGCATCCGATAAACAATCTTTCAATGAAGTATTAAAATCCAATCGTCCGGCTTTGTAATTTTTTTCCACTATCGCTTCCAAGCCCGGCTCATAAATGGGTAAAATGCCTTTTTTTAAATTATTGATTTTTTCTTCGTTGATATCTATACATGTTGTTGGTATGCCCATTTCGGAGAAACATGCCCCTGTTACCAATCCTACATAACCTGTTCCAACTATTAACGTTCTCATTTCTATATCTTTATAATTTTTTATTTCACTTATTTTCTAATTGTCAAAAGTAATATTTTTTTACAAATAATTTTTCAAGAATTGCGCTGTATAACCTTTTTTTGAAGTTGCCATTTTACTCGGAGGTCCTTCAAACAAAATTTCTCCGCCCTTTTTTCCTCCTTCAGGTCCCATATCAATAATCCAATCGGCTGTTTTTATCACATCCATGTTGTGTTCTATCACCAAAACAGTATTACCCTTGTCTACCAATTGATTCAACACGTTTAACAATATTCTAATATCCTCAAAATGCAATCCTGTGGTAGGTTCATCTAAAATATAAAATGTCTTTCCAGTTTCTTTTTTACTCAATTCCGCCGAAAGTTTTATCCTTTGTGCCTCACCTCCCGACAAAGTTGTAGATGTTTGTCCCAAATGTAGATAACCCAAACCCACATCTACCACAGTTTTTAACCGTTCTGCAATATGTGGAATACTGCTGAAAAAAACATAGGCTTCTTGGAATGTCATTTCCAAAACATCGTTGATAGATTTGCCTTTGTAACGCACCTCCAAAGTTTCCCTATTGAAACGTTTTCCATTACAAGCTTCACAATGAATATAAACTTCCGGCAAAAATCCCATTTCCACCGTCTTTACACCTGCTCCTTTGCAGGCTTCACATCTACCACCGGACACATTGAAAGAAAATCGGCCTGCCTTGTAGTTTCGCACCCTCGACTCCGGCAATTCTGCATACAACTTTCTTATCTCATCAAAAACACCTATATAAGTAATTGGATTCGAACGCGGCGTCCGTCCTATCGGCTGTTGATTGATTTCTATTACCTTGTCAATATTCTCCATTCCCTCAATGCTTTCATACGGCAAAATTTTATTGTCAGACCGATATACATAGCGATTTAAAATGGGATACAAAGTATTGTTTATCAGTGTAGATTTTCCGCTGCCGGAAACACCTGTTACGCAAATAAATACTCCTAATGGAAATTGGACAGTGATATTTTTTAAATTATTGCCGCTTGCACCTTTCAAAGTTATAAACGAACCATTTGGTTTTCTTACTTTTGCCGGCACTTCTATCTTTCTTCTGCCTGCCAAATAGTCTCCGGTAAGCGAATTAGATTGACAAATTTCTTCAAAAGTGCCTTGTGCAACAACTTTACCTCCATTGATACCGGCTGCCGGACCAATATCTACAATATAATCTGCCGCCTTCATGGTATCGTAGTCGTGTTCCACAACAATAATAGAATTGGAATTTTTTTTCAACTTTTGCAAAGAATTTATCAATTTCTGATTGTCTCTTTGGTGCAAACCAATACTCGGCTCATCCAAAATATACAATACATTGGCTAATTTTGAGCCAATCTGCGTTGCCAAACGAATTCTTTGTGCTTCTCCGCCGGAAAGTGTCTGTGAAGGTCTGTTTAATGTTAAATAATCAACACCCAAATCTATCAAAAATGACAATCGCTCGGTAATACCTTTGACTATTTCTCTGGCTATTTCTTTTTGTTGGTCGTTGAAATACCGATTGATGCCACTCATCCATTTGTGCAAATCGGCAATGTCCATGGCTGCCAAATCTACTATACTCTTTCCGCCGATTCTAAAAAAAGTGGATTCCTTTTTCAATCTGCCACCCTGACATTCACCGCATACTTTTGTATGCATAAATTGGGCTGCCCACTTGCGAATAGTGGCAGAATTGTCGTCCACATTTTGTTTGATAAAATTTATAATTCCTTCAAAATTAGAAGAATACATCATCGTTCCAGTAACATCATTCTTCATCATCAAAGGATCTTCCGTACCATAGAAAATCATATTCAATGCCGATTCCGGCAATTCTTCTATGGGAGCGTCCAAGGAAAAATTATAGCGTTGCGACATGGCTTCTATTTGCTTAAATATCCATGTCGGCTTGTATTCTCCTAATGGCTCTATGCCACCTTTTCGGATGCTTTTCTTGGGGTTGGGAATCATTTTATTCAAATCCACTTCTGTCACATATCCCAAACCATGACAATGCGGACATGAACCGAATGGTGAATTGAAAGAGAAAATATTCGGCTCCGGATCTAAATAGGAAATACCACTGGTAGGACACATCAAATGACGACTGTAATTCGTTATTTTTGAGTCCTCCGCCGTCATCACCATTAACGTGCCTTTGCCATATTGCAAAGCCGTTTTGATAGAATTCACCAATCTCTTTTCAGACTGCCGACCGACCTCCAATTTGTCTATTTCTACTTCAATATTATGAATTTTGTATCTATCTACTTGTAAACGTTCATAAACATCTTTTACCTCACCATCTATCCGAACTCTAATAAACCCCCATCGTCTCACCTGCTCGAATATCTCCCTATGATGTCCTTTTCTGCCTCTTACCAAAGGAGCAAACAAGACAATTTGCATCCCTTTGTATTTTTCTTTGATTAAATCAATAATTTGATTTTCTGTGTATTTTATCATCGGCTCATTGGTAATATACGAATACGCAGTAGACACTCTTGCATAAAGCAATCTTAAATAATCATACACTTCGGTAATCGTGCCCACTGTTGAACGAGGCGAATAGCTAATGGTTTTTTGTTCTATGGAAATAACCGGACTCAAACCCGTAATTTTATCTACCGCAGGACGTTGTATGTCACCGACAAATCGGCGGGCATACGGCGACAAAGTTTCTATAAACCGCCTTTGTCCTTCTGCATAAATGGTATCAAATGCCAAAGAAGATTTTCCACTACCCGACAAACCTGTTATCACTACAAAGGCATTCCTAGGAATAGTAACAGATATATTTTGCAAATTGTGTTCTCTTGCACCTATAACTACCAGTTTGTCTTCTTTTACTTTCTTACTGCTCTCCATCAATCTTCTTCCTTCGTATAGTAAATAATTACCGGGTTTGTCACCATATACGATTCCATTTTTTCGTCCGAAGTGAAACCATCACCGATATAAACCGACCCGTCTTTCTTGGTTTGTTTTATCTGTGTATTGGAATAAACACGATGTGTATTCATATCCCATATCAACTGCTCGGTTTCAATCACATCTCCCGTATTCCAATTGTGAATTACCACATTGCGTTTGGCAATCATCATTCTCTTGGCTTCATAATTAATACCAAAATCAGCTGTCAAAGTGAGTGTTCGATTCCCTTCTTCATCAAAAACATCCACCTGAAACGGTTTTGTACTTAAATAGTATTTTTCCGGCTGTGTATAATGATCTATTTCCTCGAAAAACAATTCATATTTTGTCTGCCCGTTTTCGGTGGAATATAAATGTAGTTGGGTGGATTTTTCATCGGGTGACTTTTCTTTAGATGTAAGCGATTGGACAACCGAAATATCGTTTTTGCAAGCATGACAAAATACGGCGATAGCCGCTATTGCGGCTATCGCTAGTATTTGTAGTTGATGCTTACCAACAAATTTCATTATCTGATTGTCGTAGTTTCATTTATCCAGCATTCCACTCTATAAGTTTGTCCTTTTTGATAACCATGTTGGAACACTTCGGTTACAGTCGGGAAACGACCACTTATAGAATTGATTCTCTTTTGAGCCTCTTCTGCTCTGGAAGGATCTACTGCCTTTGCCTTGTTGTATTTGTCGGCTGCTGCCCAATATACAGCTCTCGGCAAATCTATTCCACTGCAAACACCTGCTGAAGCTGCATACAAGTCACCTATCATCAAATATGCTCTGCCATCTGTAGGATTCATTTTCAAAATCTTGTAGGCAGTTTCTCTACCTGCTGAATATTGACCTAAATTCTTTTGGCATTCTATAATCATAATATAGGTGTTAATCTTGTCAGATTCCTTTTCATACATTCCTAAGGCCTCGTTGAAATAACGTAAAGATGTGCTGTAATCTTTTTTCTTCATATTGATACTACCCATATAGTAAGCTACACTTGCAGTCGGCTGTAATTTGTACAATTCTTCTGCAGCTGAGACAAACAAATCGTTGTCAGTACAATTCTGCTTAGACATGAATTTGATAATCTGTCTTAAAGTACGCTCATCTTTGTTGGTAGCAAATTTTTTGCCGTAAATCTCTTGTAGTACCTCGCAACTTGCATATTTAGAGAATCTTAAATCCAAATTGCTCATCGTCTTGGTATATTGTTCAAGATCTTTATAAACCTTGGTAGAATCAGCAGCCCTGTCCTCGTAAGTTGCATTGTAATCTTCTTCGGATATACGTCCGCTATCCAAATCTTCTCTCAATTGATAGATAGTGTGCATAACCGCCTCACATTTCAATTCGCTGCTATCAATTTGAACATTTAACACTTCAGTAATTTTATCGTATGCATCTATCAAAACCTCGGTAGGAAGTTTCTCCTTGGCCATATAGAACTCTGCTACAATAAAATATGTATTCAAAATCTTTGCTGAAGTCGCAGTGCCTGTCAAATCAATTGCTTGACCGAGAACATCGTAAACATTCTTATAAACTTGGTTTTTGTTTTTGTATGCCCAAGTATAATATCCGATATTTCCTAATGAAAGCCCTTCATCTGCCGGATAGCATTTGATTCTCAATTCATACAAACCTATCAATTCATCAATAAATTGCTCTTTTTCTACACTATCTTTTGCATGTTTGATTTTATAGTCTAAAATCTTCGGACCATCTGCAAAGATGTATTTTGATGACATTGGACAATTTTCCTTCACCCATTTCCAATATGGATAGGCTTCTTCGTAATTTTTTTGTTTATACACTTCACGATATAACGATAATTGTGTAACACATTCTATACTATCGCTACCGTATTTTTGTGTTAAATTCTGCGATTTTACTAATGGAAGCATTCCCATTATCACCGCTACCACAACCATTTTTTTCGTAAAATTTTTCATCTCTTTTATTTTTTTTATATTTAACGTTTCCTATTTTTTATTCTAACTTTAATCTTTGATACCATTTTTCGTGCAATCTAACATTGATGCTGGCAGAAAAATAATTCTCTTTCAATAAATTTGCTCTTGTTGTTCCTATTTGTCCATATTCTAATACCACTCCTATTGTTGTCTTGCCTTTCTTCATTGGAAAGTATAATCCAAAATTTATGCCATAACGATTAATCTGCTCATCGGACAACTTCAGCCGAGACATTTCATAACTAAATCCAAAACTGATGTTTATTCTTGCTATATACTTAGAACTTAAATAATTAGGTGTTACATTTCCCCCTATTGCAATTTTATAAGCATCCACCAAAGAATCTGATTCTCCGTCAAGGGTATATTTGCTCCATTGCGACCAAGTAAAATCCACTCCGATAAAATATTTATCCGGCTTGCCCCAAGACAAACCTCCTCCTACAATTTGTGGCATACGATGCACACGTTTAAGCATGTCTTCTTTGTACAAAGTATCTAATATTTCATCTTCTTTGTTACCAAGATAGGTGGTAATTAAATATTCTTCTTTTGACCATAATTTTACACTGGGTGTATATGTTACCCCAAAACCCAAACGACTGTTTTTGATAGGCACTAAATATTGTGCTCCTATGGTAAAATAAGCACCTTTTACATTATTTGAACGACTTATCACGGTATTGACAGCATAACTGTCTTCAAATTTTACCGAACGCATCTTGCTATACTTGCCGAACAAAAACGAAGCGTTCAATCCCACAGAGAAATGCTTAAACAAAGTGAAACTATTACCCCAGTACACTTCATTAATACCGCCATCTCCCATAAACGAGGTTTGATAGGCACCCATTTCTCCTAATGTATCTTGGGTGTAAATGCCATAACTCATATTGCTAAACGGCTGATATCCCAATGCTGTCCGCCACCATTTACATATTGGCAAGCCCACGGAAATATAGTCTATAAATGCAGTACTTCCCTTTTGACTGGAAGATGCTCCTCGCAAAGTATGAGTTTTGAAACTAAAAGAGGCATCTACCAAACACGATAATGAGTCAAATGCGGCATAGCCTGCCGGATTGGCAAAATTGATAACCGTTGGTGATTGAAAGGCATAGGCTACCCCTCCCATGGCTACATTTGCCATAGATGTTCGTGCCATCATATCTCCCACCCCATATCTGGAATAAGGAGAACTTAAATAATTTTGCGAATATCCATTTGCAAACATTAAGCCTATGCACACATATAATGCAATCCGTATATCTTTAATTTTTAACATAATAGTCTAATATTTCATTCAGTCCCAACAATACCAAATCGGATATTGCCATCACTTCATTCTTCATGGCATTTTTCATTATTGGTGCATCTCCACCGGTGAGAATCACCTGCAAATGCCCGTATCTAACTTTATACCTGTCAACTATACCATCGCATTGATCAATCATGCCGAAATATACACCCGACAGCATCGACTCTTCGGTGGTTTTGCCGACAAAATCATCTATTTGTCTAAAAGCCACTTGTGGCAACTTGGCAGAAAAGGCATGCATGGCTTCCAAACGCATATTTATGCCGGGAGCAATAGCCCCGCCACGATAAACACCTTCTGTATCAATAAAATCAGCGGTAAGACATGTGCCTAATTGCAATACCAAAACATTTTCTTGTGGAAAGAGTTTCTTGGCACCAACCACTACTGCCAACCTATCACTACCTAAACTTTGCGGTGTATGATAGTCGTTTTTGATGGGCAGCAATGTATGACTATCCAACTGAATAAATTGAAAATGTTGCTGCAAATATTCCAACAAAGTCTTTTCCACATCTACCACTGACGATAAGATAGCGTTTTCTATGTTATATTGCTGTTGCCATTGGGCAATATCATCTATGCTGACTTGCTTTTTGGTTATGTGCTCCAAATAATTGTTGTTGTCCACTATGGCCATTTTTTGCCAAGTATTGCCAAAATCCATCACCAGATTCATCCCAACCTCCTTTCCGCTAATTGTAAATCCTCCGGATATGTAATTTTAACATTTGTATTTTCACCCTCCACGCAATAGATATTTTCTCCTGCAGATTCCACTATAGAAGCATCGTCTGTAAATTGATCATTTTCAGCCGTCAAATAGGCATGCTTCAATATGTCACTTTTGAATACTTGTGGTGTCTGCACTGACAAGAAATTGCTTCTATCTACACTAACAGTAGTATCATTGACTTTTTGTCGCAACGATTCTACAACCGATACACATGCCACTGCATTGCCGTTTTGTTCTGCAGCAACAAAACATTGTCTTATTAATGCTGATGATACAAAAGGTCTAACACCATCATGTACTGCCACCAAAACACTATCCGGCAACGTAAGTACAGCATTTTTTACAGATTGAAAACGATTGCTGCCTCCTACCACTACTTGATGCGGAATTTGAAAATGATATTGTTTTACCAAATCGTTCCACATAGGTATATATTCTTTCGGCAAAGTGAGGATGATTTCATCTACTTCCGTTACAAATTTTTGTATAGTATGCATCAATATCGGCCATTTACCGATAACGATAAATTGTTTGGGAACAGAATTTCCCATTCTACTTCCACTACCTGCAGCCGTTATGATTGCGTACTTTTTCAATGCTTACAAAATTAACATTGCATCTCCGTAAGTAAGGAAATGATACTGCTCTTCTACTGCTTTCTTATAGGCTTCCATCATTAATTCATAACCGCCGAAAGCACACACCATCATCATCATAGACGATTGTGGAGCATGCAAATTGGTGATCAATGCATCTGCGGTAACAAAATCATAAGGTGGAAAAATGAATTTATTGGTCCAACCATGATATGGTTTCAAATGACCATTGATATAACAAGACGATTCCATGGCTTTCAAAGTAGTGGTGCCGATAGCACAAATTTTTCTTTTTTGTGTTTTCGCCTCGTTGACAATCTTGGCAGCTTCTTCGGTAATAAAATATTCTTCTGAATCTATTTTATGTTTTGCCAAATCTTCTACATCGATGGATTTGAAATTGCCGACTCCTGCATGCAAAGTAATATCGGCAACTTGAATTCCTTTCAACTCCATACGTTTTACCAACATTTTGCTAAAATGCAAACCGGCTGTAGGTGCTACAACGGCACCTTCGTTTTTGGCATAAATGGTTTGATAGAATTCTGCATCTTCCGGCTCAATATCTCTTAATTTACGTATATCATCCGGCAAAGGTGTTTTACCTAAGTCAAACAATTTTTTCTTGAATTCTTCATGAGTGCCGTCAAAAAGAAATCGCAAAGTTCTTCCTCTGGAAGTGGTATTGTCAATTACCTCTGCTTCTAAAGTTCCTTCTCCGAAATACAATTTATTGCCGATTCTAATTTTTCTGGCAGGATCTACCAAAACATCCCACAAACGACTTTCTTCGTCCAACTCCCTAAGCAATTGAACACTGATACTCGCACCGGTTTTTTCCTTTTGTCCGCTCAACAAGGCAGGAAATACACGGGTATCGTTTCTTACAAAGACATCGTTTTCTTCAAAATAATCCAACACGTCTTTGAATAATTTGTGTTCTATGACACGAGTTTTTCTATTTATCACCATCAACCGTGCATCATCTCTATTGGCAGAAAGATGTGATGCTATCAAATTTTGTGGTAAATTGTACTTAAACTGTGAAAGTTTCATCTTATTTATATCATTTATATTTCTCTATATCAACCATTTAGGCATAATTATGCCATAACTAAAATATTTTAACGTTCAATCATATATTTTTATTGCATATATTTTATTTTTTATTTTACTTTTTGAAACAAAATTTTTGTCTTGCCATTGAAACTTGTTAAACATTTTTTTCATTGCTCTCTCTTTGAATAAAATAAGTTTACGAAATATGACATTAAAATGTTTCTAAAATGAATAAAAAAAAGCGACTAAAAGTCGCTTTTTTGTTTTTTATATTTTGCAATTATAAAGCACCTAATTTCCAACCTAAAGTCAAGACAAACGACTGATTGCGGAAATTTTGTTGATAACTATTTACTTGCGGTGCATTGTAGAAAATATCTTCATCTTTATAAATTCTATATGCATAAGCAAAATCCATAAAGAAACATTTCGTTTTGAAGCCAATACCTGCAGAAATATTATGTCTTGCACCATTTTTTCCTACAGCATCCGCATATGGATTTGTCATATAGGAATAACCTAAGCGTAAAGCTATCGGATTGATTACAAATTCCAATCCCGCTTTAATAGTATGCGTTGTCTTGTAATATTCCTTTATATTGTTGTTTTCCACTTCAAATTCATAATCATCGTCATAACTGTCCAAACGGGCTGTGGAATAATTGACCATTTCGTAATCTACGTTGATAAAACCATATTGCAAAAACATAAATGCCACATTGGCGGTCAATTTATAAGGCGTTATCAAACGATAATTATATGTACCTACACTATAATCAAATAAATAGTCAAATGTATCCACTCCCTCCACATTGTCCATTTGCAAAGTTTGCTCATAAGTGGATTTTACTTTTGAATACAAGGTCGGAGTATGGAAAGCTGCTCCGATTCGCATAAAACTGGTTGGCTGATAGATTAAACCGAGTTTCAAATTAATACCGGTTCCTCTATCCCGAAAATAATCATTGAAAATCAAACTATCATAATTGGCATTGGGACCTTCTGAATAAATTCTGGTTCGTGAATAGTTGAAATGAGGAACACCTATCATCACACCTAAAAACAACTTGTCGTCATAGTTGGCACCTCCGGAAAAAACATATTCTCCTTTGCTACCTTTAGATGTCTGCATCTGCTTTTGATTGAGTTCATCCATATTTACACTTTCATATTGGTCTGTTGTACCGGGTATGGTATCTACCAACCAGTGATAATAAATAATGTCTCCTAAAGAAGTCCCAAAACCCAAATTAGTATAATCTGTTCCATTCAATTGCGGAGCCAAAAAGTCAATAAAACTTGTCTTTCCTTCATTGGAACCTTTCACTAAAGATCTGGTATTATAGTTGGCCAATTGATTGTAACCAAATGACAACTGCCACATTTTCCATTTGGTACCATTGGTTACATTAAAAGCACCCACTAACCCCATATTGCCTAATGTAAATGCATATTTATCGGCATAAGAAGTTTCTTGATTGTATTTTGATTCTGCTTTGGTGAATCCTAATGTAGGCGTAAAGGTGATTTCTGTACGCTTATAGATACCTATTGTTGCCGGATTGACAGAGAGTGCTGAAAAATCTGCTCCAAAAGCACCTAAAGAACCCGACAAGGCTGTAAACCGAGCCGTACCATATAATTCATCTTGTGCATATCTATACGCATCTCGCTCATTCTGTGCCATTCCAACCATGGCAATGGCTGCCAATGCTATCGATAAAAAAACCTTTTTCATTGCTATTCTATTTTTATATTTCTACTCATTAACGTCTGCCTCCACTTGAAGACCGTGAACTACTACTTGATGAATGTGAACTCATGCCACTTGAATGCGAACTGCTAGAAGAGTGTGACATGCTACTGCTAGAGCGACTTGAAGAACTACTGCTAGAAGGACGACTATAACTTGATGAGCTACTGCTCGGTCTTGAATAAGAACTGCTGCTTGGTGTACTTCTTTGCATTGAACTGGAAGAACTGCTTGGTCTTGAATAGGAGTTAGAACTACTACTTGGTCTTGAATAAGTACTTGATTGGTTACTGCTATTGCTTGGTGTACTTCTTTGTACCGAATTTGAAGAACTGCTCGGCCTTGAATAGGAGTTGGAACTACTACTTGGTTTTGAATAAGTACTCGATTGGTTGCTGCTGTTGCTTGGTGTACTTCTTTGTACTGAATTGGAAGAAGTGCTCGGTCTTGAATAAGTACTTGAATTATTGTTGCTACTATTTGGAGTAGTTCTGTTTGGAGCAGAATAATTTGAAGAAGAACTATTCGGATCTGCTTTATTTACTGCTTGGCTACTACTATTGTTTGTAGTTGCTCTGACCGTTGAACCACTCTCTGCCGGAGTAGAACGATTGATTGTATTATTATTAGTAGTACTACCATTGTTTGCAGGTGTAGTACGATTGCTGACACCGGCATTCGAAGTGGTAACTGCACTTGAACGATTTGGACTGTCTGCAATGGTTGTTTCACCACTAGTCGGGCGATCTTTCACTACGGAGCTACGGTTGGTGGTTGTTGACACCGGATCTACAGTAGTATTGCTGACAGTACCTGATGTGCTGACATTGTTTTTGGCAGCACTATTGATAGTATGACTTACTCCACTGCGTGCAGCAAAAGTGCTTCCCATTGCTGTTTCATAGCGTTCACCAAAAGTTTGCTTGTGGTCGTCAACTGCGCCTCCGCTTCTATTGCTGCCTTTGCCACTGCCACTACGATTGATAGCATTGATGCCTCCTTGAACTGAATTGCGGTGTCCATAGTTGAAAGCATAATTTCTATCATGATTGTTGTGATAATAATCACCTCTAAAACCATCCGGACGATAGCTGCCGCCAAAATGATGATGATGATGGTGATGCGGGCGATATGGATGATATGCATAGTAGTGATAATCATTCCATCCCCAACCCCAGTTCCATCCTCTGTAATAATAGTGAGGACGATAGTAATACGGACGATAATACCAAGGATCATCCCACCAGAAATTATATCCATAATAAATACTTACTCCCCAGCATGCCGGATTGTAATTATACCAATATTGATTGGTAAAATATGGATCATAATAACTCCAACCATAGTTGACTCCGTAGAATCTTCTCAAACGGGCAGTATACTCATAGTCGTAATAGTTATCTCCGTTGAAATAATAATTATTGGTAACATAAGTTGTTCCATCATCAGTCATATAAGACGATGTGGTGGAATAATCACTATTTTCATCAAGATAAACTTGCTCTACGGCAGGTGCTGCCTCGGCTACCGGAACATTTTGTGTAGCCAAATTGGCACGAGACTGCCTTTCTATCATTGCATTTTGATGTTGTAGAGCAGTATAATAACCGTCGTCATAGACAAAAGTCTGATTGATGGTGCAAGATGCTGCTATAACAAGCAATGTGCCGAACATGATGATTAACTTTTTCATAACAAAATCCTTTATTTTAATGTTATTTTCTTGTCTTGTTTTATATTTTTTTATACCTTTGCAAATTCATTTTTTTAATGGTGCAAAAATACAATTTTTTTTATTACAACATATTAATTGTCTTTTTAATTTATTACATTCAAAAATTATACCAAAATGTCAAAAGGACTTACAACAAGAGAAGAAAATTATTCACAATGGTACAATGAATTGGTAGTAAAATCCGATTTAGCCGAAACATCAGCAGTTAGAGGTTGTATGGTTATTAAACCTTATGGATACACCCTTTGGGAAAATATGCAAAGAATTTTAGACAACATGTTTAAAGCAACCGGACATACCAATGCATACTTTCCGCTTTTTATTCCTAAATCATTTTTCAGCCGGGAAGCCAGTCATGTTGAAGGTTTTGCAAAAGAATGTGCTGTAGTTACACACTATCGACTCAAAAACGACCCAGACGGAAAAGGCATTGTCGTAGATGAAAATGCAAAACTGGAAGAAGAATTGATAGTCAGACCCACTTCTGAAACTATCATTTGGAATACTTATAAAAATTGGATACAATCCTATCGTGACCTGCCTATTTTATGCAATCAATGGGCAAATGTGGTAAGATGGGAAATGCGTACCAGACTATTTTTGAGAACGGCAGAATTTTTATGGCAAGAAGGTCATACCGCTCACGAATCAAAGGAAGAAGCCTTGGCAGAAACAGAAAAAATGATTAATGTATATGCCGATTTTGTAGAAAATTATATGGGTATTCCTGTTATAAAAGGAAGAAAAAGTGCCAACGAACGCTTTGCCGGAGCATTAGACACCTATTGTATTGAAGCATTAATGCAAGACGGAAAAGCACTGCAAGCCGGCACCTCCCACTTTTTAGGACAAAATTTTGCTAAAGCATTTGACGTAAAATTCTTGAACAAAGAAAATCAATTAGAATATGTTTGGGCTACATCTTGGGGTGTTTCCACTCGTTTGATAGGTGCCTTAATTATGACTCATTCCGATGATAAAGGATTGGTATTGCCGCCGAAAATTGCTCCTCTACAAGTGGTGATAATTCCTGTTTACCGCAACGAAGAAGAATTGAAGCAAGTGTCTGTAGTAGCAGAACAGATAAAAGCTTCATTGACAGCTTCCAATATTACCGTAAAATACGATGACAGAGACAGTTATCGTTCCGGATGGAAATTCAACGAATATGAATTGAAGGGCGTTCCGGTAAGAATTGCCATCGGACCAAGAGATATAGCACAAAATCAAGTGGAAATTTGCAGAAGAGATACACTTGAAAAACAATCTGTCAACAATGAAAATTTGGCTGAATACATCAAAAATTTGTTGGAAGACATTCAAACAAATATGTTCAACAAAGCCAAACAATTTAGAGACAACAACATCACCAAAGTGGATACTTGGGAAGACTTTGAAAAAGCAATAGAAAAAGGTGGATTTGTCTATGCTCACTGGGACGGCACCATAGAAACAGAAGTTGCCATCAAAGAAAAAACCAAAGCCACCATTCGTTGCATTCCTTTCAACAATCCGCAAGAAGAGGGTAAATGTATTCTTACCGGCAAACCGTCAAAAGAAAGAGTTTTGTTTGCAAAAGCTTACTAAAAAATGAAAATTATTACATACAATGTCAACGGTATACGGGCAGCTATCGGCAAGGGACTGCTCTCATGGATAGATGATGTACAAGCGGATGTGATCTGCTTACAAGAAACCAAGGCACAACCTGACCAAATTCCGAGTTTGCTATTAAAAGAAATGGGCTACGAAACCTATTGTTTTTCAGCACAGAAAAAAGGATATAGCGGTGTGGCCATTCTTACCAAACTGCATCCTGACCATGTTGTCAGCGGCATGGATATGCCCGTATATGACAACGAAGGTCGATTTATTCGTGCTGACTACGGAGACTTATCCATTGTAAGTGTTTACCACCCTTCCGGTTCCAGTGGAGACGAACGCCAAGATTTCAAGATGCAATGGCTGGAAGATTTCTTACAATATGTCACCCAATTGCGAGAAAAACGCCCTCAACTGTTACTTTGCGGAGACTACAACATTTGCCACAAAGCCATTGACATTCACAATCCGATTAGCAACGCAAAAAGTTCCGGATTTTTGCCGGAAGAAAGAGCTTGGATGGACAGATTTATTGACAGCGGATTTATTGACACATTCCGCTATTTCAACCAAGAGCCGCACCAATATTCATGGTGGAGTTTTCGTAGCCGTGCCCGAGAAAAGAATTTAGGTTGGCGGATTGACTACTTAATGGCAACACAAAATCTGGCACCGAAACTTAAACGGTCGGTTATATTGCCTCAGGTTATGTTTTCGGATCATTGCCCGGTGCTATTAGAGATAGAGCAATAAAAAAAGCGGAGTTAGACTCCGCTTTTTTTATTGAACAGGCGATTACTTATCACCATAACTACTTCCATCAAAGCAATGTGTACAAATATCACATTTTTTCATGCCGATAGAAGAAGCTATATTCTTTAATGAATTAAATTTCAAAGTATCTACACCGACTCTTCTACGGATGAGTTCCACCATATTGGCATATTCTTTAGTGGTATCGTCAATATAGCGTTCTATATGCTGCACTTTGCCGCCTTCCAATTCTTCTATTACTCGCAAACCTATCAATTCCATTTCTGTTTTGGAAGCAGAAAAATTGATAAATTTACAACCATACAACAATGGCGGGCAACTGATTCTAATATGAACTTCTTTGGCACCATATTCGTACAATTTCTTGACATTGTCCCGCAATTGTGTTCCTCTTACAATAGAGTCATCGCAGAACACAATTCTCTTACCTTCCAACAAAGTACGATTCGGCAAAAGCTTCATTTTTGCCACATGTTCACGAACCGACTGGTTGGTGGGCATAAAACTCCGCGACCATGTAGGCGTATATTTGGTAATGCCTCTTTGATAAGGAATGCCTCTTCCTTTGGCATATCCTAGTGCCATACCGATACCGGAATCAGGAATGGCAGAAACATAATCTGCCTCCACATCGTCATGGATACCCATGTTGTAGCCAAACTGATAACGGGCATTTTCTACATTCAAATGCTCATATTCGGTGGTTGGATAACCATAGTAAATCCACAAAAATGAACAAATTTGATTCTTGTTGTTTGGTACCAATAGTTGTTTGTAGCCGTCTGCCGATACCAAGCAAACTTCGCCCGGTGCCAAGAAATATTCTGTTTCATAATTCAAATTGGCAAAACTGTGACTTTCGAATGCCACTGCTCTGGCTCCGTCTTTTTTGCCTATCACTATCGGTGTTCTTCCATAGAAATCTCTGGCGGCAATAATGCCCTGCTCCGTCAACAGAAGCATGGAACAAGAACCTTTTACTTTTTTGAAAACATTTTGAATGCCGTCTTCAAAAGAACGACCTTGCGTGATGAGCAAGGCTATCAATTCCGTAATATTGGTGGAACCGGAACTCAATTCTGTAAATTGCTGGTTTTTACTTAAGCAATCTTGTTCCAATTCTGACAAATTGTTGACTTTTGCAACAGTTACTATGGCAAAACGTCCCAAGTGGGAATTGACAACTATAGGTTGAGCATCGGTATCACTAATCACACCTATGCCGGCAGTGCCTAAAAACTTTGGCAGACTCTCTTCAAATTTTGTTCTAAAATAGGAATTTTGAATATTGTGGATGGAACGATGAAAAATTCCAGACTCTTCACGTGTAACCATACCACCTCTGTAAGTTCCTAAATGTGAATGATAATCTACTCCGAAAAACAAATCACTAATACATGGTTGCTTTGCAACAACACCAAAAAATCCTCCCATAGTCAAAAAAAATTAAATAATTTTACATGTTGAATAAAATGCAAATGTAACATTTTTTCAAAAAATGAAGTCCATTTTTTTCAAAAAAAATTTCAGTAGACGGCTATAGCACCCTCATCATGGTTTCAATTGTTCCAGATATTGGCTGATAGTAGTTGACAAGCCCAGATAAAGAGCATCGCAAATCAGTGCATGCCCGATTGACACTTCCAACAAATTGGGAATATGTCGGGCAAAATATTTCAAGTTGACCAATGACAAGTCGTGACCGGCATTGATGCCGAGTCCCTGCCGATTGGCTTCTTCTGCTGCAAGAATAAAATCATGAATGGCTGCTTCCGGATTGGCAGGATAGTTGCGGGCATAACTTTCGGTGTAAAGTTCAATGCGGTCGGTGCCAGTTTGTGCTGCATATTTCACCATCTCCACATTGGCATCTACGAAAATAGAAGTACGTATGCCGTCTTTGTGATAGTTTTCTATCAATTTTTTCAAAAAATCCTGATGTTGAATGGTATTCCAACCTGCATTGGACGTCAATACATTAGGAGCATCAGGCACCAAAGTGACTTGCGCGGGCAAGATATCATGAATTAGTGCATTGAAAGATTCTGAAGGATAACCTTCAATATTGAATTCCGTAGTAACTATTTTCTTCAAATCATATACATCGCTATAGCGAATATGCCGTTCATCGGGACGAGGATGCACTGTAATACCTTCTGCTCCAAACTTTTCACAATCCTTTACTACCTGAATCAAATTCGGCATATTGCCACCACGGGCATTACGTAATGTTGCTATTTTGTTAACATTTACACTCAATCTCGTTTTCATGTCATTCTTTTTATTTTGCAAAAATACAAAAAAAATATGTAACCAATCGGGTGTATAAAAAAAATATGTTATTTTTGCAAAAAATTCACTATTATGAAACGAATTGTTTTTTTGTGTTTATTGTCATTAATGACAAGTTCCTTTGCTCAAGAATTACAAAATGATGATAAATATACTATTTTTGTGCAAGAGTTTTCCCCTCTTGTATGTTCTCAATACATATATCTAATCACTCCTGAAGGTGATTTTTATTATCATATTCAAAAAGGCAGTTGGTTGTCGCAAACCTATCATACAAAAATCACTGAAGAACAATATTCTGAACTCTTTCCTGAGGAATACAAAAGAAAGTTGCAAACTATTAACGCTAACGATAGTATTGTCTATGGTAAGCGTTGTGGTGATTGTAGTGGTATTGATGATAGCGACTATGAAAAGATAACTATTCAAATTAACGGATACCAATTAAAATATACAGGCAAATGCAGATTCTCTTCAAATTTTACAAAATTATTTGACTCTTTGCACCAAACTGAACCGAAATTTTCCAGTTATACCGGAAAAATCACCCGAAAATCTGCAAAAAATTGGAATCAAATTTCAGAAATACCGGAAAAATTTTCCTCCTTTTCGTTTTGATACTTCGTGTCAACAACTACAATCAAAAACCACCCGATAGCGTTTTAATATCTCACAAATTGCCCTGAAAGGGCAGCATCTATCAGCCAAGGACTTTGTCCTTGGCATTAATGAACATCCGCATAATCCGCCCCGAAGGGGCAAAAGCTCCTATAAATGATTAATCGGACAGAACATACCGTTCATCGTATTCGATTTTGTATAATCGTAAAAATTCCAAATATTCATCACGAAAACTCTGTTTTTTGTGATGCTCCTTTTGATTTTTAATATAGTTGACAACCGTGTCAACTTGTGACTGACTGACGGAGAAAACCCCGTAACCTCCTTGCCATGCGAATTTTTCGTATTCCGAAGATATGGTTTTAATCCATCGACTGCTGTTACGTTTCATTTCTTCAACCACATGTGCAATAGTCTCCGTTCGCGAAAAAAGCATCAAGGCATGTATGTGATTTCCTGTGCCTCCTACACACAACACTTGGCATCCGGTTGTGTTAACGAGTGCTCCAATGTAATTGTGCAATTGTTCCAAATGTTCATCTTTGACGATGGGACTGGTGGTCTTCACGTGGAAAACAACGTGCAAATATATTTTACATAACGATTGTGCCATATTCTAATTGCTTATGCCCTTACAGGGCGATTATATGTATTATTATTTCATTTTTATGCCCAAGGCGATGCCATGGGCTGATAGTCTATTGGCCTTTCAGGCCGTTTCCTTTATTCTATTTTGCAAAAATACAAAAAATATTTCAAATTCACTTATTATGAAATGAATTAGAATAAAAAAATGCTTCCAATTTTGGGATAGGCAATAAATTTCCCATTTCAACAATCAAAACCACCCGATAGCGTTTTCATATCGCTACAAATTGCCCTGAAAGGGCAGCATCTATCAGCCAAGGACAAAGTCCTTGGCATTAATGGACATCCACATAATTTGTCCCAAAAGAGGAGAATCAATGCGGCATTTGTAGGTGATCAGGCTCCGTTTTATCATAATACGGTGGTATCCATGTTGTTTCCATTGAGCCGCTATTCCTTTAGGGAATCCTCCACATATTGCTTGAGCGTACCTTTGTTCTTCATTTTGATCAGTTT
>DBXT01000059.1 GCA_002309615.1 Bacteroidales bacterium UBA1205
TCCAATCCTATGGCAGTACGTTTGGCTACTTTAGCCTGAATATGATACGGACCGGTGAATAGAACAGTATCGGTAAAAGAAGAAATGAATTCCACTACAGGGGCTTTCAATTCATACACCGAACCCATTAGTTCAAAGTTGTCTATTACCCAGCCGTGAGAAATTTGTGTACCGGTAACATTTCCTTTTTTGATAACAAAACGGAATTGTACTTCGGAATAGGATACATCGTTGGAAAGATCAAAAATTTCCTCTTTCCACCATGTGTTGGCAGGAACTGCCAAACTATCGGCGGCATCCCAAATGGCATAACTTGCAGCGTTAAAGCCTGTAGTGCCGTAGTTAGCGGCATTGCCCTCGTATGATTTTGCCGGCAACACTTGCCATTGAGCTCCTACATTGTTGAGGCGGTATTCCACTCTTATTTCATCGCAAACAGATACCTTGCAAATGTGGTTAAAACGCAAGGTGACGTAGCCGTATGAGCTGCAATCATATACAGGGGAAGTCAGCATTACTGAATCTCCTATACCAAAAGGAACTTCAGCCCAAATAGATTTGGTACCGCTTACAGCTAAATTGTAGGGGTTGTACGAAGTTGTCCATGCCGTACCGGGTGCAGAAGTGAATGAGTGGGTATTCCCGTCAAAATTTTCACTGCCTACCACAACGGCTTGCGCATGGGTAATTTGTAGCATCAGAACAAATGCTGCAAAAAAACATAAAAATTTTTTCATACTATTGGTTTTTTATTATGCCTACTCACTTAAGGGCTTTTCGGCTTACTCCACGCAAAAAATCAAGTAGCAAAGGTACCATTTTTTTTGCATATTCAAATTGAATAATTAAACATTTATTTAATGGCAAATGAATATTAATAGATTAATGTAAAAATGTTATCTTTGCATAATTGAAAGCAAAAGTAATGAGATAATAGTTTGAAAGTATATTTTTATACTGTTTTTCAATATATTATGAGAAATCGCTTGCCGTTTTATCGTAGCATACAGAAGAGTTTAATAACGCTATTGGTGCTTATGCTTGGAATATATCAAAGCAGAGCCCAAGCGGTATTGGTATCAGAAGAAGATTTCAGTACCATTGCTCATACTTTTTCTTCTGTTCCGTTGTCGGCATGGCAATGGGGAAATACATCGTTTTTCAGTGATAATGCTTATGTATGGGCAGAGGTTCCGAGTATGAGCCAAGATTCGGTTATGTTAATTTCTCCCCTATATGATATGTCTTCATATGCGTATGTGAAGGTGCGGTTCAGGCATATATGCAAAATATCGCCTATGGATGAGGTTCGGTTTGAATATAGGCTGAATGCAGTAGGCAGTGCCGGAGCATGGAAAACGGTGCCTTTTTCCGCTTATCAAGGCACGGCTGCTGACTATCGTTCCGGCTTTAGTGCTGATTCCTATTCCGCATGGATGGCTTCCGATAGTTTGGCCGTGCCTAGTGCATCGTGGTGGGTGGAAGAGTGCTTTGACATCAGCAATGAGGTGTCGTACGGGCAAGCACAATTCCGATTTGTGATTAAAAAGAAAGATGTTTTGGGAACCAACATTTCTTATGGATGGTTGATAGATAATTTTCAAGTGTGGGCATCTTCGTTACCTATCAGTAATCCGATAGTTCAGTTTGAACCGCCGCTATTAAAAGATACTGTTTATTCAACCGGTCCTCATGCGGTGTATGCTAAAATAGTTGCTGCCGCAGGATTGACCATAGATACTCCTTATTTGGTGTATACCGCTACCGATAATAATATATCCTTAGTCGATTCGGTTCGTATGGAATCTTATAGCGGAGATACTCTGTGGAGAGCCGATATTCCTGCATTGACAGAAAACACTCATGTGGTTTATTCCGTTACGGGCAGAGATAATACGGGCAATTATACGCAAGCTATGTCCGGTTATTCTATTCAACATATAGCCTCACCGGCTTCCTATGCTAAAAAATATATGATAGGAGATACAGCAGGAGTTACCACGGTGTGGAATGTGCCTGTAGGAGACGGGGAAGGAGCCTATCAATGGTGCCGAATGTTGTATAAATCACAAGAATTGCCGAAGGTAGCATGTGAAATTACCGACATAGCATTTAAAATATCTCAAGATTATCGTTCCCAAACATTGGTAGGGCAGACCGTATACATGGCAATGGTTGCCGATACCGTTTTATCTTCTTTATCTTATGAAAATCCGTTATCACAACATGCATCTTTGGTATGGTCTGATACAATAGCGGTAATGCATAGTGAAGATTGGCTGGCAATGCATTTAAAGCAAGCTTTTGTTTATCAGCCCGGCATGTCTTTGTTGTTATATTTCGAAAGTCGTAGTCCGCAATCTGTATATTTTAACGGCATGGAGTTTTATGGTGATAACGATTATCCTTACACCATGCATTTATGTGCTTATCTCGGCAATAATGGCTCTTTTCCTATAGCGGGACAAGGAATGTGGAGTGCAAGGCCGAGCATAATGTTTACATATAACACTGTAGCGTATGGAAAGCATTCTGCCTCATTGGTCAGAATCAATGCTCCTGTTCAAGACAGTGTTTTGGCAGGAGGAAACATTCCTGTAAAAATAACATTAAGAAATACAGGAAGCGAGTTGTTGGATTCGGTGCAAATAGCTTGGAGCGTCAACGGGGTGATGCAGCCGCCGTATGTATATCATGCCAAACAATCATTACCATGGGATTTTACCGACACGGTGCAAGTGGGATATTATATGCCTACCCTGTCTGCTTACGATACCATAAAAATATGGTTATCCATGCCCAACGGGCAGCCGGACAATATTACTACCGACGATACATTGACAACAAGCGTTTATGGTTGTAAGGCTCCTTTGTCGGGAACTTATAGAATAGGCAAAAATAAAGATTTTGCTACGCTTACGCAAGCTGTAAGCATTAGTAACATGTGCGGTGCGGATGGTAATGTAAAATTTGTGCTATCGGCGGAAACCTATACCGAACATTTGGATTTGAGTGATTTAGGAAACAATTACGGACCATATAATTTAACCATCACTACCGATAGCGGACGTGCTGATTTTCAGCTCTCTCAAACAATTCATATTAACAATGTTCGCAATGTAACCATAGAAAATATGGATTTTTATGCGTCCGAAACCACGGTAATAAGGGTAAATGATGCGGAAAATTTGAGCATCCGTAAATGTAATATGGTAACCGATACCCTTACCCGGCGTGCGGATATAGTAGGTATCAAGTTGGAAGGATATTTGAAAAATGTGTGTCTTGTCGGCAATACCATACAAGGAGGATATGCAGGTATACAGGTGGAAGGAATAAGTCCTGCTAACAAGGCTGAAGTAGTAATAGATAGTAATAGCATAATTAATTTTTATTATTCCGGCATACATCTCACTTATGCGGAAGCTCATGTAAAAGCGAATAGTTTGTATTCTCGTGAATTGTCACAAGGCAGTTCACTATTGATGCTTTATGCGTATTATGTTGACGGAGATATAGAGGCAAACAAAATATGGCAGCGAAATCGTTCCTTTGTTTATTCTTACGGGATGTATGTTTACGGAATGAATGTAAATGATACAACCACAAAGGGAAATATAGTTAATAACGAAATATTTACATATACCACAGGATCTTATAGCGGAATATATATCACCCATTCGCGAAGTAATATTTTATATAATTCCGTTCTTGTGGAATCTGCCGGTAGCGGAAGAGCTGTATATATAGCGGATAATGCCGATAATGAGATGGAAATAAGCGGAAATGATTTGGTGTGCGTAAACGGTTTTCCCGTTTATATAACCAACATAGCTCATATTTCCGGTGTGCGTATTTTCGGGAACAATCTATATGGCAATTATGCCGGATATGCAGGAGGAATAATAGAAAGTTTGGCAGAATGGTCTGCTATGATGAAAGACACCGCTTCGGTGAGTGTACCACCTTGTTATATTGACTCTGCCATGAGTTTGCAATGGCAAAATTACCAAAATGCGGAATGTGTTTTTCATCATCTTGTTCCTACCGACATCCAAGGAAAAACACGTGGAGCGCTGACCAATATGGGAGCTTATTGCGGAACAGCCGTTCCTGAAACGGATGCTATGCTTTATGCTATTGAGGGAATACACGAAGGGCAGGTTGCCATGTTGATGGATACAGCAAAAGTGATACTTGTCAACGGGGGAACGGAAATATTGGATACGGCAGTATTACACTGGACTATCAATGGCGTACAACAAGCGGCTGTTAATTGGACAGGTTGTTTGCATTTGTCGGAAAGAGACACCGTTATATTGGGCACACTTCTGCACAATCAAGGAAACTTGCATGTGAGTGTATATATTTCAGCATTAAAGCAATACCAAACAGATAGCAATAGTTTTAATGATACCGTAACACATTCCTATTATGTATGCCCGCCTGCGGGCATGTCGGGAGTTTATACAATAGGGGCAGGCGGGGATTTCGCTTCCGTAACCAAAGCCGTTGAGACCCTGTCTATGTGTGGAATGACGGCAGATGTAACTTTGAGTGTTCTGCCGGGAACATATTCGGAAACCATACATTTGGAAGGGTCAAAATATTATACCAACGGATATCAACTGCACATTACCTCTTCTACACAAAATGCCGAAGATGTGGTATTTATTGCCGGCGGATCGGTGGTGAATATGGGATTATCGGAAAAAATAGTGTTGGATTATCTCACCATAGATGGCGGTAATACATACGGTATATTGATGAACGACAGTTGTTCCAATATATTGATAGCACATTGTAATATCAAATGTAGTGAAGAGCTTACCGCTAACACGGGTTGCCCTATCTACCGACCCATAGCAGCCGATTGGGCCGATAGTGTGGCTATAGTGCACAATAATATTATAGGAGGCTATTATGGTGTGTATTTTTATGGTAGTAAGCAGAATAATACTTACGGAACCCGCATCATTTTTGATAGCAATCATGTCTGCAACCAATATTATTATGCTACGTATTTTTCTTATTGTCAATTGCTTTCATGCAACGGCAATGTTATAGCGTCTCGTGAGAATAAGGCTGATAATTATTGGTATGGTATAAGATTAAATTATTGTAATGTAAACATACTTAACAATACCATTGCGGTAAACAATGCAACCATTAATTATGCTTATGGAATATATGGTTCTTACATTAATACACATGACAATGCTTTAAAAGATAGTGCATTGATAGCCAATAATGTAATAGACTTTCATCCGTGCGGAACCTATGCTACAGCCATGTATTTGAACAATTTCAACGGTGAAATATTGCACAACAGCTTGCACAAAATAAGTGCTCAAGGCGGCAATTACGGTATTTATGTGTTTGGCGGCGGCGATATACTCAGAATTAGAAACAACAATATAGACGGGAATTGGGCATATTGCATATATTTAGGTAAACAATTCAACCTTGTAACTGATGATATTGATGCCAATAATATGCGAAGCGGCAACGGAAGCGTAGTAGGATATGCTAATGGCGGAGCCCGTACACTTATCGCATGGAAAAATATAGTGTTAAGTGATAAGCATTCCGTTCTCATCCGTCCGCATTATTTACGTGAGCATTATCTTTATTTAAGCGATAGCGTGAATATGGGGGCAAGCGGAATTGCACGTATTCCATTGGATAAAGACGGATTAAACAGGGGTAATTATACTTGCATGGGTGCATATCATTATTACGTACCTGCAAACGACGCTTATTTAAAATCTTTTGTGCAATTAAATATCGATTATGCCGCCAATACCATTGTGCCTATTAAAGTACTCCTATGTAACAGTGGTAGCAATACACTCAATAATGTTGTTATTCGTTGGCAAATAAACGATATTGAGCAATCACCTTATTATTGGCAGGGCTCTTTGGTTGCAAACGGGGCAGATACTGTCACCATAGGTTCTATTAATGTTACGCAAGGGGAATATGCGCTGTCAGCATATACCACTATGCCGAACAATATGACAGATGTGCGTACGGTTAACGATACCGTTAAGCAAACGTTGATGACTTGTAATGGTCCTTTGTCCGGCGAATATAGTATAGGAAAGGGGAAAGATTTTGATGATTTTTTTGCTGCTTGGAAAACCATCACCCGATGCGGAATAAAAGGAAATGTAACATTTCTCTTATATGAAGATGTGAATATGGAGCATTTTTCTTTTTCAACCGTTTCCGGAACATCTCCTTTGTGTAAAATAGAAATTAAATCAGCATTACAGCAATATGTTACCCTGCATTCCTATTCAGCACCTGTGCTTATGTTACAAGATGCAAGTTATATTACTTTCAAGCATTTGAATATAGGCAATGCAGAACAAGGAGTGGTAATAAAATTTGCTGGTGTGTGTAAATACATCACCATAGACAGTTGTCTTATCTATGGTAAACCATACACCGTTAATAGTGAGGATAATACCATAGAAGCCGATTTTGCCTCCAATAGCAGCAATTCATTGCAAAATGTGGTTATATCACATAACTGTATCAGCGGTGGTTATGCCAATATATATTTTAGTTATGCCGCAGGCGTAACTGCCAATATGAAACATGATTCGGGTAATGAAATAGTGTACAATATACTAAAGGATGCCTATGCTTACGGATTGTATTCTTATTATTACAGTTATTATCGCAAAATAAGCAATAATACCATCATATCTCGAAAGAATGCTAATCAATATTATGGCATCAGCCTATATTATTTTAACACCTGTGCACAGCTTACGGCTAATAGAATTAATATACAATCTTATGGTGATGCGTACGGCATATATCCTTACGATTATCATAATTACGGAGTTGCTTATGGTGCAAATGCTCCTGATAGAATAGCCGATAACGAAGTGATTGTGCATTCTGATTATGGCAATGCATATGGTATATATATAGACAACCATACCCATGCGGAACTATATCACAATTCTGTATATACACAAGGAATCAATAGCTATGCATTGTACAAAGCCATGACGGAGCCGGGATATACCTGTACGGTAAAAAATAATAATCTAACGGCCAAAAAGAATAATGATGCAGATTATTCTACACATGCGTATGCCTTGTATGTAAGTGTGCCTGAATATGCTACCGCAACCCACGGGTGCAGCGATTACAATAATTATTACACCTATCAAACCGATGAATTGGCATACATAGGACAATCTTGTGCAGCATTACAAGATATACAAAAATATCAAGATGCTAATTCTCAAAACATCCGTCCTTGTTATGTAAGCACGGATACTTGTCTTCAAATGCCCGAAACCATATATTTGCCTTGTCCTGTAATAGATAGTGTGCGGCTGGATATTAACGGGGTGGTACGGGCAGGAATTACCCGAATGGGTGCATACGATTTTCCTCCGAAAAACTTAAATATGGCTTTGCTAAAAATAGCCGTTTCTGCATCGGTTGCAGGTGTGAACATGTCTCCGATATTGCATTATGTCAATGCGGGAAATGATAGTGTTGCTTATTTCACTTGTGATATATGGTACAATGGTGTACTTTGTGCGTCTTCGCATGTGGTGAATTGTAAAATTCCTTTTTCATACCAAGGGGTGGATACCTTGCCTTATTTATTACCGATTGCAGGTAAAAACACTATACAAGTGTACATCACTTCCGTTAATGGCATAGCCGAAGATGCCGCACAAAGTAATGATACCGTCAAAATGTCGTTTTATACTTGTACCAAGCCATTGGGAGGTGATTATACCATAGGAGCAACAGGTGCCGATTTTGCAAGCATAAACGAATTTGCCGATGCATTGCGTACTTGTTCGGCGGATACGGATATTGTGCTTAATTTACAGAATGGCGTTTATGATGAAATGATAGATTGCAGCACATGGAGAACCTATTTGGGAAATCATCATCTCACTATACAATCCGTTGCCAAAGATTCTTCCAAAGTGGTTGTAGGTGCACATCATGGTGCCATTGCTCTTAATAATAATAACAATATAGCATTCAGGTATCTTACTTTGCATGCTGATATAGGGTCAACGGTGCAGATAAACGAAACATGTAATAATATTACATTCTATCATTGTCAAATATTGCAAGCGGATACTTCTCCCGTTATCGGATACGGCATTTACAAGCCGATAGGCGGAGTAATAAACAATATGAATATTATTGGATGTGTGTTCAAAGGAGCTCATTACGGATTGTATTTGTACGGCGGTACCGGTAATTCGCGTATGGGATCGGACATTCGTATTGACAGCAATCTATTTGAGAATCAGCAAGTATGTCCTGTGTACGTGTTTTATGCATCTTCAATTTCCATATCATACAATACCTTGATATATGATTTGCAAGATAGTGTATATCAATGGAAAGGAATTTATGCCGATTGTGCCGATGGTTCTATAGTAGGGAACGCCGTTTGTCAGCAGAACGGCAAAATAGAGAATGTTATAGGTATAGATTTAAATTATTACGGATATTATCACACTTCTGCCATGCAATTGGTAGCCAACAATACCATAGCTGTTTGCGGAGCAAAGAATGTATGCGGCATGTATAGTGAATATTCCCGTAACAAAATATATCACAATACCATTCGTGTAAATGCAACCGTACAACCCGTAGCATTAAAAGTGCTCAATCATATTTGGGTAGAGGTAAAAAATAATATTTTGGATGCCGAAAGCGGTTGCCCTATTTGGCTGTTAACTCCCGTTTTCAGCGATTATAACAATTATTATTCTACAACATGTGTCGGGCATCTTGCCGTGGATATAAGCTCAATGAGTCAATGGCAACAATGTGTAAGCGATGACAGGCATTCTATACAAGTACGTCCGCAATATCAAGATACCTTGAGGCTGATGTTAGATACCAATGTAGAATACGCATGTGAATTGTTGTCGGATGTACACTACGACAAAGCAGGACAATTGCGGCATGCCTACACCACCATGGGTGCATATCAGAGCAATACCTCATCAATAGCGGCAGATATTTTGGAATGGATAGATTTCCCGCAATATGTGGTCAGCAATCAGTCCGTACCCGTGGTTTTGAGTGTGGCAAACACGGGAATAGCGGATATTACAAGCATTAGCATAGGGTGGAGTGTTAACGGTGTGGTTCAACCGTCTTATATGTGGATAGCCAACACACCATTGGGTTCATATCAAGCAGATACTATTGTTATGGGTAGATTTATCGTAACCGGTAGCGGAACGATAGATGTTAACGTATGGATAGATAGTGTGAACAATTCAAATAATATCCGGCACAAAAGTGATACACTCCGTGTAAGAACGGAAGTGAGTCCGTTAGCATGTTTTGTAGAACCACTGGTATGGGATACCGTTTACGGATTGTCTTTCCCTGTGCATGTGAGGATAATGGAAGGAACGGGCGCACTTATCAATATGCCGTTTTTGCATGTGGAGACTTTTGTAAAGGAGAAGTTGATAGGGGTAGATGACATACCTATGACACAAGAAAAAGAATATGAGTGGTTTACCATTGTGCCTCAGCAATGCTACGGAAGCAAGGTGGTGTTTACTTTGTTGGTCACCGATACGGTAAACAATCATGTAGTATTGCAAGATAGCACCTATTTGCAGTATAGTAGCGGAATGAATACCATTCAAGCGGGTGATGGTAGCCTTGCCAATCAAACGCTGCCTTTCAATACCTGCTATAATTATGGTTGGTCAAGAAGTACATATAGTGCCCGAGAATTGGATAAGGAATGCAGAGGCGGTGTTATTTCCAAAATAGCCTTGCAATATGCGGGAGGAGGTTCCATAAGCAGGAATAATATCAACTTATATATGCTGGCCGTGGATGATACCGTGGAAGTGACATCAAATTACAGGCATCCCGTTATTAACGACGGAGCTACATTGGTGTGGAGCGGAACGCTGCCTTTCAGCACGGGCGGTTGGTATGAAATCAATTTATACACATGGTTCACCCTGCCTGCAGGAAAGCATCTTCGCCTTTATTGGGAAGATAATTCAGGACATTATAATTGTACCTATTATTGTTATAATCATCCCACAGCAATGCCGAGCAGTGCAAGGGGCTATTCTGATGAAAGTTTTCTCGCCTCTCAATCCGAAAATCTTTCCTTGTTGAGTTATCGTCCCAATATGAAGTTTACCATAGGCTATGCTTTTGAATCTTATATGCAGACCGATTTGGCGCTTACCGAAATACTCTCTCCCGATAATGAAGCCATGTTATGCACTCCGGATTCAACAGCGGTAAAAGTAGTGTTATCTAATTTAAGCGAAAGAGCCTATAGGTACGATACCGATAGTGTAAAACTCCATGTAGGGGTGCAATCTCCCATAAACATGCATTATAGCCTGAGTATAGATACGGGAATGTTGGGTTCGGGGCAAAAGGATACTATAGAAATATGGTCTTCCATGCCGACGGCAGCACAAGGAAATTATGATATACAAGTCTGGTTAGAACAGGTAGATCCCATTCCGTATGACGACACATTGACGGCTACTTATTTATCATCGCGTAAAACTTTGCCCATAGATGAAAATTTTGCAAACGGGCTTCCTCCTTATTTGTACAATGCTTATAGCAACACCGACACACCTTGGCATGTGATATATGATTCCAATGCCACCGCAACGGTGCTTCCTATCACAGGTAATGCCATGTTGGAATTTAATGGTAACAAAGGAGCTATGAGTCATTTGTATTCTCAACAGTTGGATTTCAGCAATACCGTGCATCCTACATTGGATTTTTGGTATTATCACGATACCGCCGCCGACGAGAAAGATTATACCGATGTGCGTTTAACCATAAACGGAGGTGAAAGTTTTGTTACGCTTTTCCATTTGCAAAAAAACAACGGAACGGATATGGGCTGGACGTATTATAGCTATTCTCTTGATAGTTTTGTCAATCAAAGCTGTGTGATATTGGTGTTGGAAGCTATGCGAAAATCCTCTTGGCAATACGACGGAGCACAATATATCGATCGTTTGCGTCTGCTGTCGGCACAAGATATAGCCATAGCGGCCGTGCAAACATCACCCGTCTCTGTATGTGATTATTCCGATAAACAATTGCAAGTGGTGTTGTCCGCCGTTACAGGACAAGCCATCCGTTTTAGTCAATATCCTACCACTTTATATGTAACCATATCGGGTGTGGATACAAGTGAGTATTATATCCCATTGAATCAAGGAGAGGTTCCTGCCATGGGTTATGATACCATAGTGGTGGATAGTCATTATAATTTTATTCCCGGCACATATCATATTACCGCTTGGTTTACTACGCCCATAGACGACAATCATTACAATGATACCCTAAAAGACATGTTGGATGTAAATGCTCAATTGGATGTGCACGCATGGCCAATCACCGGCGGTTATGATAATGAACATTGTGCGGGCGTAGGGAATAAGGTTCAACAGCAGGTAACATTGGTCAATAACGGCAATATAGAAATGGAAAATATTATATTGACTATGAATCAATATGATGTCAGCGGTGTATTGTTATGTACTTATCATGATACCTTATCGGGAATAATAAGCGTAAATGATACTATAGAACATACATTTACTCAATCGTATACGGTGCCCGAAGGAGAAGCATATATTATAGAGATAAAAGCTGTTCCATTGTGTGATACTGCTTTGATGTTTTCCGATGTGATAGTGGAATGTGTCAGCCTAAGCGATATAGAGGTGGCGGAGATACTCAGTCCTGTGGACGGACTATCTCAAGGTAGCAGGGTAAAGGCAAGGGTGAGAGTGTATAATCACAGCTCTTCAAAAGATGCACATGGTGTGGTGTTGCATGTAGAAATGAACGATACAAACGGAACATCTATGGAGCATTATGTGGAAACCATGAATGATATTGCCGCCGGAACCTACACCGATTTTGAGTTTCCGCAAGCGCTTATAGTGCCGAATATGCCTCGATACAGGATAGTGTCTTATGTGGATAATACGGATGCCAATGCAAGCAACGATACCATCTCTTTATTGCTTACCACAGATGTGGGTATGGATGAAAGCAAAAAGCAGGATTTTTATGTGTTGCAAAATGAACCCAACCCCGCAGGTAATGCCACCTATATAATATATGGTGTTCCTTGTGCAAGCATAGTGCATTTTTCCCTTACTAATGTAATAGGTCAAACATTGTATTCTCAAAATATAAATGCCTCGGCCGGTGAAAACCTATTCGCTTTTGATCTGCAGAATTTTGCTGACGGGGTGTATTATTATAGTTTAGACTGGAACGGACATCGCTTGACAAGAAAAATGGTGATTAGGAAGTAAAATAATGGTAGAATACCGTTTTTTATTAAACTCATAATCCGATAAAAAATGCTACCTTTGCATTTTATACATTAGAATAAATACTCGATGGATTCATTATTAGATAAATTGGATGTTATACATCAACGTTGGTTGGAAATAGGAGAGCAAATAGTACAACCTGATATCATGAATGATATGAAGCGTTATGTAAAGCTCAACAAAGATTATAAGGATTTACAACCCGTAGTGGAAGCTTACAAGCAATATAAAAATATATTGGGAAATATTGACAATGCCAAAGAAGTGCTCGCCAATGAAAAAGACGAGGAATTCAGAAATATGGCCAAAGAGGAGCTTTCCCAGCTTACCATAGATTGCGAAGAAATGGAGAACAAAATTCGTTTGTTGCTCATTCCTTCCGACCCGCAAGACAGTAAAAATGCGGTGGTGGAAATTCGTGCAGGCACCGGTGGTGACGAAGCCAGTATTTTTGCCGGCGATTTGTATAGAATGTACACTCATTATTGCGAAGCTAAAGGTTGGAAAATAGATGTGGTATCGGCAACCGAAGGCACCATGGGAGGTTTTAAAGAAATAGTGTTCAATGTAATGGGCGAAGGTGTTTACGGCTTGTTGAAATATGAATCAGGAGTGCACAGAGTGCAACGTGTACCGCAAACCGAAACACAAGGTAGGGTACACACCTCGGCAGCCTCAGTGGTGGTATTGCCCGAAGCCGATGAATTTGACGTGGATTTAAAACAAAGCGATATCAGAAAAGATACCTATTGTGCTTCCGGTCCCGGCGGTCAATGTGTGAACACCACTTATTCCGCCGTTCGTCTGACTCACATCCCTACAGGTATAGTAGTAGCCATACAAGATGAAAAATCCCAAATTAAAAATTTGGAAAAAGCCATGAAAGTTTTGCGTACCCGTATTTTTGAACGGGAATACCAAAAATATCTGGACGAAATATCCTCCAAACGTAAAACCATGGTGTCTACAGGAGACCGTTCCGCCAAAATTCGTACCTACAATTATCCGCAGAACAGGGTTACCGACCATAGAATTAATCTTACCATGTATAATCTCACCGGATTCATGGACGGGGATATACAAGATACTATAGAGGCATTGCAAGTAGCCGAAAATGCCGAACGACTCAAAGCTGCCGTAGAGGCACAATAAAAATATCATCGTTTTGAAAACGAGCGAGCATATAGAGCATATATTGCAATTGTTGCCATCACAAAGTGGTGTCTATCGTTATTATAATAATGAAGGCACCATTATTTATGTGGGTAAAGCCAAAAATTTAAAAAACAGGGTCTCCTCCTATTTTAATAAAGAACACACCAATCGCAAGCTGAAAGCATTGGTATCGCATATAGCCGATATTGAATATACGGTGGTAGATACTGAAACAGATGCTTTGCTGTTGGAAAACAATTTGATAAAAAAATATCAGCCTCGGTATAACATTCTGCTGAAAGATGACAAAACCTATCCGTGGCTTTGCATCACCAAAGAATGTTTTCCGCGATTGTTTCCCACCCGCAAAAAAAATATTCCCCAAGCACAATATTTCGGACCGTATCCTTCGGGCAAGGTATTACGCAATATATTGCTCACCTTGCAGGAAATGTATCCTTTAAGGAGTTGTAAATTATCGCTTTTGCCCGAACATATTGCTCAAAACAAATATCGTCCGTGTTTGGATTATCATATCAAAAAATGCCGTGGAGCATGTATAGGCAGACAGTCTCAAGAGGAATACAATAGCAATATAAAGCAAATAGTTCACATTTTGCAGGGTAACATAGGTTCTGTATTGCATGAGTTGAAAGCAAAAATGAACGAATGCGCTCAAATACAAGAATATGAGCAGGCTCAGGCAGTGAAAGAGCAAATAGAACTTTTGGAAAAATACCAAGCCAAATCCACTGTGCTCAGCAATAGCATAGGCAGTGTAGAAGTATATGGAATAGTAGGCGACGCCGTGGCTGCTTATTTGTGCTATTTTAATGTGGTGAATGGTGCTATAGTACAAACACAAAACTATATACTCAAGCAAAGTTTGGACGAAACCTTGCAAGACTTATTGCTGTATGCCATAGTGGAAATACGCAGCCAGCAAGCCTCTCCCGCTAATGAAATATTGGTGCAATATGCGCTTGATTATCCCATTTTGGATGCTAAAGTGGTGATACCTAAACAAGGGGAAAAACTCAAATTGTTGAATCTGGCGGTACATAATGCCACTAATTACATGTATGACAGGCAAAAGCAGAAAGAAATGAGTAATCCTGAATTGCATCGTGTGCAGTTGCTTGAAAATATGCAAAAGGATTTGCAATTGCCTAAAATGCCTGCCTACATAGAATGTTTTGATAATTCCAACATACAAGGAAAATATCCTGTTTCTGCCATGGTGTGTTTTCGCAACGGCAAGCCGTCGAAACGTGAATATAGAATTTTTAACGTAAAAACCGTTGACCATCCTGACGATTATTCCACCATGATAGAAGCCATCACGCGTCGTTATACGCGTTTGCTGGAAGAACAGCAGCCTTTACCCGATTTGCTGGTGGTGGACGGAGGAAAAGGACAGGTGTCGTCGGCTTATGAAGCACTCAAAGCCATGCATCTGGAACAGACCATTCCTTTGCTCGGCATAGCCGAACGCATGGAAGAAATATACCGACCATTTGACCCCATACCCCTGTATGTAGATAAAAAATCGGAAACACAAAGAGTAATACAGCATATGCGGGATGAGGCACATCGATTCGGTATTACCCATTATAGAAAATTGCATGAAAAGGCATTGGTACAAACCGAATTGACCAACATCCCCGGCATAGGCGAACTTTATGCCGCCAAACTGTTAAAAGCTTTTCGTTCCATCAGGGTGATAAAACACACCGCTTTGTCGGAGTTGGAAAAAGTGATAGGCAAACAAAGAGCGGAGAATGTGTACAACTATTTTCATGAAATATCTAAAGAATAGAACAAGATAAGCGGCCGGTTTAGGCGGAAATAATCATTTGTAAACACGTTTTTGTTAAAATTTGTCATTGTAATATACTGAATATCAGTAATAAATTGTTAATAAAAGTTTTTTTAGTCATAATGTGGTGTTGGTATTGAAAAAAATTGTACCTTTGCACTTTGAATTTGAAGAGTAAGTATATAGCATATAAAAAGGGAAAGACATGTCAAGAGTTTGTATAATCACAGGAAAGAAAGCCTTAAAAGGAAATAATGTTTCTCACTCTAATATAAAAACCAAACGTAGATTTTATCCTAATCTTCAAGAGAAGAAATTCTACATTCCGGAAACAGACGAGTGGGTAGTATTAAAAGTTTCCGCAAAAGGTATCAAACACATCAATAAAAACGGTGTGCTTAATTCTTTGCAAAAAGCTTACGATAAAGGTATCATTTATTAAGCAAATGCTTTTATTGCAACATAAAAGAGTCAGATGTGAATCTGACTCTTTTTTTGTTTTCCTTTTTCCGGATATCGGAGTTATATTTTTTCTATCATCATTATGCCGTCACGAAAGGGGAGTATCATGTTTTTCACGGAATGGTCGTTTTGCACATAGTTGTTAAATTCCATGATGGCTTTTGTATCTTTGTCATGGGGTTTTATTTGCTCTACTATTTTTCCGCTCCATAGCACATTGTCCGCCAATATTATTCCGTTATCGGCCAAGTGGGGCAAAAGCATTTTGTAGTAATTGATGTAATTGGTTTTATCGGCATCAATAAAGATAATATCCCAAGTTTCGTTGAGTGTGGGAATAATATCCATTGCATTGCCGAACAATACCTTAGTGCAATCTGCTATTCCTGCTGCACGAAGGTATTTTTCAATAATATCTTGCAGTTCTATATTTTTTTCTATGGTATATATCCACCCGTCTTTTTGCAATCCTTCTGCCAGACAGATGGTGGAGTAGGCGGTATAGGTTCCTAATTCGAGTATGCGTTTGGGTTGTACCAAGCGACTGATCATTTGTAAAAAAGTACCTTGATTTTTACATGAGAGCATTCTCGGACGCATCACCCGCAAATTGGTTTCACGATATAAACCATACAATACTTCATTTTCCGGTGAAGTATGTTCCTCACAATATTGTTGTATGGATGAGTCTATCAGGTCAAATGTTTCATCCATGTTTATTCCATATGGAGGTCGTGACCCATTTTATCTTGCTTGGTTTTTAAATAGCGTTTGTTTTCCGTATTGGGAGCAATGATAATGGGGATGGTTTTTACTATTTCTATGCCATGACCGAGCAAGCCTGCTCTTTTGGTCGGATTATTGGTGATTAATTGTATTTTGGTTGCGTTCAGGTTTTTGAGTATTTGGGCACCTATGCCGTAATCGCGTTCATCGGCACGGAAACCCAATTCCAAATTAGCTTCTACCGTATCGCGTCCCAATTCTTGCAGGTGATAGGCTTTTAGTTTGTTAATAAGCCCTATTCCTCTTCCTTCCTGACTCATATACAGCACCAATCCCTTTCCTGCTTTGTCTATCATCTGCATGGCGGTGTGTAATTGATCTCCGCAATCGCATTTGCAGGAGCCGAAAATATCTCCTGTGGCACAGGAAGAGTGTACTCTTACCATTATCTCTTCCCCTTCTTCCCACGAGCCTTTTTTCAACGCCAAGTGGGTGCTTCCGTTATTGAGCTGGGTATAGGCTATCAGTTTGAATGTTCCCCATTTGGTAGGAAGATTGACTTCTTCTTCTTTTCGTATAAGTGTTTCAGTTTTAATTCTATAAGCTATCAAATCTTGTATAGAAATAAGCTTGATGTTATGGGTTTTGGCCACTTCTATCAATTGGGGTAAGCGAGCCATGGTGCCGTCAGGATTGATAATTTCTATCAATGCGCCGGCAGGTTGTAAACCTGCCAAACGGCATAAATCTATAGTGGCTTCGGTATGTCCTGCTCTTTCCAACACACCCCCGTCTTTGGCTTTAAGCGGATTGATATGTCCGGGTCTGCCCAATTGTTCGGGACGGGTGTCGGGTTGAGACAAGGCGTAAATAGTTTTGGCCCTGTCGGACATAGATACGCCGGTGGTACACCCGTTGCCGAGCAAATCCACCGAAATGGTGAAAGGCGTTCCCAAGAGGGAGGTGTTGTTATGGACTTGCATGTCCAGGTCCAATTGCCTGCAGCGTTCCGCACTTAAAGGGGAGCACAACACACCACGACCGTAGCTGAGCATAAAGTTTACCTTCTCCGCGGTGATTTTTTCGGCGGCAATAATAAAATCACCTTCGTTTTCACGGTCTTCATCGTCAACCACTATTACGAATTTGCCTGCCTTAAAATCTTCTATAGCCTCTTGTATGGTATTAAATTTGAACTCTTGATTCATGTTTAAACAATGTTATTGTTCCGCATTTTCTTGTTTAGGGTCAATAGTGAGAGCAATATTTATCCTGTCGAGAATTTGCATTTTTTCCGGAAATGAGGGATAGTATTCTACAATATAATTGGTCAATTGTTCTTTGTTGATGACTATATGCCTGCATTTTTTCTGAGTGGGCGTGCATATTGCATCATAATCCACTTTCAGCACCTTTCTGCGAAATTCCAACGGAAGCAAATACACCCCCTGACTTTCAAAATTGATGGATACCATGGTATCCGATTGGGCGGTGATGGCTTTGTCTTCGGGAATATTGATAAATTCTATTGCAAAATCGTAGGATTGCTGATATATTTTTGACATTTTTACAGCAAACCATGCCAGAAAGGATATGAACAAGCATATTAAAAACAAGCGTTTTTTACCCCATTCCGTTTTTTTTGCCATTTTCTTTCTGTTTTTATGAGCGTATATTAATTATCCTTCTTTTCGGGTGTCTTGGCATCGGCTTCAAATTGAGCTATGGCACTTTTTTCCACTATCATTTTTCCGCCGTCTTCTATTTCAAGGCATACTGTGGTATCTTGTATGCTGTGAATTTTGCCGTGCAAACCGCCTATGGTTACCACCTTGTTGCCTTTTTGCAAACTGTTTCTGAACTTCTGGGCTTCTTTTTCTTTTTTCGTTTGCGGACGAATGAGGAAAAAATAAAATATAAAAATGATTAAGGCAAAGAAAATAAGTGTTGAGGCCCAATTTGCGTTGCCTTGTTGTGCGTTGTTACTTGCAAAAAGTAAGATATTGATTAAGTTCATAATTATTGTTATTTAGTTTCTACTACTGCTGTAAATGTAAGTCTGGTTTCTGAAGGGTAAGTGTTGGCTTGCACGGTAACGCCGCTACTTATCATGCCGCGTTTGGTTTCGGTGTTGAAATTAATACTCACCTCACCTTTTTCTCCGGGCATAACGGGTGTTTTGGTAAACTGAGCAACCGTGCAACCGCAAGAGGGAACCACAGAGGATATCACCAAAGGTGATTTGCCCGTGTTGGTAAAATGAAAGGTATAACTCACTTTTTCTCCTTGCATCAAATTGCCGAAATCATGGCTGAGATGGTCAAAACTGATTTCGGGCATTTTGCTCTTGTCGGTGTCGCCTTGGGCGTTAACGGGAATGTTTACTATAGAGGCGTCAATTTCTTCAGACCGGTTCTGACATGCCGTAACAGCTACCGTTATCCATAATATCAACCCTAAGTATATAATGTGTTTGTTCATTTGCTTTTTATGTTTTACAAAGTCTGCAAAGATAACATTTTTTCCAATCATCCCGCCGAATTTAACGGGTTTATTTTTCTGAAAATTTTAAAAAAAGTTCAATTCGGGAAAATATATAAATCTCCCGAAAAAGTGGTATATTTGCATATTGAATAAACATAGATTTACAGTTGCAGGTTTTACTAATAACGCATACATGGACAACAATTTTAAAATAAAGATAGACGAACTCATCCAAGAGGTAAGCAAAATTAATGATTTGAACATTAAAGTGGATATTTTGAACTATATGGAGCAGCAAGCTGCTTTTCTATTGTGGCAATTGGAAGACGAATGCCATATAGATGAAGATGTTCATAACTATTAGCCGTACGAGGGCAGGTCGGCATGAAACTCATCCGCAATATTGTTTTTGTTCTTTTGCAAATTTCATGGTGTTTGTGCCAAAACATAGTGGGAGCCTTGCTATTTGTCGGTATCCCCAAACACCAACCCTGTTTTCTCTATCACAAAGCATTTGTTAGGTATTGGTCGTTGCACTACAGTATGGGTATGGGCAATTTTGTGTTTTTAACCGACAAACACGGTCGTTATGCCGGCACGACAGCCATGCCGAAAGAGCCGTACCAAACTTTGCAGCACGAATACGGCCACACCCGCCAATCCTTACTATTAGGACCATTGTATTTTTTTGTTATAGCATTGCCTTCGGCCATGTGGTGCGGATTGCCGTGCTGCAAACACTACCGTAAAAATAAGCAAGTGTCTTATTACAGGTTTTACACCGAAAGTTGGGCCAACCGATTAAGCAGACTCTATTTTAAAGATATAAAGGCGTAGAAAAATAGCGTTCTCCGGTATCGGGTAATATGGTGAGCACCGTTTTATCCGGACCCAATTGCAGTGCCAATTGCAGGGCAGCGGCAACATTGGTGCCGCCGGATATGCCGCAAACAATTCCTTCTTTACATGCCAAATTCCTTGCAGTAGCTATCGCCTCTTCATCACTTACTATACACACATGGTTGTATATGCTTTGATTTAAATTGTCGGGAATAAGTCCGTCGCCTATGCCCATTTGCATGTGACTACCAATAGCACCTCCCGATAGTATGGCCGCTTTTTCGGGCTCCACAGCCCATATTTCTATGTCAGGATAGTGTTCTCTTAAGGTTGCACCTACACCCGAAATGGTGCCGCCGGTTCCTATTCCTGCACAAAAACCATGTATAGGATCGTTTACCTGGCGAATGATTTCCATGCCGGTCTGTTCCCTGTGTGTTTTTGGATTTACCTTGTTTTCAAACTGTTGCGGTAGATATACATGGGGATTTTTTTCCGCCATTTCGTTCATTAATTGTACGCATTGATTTATACACTCACCAATATCACCATCATCGTGTACCAATTTTATCTCAGCACCATATTGCTGCATGAGTTTTCGGCGTTCCATGCTTACCGAATCGGGCATTATCACTATTGTTTTGTATCCTCTCACAGCACCCACCAGAGCAAGACCTATGCCTTGATTGCCACTGGAAGTTTCTACTATAATGCTGTTTTTGTTGATTTTACCATCTTTCTCGGCTTGTAATATCATATTATAAGCCACTCGGGTTTTGATAGAGCCACCCACATTCAAGCCTTCGTATTTTACTAATATTGTGGCGTGCCGGTGGGTGGTTATGTGCTGTAAACGAATGACAGGCGTGTTACCTATACATTCCAAGATATTATTATATACCATATTATGTTGTTAAGATACGGGAATAATCCCCACAAAATTAAGTTGAGGCAAAAGTATTTGATGTTTCAACGCCGATGATTTTCTCGGGTGTTTTTATTGTAATATTACGTTGAGAAGAATGTAATGATTTGTTATAATATTTTGATTTATAATATATTTTACTTTCTGTGAAATAAAAAAAAAGAGAACGCATGCGTTCTCTTCAGAGGGTTGTATTTGCACTATCTTGGTTTATTTGGTTTGTTTAGCACATGCATTGTGATTGTCTTTACAATGATGTTCTGCATTTTTATCGCAGCAGGCATTGTTTTTTTCCGTTTTTTCACAAGCGGAGGAGTTACCTTTATTGCATGATGCATTTGCTTGGGAATGACCGGCACATTGGGCATTACAATTTTTCCCGCATTGTTGGTTGCAAGAAGAAGAAGGTAATGTTTCTTCTGCGGAAAAGCCGAGATTATTAATAGCTTTGCATAAATTTACCACCGTGTTCTTTTTAGGATTATAAACAATGGTTACCTTAGCACTCGCCAAATCGTACACAACATCTTTCACGCCTTTTTCATAAGCGATATTGTTTTCTATGGTGTTTTTGCATTTTTCACAAGTACCGTTGGTTTGTATGGTGGTTTGTACGTACTTGTCGTTTTTGCTTGCATTGTTGTTTTGTGCTTGAGCTATATTGATACACATCAATAAGCATAGTGTAATGGTTAAATTAAAGAGTTTCATATTAATATGTTTAAATGTTGTTATATTTCATGGTAAATCTAATGCCGACATAACCCATAATACCCATTATGGGTCCCCACACCATGGAAGCGTCAAAAGTTGTGCCAAAGGGGTTGGCAGCATCCAAAATAGGTGTTTTTTGGCGGTAATTAGTAAGGTTTTCCCCTCCTACATATATCTCTATGTATTTGAATTTCCGTGTTATTTGAGCACTCAAGCCAAAGTATGCCGGTGTTTTCATCCTCTTCAGCTCTTCGGGTAAAAGTTCGGGGTGGGAGTTGAAAAAGGTGACATATGCATCCGGCAGGCTGGATTGGCTATGAAATTGTAGTGTTAACGCAAATTTCCATCGCTCGAATTTAGTGGCGTAACTCATGCTTAACAGCGCTTTGTGAGGAGGAAGCAAGGCTTTGGTACGGGCAGTGTTGTTGATATTTTCTTTTGTTAAAGTATATCTGTATGCCGCCGTTATTTCCATTCTTTTAATCGGGTGTAGTTGCAGTTCGGCTTGAACGGCATGGGAATAAGCTTTGTTATGGGTGTTTTGAAAATATACGGTATAGTAATCTTGGTCTATATCGGCAATGTTTTGATGTACAAAATAGGTATAATAGTAGTCTATCATAAAAGAGCATTGCTGATTTTTGATATTGAAAAGTTGGGTAAAATTCACTCCGGCGTTGTATGCTTCTTCCGCTTGCGGATTTTCTGTTATCACCAATGTTTTGCCGCTTGCCATCAAGCCGGTGTTCTCCATCAGCGGGTGAGGTGTTCGGTAACCCTTTCCTGCAGCAAAACGCAAAGAGCCGGTAGGTGTGAATTGCCATTTTACATGCATACGCGGTGTCCAAAATAGTCCGTATAGATTGTTATAATCCAGACGAAATCCGGCAATAATCGCCAATTTATCTTTTAGTATATAACAATATTGTGCAAAAGCACCCGGTACTATTTCCGTGTGTTTAAACCGATAATTTGCTTCTGGTATGTGAATGGTCAGTAATTGATACCACTCGAAAAAATAATCTACATTACAACTCAATCCTGCATCTATCTTATGCCGGTTGCGTTTGTCCAGATAATTTTCGTAGAATACGTTGATATAGCCGCTCAGTTGTCTGGCTTGGTATGCTTTTAGTCCGTAATAGGCATCGTAATCATGAAAAGTGAATGACACGATGGAGCCTATACTTTCATTTTCGCCTTTGAGAAAAATTCCGTTTTTGTCTATGAGGTTAAACCGATGGTTTTGTATGCCTATGCAATAACGGTCGGCACTTCCTTTGTCGGTTCTACGCACATTGTTTTCCCCGCTAAGGCGATTGTCATATAGGTAACTGTAGAGCAGATGTCCCGATAGTTTGTTAGGAATGGCATAGTCCCATCGGTTCATCAAGTTTACATGGGTGTTCAATGGCGCATCCATAAAACCGTCCTGATTGTGGTCCATTCTCAGCGGTGTATTTTCTACGTGTCCCAATATCATGGTGCTTACATTCTCTTTTACGGGAATGCGGGTGTTAAAATTCAATTCATTGCGTAGCTGAGTGTTTAAAAATGCGTTGATAAACACTTTTTCTTTGTTGGTTTCGGGTTTTTTATAGATGATGGAAATTTGTCCCGTAATGGATTCATATCCGTTGACAACCGAAGCGGTGCCCTTGGATATACTGATGCTTTCCATCCATGTTCCGGGCACGTACAAAAGTCCTAAAGGGGTGGCCACCCCGCGTATGTAAGGCGTGTTTCCCAACATGATTTGGGTATATTTACCGTCTAAACCCAACATTTGAATTTGCTTGGCACCGCTGACGGCATCGGAATAGGATACATCCACCGAGGTGTTGCTTTCAAAACTTTCCGCCAAATTGCAACATGCCGCCTTACGCAGTCCGTCGGAGGTGATTACCTGTGTAAAAATAGGCTGTATGGATATATAACTCGTCTCATCCGAGTTTACGGTAACACCTTGCAGGGTGTTGATACCCGATAGGGTGATGCGGACGGTGCTGTCGTTTTCATTGAGGGTGAGGGTGTCGGACAGGTAGCCTACAAAATGAGTTATGAGTTTATTATGTTCGTCTGTTTTCTTGATGGTAAAATTGCCTGCCGAATCACTTATCACCCCTATATTGCTTCCCTGCCAATAGATGTTGGCACCTTCTAATGCTTGAATGTTACCCGAGGCATCTTTTCCGTAAACGGTTCCGCTGACATATTGGCCCATGCACGGAATAGAGTATGTGCAGGCGGATAGTAAAATGAATACGGCTATTTTGATGTAACTTTTCATATCGGGCTTATTCGTGAGCGCCTATAGTAGGCGGATTGCTACGAGGCATACTGTTTTTGTCTGAGCTCACTTGGGGCAGATATATTCCTGCCGATTTGCAAGGAGAAGATTCGGACAAAGAAAGGTCATAGTCGTCTTTTGCCGTTTTTTTGAATAGCGGATTTTTGTTTTGCAACAGATTATTCCCGTGAGGAATGGTGTCCAAGGAAGATGATTTGATTTTGAGCAGGCAATAGTCCAATTGCAAATCCATTACCGCATCGTTGATATAGGTGGTGTAAAGTTCGTTGTCGGCGGTACCATAGATGATGTTGTTTTTCAACTGGGCATAGCAATCGCCATAACTCACCCTGCCGTTGACATCGGCGGAAATGTCGCAGTTGCTTATTACCACTGCCGGCATGGTTCTTTGTGCCGATATGGCATTGTAAACGGTGTTGTGAAAGAAATCATACACTCCGCCGGCACTCAGGCACACGCAGGCTTGTTTGGAATTGATGATTTCGTTGTTATAGGCTTGTATGTGGTAGCTGCGGGCATATATACCGTATAGTTCCGTTTTTTTGATGGTGGTGTTTTGCACCAGCAAGGTGTTCCCCAACATGGTGTTGCCTATGGTCTCCGCTTGTATGCCTATGTAGGCGTTGGAAATCACGGCATGGGATATTTCATGGTTGCGGTCGCTTTCGCACAGCCATATTCTGTCCCATTGCGAATAGTCGTCTTGGTACCAAGCTTCGGTGCGGTCTCCTTGAAATGTTACAGGTTGGTCAAGGGTGCCTTTCACTTGAAAAGAGGAGCCTATATATGCCCATATTCCGCTGTTTTTGTGCAGGTATATCCGGGTTCCGGGCTCTATGATTAATGTTGCGGAAGAGTCAATGATGGCATAGCCGTAGATAACATAAGGTCGGTCGGCTGTCCAATGCACGGTTTCTCCTTCATGGGCCACTATGTTGCCGGCTACCCCGCCTTGTCCGTCAGGGGTGGCGTAGATAGCTTGCGGCAATATAAAATGTGCATCTTGTCCGAAAGCCAGCAAATCCACATTTTGCCTGTTCCCGTTGGTATAAAATGCCAAAGTATCGGCTACCAGCATGGGCAGGTCGGATTGGTTGGGCGGAATGTTTATTTTGACAAAAATAAATATGCTGTCTTTGGCGGCTATCTCCACCTCTTGGGCCTGCCGGCAGGCTACGCCGTCTATATTGATGCTATAATAAGAAGAAGAGCCTCCTACCAAGGCTATATCGGTTTTGATAGCGGCATTGTAAGGATTGTATACCTTAAGCGTGCGGGTAATGGAACTTACGGAGGTGAATATGGTATCGAAAGTAAGCACTTGCGTGGAAAAACGCAGGCGTGCGTTGCTATCGGTGTTATAACTTGTGTGCTTGCAAGAATATAACACCGACAAAAACAATATCAGCATTATGCTTACTATACCGGAAAATCTGTTCCTTATATTCATCATTGTCTTAACGAAGAACAGGCCGGTTTATTGTAAAGGAATAATTTTTTTTCTCTGTGTTGTTTACCGGAAATTTTTAGAGCATATTTTCACGGCAGAGATAATTTTTTACCTGTTGTATTTAATAACGGAATTGCATTGGCGGACAGTTATTCGCATATTATTGTGATTTTTGATATATAAAAATACACCCCCCTTACCTGTTATTAAAATGATAGCGGGCCGGTTATTTTGACCATAATGCATAAGCATGCATTCCGCCAAGGCCTGCACGAGGATAACCGCTATACATTATTCATCTAATTCAAAGTAAATGTAATAGGCAGTCTGTAGGCGACACGGACATTTCTGCCGCGTTGTTTGCCGGGTGTCCATTTGGGCATGGCCTTGATGACTCTGATGGCTTCGTCTTCCAATTCTTTTTGCAAAACCATTGTGAGAGTAACCGGTTTGGATTTTTCTTTACTATCAGTGATAGGGAAAAAGCGTATGGTTTTTACCTCCGTGATGCTTCCATCCGCTTCCACCACAAAACCTACCATCACCTTACCCTGAATGCCGGCCTCACGGGCTTGTTTGGGATAAGATAAATTGTCTGACAGGTATTTAAACATAGCTTCATCCCCGCCCGGAAATTCCGGCATTTGCTCTACTATCCAAAATATTTCGTCTTGTGTCTCCGGTTTGTCTTGCCCGTATCCAAAACTGCAGACAAGTGCCAATAGTGCTGTAAACAATATTTTTTTCATGGTATCAATTATTTAAATTCTATCTTGCAAAGGTAATAAAAAATAATGTAAAATTTAAGTTTTTTGGAAAAAAAATTGTATTTTTGCAATTTAAAATAGGCTTATTTTACAATGGCAGGCAATCTTAAAAATGGCAATAAATTCAAAGCAATAGACTTCTTTTGCGGAGGAGGTGGGATGACGTGTGGGTTGCGTCAAGCTGGGATTGATGTGATTGCCGGGGTGGATTTTGACGGAAATGCTAAAGAAACATACGAATATAATAATCCTGGCAGTGTGTTTGTCCATAAGGATGTTAAGAAGTTGCGTAGCAATTATTTTGAAAAGAATCTTGGTGTGCAAAAAGATGACGACCACCTAATTATGGTTGGTTGTAGCCCCTGCCAATATTATAGTATCATAAATACAGACCATTCAAAAGCTGAACTATCCAAAGATTTGCTGATGAATTTTGCCAGATTCATTGAATATTATAAACCTGGCTATATCCTTGTAGAGAATGTTCCTGGCATTGAGACAAATAAAGAGACTATTCTGCCAAAATTTTTGAAGAAGCTTGAAAAGCTTGGCTATACTTATATCAAAGATGTTGTGGATATGAGCCAATATGGAGTTCCGCAAAGCCGAAAACGTTTTTCCCTTATTGCCACCAGACTTGATGGTGCAAAACTCCGTTTTCCAGAAAAAACAATAACCCCAAAGACAGTTGCCGATGTGTTAGGGGAAAAGAATGGTTTCCCAAAAATAAGAGCAGGCCATAAAGACCCTACTGACTTTCAACATACTGTTGCAGGGTTGAACGAAAAAAGTTTGAAACGTATGGCGTTGACACCTCACAATGGCGGAAGCCGTTTGAGTTGGGCAAATCAACTCGAATTACAACTTGATTGTTATATTGGGAAAGACGACATATTCAAAGACAATTATGGCCGTATGTGGTGGGATAGACCATCACCTACAATAACGACCAAGTTTTTCAGCATTTCCAATGGGCGTTTTGCTCACCCCGATGAAGACAGGGCCATTTCCATTCGTGAAGGTGCCACACTACAATCCTTCCCAAAGAACTATGTTTTCAAAACCAACAGTATCGCTGGCGCGGCAAGAATCATCGGGAATGCTGTACCTTGCGAGTATGCGAGAAGATTAGGTGTAACCATATTATCATACGACCATGAGTGAAGAAACGAACGAAGAAAAAAAACTCTCAATGACTTTTGATCCCCAAACGATAGAACATCTTGGGGTAAAAATGTATTCTCAACTGCCCAATGCGATAGCTGAACTTATTGCAAATGGTTACGATGCTGAAGCACTAAACGTACATATTGTTCTGACTGATAATGACAAAGGGAAAAGCATTGCTATTATCGATGATGGCGTTGGAATGTCTTTCGAGGAGATAAATGATAAATTTCTGCGTATCGGCAGGAAACGCAGGGAAGAGGATAATGGTATGAGCCCTAATGGGTTACGTAAAGTTGCAGGGCGAAAAGGCTTAGGAAAGCTTGCGTTCTTTGGAATAGGTAATACGATACGGATTATCACCAAAAGTAATGGCAAGTGCGTTAATTTTTCTATGAATTGGGATGAAATTTTACATTCTGAGACAAATAACTATGAGCCTAAATTTGAATTGTCAGATTGCGACCCAAAACAACCAGGAACCACTATAATATTAACCGACTTAAAACGCAAAACGGGTTTTAACATAGAAGAACTTGCTGGTAGTATATCCCGATTGTTTAATTGCTTTAGTGATGATTTCGCAGTCGACATATCTTTGAATGGCTCTACCCCCATTATAATCAATGAAAAATTACGCTATACTACTATAACCCCGCAATTTTCATGGAAAGTGCCAGACGATATCATAAAAGACAAAGAACACTATTTCTACAAAAACAATATTAGTGGGGAACTCTATTCCACTGAAAAACCACTCAAACCGGAAATGAGAGGCATTACTCTTTATGCCCATGGTCGCATGGTAAATGCGCCTGAATTCTTTGGTATTGGTGAATCTTCGCACTTTTATTCCTATCTTACAGGGTGGCTCAATGTGGACTTCATAGATGAACAAGAAGAAGATATCATTTCAACCGACCGACAATCTTTAAGTTGGGATATCCCATTGACTGAAGAATTAAAAAACCACTTGAAATTATTATTGTCTTCCACAGAGCGCGATTGGCGTGAAAAGCGAAAAAGCGAAAGACAGGATAACATCAAAAAGAAAACAAATATAGATGTTGGTACTTGGCTGCCTACTCTTTCTCCTCACATACAAGAAGGAGTTGAAAAGATTGTTAACACCGTCGTGGAGAATTCTGAAATGGAAGGAGAAAAGCAAAATGAAGTTGTTGGTATGTTGCACACCCTTATTCCTGAGTATGCACAATATCATTGGCGGCGTTTGCACAAGACCGTTCAAGATGCTTCTTATGAAGATTACAAACAAGAAGATTTTTATAGTGCCGTTTTTGAAACAATTAAGCGGTACGAGCATATTGTGCAAATTAAATCAGGAGACAATAGAGATGGACAAAAACTAATGCTCGCCATTTTTGGAAAAGATAATTCAGTATTGTCTGTAGCCTCCAAATATAAACGAAGAGATGGTACAGATTTTTCTGCATCAACCATAGAAAATATTGAAGAAGGGCAGAAATACATGTCAGCAGGTGTTATGGCCGGAGCACGAAATACCATTGCACACGAAGAAAAAATAGAATTAAAAGAAACAGGTTTGTTCACAGAGGACGATTGTCTGGATATGTTGAGTTTATTGAGTCATTTATTCCGTCGTCTCGATGATGCTGTAAAAAAATGAAAAAAATAAGAGTATTTGAAGGTTTTGCAGGATATGGGGGAGCCTCCTTTGGATTAAAAAGATCTGGCTTGCCTTATGAAGTGGTTGGGTATTCGGAAATTGATCCAGATGCGATTGAGTTGTATGAATATAATTTCCCAGAGGTTAAAAACTATGGAGATATAACCCAAATCACAAACCCTAAGGAGCAACTTCCAAAGTTTGATTTATTTACTGGTGGATTCCCCTGTCAGCCATTCTCTACCGTTGGAAAAGGATTAGGCGAACTAGATATACGCGGAACTCTATTCGGTGACATTATCCGTGTTTGCGAAGCTATAGAACCCAAATATATTTTGTTGGAAAATGTACGTGGATTATTAGGTAAGAAACACAAAGCAACATTCCAAAAAATTCTTTCTGAATTAAAAAGAATCGGTTACGATGTAAGATACGCCATTCTAAATTCAAAAGATTATGGTGTTCCTCAAACAAGAGATAGATTATGGATATTTGCTTTTAGAGGAGTATTGCCGGAGAATTTTGATATTGTACCACCAATAGTAGAATCCAACTTGAGATTGAAAGATTTCTTAGACAAACATCCAGATCCCGAGTTATATCGTTCCGAGGCACAAATTCGACGTATTCACGAGATACACAACAATGACACTTTCGATGTTGAGGAACCATTGTGCTATGACATTTATAATAGAAAAATTCGGTACGATGGTTTATGCATGACAGTGACACCACCAGAACATAATGTAATTAGAATTATTGAGCCTATGGTGGATGGAAAAGAAAGATTTAGAAAATTGTCTCTAGATGAGCATTTCCGATTCATGGGCTTTGTAATAAACGAAAAAGAAAGAGAAATCAAGTTCCCGCCTACTCAGAATTACACAAAATTAGGACGACGTGCAGGAAATGGTTGGGATGTTAATTTAGTTGGGATTCTCATTAAACATATATTTAGTCAATTATAAACACACCATATTATGAAAGTGGATATTACTTCTATGTTCTTCAATTCATCTATTGATGGACAAACGGCAACACCAGCATGGAGGACTTCCTTAGGACAAAACAAGACAAAGGAATGTCGTATAGAAACAGATGTTCCTGGTGTTATTGACATTATTGTTGGTATGACCTACAAAATTGCAGGTGATATTTCAAAACTTGACATGACAGGAATCAGTGGTAGTCTATTAATGTGTTCCGTCTTTGATAAAATATATGTTAATTCTGTATTACTTCCAGATACTTCATATACACTGCTTCTTTTAAGGGAAACATCACAATCACACGAAGGCAGAGTGCAATTGTGTTACTCTCCTCATATAGTATATGAAGGAAAAAGAAACGCAGAAACAATTGATAAAATTCGAACAGCTATAGGCTGCGAGCCCCAAGGATGCTGGTTTGTTTATGATATATCAATAAAGAACCAAGACGAGCTTCATTTCTCAACAAAGGTTGTTGATAGCGAGAAGCCTAAAGTGTATACAGGAAAAAGTCAGTCCCGTTCACAAGAATGGAAAGACATGGTAAATACACCTACAAATACTATAGACGAACTTGCAACTATTTTAAGAGAATTATACGAAGAGGGGAAAAAGGTTGGAGAAGGTGTCGCAAATATCTTTTTCTTTGGCTTAAAATATGCTGATTGCATATTGAGCAACAATTATAAGACAAAAGAAATTGTGCAGAAATCAGCTATAGGAGAATCTTTCCAAACTGAGTTAGACAAAGCTATAAAGTTATATACATTATTACAACGGAAAGGTTGGGCTTCTGTCAGAAACAAACCTATTTTATCACACTCTTCTACAACTGATAAGTCTTCTTATCTCCCCTATCTGACGGCATTGCGGACGAAGCCGTTTATGCTGTTGGCAGGTATTTCAGGAACAGGAAAAAGCCGTATCGTGCGGGAGATGGCGAAAGCGTGCTGGACTCCTGAGGAAGACGAATATGGCAAGAACTGTCCGAGGAACTTCTGTATGGTTCAGGTCAAACCCAATTGGCACGATAGTAGCGAACTCATTGGCTATGTGAGCCGCATCAATGGCGAGAAATACGTGGTGGGGCCGTTCCTGCGTTTCTTGGCCAAGGCCGTCAACGACCCCGACACGCCTTATTTCCTTTGCTTGGACGAAATGAACCTCGCACCTGTGGAACAATACTTTGCCGAGTATCTGAGTGTGATAGAGAGCCGCAAACTGAATGCCGACGGCAGCGTCACCACCGATCCGGTCATTCCTTACGAGAACACCGAGGCCTACGGCACTTTGATAGACCAATTGTTTGCCGATGAAGCAGACCGGAAGGCCTACAAGTCGGAAACCGACGGTAGGCGTCTCACCATCCCTCAAAACCTCTTTGTGGTCGGCACAGTGAACATGGACGAAACCACTTTCAGTTTCAGCCGCAAGGTGCTCGACCGCGCCATGACCATCGAGATGAACGAGGTGGACCTTTATGGCGGTCTTGAGGAAGAAGGTTCTGAAATAGGTTATATCGGCAACTGCATCATCGGCAATGCAGCTGAGGGCAAAGATGTGTATGCTGAAAACAAAGAGTTGTGCGATGAAGTGATAGCATATCTGGAGAAAGTGAATACAATATTGGAAGGTACACCCTTCAAGATTGCCTACCGCACCCGCAACGAGTTCCTGCTCTATGCCGTCAACCGCCAGTTGCTCGACAAAGATTCCCAGCTCTGGCAGACACTTGATGAGATGACCTCAATGAAGATTCTTTCACGCATCGAGGGCGACAGCGAACGCACCAAGACATCGTTGGAAGAATTGAGAAAACTCGTGAATGACGACATTGTCAGCCAAATACCAGAGCCTGAAGAGGGCAGGGAAAAGGCAAAGAGCATCACGGCTTCCAAGATTAAGGAGATGCTGGAAAAGTTGGAAAAGACGAGTTATACAAGTTATTGGGCATAAACATTTTAATATTCTGAGCAATGAACAGGGTTACAATAGAGCAGCTGCAAAAGATGCGTGAAACAGAAGACCACGTTGAGTTTAAAAAAGGCGAAGGTGGCAATGTTTCGTATAATGGCGCAGGTAAGGACAACCCTAAAGACCGTCGCCGTTGTATATTAGGCTATGTATCTGCTTTATGTAACGAGGGCGGTGGTTACCTGGTTATAGGAATACACGACGACTATCCCCACAAAGTAGTGGGAACTAAGCAAGCGGAAAATGCAGTCGGCAAGTTGGAAAGCGATATTTACAGGGATTTAGGTATCCGCCCCGATGTTTATGAATTGTATGACGAAAACCAATTGCGGGTGTTAGTCATACAGGTACCGTCTCGCCCAATAGGCAAAGTTTTCAAATTCGAGGATGTGGCTCTTATGAGAGTCGGGGAAGAGCTCAAGCCTATGGATGACAAAACCTATATATCCATTATCCAAGAACAGGAACCCGATTTTTCCGAAGAGATATGCAAGAACGCACAAATTAGCGATTTGGATGATGAAGCCATTGCAATATTAAAAGATAAGTATGCGATGAAACAAAAGAATCCTTCATTTCGCACCCTGTCAAATGAGCAAGCGTTAAGTGATTTGGGATTGTTGAAAGAGGGAAAAGTGACCAATGCTGCTGTCCTTCTTGTGGGTAAGGAAAATGTTATTGACAGGTTATTCCCACAAGCCAAGGTCATGCTGGAATTCCGAAACCATGAAACACAAATAGGATTCGATAACAGAATGGCGTTTGGGAAACCCTTCTACAAAATGATAGACGAGGTGTGGAATGCCATCAATCTCCGCAATGGTTATGTTCCAGTAAGGGAAGGAGCGTATATTGGTCTTTCAAGCATTCCGTTTTTTAACGAGGATGTCATTAGAGAGGTTTTGAACAATGCATTTGCACACCGAGACTACCATAGAAATAGTGAGATAGTCATTAAAATGTATCCCACCAGGCTGGATGTCATCAATGCCGGTGGATTTCCCCAAGGTGTTACTTTGGACAACCTGCTGACTGTGCCAAGCACACCTCGCAACAGACTTATCGCCGATGTTATGTCCAAAACGGGTCTGGTGGAACGTTCAGGACAAGGGATGGATAAAATATTCCTTTTTACCTTGTCGGAAGGTAAACCGGCCCCCGATTATTCTCATTCTGATGATTTTACAGTAACTGCTATCCTTTCGTCAACAGTTAAAGAGACCGGCTTTGCCTTGTTTATTCAAGCAATCCAAGCAGAGCTACCAGACAATGAAAAATTGTCAGTCTTTGATGTGATGACTTTGTGTCAAATAAGAGATGGTGAACGGAAAATAACAGACAAGCATCTTGCAAAACGGCTAGAAGAAAAAAATTGTATAGAAAAACACGGCAAAACAAACGCCCAATATTATACATTGCATAGACGTTATTATGAAATGTCGGGAAAAACTGCTGAGTATTCCATGTTAGTGGATTGGAATGCCCAACAGTTTTTAGCAGTGATTGCCCCCTATCTTCAAAAATACGGCAAGGCGAAAAAAAGCGAAATAGTAAGTATTGTAGGCAATCACATAACTGATAAACAACTTCGTAGTTTTTTAAACCAATTGCGACTTATTGACTTTATCAAAACCGAAGGTGAACGAGGGCAGATGGTTTATATGTTAGGTGAGGGCTATTTTAAGAATAATGATATTATTAACAAAGCTCTAAACATTGGATTGGAAACATTAAAAAACAAAGGTGAAATTTAGATGAAACAAAAAGGCGGATAACAGTGTAAAACATGATTTGCAAACAATGTAAACACTTAATTTACAATAAATACGAAAGGGCGAATAAAAGGGCGGATAACAGAGTAAAACAGGATTTGCAAACAATGTAAACACTTGATTTACAACAAATAAGAAAGGGCGAATAAAAGGGCGGATAAATAGTGTAAAACAGGATTTGTAAACAATGTAAACACTTGATTTACAACAAATAAGAAAGGGCGGATAAAAAGCAAAATAAACAATGGAACTTCTCATCATCACACATGCAGACTTTACACTCACTATAGAGTGTTCCCATTTCTGGCAGGAATGGCAGAAAGGAGTGGGCAATATGGGGGGTGATGACCAATTGACTTCCACTTATTTTTGGACAGAAGGTGTCGAAAAAGTGGAACGGACCAACGGGGAAGAAGGTCGGCCAACGGAAATTATCTCTGGAAAGCCCGACGAAAAAGCATTCTTCTTTGAACAGACCGACTACAGCATTTGGGTAGAGTTCAAGGAAGGTGTGACAGATGCCCGATTTGTCAGCCAAAGGTCTGATGTTAATGAACATTTCTCGTGGAAAAAGACACAACGTGTTTTGATGGGATTTTTAAACTACGGAAACGATATAGGGCGAGCCGATTTGCCTTTGCGTTATACCATTAAAGGAGAGCAAAAGAATTTTGTCTTTTCATACGATGTCATTTCCGCTAAACTGGACTATCATAGCGATTGGAAACTTATACTTCAGGACATTGAGAAGGAATATCGTATGCTCTCGTTGGATTATTTGAAGCGAACTTATCACGGCATATCCGAAGGCGAAGGCGAATCTTACGATATCATTTGGTGGAACATCTTCCGCAATCTACAAGAGAAATTCGTGCGTGCCACCCGTAATATCATTGATCGTCCCAGGCATCGTCTCAAAACCATTTCGTCTTACAAACGAGCCGACCAAATCAGGCATTTTAGTTCGTTTTTGGAACAACAGTTCGCCGAACACCGCACAGAGGAGTCTAAACTATATTTGGTTGAAGAACAGCAGCATACTCACAATACGGTTGAAAACCGTTTTTTTAAACATGCACTGATTGTTATTCAAAAACGATATTCGGATTTGGCCGGGCGAGTCTTGAAGTTCAAAATACCGTTATCTGACAATGTTCGTGAACAAATACAACACTCTGAGAAAGAATTGAAACACTTGCTGAACAACCCGTTTTTCCGCACCGTAGGCAACTTCGAGGGGTTGAAACAAGAGTCGCTTGTATTGCAACGCGACACCAATTATTCAACTATATACCGCACTTATTTTATTCTGCGTAAATCGTTCAGTTTAAACGATGGAATGTTCCGTATGGAAACAAAAGACATCGCAACTTTATACGAGATTTGGTGTTTTATCGAAGTGAGCCATATTGTCAGAGAGCAATTGGGCATAAGTGAGGAAGATATGGACCATAGCAACCGAATGGAAATGAACGGTTTGTTCTCTTGGGAACTTGGCAAAGGCGAACAATCTCGCATTTTATACAGAAAAGACGGTGTGGAACTGGCCGAATTGGTATATAATCCTAAACAAACGGAAAAGGAGAACGACAAAATCGGCATTAATAATTTGGAGGTTTGCACAGTTCCGCAAAAGCCTGACATTGTGTTGCAACTGACCAAAGATGACGTGGAAAAAGGGATGAGAATGACCTATCTATTTGATGCCAAATACCGTATTGACAAAAAAGATAGTTTGGGTGTTGACTTGCCTCCCGAAGATGCCATTAACCAAATGCATCGCTTCCGTGATGCTATTTATTACAGGGACTACGATTCGCAACAACTCAAAAAAGAGGTCATTGGAGGCTATATCTTGTTTCCTGGCGACGGTGAGTCTGCCGATGTACAACTTTCAAAATTTTACAAGAGCATTGAAGAAGTCAATATAGGAGCATTTCCGTTAAAACCCAAAAATGAAGAAAACAGAAAGCTTTTGGAGCAGTTTGTAAAGAAACTTATTGATACATCATCTTCTGAAATAATCTCAAAAGTGATTCCACAAAAGGGAACAACTGTATTTGTTCCTAATCGTGTTTTAATAGGTCTGGTCACCTCAAGTTCTAGAAGAGGTTATTACAAAAGTTTTGAAGATGGTAATGCGGACTTGTACTATACCGGTCCAAACTTTCCGTCAACTATTCTCCTTCACAATTTGCATTTCTTTATCCCATATTTTAAAGAAAAAGGTATACGCGATGTCTATGAAATAACCAGCATAAGAACAATCAAAGGAAGTGAAGCTAAACAATTTGAGCCTGATGCAGTTAATCCGGATGATATACGTTTGGCTTTTCATTTGCGTTTTCATCACAGATTATTTGAGGAAGTTAAAAAAATTGATACTTCTGGAATAATTAATCGGACTTTTATTGATACTTGTTTTGATAATCTTGAAAGTCTTGTCCTATGACCGACTGTCTCACACCCTCACAACGCCACCATTGTATGTCACATATACGCAGCAAGGCGACCAAGCCCGAAATGGCTGTGCGGAAATGGTTGTGGGCACACGGATACAGATATCGTTTGAATGTAAAGAGCGTACCGGGCAAGCCGGACATTGTAATGCGGAGGTATCGCACTGCCATTTTTGTCAACGGATGTTTTTGGCATGGTCACGGGGTGGATTTCGGACGAAAGGTTGAAAGTTCAAAGTGCTGCAAGATTCCTGATACAAACCGTGATTTTTGGGTGGCAAAGATACAAAGGAATCAGGAACGGGACCAAATGAATTACAAAAAATTAGTTGAAAACGGTTGGCAGGTGATTGTACTTTGGGCCTGCCAGCTCAAGTCCAAACAAATGGAAAAAATCATGTTGCAAGTAGAAGTGCAGCTTCACGGCTATTATCTTCGCAGCATAAAAGCGGCAAATGGCAAACATTCATGTTCGTCAGGCAAAAAAATAATTAAGATTGAAAAGTAAATAAAAGAAATATGAAACACACTCTTTACAAAACCCAAGGCACTTGCTCGCAGTTGATAGATGTGACAGTCGATGAGCAGGATGTGATACAGCAGGTTTCCTTTTATGGCGGTTGTCATGGCAACTTGCAGGCGGTCTGCCGTTTGGTGAAAGGGAAAAAGGCGGACGAGGTAATCAAAAAACTCAAGGGCATCCGTTGCGGGGACAAACCCACCTCTTGTCCGGACCAGCTTTG
>DBXT01000029.1:0-39916 GCA_002309615.1 Bacteroidales bacterium UBA1205
TTTAATATTTTACTATTTTTTTATATCCGTGTTATTTGCCCCTGTATGCCCCTTTGGGGTTTAGCCATATATTTTATAGCCTATATACCTTAAAGGGGCTGTATGGGGTTGTAAACGTGTTTTATGATATATTCTGTAAGATGCAATCCACATATACTTTTTCCATACCGTCTAATTTCAGCACCACGCCCTCGCACCCCTGCGTTACGCTTATGTATCTGTTATAATAATCGATTATAACCGCCTCATTTGTTGCCCTGCTTATGATTGCAAATTTACTCCTACCCATTTTCTTACCTCCTATACAATTCCTGTGCCGTTGGTCTGTAATCATTACATATTATCCCATCGGGGCAGGAAAGTGTTACCGTACCGCTTTTATGGATAACCATTTTGGTTGCTTCAAGGCGTTTCGCCCATCTGTGTAATGCTATCTTATATTCTACCGAGTGCCTGCCAAATTCTGTAATGTTCATTTTATCCTCCCTTGGTGTTTTAAGTGTTATCGCCTCACTGGGTTATTATTCAACTGTTATTTTTAAGCATCCTACCCCACCGTATGTACCGTGTGAGTAAAAGCTACCAAGTACCTGCTCTGCTTCTTCATCGGCAGGCTCGATTTCAAAATATATGCACCTGTCGCATTCATCTTTGTAATATTCCTCTGTGTAGGGCTTTTCAATTATGCTTATTATCCTTTCTCTTGCTCCGTGAAAATGGATAATGTCGTTTACCTTAAGTTCATCGTATCTCTTAACCTGTGCCATAATGTTCATCCTCTCTACCATCGTAACCTCCGTGGTGGGATTTACTTATCGTCTAACTTCCTTTTTCTGATATCCGAGGTTGTTTGCCTTGCAATATTCTTTACAAAGTGCTTCTTCATTCTGTAAGAAGTATCCGTATGCGTTTCCTTTGCTGTCCTTGGGGTTTCCCAATAAATCAGTTACTACAAAAATTATTGTTGTGTTGTTCTTCATATCCTTACCTCCTTGGTGTACCGCCGTGCGGTTCGTTTGTTATCTTGTAAGTATATATTAACATCTCCCCTGCTATATGTCAACACATTTTTTAATTTTTTTTATATTTTTTTTCAAAAAAAAGAGAAGCACCCATTTTTAGGCACTTCTCTGTAAGTTATAAGCTATTCAATTTTCGCATAACGCTTTCATAAAGTTTAGGATTGATATATGCCAGTGTAGATATTAAATCATCAATAACTGGGTAAGCCTTATCCATTCCGATTTCTTTTACCTTTTGGGAAAAATCGGTATTGCTATAATAGTCTTCATCTATTATCGCAGGCGCATACGAATACGATGGTATCGGCTCTTCCACATCTGACGGATACAAAAAGTGCTTAATCGTTAGATATGAGGCTAATTTTATGCACGTATTCGCATCGGGTTTACGCTCCCCTTGACATTCCGCTATCGCTTCGATTAAGTCTTTTTCACTAATCATATTACATACTTTCCATCTTCTTTATAAAACGCTCAAATTCCATCCGTGTACGTTCATCGGGTGCATCGTGCATCATATCACGTAATTCGTGTATCATACTGTCGCTATCCATCGCATAATCGGATGAATAACGCCCACGTGCATCACGCCTTGCATTTCTGCCCCTTGCACTGGAATATCTCGGCATTCTGCCATCGGCATACATATACGACTCGCCACCCATTTCATCGCCTTTTAAAAGGTTCTTTTTGGCGTGTGCGAGCATATCCACGTATTGCATATCAGCCATCGTAAGCTTGCCTTTATCGGCTTTGCGCTCCATTTCTTCCAGTTCATCACAGATATAATCAATCAGTTTATCCATCTGTGCGCCCTCCTTAAGCTATTCTTGCAACTGTAACATTGGCATTCTGAACAAGTATCGCAGGGGCAGGTGTGGTAGCATCTGCGCCCTCGGATGTATTCTCTACAGATACATTAAAGCAACATCCTTTAGGTACGTTGATAATCGCCGTACTGGTTACGTTGAAAAAGTTTTCCTGCGTAGGTGGATTGGTAGCCGTATCCGCAGGGGTTACGATTGCCCTGCTTGTTAAGATAGGTTCGCCATCAAGGGCAAGTGCCACACTTATTGGCGCAGGTGCTGTACCGCCATCGGGGATTGCGATATTGCCGTTAAAATTAACGCTATACCTTGCAAAACAAGCACTCGGACAGTTCACAATGCCACGGAGAGTAATAATGCCACTACCGTTTCTGTGGTATACATATCCCTTATTGCATCCGATGCTTGTATTCAAGGTCACAACTTGATTAGGAAGCACTGTTTGCACTTCGTTTTTAACATACTCTGCCATTGTCACACCTCCTTAAAAAGAGCCGTTGCATCCGCATCCGCACCCTGCATTCTGATTGCAGGAAAATATCGGGGTCTGTCCGTATACAGGCATAGCAGGGATAGGGCAAGAACGAAGTTCCTGCACAAGCTGATTAGCCGTTGTCGCATCGCTCTGACGAAGTAATGCGGTCTGTACATCCTGTGAAGCCTGCCCTCTTGCATACATAAGTTCCGAGCGAAGCTGTGCGATGGTATCATTCTTTGCATCCAGTTCAAGGTTGCAAAGCTTATCAAGGATAGCCTGTGTACCACGTGTCTGCGACTCGATGATATCCCTTGTGTTATTTGCATCAGCAAAGCGTGTAGCGTTGCCCTCATTCTGTACGATATTCTGTGTCTGACAAGTAGCAAGGCGGTTATCACAGCAACACTGTGCAAGCTGTCCCTCTAAGTTACTAAAGCCCTGTGCCATAGCGGTCTGACTTGCAAAAGCGGTCTGCATATCTGCCATCTGTCTTGCATTAGCACCCTGCTCGATACCTGCAAAGCCGTTGCAAAGCTGTGTAGAAATGCCGTTGATGCTATCACGGATTGATGTTATGCCATCATTAAGCATAGCATTCTGAAATCCTGCATTCGTATTAGCGTTGATGCCTGCCTGTCCGTTAAGAAGCCAAGGAAATTCATACATTCCACCAAAGCCTCCTCCAAAACCGTTGCCCCATCCGAAGCCGTTACCGCCAACGAGTAAAAACAACAGTATCAGCCACCATCCATCGCCACCGAAGCCGTTACCGAAGTTACCGCCACCGTAAGCAGGTGCTACAGGCATTACCATATTTTCATCAGTTAGTGCCATTTTCTTTTCCTCCTATAATTTTTTTAGGTTAGGGGCTACCCTCTATGCGGATAGTCCGTTTATTAAGGTGTGCGCACACTCTTAATATCTTGTGATTTTTTATCAATATCTAAAGATTTTCTTCACGATTGCAAAGTTAAATTCCAAACATACCTTTTATCTGATTAGCCATTTTTACGGCATTATCGTACTGGGCTTGTGATACCTTACCCGAATTTAAAAGGCTTTGTACCTGCTCCTGTGGGTTGCCCTTATAATTCTGCTTAAATTGGTTAAAAGCCTTGATAAAATTATTACGCTGTGGGTTCATCGTGCTATACAAGGGGTTCATACTTTCATTTCCTCCCTTACCATATCTATTATTTCGCCCTTTAAGGCGGTTAAATCATCCTTGGTGGCATATTCTACCACTGGGGTATTTGAGGGGGCTTGTAGGGGCGTATTCGGCGTTTCAGCCTCACGTATGGTATAGTCCAATACTTTCATACTAGGCATACCGCTTGCATCTGCTGATTTAAGGTAAATGGTCTGCGCCTCGCTATCCCATAGCTGTACCGTATTATTCGGTGCGACTAAATAAGACTTTGCGCCTGCCATTCCCTGCACCCATATAAGGCTATTATTCTGCTGATTTGATATACTGGGTGCTTGTGCGCCGTAATAGTTTACTGGATACTGACCGTAAATCATTTTATTCCTCCTTTTCCCAAACATAGGCTATAACTTCATCGCCACAATCCCACGTATCGTAATAGTCACCATCTTTGATACATACCACGTGTACGCCTGTACCTGCCACGTAAGTACCTTTCGGGTGGTCTTTTGCAAAATCATACACGGTATAACAATCGGGGCAATCTGTGGGGATATCCATACGTTTAAAACCATTCTGCCGTAATACGGATGCTATAACATTGTTTGCGTTTGGCATATCGCCCATCGCCATACCGTTTATGGCTAACTTTATATATGCCGTAGACCACGATATATCTAACGCTTTAGATAATGCCCTTACAGCACAATCGCCCACCTTACGCATAGAGGCAGGGTTAGGATTGTAAGTGATAAACATAGGTATCTTCCTCCAGTGATTTAACATACTCTTCAAGCCCATTAAGCCCGAAATTCTTTTGCATATCGTTTGCTGTACGTGTCGCCTCGTATGCGCTATATCCGCAACGCTGTAAACGCTGTATGTAATTGTTTAATCTGTCTGAAATATCCATACTTTGATGATACAGAATTTAAGACCGTTGGAAAATGTAAGAAAACTGAAATTTTTATGCAATAAAAAAAGGTAGCCGTAAGCTACCTAAAAATGATATTTTCGCATCGGTAAACGATGTTATATATTGTTCGTACTGCAAAGCCAGTTGCCTCGGCTATTTGCTCAAAGGTTAAGCCATCCAGTAACCGCATCCGCATTACTTCCCTATCCCTTGCGGAATGTTTACCCACAATGCGTTGATTTATCGCCGTTTCAATTTCGGCGTATGTTAAATCGGGTATTGTATGCTTCATTTCTTTACACGCCCTGTGCCGTGGCAGGTAGGGCACTTTTTATAGCCTGTTTTGCCACCAGTTTTACGCCTGCGGTATTTAGTTACCGTCTGTCTTGCTTTCGCCATAATTTACGCTCCCAGTACCGTTAAATATCACGTTGCTACCATCTTCCCACTTTGCCTCTTGGTCGATTTCTACCACATCCTCAAACTGACTCTCATATATCAGCCATCCTACGTTAGTACCTACCAAAAGTACCACCAAAATAACACACAGTATCCATAACCTGCGGTTGGTCTTATTCGTTAACATTGTAAGCGCATCGTATGCGTAATAAGGTATCGTCTTATCTTCCATAGTCTTTATATGCAAACAGCCTGCACGGATGCAAGCTGTTTTTTGGGGATTGAAAAATGAACATTATACAAACATTTAGGGGGTATTCATCGTGCTTATAATATCACGTGTTACTTATCTTTGTCAAGCTTGCGGATATAGCTGATATTCGATATGCCTAAAATAGCACCAAGAAAACAGTTTACCGCTACTATTGTTGCGCTGATTTCGTTTCCATAAGGCAAACCCCATATCTGAAAGATGGTTCTTACCAGTACCGCTAAAGCAGGCAAAAACAGCATCGCTAACCATTTCAATACATCGTATAATCTGTTAGGTATCATTTTGCGCCTCCCATTGTTATAAAAATGTGGCAAATTATGCCAATTACACCAGTACCTACCGCACCGCCTATGGCTGATACCATAGCCGTTTTAAAAGTACCCCACGTTTTACGTGGTGCTTCTTTTAAGGTTTCCACTGACTCGGTAAGCGTATCAATTTTGGTATCCATTGTACGCTGATTAAACGCCATTTCGTGTACCGACTCGGCTAAAGATTTCAAATCTTTTGAGGCTTCTTCAATTCTCATAAGCCTACCTCCGTATTCGGTTAAGCAGATTTCGTGTTTTTCAAGTTTTTCCCGTATCAGTTCTACGGTATGCTCATCTATCGGCATTTGTTTGCCCTCATTTCATAAGTTCTGTCCACGTTCTTACCCCGATTATAGCATCTTGCTTTAAATTGTGCAATCCTTGGAATTTCAGCACGGCTTCTTTCGTCTTGTCAAGGAATACACCATCGACCTCGACACCTAACTTGCGCTGTGCTATCTTTACATATTCGCCAGTTGCGCCATACTGTATAGTCTTAAAGAAAGTCGATACGCCTACCTGCTTACCGCTTCGGTTATCCCAACGTGATTTTCCATCCCTTGTATCTATATGCGTAAAGGTAGGATATAAACCAATACCACCCATTCCCATAGCTTCGGCTGTCATAGCGACCTCTAACGGAGAACCATTCTTGCACACAGTATCCGATGCCTTACCGTAAAGATGCTGACTTTTAGGCGCACCACCTACCTTGGCATTATAAGCAGGGGTACGGTATGCGGAATTTATTGTAGTAACTCCGTATAAATCACGCTCACGCTGTAGATACCTTACAAGCCTACCGTCAATTAATATTTCATCAGTACCATCGTGGCAGGCAAACTCTTTTACTTTAAAATTACTGGGCTTGCCATCAATCGTAAAGATTAAATCTCCCTGCTTTGCTTTTGAATAATGTTCTACACCATTTGCTACTTCAATATACTTGTCCATAGGCTTATCTCCTGCATACGCATCATAATACTGTTGTGCTATATCTACCCTTGCTTGTTTTGCTTTATCCGATTGGTCGGCAGGGTTTTCAAAAACAACCATAAATATTATCGTTGCTTCATATACCGATTTGGCACTCATTAAAGCATTTATAAGAGTACCATTTCTTGATAATTCAATCCACAGATAATCAAGCTGACTAGCAAGGTCTGCGATACTTACTCCACGGCTTTTTACAAGGTCAAGAAGTCCCTGCTTGCGACTCCAGTAAGTCCACTGGGCTATTCCAAAGCCTGCCGAATCTCGTACAAAATTCGTGTACTCGCCACTATCGACTTTAGCTGTGTATTCTTCATCGGTCATATTAAATTTTCGGTTATAGAAGTTCTCAAGATTATTGGGCTTGTTACCACTTTCCCAAAATAGATTTCCTTCTATACCTGCGCAAGCATAGTCGTTAAGTCCTTTATCTTTCAGATAATTCCATATCTTTTGGTCGTTGTTCATAACTTATCTCCTATATTCACAATATCCATCAGTATTGGTAAGGTTCAGTTTGCATTTCCCGTCTGTGTATAGTCTGCATCCCATACAGTAATTTTCCTCTATGGGCTGTCCCGTTTCTATTACATACCCTTTGCCACAGTTCGGACATTCAAGGTTTTTCAGCAATACATCGGACGGTCTAACAGCTATCCACCTCTTAAAGCATTTCACGCATATAACCTCTGATACTGTATGTGGAAGATTCTTTTCTATTTCGTCAATGCCGTTCATTGTCTTGCTCCCATTCATCGTCAAACCATTCATCATCTTCGGGTAAATCTTCAAGCCTTGGAATGTTTAGGTTGTCTTTGTTTTCGGCAAACCATTGTTTAAAGGTTTCTACTGTATCCATTGCTGTGTCCATAACTAACGCCATTTTTACTTACACAGAATTTCTGTTTTTAATTAAAAATAACGCTGATTTATTTTAATTATTCTTCATCGGTTTCAACAGGTTCATCTGTCGGCAAGTAATACATATATTCCCCAACAGTTTCTTCTTTCACATTCTGCCCCTGTGATGAAATTATCTTGATGTTCATATAAGTGTGATTCTCGCCTAAATCTGCGGATACGTTAGAGAGTGCTTCATAATACTTGGTTAATGCGCTCTGTTCTGAATTGTACTTTTTAACATTGGCATACTCTGTCAATGCTCCGTCTTTGATTATCTGTTCGATTGTTAAGATGTAATATTTCATTGTTTTTCTCCTTTATGATGTTCGCCTATACAATACTGTGCTCCCTACTGTCCCTATTTGTGACCAAGTACCAAAATATTCATTTGATGGGGTATATCCTGTCGCTCCTCCTACTATTGAATTTGTGGGTAAATCCCATCGTGCCTGTGTGTAACCGCTTGGCAAGGATGAAACATTAGACATATTTATATCAATATTTATACCATCTTCCAAGTCCATCCCTGCAACTCTTAATAATCTTTCTCTCCCCCATACTCCATCGTGCTGTCCGTATAATTCCCAAGTAGATGTTGCTACTTTTTTAATAAAGTATCTTCGGTAATTCCCCCCACTACATAAAAGATAATCTAAATCGGGGTCTGTTCCACCCGAATTGAGAAATTTTACATCAACTCTCGTATAATAACTACCTCTACTCATCAATTCAAATATTATGGGAGTATTAACATTTGCACCAGTTATAGTAAGCGTTGCAATTTTGAAATAATTGTAACTACCATTCCCATTGCAATCGGTTTTTCCACTTTGGTAAAGGCATCCTCTTAAGGTCAATTCTGCTTTCGGTGTTGCCCCATTAGCTACCAATACTCCAATAGCAACCTTATTGTTTTTTATCTGCAAAGCGGGTCTTGTAAGGCTTTTCCATCTGTCTGCGCTGTGATTTGTGATAGAATCCTCACCACTCGCAAAAATCATGCTTGTAGCATTTTGTTTTGTTGCAAAAACAAGTGCTTCGTCACCACTATTTTGATAACTGACAGTTGTACTCCACTCTGAATGGTTAGGTCGGAAATTTAAAGCAACATTATTTTCTGTGTTCATATTTAATGTTCCCGACATTGTGTCACCCGACTTTGATACTTTCCCACTCACATCGGTTGTCAGACTATCCAATTTTACCTCTGCGTTACTGTTCCCATACGTTACCCTTGAGGATGGGTAAGCTGACGGCATCATATTAACTCTTTGTTTCCGTCCGTTTTTAATAAATGCAAATATTGACATAATTTACCTCTATGATATTACTGTTCGCCACGAGTCCCATGTATCTTGGTAACATTTTCTCATTACAACTCCTGTGCCTCTGTATATACTGAACCAAAATTGATATACAGTTCTTGAATCACTTCCGCTTGAGATTACAAGCATATATCCATTATCGGCAGAATGAGGTGCATTTTGTGTTCCGCTTTGATTTGTTCCCCCATTTCTATACCACCCACTTGTTTTATAATCATTAAAATTTAAGGATGGCACAGGTTCAAAGCCCATATACCCTTTATATGAAAGGAATAATTCAGAATTAAGTGTATCAAGTGCAGAACCTACACTCCCTTGTCCGTACCCTATCCCATACGCATCAATGGGTATCATATCTTCATCGTTAATCTCAAAGCACCCATCGGCTGAACCATCTGTCGGTAAAGCATCAAATGCACTCCCTGTCGTTGATGTGATTATCTCTATGGCTGTTGCGCTGTCGGTTGAATCATCGGTAACATTCGCATCTTTGAACCATAAATTTGTGCGCTGTGTGAGTGCGGTCTTGATTCTGTTCCATATCGTGTGACCACCACTACCGCTACCATTTGCTACTTCATCAATAGCATCCTGCACATTCGTAGCCGTTAAGCCACTTGTAGTATTATCATAATCTATATCATCAGCATCACTCGGTATTGTAGGCTTGTTCTTGATATAATCTTTAGCACTGGTATCTGTCTGACTCCAATCGCTCTGTATCTGCGCATCGGGTATCGTGGGCTTATTTTTAATATAATCATCAGCAGTATTGTCGGTCTGATTCCAATCGGCTTGCACGTTTGCTTGTGCGCCTGCCTCAATTCCACTCAACTTATTCTTTTCAGTTGTAGTGTAATTATTATCTGTGTGCGTGTAATTAGCATCGGATACAAAATTACTATCATTTGTTAAATCACTTGTAGCTGAAGGAATTGTAGGCTTATTCTGAATATACGCATCACTTGTATTATCAGTTTCATTCCAATTAGCCTGTACGTTTACTTCTGCACCGCTTGCTATGCCCTCTAATTTGCTTTTTAAGGCACTTGTAAAGTCCTCGGTGGATAATTGCTTACCCGTTACTTTATCAACCTTATTTCCAAGCAAATTATCGGCTTCTGTCTTGGTATAGTAATTACTTAAATCTACCTGTGTGCTACCGATATGCTCCCACGCATTATTTACATAGATATATTCATCGTATACATCCTGCGTTTCTGCCGTTGCTTTTGGCACAAGATAAATCGTGGTAGTTGATATATCTTGCGTGGGTAAAGTCTGCACGACAAGGATGTTAAGCGTTACTATTGCGCTTATTAAAGCATTTACCTCTGCCTGCGTATAGGTTTCAGATTTCAGATAGTAGTTAGTCAGATTGTTTACTGTGTTAGTTATAAAGCCTGCATCGTTGGTGTATGCTGAAAGACTCGATGGTATGTTTACAATCGTCTTATCATTTGGCGCATTATCCGTTACGGTTGCAATTCCAGTAAACTGTAATTTGCCACGCTGTGTAAGCAGGCTACCGATTTTATCCAGTATTTTATGCGCTAAAGGTCTGCCCTCTAATACTGTTATGCGTTGGTCGTTATTTTCTACGCCGTCTTCCAAGTGATTCAGATTCTGCGCATTTATTGGGCTTTCTTCTGACGGTGTATTTTCCCAGTGTGTTTTTTCATACGACATAGTTTATCTCCTTAATCTAAAGGAATGTAAAGTAATAGACCATCTGAATTAGGGTATATTGGAATACATCTATATCTGTCGCCATCTACTTCTATGGTTCTTTCATTCTGTGCATAATCAATATACGAAGAGTACAAAGTGTTTGCATTAAAAATACCACTTGAAGATATTGTTGTGAATTTCTTTAATGCAATGTATGGATAAAATCTTGAAGAGGGAGTTAATATTGACATCTTAAAACTCGGGGCAATATATAACGCCGTACTTAAATCAATAAATGCGTAAGAATATGTCGTTCCTGCTATGTTAGTTAAATATACATTTGTTATAAGTCCCCATTTTGTTGCATTTGTTTTTGGGTTTAAATATCTATCAAATACTGCATAATATGCATTATTATTTCTAAAATACTTTATGCAAAAACATCCTTGTGCGGAGGGACGTAATACCATTACATTGTTATTTAATGATGGAGACCCTGTATTCATCCACACTATACTTTGTCCACTTAACGAAACTATATAACATATACTATTTATACTATCATTTGATTGAATAAGAAATGGTATTATAACATTATTGTATGCATCTTCGCTTATAGGTCTTATAGCGTATATCTGTGCTGTGCTAAACTGATAAGTAGTATATCCCGATTTTTCAATAGTCAAATATTCAAAATAATCAGATAAATGTACACGTTCCCACCCGATTGCATCGGCTATTTTTTGTACAGAATCGCCGTCCCAAATAGTCATTACTACTTGGTTGGTACTATCATCTACATTTATTTTTACTAAATTGTCTACATTTTGCCATTCGTTAGATATCGCCATATTTTACTCCGTGGGAAAGAATATGTGTGAATTTAATATACTAGAAAATTCCACACCATTCACCTCTATTACACGTTCAACGCTTCTATAATCAAATAAACCCAATTTAATATTTTTTGTAATAAGTATGTTTTCCTTGCCATTATAATCTTTCGCATCATAAACGTATGGCATAGGGACTAATTCTGCATATAATGTTCCGTCACCTTGTGTTACTACAGACCCATCAAGCACCTTTCCTGCATAATAAAAATGGTACATCGATTCATCAATCGGGGTTTCAAGGTCTACAGCATAATAATCAGAAAAATAACAAAATACATCTGTATTTTCTTTTACATTTTCAAACGTATCAAAAGCACACCACCCACGATAATCATTACTAGCACTTAAATTATCTGCAAGTATATAAAATCCGTCACCCACAAATATCCTAGCAGGGTAACTACCACCATACGGACATCCAACTGCCCCTACTTTGGCTGTTACAGCACCGCTTTCTGATAGCAATACAAAGTATACTCGCAAGGCTGCTGAACCATACGAAGCGCCTGCATAAAATATCAAGCCATAAATTGAACCATCGGGTATATATACGGCTAACTTATTCATAGCAAGTGGGTTATTATTCCACAACCCACTAATAGAAGTGTATCCTAAATCGGATGCGTAGTTTACAGTACCACCGATTAAATTGGCAATACGTGTTAACGTAGCATAGTCATAATATCCGTTTGTTTTTGATATGGTTATATATTGCCACTCGCTCATTAGCTTATCTCCGTTACAATACCGCTTTCGACTTCACCAATACCGCCCAGTACCTCGACTTCGGGAACATCTGTAAATTCTACCAATACGATGCCACGATAGTTGTTATCCTCTCGTCCTTCGTCTTCCTCGTCTATCTGATTCTGTAGGTCTTCTACCTGCGCCGATAAGTCTGTGATAAATACCCTTTGGTCTTGCTCACCCTCTGCCGAGAATGTATCGTGCATAAATTGATGCCCCGATAATGTACGTGATACTACCATAACCGTTACGGTCTGCTCTACGCCCTCATCGTCAACATCGGTGTAAGTTACCTTATCGCCACACTCTACCCACGGATAGGCTGTATTTTGCGCTGAAAACGGCTTAAAGCTGATATCCTCTACTTCATCGTGGATATTTTCAGCCATTTCCAAAAGGTCGCTTGCGGTTTGGTCGTATGCGAATATATTGCCTTGTATTATGTAAGTATTCTGACCCGAATATGGATAAAATACACCGCTATCTTCCGATGTATTCCGTATCATTATCCTATCAAGGGGGTTAACATCGTAATCCTCATATTCAAAATCTTTAGCCCAAGATATTGCCTGTGTACCTGTTTCACGCAGGTGCTTTACCTTAAAAAGACCGTCGCCGTCTATATACCCGATAACGCCGTTTATTTGACAAAGCTGTTTCAAGTAGTCTAAAGCGGTGAAATTTTTTACGTGCTTTTTAGTACCACCAAAGCACGGATACTCGCCATTCCTAAACCACGACACATAAAGTTCAAGGTTAAATTCTGCAATAAACGATAAAAATGAGCGGTATATAGTTGTTACACCTAAACTATTCCACCACTTTGACGCATCCAATAACGACAGCCTGTAAAAATCATCATAGGCTATAATAGACTTTAAACCTTTAATCGATGTTTTTACTGATTCATCTATTATACCCGAAAATACGGATATCCACTGGGTATCGTTAGCCTTTACCCACGCTTTTATCCGTTTATTTTTTAAGTAATTAGAATTAAAAGCATCTGTAGTAAAAGACAGCTTACGTGCGATACAACCCACAAATTCGATAGATTCTGACGACATTATGCTTTCAGCAATCTCAAACGTATCCATTTCGATATTGCTTTCGTCTATCGTACCTACGCCTGTAACGGTTATTTTAATATGCTTTTGTGATACTTCTGATAGCCACGCATCTTTGGTAGCTTGATTAACCGTTATCATCTGCCTGTTCCTCTATCTGATTCTGTATATCTTTAAGCTGTGCCTTAAGGTCAAAAGTATTAAGCTGTATTTCTTCACAATCTGCCGAGTATTTATCCCACATAAGCTGTGCGCCCGATAATTCACGATTCATAATAACCGTATCTATAGTTATCTGTTCGCCGTTATCGTCAATATCATAATACGATATACAATCGCCACATTCAAGCCACGGATACGCATTTTGTTCGGCTTGAAATGGTCTGAATGATACCCTATTCAGCGCATTAAATATCTTTACAACCATAGCGTGTAAATCGTAATAATCTTGGTCGTAAGCAAAGATATTTCCCTGTATTATGTATGAATTTACGCCACCGCCATAAAACCTTGCACCGTAGTCTTTTGATGTATTGCGAATAATCACATTATCAATAGGCTTTATGGAGTAGTCCTCGTATTTCATTTCTTTATAGGCATCGATAGCCGTAATAACAACATCGCCACCAGTATCGGTATCCGATGGGTAAATATCATCTGACGGAAACAACATATCCGAGGGGTATAAAATGCGCTGTGTTTTTACTGTCAGATATTTTACGCTAAACTGTCCGATGCCGTTAAAATACCCATAGCACCCATTTATTTGGCATATCTGTTTTAAAAAATCAAGCCCCGATAATTTCTTTACCTGTCTTATCGTGCCACCAAAGCAGGGCTTATCACCGTTGATTAGTTCAAGGTCATTAGCAAGCCCAAAGTGCTGATAAAGTGCAAAAGATTGTAATGCACCCAGTATCGTTGTTACCCCTAAAGCGTTATACCAATCAGTTACATCCACGTTAGACAACCGATAAAATTCATCGTATGCCGTTATCTTTTTCAAGCCTTTTCTTGACTCTTTTATGCCACTATCTACAAGCCCTGCAAACAGATTGATTTCATCTGTATTATTAGCCTGTATCGTGGCATATATGCGCTTATTCTTAAGCACTGGTCTATTATACCCATCAGTGGTAAATTCAAATTTTTTAGCTATGCACCCTACCGCTTCAAAGCTATCCGAAGACATTATACTTTCCGTGTACTTAAAAGTATCTGCCTTTACTGAATCGGCGTGTATAACACCCTCGCCTACAATCAGTATGGACATTTTCTTTTCAGAGGTTTCACTCGCCCACGCTTGCTTGGTGGCATTTGATACGGGTATCATTATCTTTCCTCGATAGTCATTAGTACACGCTTTACCACACAGTTGCTACCGTTGTGGGTATACTTAAATTCATTCGTAGTCAGCTTGTAATAGCATACGATGGTACGTGTGGCGTTATTTAAATTGTTAACGGTTAGCGTTATAGTCAGCTTTTTATCTGTGCTATTATTAGCAATCAGAGTAAGGAAGTCACCGTAGCCGTCAACTGGTGTATTATTCTGCGTCCATCCATCAATGAAAACAAGTTCAAAAGAACCGCTCACTTTTGAGATATAACCGCCACGGTGCTTATGCCCTACGCTGTCTTTCCACTCGGTGTATTCGTCTTCGCTGTCTATTTTATACGATTTTTCCTGTACATACTGTGATATATCAGTATTGCCAATACTTACCTGCATCGTATCTCCTTAATATGTCAGTGCATTACGATTGTGCGCCTTATAGTATTCACGATTCTTTTTTACTACTAAATCGAAAATACCTTGCAAGTTGCCCGATATTTCTACTGGGTCTTTTTCTGCAATAACCTGTAGTAATTCTATTATGGTGTCCATTTCTGCATTTCTACTGTTCATTGTAGCAGAATTATCGGCTTTTGTCACGTCTACTACAGGCTGTTCAAAGTCAAAACTTTTAGCGATTTGGTCGGTAACAACATCGGTATTATCCTTGATACCCTCGGCAAACAGCTTCATCATATCGGGTGCGTATGTGTGGAAATTGGAAAGAGGTCCATCTTTAGGCTCTGAAAACCCGAGGAAGTCCTTAACCTTGTTTGCGACACCTTTTACAACATTTGTTAATGCTGATATTTTAGATTTAATACCATCTATGAAATTCTGTAGCAGGTCTTTGCCCCACGATTTCGCATTGTCGATAACTGATTTAAAGTTAGACTTTAAGCTATCCCATATTTTCTTAACGGCATTTTTGATTGTGCTACCAAGATTTGTTAGACCACTTGCAAGCGATGTAAGCAATTTCTGTCCACTTTCCTTAATTTTAGGCCAGTTTTGTTTAAAAGCATCGACAAGTCCAGTAATTATAAGGGGTACAGCTTCTATGAGCGCAGAAATTATTTCGGGAAGTGCGCCGATTAGCCCGATAAACAGTTGTATTCCTGCTTCTACAAACTGCGGAATTGCGCCCAAAATCGCCGTAATGATATTTACTATCAGAGTCGGCAAAATTTCGATAATTTTTATGATGATATCGGGTAGGGCATCGCAGATGGCTAACACAATATCAATAACAGCTGTTATTATTTGAGGGATTGCTGAAATTATAAAATTAACAACGCCCATTATTAAATCGGGCAGGGCATCTAACAGCATCGGTAAACCTTCTGTAAGTAGCGAATTTACAAGGGCTTGCACCAAATCTAACAGACTTGTCAGAATTTCGGGAAGATGGTCTATCAGCCGTTCTACAAGATTTATCACGGCTGATAAAAGTTTTGGCAGGAGTTCGGGCAGGGTCTCGGTCAACGAATCAAGAACGGTTGTTATTATTTCGCTCGCCGTGTCAAGTAGCGTAGGCAGGGCATCTGTCAAACCTAACGCCAGTTCTTTTATTACATCCATTCCTGCTTTCAGAATTTTCGGGGCATTTTGTACGATTGATTCGCCCAAATTTAAGATAATATCAGCCCCGATATCCATAGCCTGCGGTAGCTTTTCGGTAACGGTTGTTATCACATTATCAATACCCTGTGATATTTTATCCGCACCACTTTCATAGTCGCCTGCGAATAAATCGGTAAGCCCACCCATAACAGTTGTAATGGATGGTAAGAAGTCCGATAGCATATTTCTTGTAAGGCTCTGCTGTGCGGTCTGCATATCCTGTAACTGGTCTTGAAAAGATGCGCCTGCTTTTACCGCTTCATCAGATAAAACGCCACCAAGTTCGTGTACACGGTCTTTCATCGCCTGTGTTTCTTCGGCACTGGTATTAAGCAAAGCACCTAATTCTTTCGCCGTACCACCTAACAGTTCGCTTGCAAGGGCTGTACGCTCTGCGCCCTCACCCATATTCTGCAAGCCTGTAATGGTAGCACTGAACAATTCCTCGGTAGACATACTAGCAAGCTGTTCCTGCGTGATACCCAGTGCTTCAAATTTCTCGGCAGAATTTACGGCATTTTTCTGTAGGGTCTGCATACCCCTTGTCATTGACTCGATGGAAGTACCGCTATGTTGCATTACAGCATCCCACTCTTGGTACGCCTCGGCACTGATACCCATTTTCTGCGACATTTTATCTATGTTATCAGCATACTCGGCAAGGTCTGTCGTACCGCTTACCACAGCCCCACTTATTGCCGTTACGCCCGATACCACAGCACCGATAGCTATGCCTGCACCACCGCCTATTTTACCTATCACGCTACCCAGTTTACCGCCTGCGGAAGTCGCATCCTGTTCCGCACCCTGTAAGCCCTGCTCGTATGCGCTTGTATCAAGTGACAAAGAAGCCACTAAATCAAATATATCCATAGTTTAACCTCTTAATTTAGCTTTTATGCCCTCTATTATCGCCGTAGGGGTACGTGTTTCAATAGTAGGGTATAAAATATCATAAAAGCGAATATTAAGCCCGTATGCGCCTTTTAAAGCGTCTGTAACATAAATGCGGTACGCCTCCTCACGCTGATACACTCTAATACGTGACAAGACATACCGCATAAAGGGCTTTAGTTCTCGCTTGCCCCTGTATTCTCCGTAGCAGACACAGAAGAGGTCTCTTCCGTTGTCTGTGCCTGCGACCAAAAAAGGTCAAGCAATTCCTTATCGTTAAGTATTTCAAGAAGCATTTTCGGAATCTCGGCAAGACTAGGCTCGTAGGTTTCGGGGTTTTCCTGCGCAAGTATTGCCAATATGGTCAATACAGCCCTTTGGTGCTTACGAAGCCCAAGTTTTACCGCCTCTGCTATATTCCTTGTTCTTAAAAGCCCCACAAGTATTTTATCCTGTGCAATATCTGTTAATGGGTCTATAAGGTCTGCCATAGCCTCTAAAGCCTGCTCGCCTTTGATATCCGAAAGTTTCATTTATTCGCTCCTTTTTAGGTTGTTGCTGTTGCTACAATTACGATATCGCCTGTAACGGTTGCGATTGATACCTTATCGGTAGTATCATCGTATGCTGTGGTAGTAATATCATTACCGCCCATTGTTACGATAACATTAGCGATGGTGTATCCGCTTTCTGCGGTAAGTGTAGCCTCGAAAGCATCTGTGCTTGAAATGTATTCATCAACGAAAGTAGATGCAACGTGTGCAAGGGTCTGCGTTACCTTATAGGTGCTACCCTCTTCTGCATCCATTGAATAGAATACCATAGGCATTACGCTCTGTGCGTTGATTGATACGTGCCCTGTGATTTCAAGGTTAATCTGTCCCTTACCGTTCTTGGTGGTTTGTAATGAGAAACCACCTGTTGAAAGTGCGTTCTTAAGCTGTACGGCTACAAGTCCACCATCGGCACGGTCGCCTACCCACCAAATATCGCTAAAGTCGGTCTGCGCAAGGTCTTTTCTCGGTACGATTGCGCTTGTTTCAGAATTGATATCAGCGCATCCAAGGGCAAGTTTGATAAGTTCGGGGGTAGTTCCCAGTGAAGTAGTAGTAATCTTGCACTCCCAACTGTCAAGGTGCTTAAGTTCTTTCATATTCACAGGTACATTATCTACATCCTCGCCCAAATCTGAAAATGTAGGCACACAACTGGGATTGATACCGCCTGTTGTGGCACAGATAATATCCGCATCCGCAGGGGGTACAGGGTTAGCAGGGTTAAATCTGCGAAGAAGTACGCCTGCATCAAGCTGTAAGCCGTTAAACGTATCGGATGGTATTACTGTAAATCTTCCCATCTTTTTATTTCCTCCTGTTTAATATGCCGATAAAAATTCGGCTTGTATATTTAAGTACATTCGCCTTATCATACTATCGTTAGGGTCTGCCATACGCTGTGCGAAAGGGTTTCCTTTTGCGATGTATAACCTGCCGTTATCAAATTCTATTGACGGTGGGTTCATTTTAACGATGTACTCTGCAATTTGTTCGGTCTTTTCTGAAATATCTTTCCACGATGTAGAATGATACCAAACCGATGCATACATATTTACGATGTTATCAAGGCTATCCGTTTTTACCGAATACGTGATATATGGCATAACGGCATTATCGGGTACGTTGGTTTCATCGTAAGCAGGAATGTTAAACGACTCCCAAAATTTCTGTATTGCCTGCGCCTTATCCATTGTTATTATCCTCGATTGTGCCTGTTAACTCCCATTCCTCTGCGCTTACCTGTCGCATATCAAGGCTTGCGCTGTTTGGCGTATGTTTATCATCGCCATCGGATGTTACACGGAATATTTTACCATCGGATGCACGTTTAAAAACATCGTGATACTGTAAGTTAAGTGCTTTTGAGGTTGTAACGGTATATAATCCAGTTACGCCCTCTTTTTCTGCCCTTTTAGCCTCTACGGATGTATCCAGTGTGATTGCGCCTTTAAACTCTACGCCCTCTTTCCATACAATCGTATAGCCACCATATCCATCGGGTACGGTGGTACGGTCGTACATTATGCACTTTTCCATCCATTCATCCAATAGGCTCATATTTTTCTCCACTTGTTTAACTGACTTTTAAACACATCCTGCCACGATGTGCCTGCGCTACCATTTGCACCACTTGCTTTGCTGTATGAATAACCGCCAAAGCTTTCAGATGTAAAAGGCGACATAGCAGGGCTATCGGCGTTAAGGTACTTGGTTTTCCACGCATCGATATTGGTTGATAAGCTTACTACCTCTTTCGGGATAGCTAAAAGCCATACAGCCCCATCGAATACTTCATCGTTAAGGTCTTTGTTTAACGGCTCGCCATTGTACTGGTATATCCCATCGTTAAGCACTGACCCTACAATGCGGAAATACTGACCGACTTTAGGGGTAATAGGTGTATCGTCATTCTGAACGTATACACGTCCACCCCTTACCTCTATTGTGGCTATGATTTTATTCTGTTCAAACCAGTTTTTAAGTTCGTGGCAAAGTTCACTTAACATCAGTTTTCTTCCTCGGTTTGGTAGTTGCCTTTTTAGGCTTATCTACTTTCTTTACAGGTGCTTTCTTTTCAGCCTTGGGGGTTTCCACCTTTTCAGCTTCATCCTTAACCGCTTCAATCATAGGGCATCTTCTACGGTTTTTATCCGTTGCCAGTTCCTCTATTCTTTCTGCGGTGGGCGTGTACCCATCGTGGGGGTATGTATCCCCCACGTGGTACTTATAGCCGTTATCCTGCGCATCTGTAAAAGACTTTATGGCAAGATATCTCATACGCTGTCGTCCTCCAAAACAAGACCCGAAAGGTCGTATACTTTTGTCTGTACGACTCCATCCTTGGTAAGTTCTACCTTGAATCTCTGCGGTGTATCGCCTACCATTCCTGCAATCTTAAATACGCCGTTCTTATCGGGGTCTGACTTGATATCTACCAAGCCCATACCGCTTGCACTGGGTACAAGTCCTACCTTTGCGGTATCGTATGCATTCCAGTTAGTTGCGCTGAATTTAAGTGCAAGGAAGTTACCATCACCTGCAAGAGGCCCACTGGGTGCAAGTCCACCCTCGATGAAGTGAAGCGTACCAGTGATTGCGTTATCCGTTACTTCGACATTAGCCTGCATATCGCTTGCTTTCTTGTCTGTCCAAGGGAAAACCGCCTCATCGGTCTCGGACTCAACCGTGAGGCTCGTTAGGGGTTTGCGTTCACCGTAATCTTTGAAATACCGTCAACGTATTCAGCCCACAGCTTAATTCCCATAAGTGCAAAAGATGCACCAACGGCTGTGTTATAGTTGCCCTCTGCGTGGAAACCGATAAGGTTTGTATCGCCATCGGTGGTGTATACAAGCCCAAGTTCTGCGAAAGCACTTGAAGGGTCGATATAATAAAGCACGATGTTATCCGCAGGAATTGCGATTACTTCGCCCTCTTTGATTTCGGATGAAAGTATCATAGTCTGTGCGCCCATAAAGTTCTGCACATAATCGATACCAAAAAGGCTCTGAATTGAAATATCAGTGCTTCCAAGATACTTGTAAGCATCCAGTGTGTTTACAAAAACAACGATACTGGAAATGTTCTTACGCATCTTCTTAAACTTATCACGTACCTTTCCGATTGCCATAGCAACAGCCATCTGCCAAGTAGCCTCTGTGCCATCAAGGGTGCTGTCGTTTGCTTCGATAAAGCCGTAGAAATCGTCCATTACCTTTGTCTGCAACTCGTTAAGGAATGCATCATCGGTTTTCTGTACGGCAATCTTTGCGCCATACTTGTTAACATCTTCTACGGTTACAGCCTTTGCATACTTTTCAAGTTCAAGGTCTGCGTGTGCAACCTCAACTACGGTAGCCTTTGAATAAGGGATAACAGCACCCTCGGGTACATCACCATCTTCAAGGTCTACGGATGCGGTGTAAGATACAAGCTTTGTGCCTGCCTCTTTCTTTACAGGGTTCATAATTCCCAGTACCTCGGCAAGTGCCTGCCAAGAAGTACCGAAACGTGTAACAAAGTCGATTTCACGTGCGGTTACATTTGTGAAAACATTAGGTAAATCGGTTCTCGGTGTAGTTAAATTCTCTACGTTTCCCATCTTTTTAATTTCCTTTCTGCTGATTTGTAAGGTACTCGCCCCAAGCTTTCTGCCTTTCGGTGGTATCCTTGATTTTCATAATTTCCTCTTTTGTCTTTGCCCCACCGCTTGTGGATGTAGGCGGTGTAGCGGTATTAGCACCCTGTACGCCTGTCTTTTCGATAAAATCGCTCCACTCCTCGGCAATCGCTTTTTTAAGGTCGTCTGCGCCCTCTAAAACGCCTTTATCGTCAATCTTAAGGGCATCAATATCTGATACCTTTAAAACCGCATCAATGCGCTTCTCGGCAACGCCTGCCTCCTTTAACAGTTTCCTGTAAGCTTCGGTCTTGTCTGCCTTGGTCTTTTCTGCCTTTACGGTGTTTTTGTACTCCGTAAATTCTTCCTTAAGGGCATCATACTTTACCTTGTACGTGTCCTTGCCGTTAGCTTCTACCTGCTTTGTCAACTCGTCTACCTGCTTCTGTAATTTCTCGGCATTTGCTTTAGCCTCGGCATTTGCTTCTGCATCTGCCTTAAAATTATCTCGCTCGGTTTTCAGTGCATCCACGGTTTCGCTGTGTGCTGTAATGATTTCATCGATTTTATCAGCCTCGATACCGAGCGCTGAAAGATACTTGCGTGTAAGTGCCATATTTTTATCTCCTTTTCTTCGGTGGCGTTACTTTGCCATTTGACATTTAAAAAATAACACATTTTATTATATATTTCAATAGCTTTGCAATAAAAAAAGGGCTGTGCTTTTACACAGCCCCTGTAACCTTACATATCTTCAAAACATCTACCTGCTTCTCTTTCACTCATACCGCTTGCCATACAAGCCACGTATCTTGCACCTATTCTCCATTCCACCATCTGCTTTATTCTGCCATACTCCCTTGATGTTACCTTACGGCTTTTAGATATCCATTCAAGGTTAGATGCTTCTTCGATAAGGTCATATACATCGCATTCATCTTTGCATACCGTGCCTGCTATGGTTATGGGATACTGGACTTCGCCCTCCCTGCTGTCTATAATAATGCAATAAAGTTTGTCGTGCATAGCCTCTAAATTAAATTTCCAACTACCTTTTACCCAATATTTTCTTTCCTCGCTTGCCATAATGTTCATCCTCCTTAATCTTCAATCATCATATCGATGCAAGGTGTATTTTCTATGCAAACGTATTCACCATTCTTTTTGATATATCGCTTTCCTGCTTCGTCTTCATATACCCTTTTAAGGGTCTGTGTGGTAACTGAATAATTTGTAATAACCATAAATTTTGTTTTCTTCATATTTGTACCTCCCGAAAATGTGTTGCTTTGTTGTTTGTAAGTTTATATTAACATACTTTATTCCATAACGCAATACATTTTTTAATATTTTTTAAATTTTTTTGTAAAAAAATAGAACAGGGCTTATTTTTCCCTGTTCTAACTGGATAATACATCGTTCATAATTTCCTTGTACTCGCCCATATGGTTTTCAATCGCAGGTCGCAAATAAGGCTGTGCATCCATACGGCTTGTTCCCAGTTCTACATAGGGAGCATATTCTACATTTGTTCCCAAATACATTGTATCTTCATCTGTATCATGGCTTATGCTTGCTCTCAATCGTCCTGTATCTACTGGACAATAATCGGATGCATAAGCCTCTGCAGTTAATCCCCACTCCTCTAGTATTTTTGCTTTCTGACTTTGTAACGCATTTAATACTTCATCAACATGGCTATTTACTACTTCTATCTTTGCCATATACAGATTTGCTCCTTTTCCACTCTTCGTATGACACATCCGTATTACTACGTCTTCCAGACCTATCGTAATTATGCCCTTTTATTCTAGGAACTATTCTGCATCTGCAATTATATACTTCCTCCGGCTCTCCACTTGGGTCTGCAGGATACATAAGTCCATTTGGGAATGGTTCGTCATTAGGTACTCTAACTCCATCAAGTTCTCTATGGCTCTCTCTGGTTCTTTCGTCAAGGGTAGCCATCCACTCCTTTTCAAGTTCTATACCTAAATCTTCTGCCTCACTATACCTATCCATCTTCGCTTTGTTTTCTACTGATGTGGTATATGTACGAGCATTTCTTACAGATGCGCTCCTATCCATATTTACAACTGTAGCCATTCTCTTTGCTATTTTAGGTATGCTTTCTCCTTGCAATATTCCCTGTATCATTTCAGATTGAATATGCTGTTTATTCCACCTCATTGCTATCGGAGATTTTGGCTCATAATGTGGCATAAAATCGGCATTATCTGATAGTAAACTTTGAACTGCCTTTTTATCATACAAATCGAAAGATAATCCACTGCCCATTCCCATCGCTCTATCCATTTCATAATACGCATAGTTTGCATTATATGCGTATACGTCTAATAGAGCATCATTTACAAGTTTAGCGGATATCATGTCTGTGTTTAAAATATCCTGTGCAATGGTTTCTTTTAAGTTCTGCCAATTCTTGCCCATCATAAAGTGATTAGTTCGCCATTCAATAAATTCTTGTTTGGTAATCTCTCCACTTTTATATTTTTGCATCATAACAGCATCTTGTTTTGCAAACCTATCAAGATACCTTTGCATTTTTTCAGTTATTTCTCGCTCTGCAATGGTAAACTCTTCTCTTATTTTTTCTTCGAGTTCTTTAAGCCTCTTGTCTGTCCAGTTCATCGCTTGGTTCTTCATCGGCTATATTACCCATCCTCTGCATATCCATAAGGTCTTTTGCCTTAAGCACATCTTCTACCATATCGGCATCGCCTAAAACGGTTAAAATCTTTTCCGTTACATAATCTTCGCCGAGATATTCGCCTGCCTGTAAAATGGTCTGTATTTCCTCGGTGCGGTTTACTATCTTTGACCGTGTATAGGTGGGGCTGTCGTCTATGCCTGCCAGTGCAAGTATCCCATCGATAAACTGGGTAACGCAATACTCGTATTTATCTGCCTTGCTGTTTAAAGGCTCATAGCTTGCATCTATCTGCGTAGCTGTTACCGCACCGCTTGCGATATTCTTTGTATCCAGTGCCATAAAGTCCTCGTAGATATCAGCCCTCAAGCGGTCAAGTAATGCCTCACGGCTTGCATACGGTACATCCAGTGTGTGTGCCTCTGCTGTTGCACCGTTTTGGTCTACTACCGATGCTTTTACGGTCTTCATATGCTCTACAAATTTTGCAAGGTCGATATCATCCATACCGCCTGCATTGTTTATAGTCCAATAAATCATAGATGCATCGTCTACGGTATTAGCAAAGCCCGATTTTACAAGGTCGTAGCAATCGATATTTTCACGCATACCGACAAATTCGCTCTGCTTATACTTATTACCCCATAACGGTACTATAGGGAAATTCGGGTAGTTTTCAAAATCATATATTTCTGTACCGTCTGCCTCGGTTGATTTAACCTTAAGGATGTACGCCCTTTTTTCGTTTACAATATCCCCATCGGGGTTATCCTGTTTCCATATATAATCGGTGTACCCATCCATTTCGTAAAGTGTTGCCCTTAATGGCTTTTTGGGGTCTATCTGCCAAAACCTTATTCCTGCCTTAAGTGCGCCATCTTCTTCATCGTAAAGCGGTACAAATTCAAGGTAACTAAATACCTCTAAATGGTCTAAATTCCAAAAGCCGAAAGCGCACCTGTGAACGAGTGCCTTTTCGCCTGCATCCTGTAACTGGTTATCAAAGTCCTTACCCAATTTATCGGGGGTATCCTCTTTGCCCCACGTAACGCCGTTACCAAGTAAATACTGGTTAAGCTGTGTAACAAGCCTGTTAAAGAAATTTGACCGTAGCTTAAAGTTAGCCGTGTAGTTATCGGGCACAGCCTGTCCTGTAATGGTGTAAAGCAATTTCTGATACTCGATGATAGTACGGTTTAATCTGCGGTTATATTCATCAGCGCATAATGCCGTTTGGTATTCATCACTACTTTTGTGCTTATTTATCGCACCCTTTATAAATTCCTTTAACGTATTGTTAGAAATTGCTGTTTGTAAATCTTGATAGGTCTGCATAGTTCCCTCCTTTTAACGCACTATATGGGTCATCCCTTAAAACCTTGCGCCATAATAGCCGTGCAAGGCAGGCACAGCTATCGGGTGCATCATCGTGTTCGGCATCTTCCGTGTAATCGCATATCTGCTCTATATATTCTGCATCCGTACCCTCTACAAAGTACACGTATTTCCATACAGCTTTTAAGTACGTTGCAATCTTGATATGCTTGTTCATATCTTCCGCATAAGTTACGGTGCGCACTCCCCTATTTTTTAAATCACGTGCCACCATACCCTTATCAGCGTTAGTTTCCATATACAGTTTACCGCATAAATGCGCTTTCCACAAGCCTATAATATCATCGTAACAATCCTCTACGTGCTTGCGCCACATCCTGCCATATACATACAACTTACCATCCACGTAATTCATTATGGTAAACGCCGTATAATCTGCGCCATAAAATGCACTATCAACGTGGCAAAGTCCATTATATACAAGCCTAACCTCTGCGCCTGTAGGTCTGTCGTCAAATAATACATCCTCGCTTGCAATATGCCGTAATTCGTAATTGGCACAGAATAACGCAGGTGACATACTTTCCTTTTTTTCTGCGATATCTTCGGCTGTCATTATTCCAGTATCATAGCAGGTATATTTTTCGGGGGCAGGCATAAGTGTAGATGCATCGTCACGATGCCACGGTGTAAGCGTGTTGTATATCCTACCGCCACGATTTTTAATGTTCTGCAATTCTTGGTATACCAGTTTTGTACGGTCACGCTCTGCCTTTGATATGCGGTCTTGTACGTTTATGATATCATCCGTAAATATGCGGTCAAAATGTTTACCAGTAAGCGAACCGCCCGAACCTATACCCACAAGCTGTGATGTGCCTTTTATATCTGCCGATAGGTTTGTGGATATCTCCGTGGCTGTCTTGGTGGTCTGATTTAAGTTTATGCCGTAGATGCATTGCACAAGGTATACCGTGTGTGGGTCGTCAAGTATTTTCTGCGCCTGCTTTACCACTTCCTTTACATCCGTATCAGTTTTACGCATAAACATTGTGCGCAATCTGGGTAATAATATAATTATTTCCGCAAGGGCAATCGATACGCAGGTGGTCTTATACGAATTACGGTGCGCCATAAGGCTTTTATCTTCCTTACCACGCACCATATCAATAATCCATTGTTCGTTTATATCCACCAGTTTGTCAAAGCCTAACATTTTGGCATACTTTTTCGGATTATTTAATAAAAAATCTGTTGCTTCCTGCCTTGTAAGCATTACTCATCACCTAAAACAGCCTTTTCCACTTCATCGATAACGGATTGCTCCACATCTGCCACCATAACCTTTTCTATGGGCTTTTGTCCTGCGGTATCACGCAATACCTCAAATGCCCTTGTATCGCCTTTTAAAGCCTTTTGAAACTGTGCTATGGCTATTGCTTCCGCACCACTCTTTATTTCGCCGTTTTTGCCCTTTATATCGGTTTCTAACAATATCTCAATGGCATTGCGCAAGTCTCTTTTTGCTCTGCGAACCTCGGCTGATTTCTGTGCACCTTTCTTGGCTTCTTCAAGGGTAAACTTGTGTTCACTTGGTCTTAAATTCTGTTCATTAGCCATTATTCAACCTCATTGTAGGGGATTTTCTTTCCATCCCTTATCAAAAATACATCTTTATCTGTTCCCTTTAGATTTATGTATCTTTGAATGATAACATCAATATAGTGTGGGTCTAATTCACACATATAGCATTTTCTGTCTAACTGTTCACAGGCTATTAGTGTGCTACCACTACCACCATACAAGTCAACAACTATATTTGCATCTTTACCCCATTGATTAAGTATATCAACGAGTAATGTTATCGGTTTTTGTGTCGGATGCACTCTATTTCTTGCATCTGCTCCGTTCTCGCTTGATAAAAAGCCGAACCAATCGTGTCGAAGCATTCTGCGTTTATGTTTATTTCTGCTCCATATCAATTCAAACTCCGAACCGATTGCATCTGCTTGACTTTCCTTGCGTTTATCCCAAACAAGCCAAGAGCCTTTGTTTTTTTCTGGTAACAATTCTGCAAAATAATCAGCACCAAACAAAAACATTTCTTTAACATAATCAAAGTTTGCAAAAAATGTCGTTATCAATTCGGGCTTAAAATCCTCATTATCTCCGATAACTTTTTCGTACTTGTTACCCTCTGTATGATTTTTCCTACCTAAACTCTTCATAGAGCCTTTTATTGTGCTGAAGTCTGTATCAAGGCTCATTCCATAGGGCGGGTCTGATAATACACAATCAGCCTTTACCCCATCCATAAGCCTATCAATAACCGTAATGTCCGTAGAATCGCCACAAATTAAGCGGTTATTTCCCAAAATATACAAATCGCCTAACTTTGCTTTTGGCTCTTCGGGTGGTTCGGGTGCTTCATCTTCCTCGATTTCTGTGTTTTCTTCTATATCTTCGGGTAATCCCCAATCAATCTCAAAATCACTAAAATCAAGCTGTGGTATATCCTCTGCAAGTAAGTCCATATCCCACTCGGATAGTTCAGCGGTTTTATTATGTATGATTGCATATTCTTTTCGCTGTTCATCGGTTAAATGGTCTAATCGAATAACAGGAACTTCTTTCATGTGCAATTTCTTGGCGGCGGCTAATCTGCCATGTCCCTCGACAATAATATTTTTATCGCTCCAAACTCCTATCGGGTCATTAAAACCATATTTCTGTATTGATACCATTATTTGTGATATATCATAATCAGCGTGTTTTCTCTGATTTCTTTCGTATGGTTTTAATTCCTTTATGGGTAAATATTCTATCTTGATGTTATCCATTATTTTCTCTTGCCTTTCGCTTATTGCTCCACTTGCTTTTTAGCATTGCGCTCGTATGGTATCAGCTCAGATACCTTTACATTCTCAATCTTCATTGTCACTCCTTTAATCAACATAATCCCATATCTCGTTTATGTGCGCATTATACCATTCTTTATCAAGTCGGAAGTGACCATTTAAGTTGTACAATGGCGCATGTGCTTTTGTAAGACCTCTCAACAGGCAACCTTGATATGTTCCTATATCCTCGGCTATTTCTGCAATCATCGGGTCGCCCATGTATTCGTCATACTTTTTTATTGCGTCTTGAATAGATAAGCTCGGAAAGTAGTCCGCTCCGATACCTCTGAAATCGTAATTTGCACCGCTTGCGACATTGTACTTTGGTTTGAACATTCTAATCAAAAAGCCCTCAAGCCTTTTTCTGTCCGTTGTGGGGTATAACTCAAACCGATTAAAAATCTTTTCTTTTTGTGCTATATGTTGCCCTATTCTTCTGTATAGGTTGTCAGATTCTCCAATGTAAACGAGTTCATCATCGTTATATAGAAAATATACGCCCTCTTCTATAACATTCATTCTTCCACCTTATCCCAATCTGTACCAAAACGGTCAATTATCAGCTTAAAATCCTCAAGGTCGTGCGGTACGCAGGAATAATGCTCCTCGCCATCATCATCAACCTCGATGCCTATGTGTAACAGTTCGTGGAATATCAGTATGCGTAACTGTTCTGCGGTAAACTGTTCTACGTTAGGCTCGAATACCGTAATAGTAAAATCAGCAGGTATACCCCACTTATACTTTTCGGCTATCTTTTCGCACTGTGCGTGTATAACCTTATGCGCACTGGTCTTTTTGTGTTCAGATGATAAATAAACGATTGATACATTACTGTTGCGGATGTATTCCAATTCCTTTTCTTCCTGTATCAACTCTGCGCCAATCATCGCATATTCTTCGCTGATTTTCCTTGTATCCATATATGCCTCCCTTTATGTGATATAGTATATTTTACCATATTTTTTAACATTTATCAACTTGTGGCAATCTTAATTTCTCGCAAATAAAGCTGTTATCACTTTTACCCATATCGATAACGTGGTATCTTACCCCACAATGTAAGCACCGATAATTCTGCGTTATCTGATTATACTTTAAACCGCCCCCACATTCTTCACATATCGGTACGGTCGCCTGTATTGTTACTATCCTCATATCAAAAACTCCATTCCACATTTTTCACACCTACCGCCCATAAGTTGCCAATTTAATGTTATGGGATTGCGTATGTAGTGTGCTTTTACGCACTTTTTGCCACCGCACCCTTTCATCCGTACTGGGAAACAATCTGATATTTCTACTTTTGTTTCCCTGCGTACCCTAAACCATTCCTGCATTTCTTTATCGGTTACTTCTACCCTTTTACCACAGGAATAACAATAATAACTATCATCATCGCCTGTCTGCCCTATCGGTTCTGCGCATTCGGGGCAACTGGGGCGTTTATAACATTTATCCTCTCTAAAGTCGTAATCCATTCCCCATACAGCTTGTAACTCGCTCATATTTACGCCTTTCCGTATGGTGTTTCCCACCATTCCATCGGTATTTTATGATATATTTCGTTGATATAATCTGCCCTCGTATCCCATAATAACATCTGATTGCCTACCTGCCTGCCTTTATATGGCTTATACACCTGTATATAAATATCGCCGTTGGTGGCGTTTTCGGGTATTGTTATGGCATTAAAGCTTTTGCTTGCTTCATCGTAGCCTTTTTGATATGCCTGTAACGGCGTTAAACCCTCAAATTCGCCTGCATTAAACAATTTCATCTTTAGGCTCATTTTCCCTATCCTCACTTTCTGCCTTACATATATTGCATTTGCCATTCATCTAGTTCGTTCATAGCCTTATCTTCTTCTAAAACAACGGGTTTCCACTTTGATATAAAATCTGAATATGCTTCTTTTGTAAAATCTTTTGGCATTTCTTGGCACATTCTTTTTGCAAGATATTGAGCATATTTTATTTGTTTTTCATTAGGTTTCATTCTTCCTCACTTTCTGCCTTGTACTTGTCTATAATCTGCAATACAATTTTTAAATAAGTCGTTGTGTATTCAAAAGTTCCAACGTAATCTTTTGAATACCCACAAGCTTCAATAATTTCGGCTCTTATCTTATCAATCACACTTGCCCTCTTTTTGAGATATTCAAAAGCATCCTTTGTGAGTAATACTGTATTTGTTTCCTTGAGATATTTTTCTAAAAAGTCGTCCATTCCTTACCCTCACTCCTTTTCTGCTGTATATTTGTTGATAATTTCCAATGCCATTTCTAATCCCTCGGCACACGATATGTTGTATGGATATACTCTGTCATATTGTTCGTCTATCTCGGCTCTTATCTTGTCAAGCACATCTGTCTTTGGCTTTGGTGTGATGGGTGGTAACTCCCTTAATAACTGCACCGCATCCGACACTTTGATATAAATATCTTCTTCATCGGATTTCACATTCCCTGCAAACATCATTATTTCCGTCATAGCTTCGGCTCTGTCTATCGCATCCTCACAAGGCTCTTGCTCATAATCAAATCTTGCTTGCGCATATCCATTATCATATCCATCATCAAATGCTTTCTGATATTTTTCGCTTTCGGCTTGTTTATCTTGTACCGTTGGCTCTTGCGTTGTATTTACTCGTTTATTCCATAAAGCATAGGCATCACTCAATGATTTTGCTTTTTCTCCATCTATCCAAAGTGGATTTATGAATATACACTCTTTATTGTCATGCCATACGGAAAATGCTTTTGCATCAGACTCATATTGAATGTGTACGTCATCTCCGCAAAACGGACATTTTTTCAATTTTGTCATTCCTGCTCCTTTCTCGCTCTCCGTATACTTCCTCTCGGCTTTTTGCGTGGATGTAATATCTCAAATTTGAGATAAGGCGGTAATGAGTTAAACCAGTCATCAATATTCTTTGATATATTCTGGAGTGTATTCATAAATCCCTCAAAGAATTGCTCACCAATTATTTGACATTCTTTACTTTCACTCTCGTTCATTCCATATCCACCCTTTCTGCCATTTTCCGCTTTCCCTCAATAATTTCGGTATCTGACCATCCATTATCTTTTCTGTATCGTAGAGTCCAATAGCTTACTCCTAACTGTTTCGCCCAAACCGACATAGGCTTTTTTTCATCGTTATAAGTTATGAAAACAGTTTTTTGTTTATTGTTCGATTGCTCATTTAATGGAATCCAACAACAATTATCGGGAGAGTACCCTTTATCAACATTTTTTCTTTCAAGTGATAAAGTGTCTGAATATCCATTAGACATAGCCCAATCCGCAAACGCTTTAAAATCGGATTTCCACTCTTCGCAAACGTCAATTCCCCTTCCACCATAATTTTCAAAGCAATTACGATGGGGATTTGTGCATCGTGCTTTCATTCCCTCGTAAATTCTATATAATCTTGTTTTTGATAATCCGTGAGTTTTATTATATCCACCAGATTCGTATATTTCCCTATGCCTACATCCACAACTTTTAACTTTGTTGTTATAAAGGTCTGAAAAATGCACATTTACTATATTCCCACAATCACACTTACAAGTTACAAGTCTGCGTTTCCATTTGTCATTGCTTAATCCTGCATATCGTATTATTGTCAGCTTCCCGTATTTTTTTCCTATGCAAGAATCTAAATCTCTTAATTTAGGCATTTCACACCTCCATATCAACCTTATCTGCTATGCTTTTAAGACACTGCTCACAAATCCAACTTCCGTCCACCAAATACAGATATTCTGCATCACTGTTGCACAAATTACAGTGTTCTTCGTCCATATCATCGCATATTTTTTCGGTGTACTGGGATTTATAACAATCCCAACAAAGCTCCTGCCCGTTATCGGTTACATACAGCGGATTCCACATATCGGCATAATCATCGCATTTATCGCAAAAATGTACCTCAATTTCACGCCTACCACAGTTTACGCAACGCTCGCAACTTACACAATCATTTTCAATTCTAACGCCCATATTATCCTCACTTTCCGCTTGCTATATCCTTTATGGTTTTGGTTTCCTGCGTACTAAAATAATGGTCTTGTATCTGTATATATTCCTGCCCGAATCCGTGGTATCCATCTGCATTAAAGTACATAAAATCCGCAGGGAATAAATCACGGTTTGCCCTTGCTATCTCGATTGCCCTGTAACAATCGTGTGTTATTACCCCAGTGTAAGGGTATGCGTAAGCACCCTCTGTGTTTACCACCTGCTCTACGGTTAAATCGAAATAATCGCACCTGTTAAGGATTGTCATAGCCACAGCTACCTTGCCTATCATTTCTTGGTTGCCTGCCTCGTGCATTACCACCTGCGCTATGATATCATCATCCGTAAGATGTACCACTGGTTCGGGGGCTTCTTCCTGTGCCTCTGCCTGCGGTACTACAAATTCCTGCACGTGCTGTAACGGTTCGCCTATTACCTCGGTATCTTCGATAAAATAATCGGGTAACGAGCATACAAGGTACGCCAGTACCACCATACCGATAAACATAAGCACCATCATAACCGATAACGGCAGATAATATTTCCATCCTTTATTTTCGTTGTTGTCATTACTGGGATAATTTGATATAATATTCATTGACTTTTATACACCTCGCTTTTTTTACCCATAGCCCTTGTGTTAAACCGCAGGGGCTTTTTCATACCCTAATATTTTGCCATCGTTGATAATAACGCTGTATCCGTCCTTATAAGCCTGCTCCACATAAGCAACGGTATCATAATCAAACATCACAACCCTATTCGATATAGACGGGTATATATCATAACGGTTACCCATATATACCGATACATAACATATGCAAAGAAAATGCATCGCACTTTCTATATCTTTGAATTCATCGCAGGGGTCTACCTGCCTTATAAGCTCATAATACATTTCGCTACACTTCATTTTCTTTTCCTCCTTATAATCACTACTGGTTCATAATCAAGTGCATCCAAAATCTTTGTTAAGGTCGATATGCGGATATCTGCGCCATTCTCGTAGTTAGATATCATCACGTGCGATACACCGCAGGCTTTTTCTATCTGCATCTGCCTTATTTTTCTGCGCTGTCTTTCATCTAACAGCCATTTGCCAAACTGGTTTAGGTCTACTGTCATTTTTTTCACCACCTTTCTTTGATGCGGTCTAACCACCTACCGCAAGGGCTTTAGGTTTATTTTGCTGTAAGTATCGGGCACATTGAATATCTGCCGAGGGGGTAAACGCTTTCTGCATTTTCCCATTCCGATATCTGCTTGTTTATCTTGCAGGTTCTTACTTCGTTAGCGGTCTTGATTGTGATTGTCTGTGCTGTTCTCTTAAATACTAACCAAGTTGTAAAAAGTTCTGCATCCCCTATCCATCCGTGTGTGTAGCTCTTGCCTACTTCAAATTTTTTCATTTTTCTTACCTCCTAAATGTGTGGCGTGGTTGCCTTGTAAGTATATATTAACACACACCGAGGTATATTGCAATACCTTTTTTAATATTTTTTAATTATTTTTCATTCCAATAGTTTTCTGCACCATCGCCTGTACTTCTATCGGCATAGCATTAAATTCTGTATCCCTTTTCTGCATCGTTGCCACCCTGTTTTTAAAATTACTCTGTATCACCGAGTCGATAACCTCGCTTTCAAGCATCGCCCATTCCCTTAACTGTCCTGCATCGCCTACCAATCTTTTTGCCATCGGGGAAAGGGTTTCAAAATCTTCCTCGGCGTGATAAATTCCCCTTGATATAAGCGGTCTAACCTCACGCCATAGGCTTACTTCGTCTGCCTGCGCCAGTTCTTGCGGTTTCCTTGCCATACCTATTAGCCTTGAAATACTGGGGGCATAATCGCTCCCCGAGGTAGCAACGTATATTTTAAGCCCCTGCATTATGTACTCATATTCGTAATCTGCTAAGAATTCGCTCCACATATTAAGTGTTTCGGTTGGATTGTCTACCTTAAAACTGGGATACGTGGAATTGATAACCATTAAAAGCTTTTTGCATTCATCCCTATTCATAACATACCTCCTACGCATTTAACCAAGTATCTAAAACTGATTTTTGGGGTTTATCATCCGCACACCTGTTGTCATATTTCCCCTCTAATACTTTTGCAAGATTATTCTGATTTATCAAAAAGTCAAAGTCTGCTATCCACCCTGTTTTCCCTTTGCCTTTGCAAAAATCGCTATGCTCTGCCTTATCAAACCCCTCTTTTATTTCCTCGATTGTATATGCCTTTAGTAAGTTCTTAATGGCTTTTTTTCGCTTATCAGTTACTTTTTTTACGGATGGTAAAGATGGGCAATACAAAGCGTAAATATCTAGTACATCCTGCACCGCATCGCCTAATGTAGTATTATTCTTATCTACTTCTATTTCTTTTTCTTTTTCTTTATCTTCTTCTATATCTGCCTCGCTAACATTAACTTTACGCATATTAACACTGTTAGGTTTACCGTTAGTTTTACATTCTATCTGTTCTTTTTGTTTTTGCCTATACTCACGCATATATCCACGCATATATTCGTTTTTTTGCTCTATTTTATCAAGGGTTTGGTGCTTACCCCAGTTAGGTATTGTTACAACGCCATCAATAACTTCTATCATACCGAAATTTTGGAATGTATCCAATGCAAGCCTTACGGTATTTACATCCCTGCGAAAGATTGTAGAAAGCATTTCCTCGGTGTATGGTATTTTATCATTCAGCATAAATACACCGTTGTTATTGTTTTTTCCTGCCATACATAAAAGCTTAAACCATATTACAATTATGCTATCTGCACTGGGTAGACTTTCAATTAAAAGCATCTTATCATCATCGAATATATCAGTTACTATTTTTATCCATTTTACATCAGCCATATAAACTCCTTTTTGGTGCATAGAAATACCCTTACAAATCGCATTCGGGTTACGATAAGTAAGGGTATTTCCTGTTGATACATATTAAGTTATCGCAGATACGATAACCCGAATATCGTACCAACGTGTTTATTATAACAGTTTTCTGTTATGATTTCAACTCTTTTATTCGCATACCTGCCTCAAATTCCCTGTAAATCGTAAACCAATCGTTTAGGGTCATTGTTACCAGTACCTCGTGATTATCGGTCTTATGAAATACCGCAGGAATATTATTTTTCGCATCCCTTTTTGCCTGTTCCATCCAATCATAACTAAATGCCTGCTTTGCATAGTGTTTAGCCTCTACGTGGATGTACGGCAATCCTACCACATCCGATGCATCTTCTACCGCCCCACAATATTGCTGTGTGCGCCTTGCCTCGTATCCTTGTTCACGAAATAGTTTTGCAAGTGTGCGCTCAAACCGTGCGCCTTTTTGTTTACTGTTTACCATTTTTCACCATCCAATATTTTGCATATTTTACAGGGTTTCCGTCTGCATCGGTATCGTACACCATACTGGATGCAATCGGGTATCCGTGTTCCTTAAGGTCAAATATAATAGCCGATAATCTTGTGGCTCTGAATTTCTGTATTGCATCCCAACTGGTTATTGTTTTTCCTGCCTGTAAATAATCAAGCACTTTCTGCTTTTTTGTTGTCATTGTTTACCCCTTTCTGTGGGGGATTGCTCCCCCACGTAGACCGTTTATAAAGTTGATTGTGGTTTTATATTATAAGCCGAGTGATATATTTTCCTTGGTTACAGATAAACGGTCGTTAGGCTTTGTTAACAGTTACTTTATCCATAGCATACGCTATAAATAACTTTTGATAAAATCTCGGATAAAATCTTGCCTTGTGCCAATATTTGCCTCGTAATATTCCTGTGCCATCCGTTTAAGTATAAGGTCGTTTTCTTTATTAAAGTGTACGCCCTCGTTAGATGCGTTGTGGTGCATCGGGCATAATTTTACGGTCAACCCCAGTGCATCAGATTTTTTACGCCTGCCTGTACCCTCGTAAATGTGATGAGTGCACAGGTTTCTTGTATTAGAATGTCCATATAAGTACCGACATAAAAAGCATTCATTTTCCCCAAGCATTTAACATTTTCTCCATATCTTTATCGCTTATCGTGGGTATTCCCAGTTGCTTACATTCTTCTACGGTGCTATCAATAAGCTGTTGCATTTCTCGCACCGTGTAGGTGTGTGATGCCCTCATAACGGCGTAAAAATAAAGTGTTTTATCATTTTCTATTTTTGTGCCTATGGGCTTTACGTGTAAGGTTTCCTGTTCCCACATTTTAGATACGTCTAAATTTGTTTTGATAGTCCACGCCTCGCCCTGTTCGTTTAGGTCGGGCTGTCCTGCTACGGCTATCATCCTGTTTTTTACGAATACCTCGGTGCGGTCTATTTTCTTTCCGATTTCCCTGCATAATGCGTGAAAGTATGCGTTTGCATTTAAAGACCGTTTCGGGCTGTACTGGGTCACTTTTAATACAAGTTCTTTGTCTTTGTATCCCTCGCAGGCTTCTTCGGTATCCGCAGGGCTGTTATCTACGGCAAAGCTTATTATGGTCTTATGCCGTAGATAATCAACCGTTATTCCATCAAGGCTTGCCCTTATTTCCATTCACTTTAGCCAGTATATCTGAATACATCGCAGGGGTTAAATCTGTAAGTGCCGTAACCTTATACATACCTAACATCTTTTCGATGTTTACGTTGTTATCGTTAAGTATCTTTTCCAGTATATCCGCATCCTTTTTGGATATTGTTTTTACAGTTACTTCGTGGCTTTCCTTATCGGGGTCTACCATTTCCTCGGTAGGTATGCAAAATACTTGGAAACAGGCATACTTAAAAGCTATGCTCATAGCCTTATTTGTGGCTTTATCTCCACTATCCATTCCCTCGCCTATAACGGTGGCAGATATATTAGTGCCATCCTCGGCATAAAAGGTGTACTTTACCTTGCATATCGAATAGATAAGTGTACCGCCCCTTGCGCTCTGTCTTTCTTCCCTTGTCTGCTCCAGTATTTCGGGTACGATAAACAGCTTGTATTTTATCAAAGCAGGGTTTATGGCGTTCATTACCGCATCGATGCCCCTAAACATAAAGCCCTGCGTGGCGTTTTTGCTGTTCTTTCCTACTACCCCGATTTCCCCCATTACCTTTGTGATTGTTTCGTAAATGTTCATTTTTTATCCTCCTATTTGATTTCAAGATGCCTGCCACGTTCTTCAAGGTGTGCAAATTCCAGTTCCTTGCCCTCGGCTAACACCTTACGAATTAAGCTGTTATCGGGTTCATATTTGATGCGCATATAATTCGCAGGCACTTCGCCAGTTATTGCAAGGGGCTGTACACCACCGTTAGGTTTGATTTTGAGGTTATATTCCCCACAAGTAAGGTCTTTCTTGCCTGCTACATCCATCGCTTTCATATAAGCCTGTTTAAGCCTTTTCTGTGCGTTACGGCGTATATCTCTTTTGCGTGTAAATGCTTCGATTATCCTATCGCATTCTGCCTCTTCCATTTCAAGCTGTTTTACAACGTAAGCGTATCCTGCGCCCTTTTCCATAAGTTCCGCATCTAAACACTCTAGCGTATCCTGTAATGCCTGCTCGTCTTCTTCATCCGTTGCCAAATCGTAAAGCCTCTGATATTCCCCCTGTAAGTTGTATAATGTCATTTTTATTACCTCCGTGTTCTTGTGATTGCAAAGTATTTACCATACTTGCCTATGTCAAACTGTCGTAAACCGTCTGCGGTCTTACCCCTTAAGCTTGCATCCAGTACCTCAAATTTATCGGTACGCTCGTGTGTGATTTCTGCCACCTGCTTTACAGCATCGCTTATGCCGTTTGGCATTTTCCTTGTTTCGCTTTTGGCGTAGATATAAAACACTTTACGCCCCTGTTGTGCTTTAATCATTTTTCCTCCTGTTCTAAAACCATTCTGATTTTAAGTTCCGTTATCTTACTGGGTATCTGTACGCCACGCTCCACCCTGTTTATGGTCTGCGTGGTAAGTCCACACATTTCAGCAAGCTTTCGCTGTCCTATTCTGTGCGATGCCCTGTACCGTAACATTTCATCCTGTAGGGTCATATATCTACCTCCTTTCCTTTGTCAATCATAACATATTTTAATTTCTTAATCAATACCCTTTTTAATATTTTACTATTTTTTTATATTTTTTTTTATTGTTTTTCAGAATGTTTTATTTCATTAACAATTTTTTGTTTAAATCATTTTAATAACATTTTCATAAGTTTATTTCACAATTTTCAAACACACTTTTATATACTTTTAAAGAAACTTTTTTTGAAAAAAAACAACCTAACATTTTATTTTTCATTGTTTAAAAATTTATCAACTGTTTTAACATTTTTGATTAATACTATAAAATTGAATTTTAAAAAAAGAGTTTTCTATTTAAAATATTAATAGACTTCTAAAAAAATGATACTTTTGCATCATAAATTAAATACAAAAAATAAAATGAATCTACAAGAGAAAATTTTAAAGTTAAAAGAAGAACAAAATGCTGTTTTATTGGCTCATTATTATACATATCCTGAAATTCAAGATATAGCAGATTGTTTGGGAGATAGTTTGGCATTAGCTCAATATGCACAAAAAACAAATGCAGATAAAATTATATTTGCAGGAGTTTTTTTTATGGCCGAAACTGCTAAAATTCTCAATCCGGATAAAAAAGTTTTAATTCCTGATGTAAAAGCGGCATGTTCTTTAGCAGATAGTTGTAAAGCTGAAGATTTTGTAGAATTCAAGAAAATGTATCCTGAATATAAAGTAGTTTCTTATGTAAATTGCAGTGCTGAAATGAAAGCATTATCCGATGTGATAGTTACTTCAAGTAATGCAGTAAAAATAGTGGAGAGTTTTAAAAAAGATGAAAAAATAATTTTTGCTCCGGATAGAAATTTAGGAGATTATATAAATAAACTTACAGGCAGAAATATGATATTATGGGATGGTTGTTGTCATGTTCATAATTCATTGATGGCAAAAGATATGGTAGAATTAAGAAAAAAATATCCAGATGCTGAATTGATTGCTCATCCGGAATGTACAAATATGGTGTTACAATTTGCAGATTTTATAGGATCAACCACTCAATTATTGGCATATGCTCAAAAATCTGCTTCAAAAAGTTTTATAGTGGCTACAGAAACGGGAATATTGCACAAAATGCAAGCCATGAATCCTGATAAAACTTTTATAATTGCTTCAGATAATTATAAATCTTGCAGTTGTAACGATTGTCAGTATATGAAACTAAATACCTTAGAAAAAATATATAATTGTTTACTATCTGACGAAAATGAAATCGTTTTAAGTAAAGAAATTATAGAAAAAGCTAAAATTTCTATATTAAAAATGTTAGAATTATCTTAATTTTTATTATTTACCCCAATTTTCTCTGTCTAAACTTCTAAAATTGATGGCTTCTGCCAAATGTTTTATTTCAATATTTTCGCTATTATCCAAATCGGCAATAGTACGACTTACTTTTAAAATTCTATCATAAGCACGTGCTGACAAACCTAATTTTTTCATAGCCATTTTCAATGTTTCCATACATTCTTCATTCAATTTGCAATATTGATTGACCATTTTTGTTGTCATTTGTGCATTGCAATGAATATTAGGAATATTTCTAAATCGTTCTTCTTGAATATTTCTTGCTTTAATAACTCTTTCTCTGATTGTTTTACTGCTCTCCCCTTTTTTCTTGTCAGAAAGTTCATTATAATTAACAGGAATAACTTCTACATGTAAATCAATTCTATCCATTAAAGGTCCGGATATTTTATTCAAATATCTTTGTACGGCACCCGGTTGACAAGTACATTCTATAGTTGGATGATTGTAAAATCCACATGGGCAAGGATTCATGGCTGCAATAAACATAAACGAAGTAGGATATTGCACACTCATTTTAGCTCGAGAAATGGTAACAAATCTGTCTTCTAATGGTTGTCGTAAAACTTCTAAAACTTGTCGTTTAAATTCCGGCAATTC
>DBXT01000029.1:40056-42377 GCA_002309615.1 Bacteroidales bacterium UBA1205
GAATGTATTTTAGTTGTTTCCAAACTTTCATGTAAAGTTAAAGGAGGCAAAATAGAAGGAATTCTTTTTGCCAACATGGTTTTTCCGCTTCCCGGAGGGCCTATCAAAATAGCATTATGACCGCCAGCTGCAGCAATTTCCAATGCTCGTTTGGTATTTTCTTGCCCTTTTACATCTTCAAAATCAAATTCGTAATTATCAACAGATTGTTTAAATTCTTCTCTTGTGTTGACAATAGTTTTTTCTATAGGTTTGCCTTCGTGGAAAAAGTCTATCACTTCTTTGATAGTTTCCACACCATATACTTCCAAATCATTGACAATGGCTGCTTCTTTAGCATTTTCTTTAGGAAGAATAATGCCTTTGAATTTTTCTTTTCTTGCTTCGATAGCAATTGGCAAAACACCTTTTATAGGTTTCAGCATGCCATCTAATGACAATTCTCCCATGATAATATATTTATCTAAATCCGGAGCATTAATTTGTCCGGAGGCTGCTAAAATACCTATAGCAATAGTTAAATCATAAGCAGAACCTTCTTTTCGAAGATCTGCAGGTGCCATATTAACTATAATTTTTTTACCAGGAATTCTATATCCATAATATTTTAATGCAGAATCTATTCTTTGTTCACTTTCCTTAATGGCACTATCAGGCAAGCCTACTAAATAAAAATTTACACCTGCATCTACATTCACTTCTACCGTGATTGTAGTGGCATTTATACCGTAAATACAACTTCCGTATGTCTTAACTATCATTTTTTCAGTATTTTTTACAAAAGTATAATTTTTTTAGTAAATATTTTACAAATAGTATTAATTATTTTGCTACCTTTGCCAAATACAATTTGTAGAATAATAGAGCTATGTATTATTTCCAAATAAAACTCAATTCTGATATGACGGAAATCAACAAAGTAAACACTTTTGTTGAAGAAATTATTCATAAATGTGATATTGATGATCAATATTATGGCGTTATATCAACTCCATTGATAGAGGCAGCAAAAAATGCTATCATTCACGGAAACAAGCAAGATAGCAGCAAATTTGTGCTAATTTCTATGCAAACAAAACAAAATCAATTGCAATTTTCTGTAGAAGACCAAGGAAACGGGTTTGACTATCAAACGATTTTTAATCAGCCGATAGAACAAACAAAAAAATATGGTCTGAAGGTGATAAATCAATTAGCCAGCAAAGTGGAATTTATGAAAAACGGATCAGTAATCAATTATACTGTAGAAGTTCCAATGGGTGTTAAAAATGCAGAAAAAAGAGCGAATATTTTATCAAAAGAGAAAGAAGAATTAGCAGAAAATCTTACAAAAGTATTTTAAAATGTCAAGCATTCATTTTTTTGTAGAAGACATTAATTTTGTATTAAAAAATAAAAGGAAAATACAAAAAGTTTTAGCTATCTTAAGCGAAAAAGAAGGCAAAGAACTTGGTGAGATAAGTTATATTTTTTGTTCTGACAATTATTTATTGAAGATAAATAAAAAATATTTAAATGCTGATTATTTTACCGATGTAATCACTTTTGATTATTGTGTCGGCAACAAAATATCAGGAGATATATACATTTCTATAGAAAGGGTAAAAGAAAACAGCAAAATTTTCTCTCAGTCATTTTTTAATGAAACGCTTCGTGTAATTCTTCACGGAGCTTTGCATTTGTGTGGTTATAAAGATAAAAAACCAAAAGAAGAGAAAATAATGAGAGAAAAAGAAAATTTCTATCTAAACGAGTATTCAAAATTTTAATAATCAATTTATTATAATGTATGTTTCATGTGAAACAATGTTAAAAAAAGATGACTTTGACGTCATTGTAGTGGGTGCGGGTCATGCAGGATGTGAAGCTGCAATGGCTTCTGCAAAGTTAGGTTGTACAACATTGTTAATTACCATGAATTTGGATTATGTGGCTCAAATGTCATGTAATCCTGCCGTAGGAGGAATAGCAAAAGGTCAAATAGTAAAGGAAATTGATGCTTTAGGTGGATGTACAGCTCGGGTAACCGACGCTTCAACATTGCAATTTAGAATGCTCAATCGTTCAAAAGGACCTGCCATGTGGTCGCCTCGTGCCCAGTGTGACAAAATCCAATTTTCACAACAATGGAAACGAAAGTTAGAAAATGCTCCTAATCTATATCTTCGAGAAGATACAGTAGTGGATATTGATTTTGAAAAAGAATATAAAATTATAAAAACCAAATTAGGGCATCAATTTTCTGCTAAAGCCCTTATTTTAACCAATGGCACGTTTTTAAATGGGAAAATACATATAGGTGAAATCAATTTTTCCGGAGG
>DBXT01000029.1:42417-54717 GCA_002309615.1 Bacteroidales bacterium UBA1205
ACTACCAATCGACTTAAAACAGGAACTCCTGTAAGAGTGGATAAAAGAACCATAGATTTCTCAAAACTTATTCGCCAAAACGGAGACGAAGATGCTTATGGTTTCTCATTTTTCAATGAAGCAAAAATAGAAAACAAACTTCCTTGTTGGATATGTTATACATCTTCCGAAGTGCACGAAATATTAAGAAAGGGTTTTGCTTTTTCACCTATGTTTCAAGGAAGAATATCAGGAGTGGGACCAAGATATTGTCCTTCTATAGAAGACAAAATTGAGCGTTTTTCTGATAAAGACAGACATCAATTATATTTGGAACCAGAAACAGAATATGGAAATTCTTATTATTTAAATGGATTTTCTTCTTCTTTACCGGAAGACATACAAGTGGAGGCAATGAGAAAAATAGAAGGATTTGAAAATGCACGTATTTTAAAGCCGGGATATGCAATAGAATACGATTATTTCGATCCTACTCAATTGTATGCTACTTTGGAGACAAAATTGGTAGAAAATCTTTATTTTGCCGGACAAGTTAATGGGACAACCGGTTATGAAGAGGCTGCTGCACAAGGCTTGATGGCAGGAATCAATGCGGCATTGAAGTTAAAAAACAAGCCGGCATTAATTCTAAAGCGAGATCAATCTTATATAGGCGTTTTAGTAGACGATTTGATAAATAAAGGTGTTGACGAGCCTTATAGAATGTTTACCTCAAGGGCGGAATATAGAATATTGTTGCGTCAAGACAATGCTGACGACCGCTTGATGCCCATTGCCTATGAAATAGGTATGATAGACCAATCTATCTATAATAAATATTTGGACAAAAAACAACAATTAGATGTATTGTTGGATTATATAAAAACATTTGTGGTAGAACCTCAAGATATAAATGACTTTTTGTCAAATGAAAATTTATCGGAATTGAGTCAAAAAGTAAAAATGCAAAATTTACTTCTACGACCTCAAATCAATATAGACATCTTAAGACATCATTTGCCGGTGTTTGATAAATATTTATGTGAACAAAAATATTCTAAACAGACAATAGAGAAAGCAGAAATTATAATCAAATATGAAAATTATATTGAAAAAGAAAAAAAAGTAGCTCAAAAAATTCAAGATTTGGAAAACATAAAGATACCTGCAAATATTGATTATTTTTCTTTGCAATCATTGTCCACAGAGGCACGACAAAAATTGTCAAAAATAAGACCATTGACAATAGGGCAAGCGTCAAGAATTTCAGGAGTCTCTCCATCAGATGTATCTGTATTGTTGGTGTTGTTGAAAAGATAAAAAATGTTTCACGTGAAAAAATAATGTAAAATATTAAAAATCAATCAAATAGACCATTAAATAAAAATAAAATAAAAACAAGAAAAGAAAATTTGGGCGATTTTAGCCGTTTTAAGCGACTTTAGGTCAAAAATGAAGAATGATACTAAAAATGAAAGAAAGTGTCTAAAAACGGATATTTTATAACCGACTAATTTTCAATAGATTGAATAAAGATGCGTAGAGTAGAAAAAAAAATAGAGATTATGTCACCGGTTGGTTCGTATGAATCATTGATGGCAGCTATTCAGGCAGGAGCAGATGCTGTATATTTTGGAGTTGGAAATTTAAATATGAGAGCCCGCTCATCAATTAATTTTTCATTGGAAGATTTACAAAAAATTTCTGAAATTTGTCAAAAAAATCATGTGCGAACTTATTTGACAGTTAATACTATTATATATAATTCAGAAATTGAAGAAATGAAAAAAATAGTAGATGCTGCCAAAGAGAACAATATTTCGGCCATTATTGCTTCAGATTTGTCGGTGATACAATATGCAAGACAACAAAATGTTGAAGTGCATATTTCTACACAATGTAATATTACCAACATAGAAGTAGTACGATTTTTTTCACAGTTTGCAGATGTTATGGTTACTGCCAGAGAATTGTCGTTAAAGCAAGTAAAAGAAATTATTCAGCAAATTGAAGAACAAAATATATGTGGACCTTCAGGAAACTTAGTTCGAATAGAAGTATTTGCTCATGGTGCATTATGTATGGCCGTTTCCGGTAAGTGTTATCTCAGTTTGCACAATTTTGGATTTTCTGCCAATAGGGGAGCTTGCTTGCAACCATGTAGAAGAGCATACCATGTCTATGATGTAGATAATGAAGTAGAAGCAATTGTTGACGAAAAATATATAATGTCGCCAAAAGATTTATGTACGATAGGATTTTTAGACAAAGTGGTAGAGGCAGGTGTTGGCGTTTTAAAAATAGAAGGAAGAGGTCGTTCTCCTGAATATGTGAAAATAGTTACCCAGTGTTATAAAGAGGCTGCCAATGCAGTAATAGACGGACATTATAATGAGGAATTGGTCAATCGTTTGATGGAAAAATTAAAAAGTGTTTATAATCGAGGTTTTTGGGATGGATATTATTTAGGAAGAAAATTAGGAGAATGGACACAAAGATATGGCTCTCAAGCGAAAATGGTGAAAGTTTACATAGGAAAAGTCACCAATTTCTTTTCAAAATTGCAAGTGGCGGAAATCAAAGTGGAAGCAAACAGTTTGCTTAGAGGAGATAAAATTTTGGTAATAGGACCAACAACAGGTGTTTACGAAGCCCAAATTTCGGAAGTGAGAGTGGATTTAAAAGAAACCGATGAAGTGAAAAAAGGTACATTTTGTTCTATTCCGACTACAGCAGTAATTCGCAAAAATGACAAAGTTTATAAGTTAGTATCGGTATGCGATAGTGATGATTTTGAGAAAGTTGTAGAATAAATTGAAAGAAAAAATAAAAAAAATGAAGCAAAGTAGTAAAAAATTAAAAAATTTTATTTATCTTTGCGGAAATAAAAAATTAATAAAAATATAATTAAATTTTAAATAGTTATGGCAGGTATAAATAAAGTTATTTTGGTCGGCCGTTTAGGTAAAGACCCGGAAGTAAAAACAATTAACAGTGGTGCAAAATACGCAAGATTCACTATCGCTACATCTGAAAATTTCAAAGGAAAAGATGGCGAGAAAAAAGAAGTAACAGAATGGCACAATATCGTATGCTGGAGAAAATTGGCAGATATTGCAGAACAGTATTTAACAAAAGGCAAATTAGTTTACTTAGAAGGTAGACTTACTACAAGAACTTGGGAAGACAATGGAGCAAAGAAGTATATGACAGAAATAGTTGCCGATACTTTCAATATGTTGTCTCCAAAGAGTGGAGAAAGTGCTGAACCTGTAGTAGAAGCAAAAGACGATAACAAATTGCCAGAAATTACGGAAGAAGACGGAGATCTTCCATTCTAGTTATGAGCGTGTTAAAACAGAATATTTTCGATTTTTTGGTCAATATTGAGCAAAATAACAATCGAGAATGGTTCCAAATGCACAAAAATGAGTATCAAGAAGCGTTCAATTCTATTGAACGCTTTGTTGATATGTTGGTAGAAAAAATAGCGGTTTTCGATCCTTCTGTAAGTGATATTAAAGGGAAAAATTGTATTTATAGAATATATCGTGATTTAAGATTTTCACCCGACAAACGTCCTTACAAAGAACATATTGGAGCATATATAGCAGTAGGGGGTAAAACAGGGAATGATGCCGGATATTATCTTCATTTTCAAAATAATAATTGCATGTTAGCTTGTGGTATGTGGGGACCTGATGCGACATTGTTGAAAAAAATAAGAGAGGAAATTTATTACGAGCCACAGGTTTTATATAGAATATTGAATGATAAAACATTTAAAAAAGAATGGAAAACATTGGACGAAGAAACAAAATTAAAACGTCCGCCTAAAAATTATCCCTCAGATTTTCAATATATAGATTTGTTAATGTATAGAAATTTTTGTGCATTGAAGTTCGTTTCAAACAAAGAAGTATTGAGCGAAGATTATCTTAAAAAATGTACAAAAGCTTTTGAAGCAGGTTATCCTTTGGTAGATTATATGAATTATTTAAAAAAACTTTAACATGAATAAAGTATCATTAGAAGAAAAAATCAATCAAGTTTGGGATACAAGAACATTATTGACAGAAAAAAAATATCAACAAGCTGTATTAGATGTTATAAAATGTTTAGATGAAGGCTTTTTACGGGTAGTAGAGGCAAATGAAGGAGAGTGGGTTGTCAACGAATGGATAAAAAAAGCGATACTTCTTTATTTTCAAATAAAAGAGATGAATGTAATGGAGGTTGGCATGATGGAATATTATGACAAAATTCCGTTAAAGAAAAATTTTAAGGATTTGGGCGTAAGAGTGGTGCCGCCTGCTGTAGCAAGATATGGTGCTTATTTAGCTCCGGGAGTGGTAATGATGCCATCTTATGTAAATATCGGGGCTTATGTAGGAAAAGGAACTATGGTGGATACATGGGCAACAGTAGGCTCTTGTGCACAAATAGGAGAACATGTTCATTTGAGTGGCGGAGTAGGCATAGGTGGGGTTTTGGAGCCTGTACAAGCATCTCCGGTAATCATAGAAGACAATTGTTTTATAGGGTCAAGATGTATAGTAGTGGAGGGTGTGAAAGTGCGAAAAGAAGCTGTTTTGGGAGCGAATGTGGTTTTGACACAATCCACTAAAATATTTGATGTAAGTGGTAAAGAACCAATAGAATATAGAGGAGAAATACCGGAACGTTCAGTCGTCATACCGGGAAGTTATACCAAACAATTTCCGGCAGGAGAGTATGGTGTTTCGTGTGCTTTGATTATTGGTAAAAGAAAAGAATCAACAGACAAGAAAACATCTCTTAATGAAGTGTTAAGAGATTTTAACGTTTCCATATAATTATTCAATAGTAAGATAAGGAACAATTTTTTGGTAAAGTTCGTCATAGAATCTTACTGCTTTTTTGATATCTGCTACAGAAGTATAAAAACCATGTTGTTCTCGGTAGTTGACAATATTTTTAGCTGCGTGATATTCAATATAAGGATGTTTGGCAATAGTTTTCACGTCAGCGGTATTGATATTAATTTTTTTAATATTATTTTGGTCAACAACAAAGTATTTAAAAATACTTTCAAATCGATTGCTGTCAATTCCATAAACTTCCTTTAATTGTTCCACTTTATAAAAGCCTCCCAAACGTTTTCTATAGTTGACAATATTAGAGGCGGTTTTTGGTCCAATGCCCGGAATTTGTTGCAATTCATTAGAATCGGCAAGATTTAAATTGAGCGTAGTAGCAAAAGTTTTTTTATTGCCGGCAGTTGTTGTTTGTGTTGAGTTTTCTTTTTTGTTTGGCAAATTTGTACAAATATAAGGCTCTAATTTAGAATAGGTTTGTTCATCAATACAATATATTTTTTTTATTGTTTCAGATTTTATAGGACATTTGCAGTGTTGAAGGTAATTATCAATTTGCTTGGCGTCTTTTTCATTAAAACCCATTCTTTTCCAATCTAAAAGTGTCATGGTGTCAGGACAAAAATAGAAAGGTTTAACTACTGATTTGGGAGTAGATTTTTTATATTTAGAAGTGTAATAGTTTCTATTGTAATTTGTTGAATAATAAGTATTTTTTTGTTTTTTATTATTTTTTATGGAATCTTGTTGTAATAAGAAAGCGTCAATTTGTTCTTGTTGTTTCGGAGAGAATGTTTGGGATGTTTTTTTAGAAAAAATAGAGCGAACAATAGCAATGCCGACAAGAATGAGGATAATGAGAATTATCAAAACAATAATTCCTCGTATTTCGGAGGTTGTAAAGTCAAAAGCATCTTTGACTTTTATTTTGATATGTTTTAGGTAGCGATTAGCCATAAATATGCAAATTTTGTGTGGCAGGAATATATTGTACTCCAAACCACGTGAATAAGATAAATAAAAATCCTAAAATATTGAAAATATGGAACTTTTCATTTGCGTTATTTTTTAAAGCGATTGCATAGCAGATACATGTCAACAAGGCAAATGTTTCTTTGACATCCCATGTCCAAAAATTTCCCCAAATTTCTTTTGCCCACAAGGCTCCAAATAACATTCCTAGTAATAATCCCAAAAATCCTATTTTATTGATAATAAATTGAAAAGAATAGTCCTTTTTGAAAAATGACAAAATAGAAAGCACAAAACTAATTCCCAACAAAGCATAGGAAAAAATATAGATAAAAACATGTGGTAGAAACCATTTACTTTGTAAGGCAGGAGGGAAGGTTTGGCTAAAAGCAAAGGTGGTAAAAAAGCAAGAGATTAAAAGAATCAAACTCAACAAATTGGAAACAATCGCATAAATTGAATCTTTAGTGCAAAAGGTAACTACAAATCCTAATAAAGAACAAATTCCAATGAAAAATATTCTTGTTTCCAAAGAAGAAATAAAAGGGGGAACGGAAAAATGTATCCAATGTTCTATCAATAGTATTGAAGAAAAAATAAAAACGAGAAAAGAAGAATAAGTATAAAAAATCTTTTTTTGGACAAAAAACAAAATACTTCCTGACAAGGCAAAGATTATTGCCAACGAAAGCAGGATAATGGTAAGAATGTCCATATTAATCTAAAAAAATAAAAAAACTGCGAAATGTTTCGCAGTTTTTATTTTATAACAATTATTTATTTTTTCAAGAAAGGATAAGAGAAATCTTTCAATGCTTGAGAGGTACCTCTTGCAACAGCACGTAAAGGATCTTCTCCTATAAAGATTGGCAAGCCTGTGCTTTTGTGTAAACGTTTGTCCAAACCTCTTAACAAAGCACCTCCACCGGCTAAGTGAATACCGGTTTCGTAGATATCTGCAGATAATTGGGCAGGAGTTTGTTCCAAAGCACTCATTACGGCATTTTCTACCAATTGAATAGATTCATTCAATGCATCTACCATTTCAAAATGGGTAATTTGAACAGCTTTTGGTGTACCGGTAACCAAGTCGTTACCTTTTACAATATAAGGTTCCGGAATTTCGTCCAAATCTTTAATAGCTGCACCTACACTTATTTTTGCTTCTTCTGCTGTACGTCTACCTATTTCAAGGTGGTGTACGCTTTTCATATAACGCATAATGTCTTCGGTAAATTCATCACCGGCGGTTCTTATAGATTTGTCGTTGATGATACCACCAAGAGCGATAACAGCAATTTCACTGGTACCACCACCAATATCTACCACCATATTTCCGGTGGGTTCAAGAACATTCAATCCCATACCGATAGCGGCAGCCATAGGTTCGTGAATAAGCCTGATTTCTTTTGCTCCGGCTTGTTCAGAAGAATCTCTAACGGCTCTTTCTTCTACTTCCGTGATACCGGAAGGAATGCAGACAACCATTTTTAAGGCAGGAGGGAACAAATCTTTTGATTGATTGTTCATGATTTTTAAGAAATTGATAATCATCAATTCTGTTGCCTGAAAATCAGCGATAACACCATCTTTTAAAGGACGGATAACTTTAATATGTTCAGGTGTTCTACCTTCCATCATTAAAGCTTTGGTACCACAAGCTTCTACTTCACCTGTATTTCTATTGATAGCAATGATAGATGGTTGATCAACAATAGTTTTATCTTTGTGAACGATAATTGTATTGGCAGTTCCTAAGTCAATAGCAATTTCTTTTGTAAAAAATGATGAAAAAAATCCCATTAAAATTATGTTTTAAAATTGATTATTAAACGTAAAAAATTCAAAAAAGTTGCAATTAATGTTTAAAATGTCTAATTCCGGTAAAAATCATCGCAATATTTGCTTCATTACAAGCATCAATAGATTCTTGATCTCTAATGGAACCTCCGGGTTGAATAATAGCTGAAATACCTTCTTGAGCAGCTATTTTTACACAATCACCAAATGGGAAAAATGCGTCAGAAGCCAATACTGCTCCATGTAGGTCAGTATTGAAACTTTTTGCTTTTTCAATAGCTTGTTTCAAGGCATCTACTCTGGAAGTTTGTCCCATACCGGAAGCCAAAAGTTGTTTGTTTTTTACCAAAACAATGGCATTAGATTTAGTATGTTTTACAATCTTATTGGCAAAAAACAAATCGTCAATTTGTTCTTTGGAAGGGCGAAGTTGGGTAGGATAGGTTAGATTTTCAATAGATTCAATGCTTTCATCTCTATCTTGTTCAATCATGCCGTCCAATAAACTTTTAAATTGTTTTTTAGGTAAAGAATGTTGTTTTTGTTTTAATAAAATACGATTCTTTTTAGATTGTAAAATTTCTAATGCATCTGATTGGAAATCAGGTGCGATAAGTACTTCGAAAAATAGTTTATTTATTTCTTCTGCCACCTGTGCATCAATAGGGGCATTACAGATGATGATGCCACCGAAAGCTGAAACAGGGTCGCCTGCCAAGGCATCGGTCCATGCTTGTAGTAGAGTATCGCGTTGAGCAATACCACATGCATTGTTATGTTTAATAATGGCAAAAGTATATTTGTCAAAATCTGCTATGAGAGCTACTGCAGCGTCAATGTCTAATAAATTGTTATAGGAAATATCTTTGCCATGAAGTTTTTCAAAGAAATTTTCTATTTTGCCATGATAAACTGCTGTTTGATGAGGATTTTCACCATATCTTAACGTATAGTTTTCGTTAGAAAAATAGTTGGAAATGGCAGTATCGTAGTGAGAAGATACTTTAAAACAATAACTTGCAAACAAATGGCGTTGCTCTTTAGTGGTATAGCCTTTGTTTTCTTTTAAAATATCGATAATTTCGTCATAATAATCGCGAGAAGGTACGCAGATAACATCTGCAAAATTTTTGGCAGAAGCACGAATCAAGGAAATGCCACCTATATCTATTTTTTCTATGATAGATTGTTCGTCAGTGGTGTTTTTCAAAGTTTCTTCAAAAGGATATAAATCTACAATTACCAAGTCAATAGGTGGAACATTGTATTTTTGAGTTTCATTCAAGTCATCTTCATTGTCACGACGAAATAAAATGCCGCCCATCACAGTAGGGTGAAGTGTTTTTACACGACCTCCAAAAATGGAAGGATAGCCGGTGAGGGTTTCAATAGCTGTAGCATTAACGCCTATTTTTTTCAAATATTCAAAAGTGCCGCCTGTAGAAAAAATGTTAATACCTAAATTTTGCAATTCTTTTGCAATGATGTCTATTTTTTCCTTGTTGAACACTGTGATAAGTGCATTTTGAATTTTTTTCATTTTCCAAAAAGATTAATATAAATAATAAATTTGTAACTAATTGATAATAAACTTTATTGATAATAATTAAAGAAATATTACCATCTTTGCAAAAGTACATAAAAATTGTACTTTTTTTATTAAAATTTAAAAAAAATTATTTCAACATCCAATCTTTAAGGTTGATGTCTTCGTCGTTAATAATAGAAAGGTAGTTGTTGTATCTTGACATGGCAATTTTCCCTTCTTTAACTGCTTGTTTTACAGCACAATTTGGTTCGTGTGTATGAGAACAATTAGAAAAATAACATTGATCTAACAATTTAAGCATTTCAGGAAAATAATGGCAAATTTCGGTTTTTTGATATTGTATCAAACCAAATTCTTTTATACCGGGGGAATCAATAATAAAACCTCCCATTTGTAAATTGTGCATTTGCGTAAAGGTGGTGGTGTGTTTTCCTTTCTCGTTGTAATTGGAAATGTCTCCGATTTTTAATTGCAGACTGGGTTCAATGCTGTTGATGAGACTGGATTTTCCTACACCGGATTGTCCGACAAAAAGAGATACTTGGTTTTTCATTTCCTTAGCCAGCAATGATAATCCTTTTTCAGTGATAGCGGAAGTAATGATGCACTGATAACCAATGGATTGATAAATATCTATTAATTGTTGTGTTTGCTCCATGGCTTGTTGGTTGTAGATATCGCATTTGTTAAAAACGATGGTGGCAGGAATTCTAAATGCTTCTGCAGATACCAAAAATCTGTCAATAAAGCCAAGGGGAGTACAAGGTTCTACCATACTGACAATTAAAAAAACTCTATCAATATTTGCAGCAATAATATGTGTAATTTTCGATAAGTTGGTCGATTTTCTATAGATAAAGTTTTTTCGGTCTAAAATTTGAGTGATAACATGGTTATTTTTGTCATCGGTGGAAAATACAACATAGTCGCCAACGGCAATAGGGTTGGTGGTTTTAATGCCTTTTGTGCGGAATTTACCTCGCAACACACAAGAAATATTTTCATTTTGGCAGCGAACCCAATAAATATTTCCGGTAGATTTGATGACTATACCTTGTTTTTGCTCGTTCATGATGCTTAGAAAATGCAAATGTAGTCAAAATAAATGAAATGAAAACGAAAGAAAAAGAAAATAAAAAGCACTTGAAAGTATCAAGTGCTGTGTGTCCTCGCAGGGATTCGAACCCTGGACCCATTGATTAAGAGTCAATTGCTCTACCAGCTGAGCTACGAAGACAAGATATGCAAAAGTAGTAAAAATAATTGTAAAGATGAATGTTTTTTAGATTTTTTTTAATTTAATATCAATCATATCAAAAATAGTTGTTGTATCATAATAAATGTATTCGGTTTTAATCGGCATATAAATTGTTCACATACAGTTAGGAGTCAGTTAGAAAAAAGTTCTGTTCTCTATTGAATGACAAGAAGAAAAAATTTGAGAAAAATAATCAAACAAGCAAAAAAAATAATTACATTTGCATTTTAAAACAGAAGAGAAACATTGGTAAGGAAAAACAATTTTAAATGGGGTTTGTTCATAGTTGTGATTTGTAGTTTATTCATCGCTTGTACGAAGGTAGAAATCAACTACAATGTGGAAGGTAAATTGCAGTCAAAGATTATGTATAAGGGTGGTAAAAAAAACGGGCCGGCGGTTTTTTATTACAACAACGGGAAAAAATCGTTGGAAGCCAATTACAAAAATGATGAATTAGAAGGGAAATTGGTTAGATATTATTCCACAGGCGATATAGAAACAGAAGAAACCTATAAAAACGGGCTGTTAGATGGTGTTTCGGTCAGTTATAATGAGATCAATGCTATTGTTTTGAAAGTGGAATACAAAGAAGGTAAGCGGGATGGTATATTTCAGCAATTCTATCCGGAAGGTTCTTTATATATTGATGGTTCTTACAAAAACGATCAAATAGACGGGCAGTGGCATTATTATAATTTTGATGGTTACGAAGTGGCGACGGCTCATTTTAAAGATGGTGCAGGATTATTTGTTGCCTATGATACCGAAGGCAACAAAATAAGAGAAGTGGAATATAAAAATAGTGAAATTAACGGAAAAGAAATCTACTATCATACTGATGGAAGTGTGGAAAAAATAGTAGAGCACAAAGACGGAAAAATTGTTGAAATAGAAGAATAAGATACGACATGGAAAATTTTGATAATATAGAGTTTTCAACATTAAAGGAAGTTGTAATACAATTGTTGCAAAATACAGGCTATTTGGTGGATTTGAGTACTACAGGAGTTGCTACCGGTTTTGACAAAGTGGATGCAATTACCAATGGCTTTCAAGCCGGTGAAGTAAGTGCTATTGCCTCCAAACCAGGCAATGGAAGAACTGCATTTTTATTATCATTGTTGTTTAATATTGCTTCCAAGTCCGGTAAGGCTGTCGGGGTGTTTTCTCCCGAACGTTCTGCCACAAAAATGTTTTATCGTTTAATAGAAAGCGAAACCCATCAATCAATCAAAAAAATTCGAGAAAGAGAATTAAAAGATTCTGATAGAGAGCAAGTAAATACCAATTTATATAATCTTTCCAAGGCAGAAATCTATGTAGACGATTCTTCTCAATTGAAAGGCGAAGAACTAAAAAAACGTTGTTGTTTGATGCGGAAAAAATATGGTGTGGATATCATTTTTATAGATAGCTTTGAATTGTTGTGTGGTGGCAATACTTATTTGCCTACCAGCATGGAAGAAGAAATGGAAGTGGCTATTCTAAAAGATATCAAAGCAGTAGCCAAGGAATTGGATATTCCTATTGTAGTGTTGTCACACATTTCTAATTCTGCTAAATTAAATTTGGAAAACAATGAGCCAATTACCAATCATGTGGCTAACCATATTTTAGAAAATATTGATAGCGTATATTTTATATTGCGAGATTATAGGTCTGATATTGCAAAATTTATTATTGCAAAACATAAAAACATTACCGAAAAACAAGAAATTGAATTGAAATTTATTGAATCTATCGATAAGTTTGTAGATAAATAAATGATAGAGGACTAAAAGAAGTTTTATTTAAAAATGTCTCAAAAAATTTATAAATTATGTTAAATCCACTTGTTTGACTATAGCTTTGTCCGGACAGAGATTTTTTAGTTCTATTATTGT
>DBXT01000029.1:54791-69627 GCA_002309615.1 Bacteroidales bacterium UBA1205
ACTAAATGATCATAAAATATGATATCTATGTCCATGCTACGGTCTTCATAATGATGTGATGCATGAGGCTTGCGTCCCAAAAGTTGTTCTATATCCAAACATTGTTGCAAGGTGTCTTCCGGAGAAAGATTTGTTTTGATAATCAATGCTATATTTACAAAATCATGCTCGGATGAATAGCCCCATGCAGGAGATGCATAATAATGGGATGTAGAAACAATAGTCCCTATGCGTTCCTTAATGTAAAGAAACAATTGTTGGTATTTGCTAACGGTATTGTCAATATTACCGCCCGCTAAAAGATAGACCAGATGCATGTATTATTGTACTTTCCCGTTGAGAATAACTGTTTTCACTTTGTTGTCACCAAAAGAATAAGGCATATATTGATAAGTAGGTATAGGTTTGGTAATAAATACATTAGCAATTTTTCCTTTACAAATGGAACCTAATTCTTTGTTGACATCCATAGCATAGGCGGTATTGATGGTGGTGGCATTGATAACTTCTTCAGGAAGGAGTTTGTACTTCACACAACCCATTGTCAAAACAAGTTGCATGTTGCCGGAAGGACACGATCCCGGATTGAAATCGCTGGCCATGGCAATAGGCAAACCTTTTTCTATCATTTTTCTGGCAGGAGCGAAAGGCATTTCTAAGAAAAATGCAGCTCCGGGCAGCAAAGTCGGCATGGTGTGAGAAGATAATAATGCTGCAATTTCTTCATCTCCGGTGCATTCAAGATGATCTACCGATAGGGCATTATATTTTGTGCCAATTTGTATGCCACCTGAAAAATCTAATTCGTTGGCATGAATTTTTGGACGAAGTCCGTATCGGATACCTGCTTCTAACATACATGCAGTTTCTTCGGGAGTAAAAAATCCTCTATCGCAGAAAACATCAATAAAATCTGCTAATTTTTCTTCTGCTACCTGCGGAATCATTTCATTGACAATCAAATTAACGTATTCTGTTTGACGACCTTTGTATTCCGGAGGAACGGCATGTGCTCCTAAAAAGGTAGCTTTGATGGTAAGAGGTGATTTTTCTTTTAGCAATTTGATGACTTTCAACATTTTAAGTTCATCTTTTGTTGATAACCCATAACCGCTTTTTATTTCTACTGCACCCGTTCCATATTGTTTTATCGTTTCCAGACGTTGCCAAGCATCGTTGAAGAGTTCTTCTTCGGAAGCGTCTCTTAAGTGTTGTACTGTAAAAAGAATGCCCCCGCCACGTTTGGCAATTTCTTCGTAGGAAAGTCCTTGTATTTTGTCAATATATTCTATTTCCCGACTGCCATAATAGACAATATGTGTGTGAGAATCGCAAAAAGACGGAAATACCATACATTCTTCTGCATCAATAATTTCATCTGCAGATGTTTGCAGATTTTTCATTTCTCCGAAATCTTTTATTTTGTTGCCTTCTATTAGTAGCCAAGCATTCTTAATGGTGGATAAATCACGCATTTGTGCTCCTGCCTTGTAAGCAGTAGGAGTTGTCTCTACTTGTATAAGTTCTTTTATATTTTTTATTAATAAACTCATAATCGATAAATTATAGATAATTTTCTTTTAATATTTGTACCAATTTTTTCATTCCACTAGATGCCACATCTTGAATAACAGTAACATGGTTGTGTTGTACATTTACTTCTTTAGGATCAATAAGAAAGATGGGAGTGCCCGGTCGGGTGTAATGAATAAGACCTGCTGCAGGATATACAACCATAGAAGTGCCGACAATGACAAATATATCTGCTTTTTGGCAATCTTCTATAGCAGGTTCAATCATAGGAACGGCTTCGTTGAACCAAACAATATGTGGACGAAGTTGGGCACCATCTTCTGCCTTGTCGCCTATATGAACTTCGTATTGTTCCGGTGAGAGTTGATAGACAAGGTTTTCGTTTCTTTCAGAACGGACTTTTGTCAATTCTCCGTGGAGGTGGATAATTTTTTTGCTACCAGCTCTTTCATGCAGATTGTCAACATTTTGTGTAATGATAGTTACATCAAAAAATTCTTCTAATTCTGCTAAACCGATGTGACCATAGTTGGGTTGTGAAGTCAACAATTGTTTTCTTCTTTCGTTATAAAATTGGGTAACCAATTGAGGATTTTTTCTCCAACCTTCCGGAGTGGCAACATCTTCCACTCTATATTGTTCCCATAAACCATTGGAATCTCTAAATGTGCTAATGCCGCTTTCTGCGCTGATACCTGCACCTGTAAGGACAACTAATTTTTTCATATCTATTCAGTAAAAATTGATATGCAAAAATATAAAAAAGTTGTGAGATGAAAGCAGAAAAAATAAATTTTTAGAAAAAGGAAATTATTTTATTAATGGAAACTTCTGTAAAGCAATGTATTGAGGTTGATAGCCTTTGGTAAGTATGCTTTCGTAGAGTACAATTTCATTCACTTGAACAGGAATAGGTTGGGATAGTTGGTTACGATGAATGGCATCCCAAAACATTTTTCTGTCATCTATTTGATGAATACGGGCTAAGGTAAGGTGAGGTACAAAGTTGCCTACATCTTTTTTAATGCCTAATAATCGTAATTGTTGTTCCAATAAGGAATGTAAATGTTGCAAGTTGGTGTTTTCTTTGGTAGAAAGAATGATTACACGAGGATGATACTGGCTGCCAAAAGCCTTGATTTGGTCCAATTCAAATTGGAATGGGGAAACGGGAGTGGTGCAAAAACGAATTTTTTCTATAAGTTGCGGCAAGTTGTCTTCTTTAAAATTGCCAATAAATTTCAAAGTGAGATGAAAAAGATTAGCATTCACCCAATTTACTTTGTCCAATTTTGACATAGACGAGCGTAAACGAGATATCAAATTGATAATTTGCTCGTCGGGATGAAAACTGATAGCGATAAATAATCTTTTCATCAAATAGTGTATAAAAAAAATAGGGCTTCAGCCCTTTTTTTTCCCGTATATTTACAACGGCAATAAATTTTTAAGCAAAAATTAGTTTGCTAAAAATTCTTTTACTTGATCGGTAGGAACAATAGTTTCTTTGAAGGTGTAGGCACCTGTTTTTGCAGAACGTTCCATACGTATAACTTTTGCAAAATCTTTACCGGAAGATTTCTTTAATGTTGCAACAACTTTCTTTGCCATATGTCAATTATTTTATTTCTTTGTGAACTGTAACTTTTTTCAAAAATGGATTGTATTTTTTCAATTCCAATCTATCTGGAGTGTTTTTACGATTTTTAGTAGTAATATATCTTGACATGCCAGGAACTCCGCTTGCTTTTTGTTCTGTGCATTCAAGTATCACTTGCTGTCTTGCTTCTTTATTTTTCTTTGCCATTGCTTTAAATCTTTTTTATTTTTTAGGAATGCAAAAGTATCATTTTTTTATCAAACAAAAGCAAAGAAAACAAAATTTTGTTACAAGGATTTAAAATCAATTATAAAAATCAATCAATCAGTTAATTACAACTCAGCCAAAATGTCAAAAACGAAAAAAAATGGCAGAAAAAACAAAAAAAGAGACAAAAAAGTAGAACTAAAATGTCATCATTTTGCATAAATTTCAACAAAAATCGGTTGATAAAGATATAAATAATGATTAGAAAAAAAAGTGTTATCTTTGCAAAATGAAATTTGCCCGAATGGCGGAATTGGTAGACGCGCTACATTCAGGGTGTAGTAACCAATTGGTTGTGCAAGTTCAAATCTTGTTTCGGGTACAAAGAAGATAATAATGAATGGCAAATTGATAATTTTTTCAGCCCCGTCCGGCACAGGAAAAACAACAATAGTAAAGCGATTGTTGAGTATGGGCTTGCCATTGGAATTTTCAATCTCCGCTACTAGTCGCAAAATGCGACAAGGTGAGCAACATGGCGTTGACTATTACTTTTATACTCCGGAAATTTTTAAAGAAAAAATTGACAAAGAAGAATTTTTGGAATGGGTAGAAGTTTATGAAAATCAATTTTATGGCACCTTAAAAACCGAATTGGACAGAATTTGGCAAAAAGGCAAACATGTTATTTTCGATGTAGATGCAATCGGCGGAATGAACATCAAACAAAAATTTCCAAATAATTCATTGGCAATATTTCTGATGCCGCCATCTTTACAAGAATTGCGTAATAGACTTAACAAAAGAGGCACCGAAACCCCGGAATCGTTGGCACTGCGTTTGGATAGAGCAGAATATGAAATGGGTTTTGCCAAACAATTTGACAAAGTAATTACTAACGATAATTTAGAAGAGGCTACGCAGAAAACATATAATACAATAGTAGAATTTTTAAATCAATGAACACTCCTCTTATCAGTATTATAACAGTAGTTTATAACAGCGAAAAATACATAGAAGGAACACTGAAAAGTATTCAAAATCAAACTTGTAAAGATTTTGAATATATAATCATCGATGGAGATTCCAAAGATAATACATTGTCTATCATTCAACGGTATCAAGATGTAGTCAGCAAATTGATTAGCGAAACCGATAAGGGTTTATACGATGCTATGAACAAGGGTTTGCAAATGGCAAAAGGTCAGTTTGTGTGGTTTATCAATAGTGGCGACAAAATTTATGCTGACAATACGGTGGAAAATATTGTCAACTTGTATGCCGACAATCCGACAGCAGATATTTTCTATGGTCAGACACAATTGATAGACGAAAATGACAACATATTGGGAATGAGAAAAAAAACAGCCCCGGACAAATTGAATAAAGATAGTTTGAAAATGGGTTTGATGGTTTGTCATCAATCCATTTTGGTAAAAAAAACTATTGCCGATAACTACAATTTGCAGTTAAAGGTAGCAGCCGACTATTTGTGGGTATTGTCAGCATTGGAAAAAGCTCACAACATTGTTAATACAAGACAAATTTTGTCGCGTTATTTAGAAAATGGATTTTCGGCAAACAATCAGTTTTTGGCCAATCGGGAACGATTGAAGGTAATGATAGAACATTATGGTCTGTGGTCAACATTGTGTTCTCATGTAAAAATCACTTTGAGATATTTGTTGAATAAAATAAAAGAAAAATAATATTATGTGGGCTAAATTTTGTTTATGGTTGTTGCATGTATTAGGTTGGACGGCAGTAGATAAGCCTTGTGAGGAAGATAAGGTTATTATATTAGGCGTTCCACATACTTCCAACTGGGATTTTTTGATTTCTTATCTTTATTATACCGGAGTTGGCGGCAAAGCAAATGTTTTGATGAAAAAAGAAATGTTCAAAGGACCATTGGGTTTTTTATTGAAAAAAATGGGAGCCATTCCTGTAGATAGAAAAAATGCTGCCACAATGGTTCGAAGTGTGATAGACGAATTTAATAATAATGATAGAGTTCATTTGGCATTGAGTCCAGAAGGAACTAGAAAACCTATCAGAAAATGGAAAACAGGCTTCCACACTATTGCAAAACATACCGGCGCGACAGTTTATTTAGGATATTTTGACTGGGGAACCAAAAGAATAGGAAGAGGTGAAAAATTTGAACTCAGCGATGATACAAAAGCTGATATGGAAAAAATACAAGCTATCTATGAACAAATGCATCTGGTGGGAAAACATAATGAAAATTATTTAACGCATTAAAAAAGAATGGCAATATTTCAAAAATCAATTAAATATAGAGAAAGTTATATTACAACTTTAGCACGTCTATTTGAATACTCTACAACGGTATACAAAGATAACTTGGTATCAAAGATGCCCGATAGCGATCAAGTATATACTTATGGTACGTTTAGAGAAAAATGTTATGAAATTTCGCAATTGTTATGTAGATATGGCATTGGAGGAGGAGATAAAGTGGCAATTGTGTCACAAAATATGCCCAATTGGTCTATCGCCATGTTTTCAACAGTGACATTTGGACGAATATTTGTTCCCATATTGCCGGATTCTTCCACTAATGAAATCACCAATATTTTAAATCATTCTGAAACAAAGGTCTTGTTTGTTTCACAGCGAATGTTGCCAAAAATTAGTGAGGAATGTCTAAACAAGATGACTTTGGTATTCAATGTGGAGACTTTGGAGATTATTAAGCGTGATAATGATGCATTTACTTGTGATGGAAGAACTTTGGATCCTCTTCCAGATGATATTGCTTGCTTGATATATACTTCGGGAACCACAGGAAAAGCCAAAGGAGTGATGTTGAGTCATAGAAACTTTTGTGCAAACATTTTTTCATCATATTTTGCCCATAAGGCCAATCATAGGGATGTGTGGTTATCCATTTTGCCCATGGCACATACTTATGAATTAAGTATAGGCATGTTGTATCCGTTTTCAGTGGGAGCTTGCGTGGTGTATATGAAAAAACCACCTACACCGACTATTTTATTAAAAATGATGCAGGATATTAGACCGACTATTATTTTGTCGGTGCCTTTGATTATGGAAAAAATTTACAAAGGCAGCATCCTGCCAACTATTGCCAGAAGTAAAGTTTTGACATGGTTGCAAAAACATATGCCTAAGTTGTTGTATAGTTTAATAGGAGCTAAACTAAGAAAAATGTTTGGTGGAAGATTGGTATTTTTCGGTGTAGGCGGCTCCAAATTGAATCCGACAGTGGAAGAATTTCTTTATAAAGCAAAATTTCCATACGCTATCGGTTATGGTTTGACAGAAACTGCTCCATTGATATGCGGTTGCGAAAAGAAAACTAGAAAAATAGGTTTTACCGGACCTGCAGTGCATAGAGTAACAGTGAAATTAATTAATGTCAATCCTGCCACCGGTGAAGGTGAATTGGTGTGTAAGGGTCCTAATGTTATGTTGGGGTATTATAAAGATGCCGCAAGAACAAGAGAAGTTTTTACGGAAGACGGTTGGTTTAAAACCAACGACTTGGCCATTGTGGACGAAAATGGGAAATATTCAATTATCGGACGAAAAAGTAATGTAATTTTAGGTGCATCAGGAGAGAATATCTATCCGGAAGAAATAGAAGATGTTATCAACAATATGAGTGGTATTGCTGAATCGTTAGTGATGGAAAAAGACGGTAAATTGGTAGCATTGGTACACATTGACGAAAATATACTGAATTGGAACCAAGAAGGAGAAGATGAATTTTTGAAAAAAGTGGAAGACATAAAAGAAAGTGTGCTTTCTTTTGTCAATAAGAGAGTAAATAAAAGTTCCAAAGTGCAGAATGTAGAAATTGTAAAAGATTTTGAAAAAACAGCTACTCACAAAATCCGCCGTTCTGTTTATAAGAACAAAGATGTTGAAGAAAGCGGAGAAAAAACTTCCAATGATCAAATTTCCCAATCATCGGAAAATAAGGAGTAAGTTATTAACAATTTATATTATAAAATAACTGAATATGAAGTTGATAAAATATTTATCATTGTTTTTAAAAAAGATAATGTTGCTTTTGATACGCTTCTATCAGTTGTGCATTTCTCCTTTGTTTCCTTCTACATGCCGCTATACTCCCACTTGTTCGGTATATGCTATACAAGCAATAGAAAAATATGGTCCTATCAAAGGAGGTTGGAAAGCTTTGAAAAGAATACTTTCTTGTCACCCCGGTGGAGGCAGTGGTTATGACCCTTTAACATAGTGAAAAATTAACATTTTTGTTTTATAATAAAATTTAAAAATGGCACAATCAAGAGAAAAACAGATAATTAAAGTATCAATTATTGGTATAGTTACCAATTTATTGTTGGCAGGAGTAAAAATTTTGGTCGGCATGTTGTCAAATTCCATTGCCATTATCAGCGATGCGGTGAACAATATAGCCGATTCTTCTTCTTCAATTATAACCATAGTCGGTACTAAACTATCACAACGGCAACCGGATCGCAAACATCCTTTCGGGTACGGAAGAATAGAATATCTTACTAGTATGGTAATTGGTGTCATTGTGTTAGTGACAGGATTGGAAATGGCTATTTCGTCAGTAAAAGGCATTATTCATCCGGAAAAAATAAGTTTTTCTTATCTTACAGTGTTAATATTGGCTATTACAATGGCGGCAAAGATAATATTGGGTTTATACACCAAAGCTACCGGTAAAAAAGTAGATTCCGGTGCATTGATAGCTTCCGGAGCAGATGCCTTGAACGATGCTATTATATCGGCTGTTACTATTGTATCGGCATTAGTATTTCTTTGGTTTGATGTTTCAATAGATGCTTGGGCAGGTGCATTGATATCTATTTTTATTATAAAAACCGGTGCAGAAGTTTTGAAAGATACTATCAGTAAACTTTTAGGAGAACAAACCGACAAGGAATTAGCCGATGAAATCTATTCAATGATAAAAAGTAATAATATGGTAATAGGCGCTCATGATATGATTCTTCACAATTATGGTCCGGAACGTCATATAGGAAGTGTCAATTTGGAAATTGATCACGACAAAACCATCAGTGAAGTATATCCTATCTTGCATCAATTGCAAATACAAATCTATCAGGCAACAAAAACATATGTAGTTTTTGGACTTTATTCTATAGACGAACATTCAGTAAGTTCACAAAAAGCAATACAAGTAGCAAAAAATATTCAACAACAAACTCAACATTGTCTTGGTTTTCATGGAATCAATGTAGATGATAATTTGAAAGTGGTATTTTGTGATTTGCTATTAGATTACGATTGTGATCGAATGTCCATACTACACCAAGCGGAAGAAATGTTCAAAGAAGCTTTTCCGGGCTATCAACCCATGATAACCATAGATACACCATTTACAGAAATGTAGTCAAATTTTTGTTCTTCAATGTCTTCAATAGAAAAGCATCCGTTTTCTTTATTTTTGCCGACCAATGCCAAATGGCTATTGTTAGGAAGTTTTCCTCCTCCTCGCAAACGCTGGTCGATGGAATTTTACTATCCTAACTTGCAAAATGACATGTGGAGAATATTTGGTTTATTGTTTTTTGCTGACAAAAATTACTTTCTCTTGCCGGATAAAACTGCTTTTGACAAAGAAAAAATTGTTACTTTTTTGCTTTCAAAAGGTATTGCCATGGGAGATACAGCTCGTTCTGTTATTAGAATGAAAGGCAATGCTTCAGATGCTTTTTTACAAGTGGTAGAACCTTTGGATTTGCAGCAAGTTTTGTTACAATTACCACATTGTAAACAAGTTGTTGCCACAGGGCAGAAATCTGCTGATACGCTTTGTCGAATGTTAGGAATTGCCATGCCGATAATAGGTGAAAGTAGCGAATTTGTACTTCTTAATAGGTCTATGCGACTTTATCGCATGCCGTCATCTTCTCGTGCTTATCCGATGAAATTAGAACAAAAGGCTAATTTTTACAAAAAATTATTTGAAGAAAATTTATGAGTTTAAAAATTTTTTACAATCATATTGTTGTTATATTTCTACTGACTTTGTCGGGAAGTTGGTTGTCGGTTTGTGCCCAGTCTAAAGTTGTTATTCAAAAAACAGTGCAACAGCAGTTGGCACAATATCCTGCTTCTACATTGCAAGATATTTACAAAAATTTTTTCCAAGACAAATTTGGTCCGGGACATCTATTGACGGATACTAATTCTTGTAGAAGATATATTCAAATAGAAGCCCGACAAGCAGTGGCCGAGCCTGATACACATATTGTTGCAATTGGCTATCAACACAATTTCTATAGGGTGGGTATACATGTAAATATTCCCGAAGATGTTTATGTAAAGGCTTTTATAGCAAGTGTCCGGCATTTTCGGCCGGTGTCGTTGAAAGCATGGCAAAAGGAATGGCGAAAAATAGATGCAGTTATAGCAAAAATGAATCTTCATTTGCCAAATTATGAGCAGGACAGAAAAAATTTGCAACAAATGCTTCAAAGCGGGCAGTCGGTAGTACACCATAGTGATTTGTTCAATCAAACATATCATCCTCATTATAGAATTATAGAACGCAAAATTTTTGAAAAAGAAATTTTGCCATTATTGGGAAAAAATAAAAATATAAAATGAAAATAATACTAACAGGGGCTACAGGTTATGTAGGAGAAGGTGTTTTGTTGGCATGCTTGGAAAACGAAAATGTTGAAAAAGTGTTAAGCCTCAGTCGCCGTTCTACGGGAAGAAAAGATGTTAAATTGGAAGAATATATTGTGCCTGATTTCATGCAATTGCAGTTGGGAGATGAAAAATTACAGGGCTACGATGCAGTATTTTATTGTGCAGGCAGCAGTAGTGTAGGCATGTCGCAAGAACAATATAAAATCAATTGTCACGATGTGCCGTTGCATTTGGCCCAGGTGGTGAAACCTAAAGAAAATATGACTATAATTTTTATGAGTGGAGCAGGTACCGATTTGCCATTAGCATGGGCAAAAGTAAAACGCAGTACCGAGCAAGCTTTGTCAAAAATGGGTTTTAAGCAAACTTTCGGTTATCGGGCAGGCTTGATGAAACCTTTGGAAGGGCAAATCAATCGTCCGAATATGATAAAGGCGACTAATTCTACTTATAAAATAGCACGTTTTTTCTGTATGGGCAACACCATGGAGAATGTTGCTAAATCAATGATAGCCGCCACAAAATTCGGCTATAAAAAACAAAAAATACAAATTCGGGATATAGATATTCTGGCGGAAAAGCTATAGTTGCTTGTTTTCCACTAATGTTCGGAAAAAGTCTCCGCGTGCTTCGAAATTTTTAAACATATCGTAGCTGGGAGCGGCGGGAGATAAAAGGCAAATTTTTCCTTTTTGCGTGATTTTTTTTGCCAAAGCAACAATTTCCGGATAGGTATCGCAAAAAAATAGTTCTTTAATACCCTTGTTTTCAAACAATTGCATCATTCTTTTGCCGGCTTGTCCTACAAAGATAAAATGTTGTACCTTTCCATGTGTAAAGTAATCGGCCAAAGGTTGATAATTGATGCCTCTATCCATTCCTCCAAGTATGAGTGTATCAACATTTTTTAGGGCTTCCACAGCAGCAATGCTAGCTTGGGGAATGGTGGAAATGCTGTCATTGTAGAAAATAATTTCATCAAAAATACCTAATGGTTCCAGCCGATGTTTTAAAGGGTGAAAACTATCTAATTGTGCGGAAATTTGTTTTAAATCAATATCGTGAAGGCAGCTGATAGCGGCAACGGCAGCTGCAACATTCATAAAATTGTGTTCTCCTTTCAGTGGGAATTGCTCATCAATGCGTTTTATCAGTATATCTTGCCCATTGTTGTTAAGAAAAATCTGCTGTTGGTCAACAAATGAATACAAATTGGAAGTTCTCCCTTTGCCAAATTTTAGAATTTTTGAATCGATAGGAATGGTTTTCAATAGGTTATCGATATTCTCATCTTGTCCGTTGCAAATAAAGAAATCGTCTTTAGATTGATATTTGGCAATGTTAAATTTGGCTTTTTGATAGTCTAAATAAGAATTGTAGTGGTCAAGATGTTCTTCAAAAAGATTCAACAATAAACTGATTTTCGGTGCTTTGTGAATAAATTCTAATTGGTGGGAGGACAATTCCAATACTATTTTGGTAGTGGGGTCTATCTTGTCAATCAATTCAAATAGAGGAATGCCGATATTTCCTCCGAATACGACATTGTTGTCTAATTGGGATAAAATGTGAAAGATAAGTGTAGAAGTTGTACTTTTTCCTTTGGTGCCTGTAACGCCAATACATTGTGAGCTATATGCTTGTAAAAATAAGTCAGTTTGTGAAGAAATTTTATTGCTGTCGATAGACAAAATTCTATCTTTCAAACTAATACCGGGAGATTTTAATACTATATCAAAATCATTGATATTATCTAAATAGTTGTCTCCTAAAACAAAATCCAAATGTTCGTCTGCAAAAGAAGATTTATCCAAATGAATATTTTTATCTGCAATGCAGATAGGATTGTTTTTTAGGTATTTTCTAATAAAGTGATAACTGGATTGTCCTTCACGACCAAATCCTAACAAAAGAATGTATTTATTGTTTAGATAGTCAGCAATGCGGTTCATTTAGTCTAATTGTTGTTTTAATTGTAGCAAAAAGTGTTTTATGTCTTGTAAAGAATTGCAAATTTGTGAATTTCGTTCTACAATTTTTTTGTCGGCTGTTAATTTTTGCTTAGCACCTTCAATCGTGTAGCCTTTTTCTTTAACTAAAAAGTAAATGTTTTCAATCAATTGAATGTCTTCTTTGGTATAGTAGCGAGTCTTTTTAGTGTTTTTAAAAGGTTTTAGTTGAGGAAATTCTTTTTCCCAAAACCTTAATAAAGAGGTATTTACATTAAATATTTTAGCCACTTCGCCAATATTGTAATATACCTTGGAACTATTTTCATCAAACTGGTGCATATCAAAAATTTTTATTTTGCAAAAATACTACTTTTTGCTGAATTTATCATTTCAATTTTTTTAAATAGATGGTGTCTAAATTTCCTATAAATATTTTTTTGTGGAATAGTTTTTTATCCCAATTGAAAACAGAAATGCTGTCGTCAGGAGACAAATATCGTTGGTATAGAGTTTCGTCAGAATCCAAGTCTGCATCGGGCAGATGATTGATATCGTATTGACCATCAACAACTTGTCTGTAATCTAATTGAAGGTGGATTCGTTTTAATTCTCTCCCGGGAGCGGAAATAAAGAAATGTGTGCAAGGTTGATTGCAATATAACGTAAATTTGCCGTCAGGGTCGGTATAAGTGTTCATGCCAATGCTCCAATCGTTGTTCCAACCGCGAATAACAGCACCTTCAATAGGTTTTTGCTTTTTATTGTCATAAACAACTCCTTCAATACAGATATTAGAAAAGCCGACAACATTGTAAAAATTCATTGGCATTTGAGGCATTTGTGGTTGATAGTCGGCAAAATGCTGAATTTCAAGAGCGGCAGGTTTTATGGTGCCATAAATATGATATTGGCTGTCTGAAGTATAAGTGATGCCTTCATGATTTATTAAGGCAGAGAAACGATGTTGTAGGCTATTTTCATCATCATCGTCATCTTTCCACCAACGTTCTTGATATTCCCACCAACCAAAGCCAATAGCCCCACAATCCCGGGCATATTGAAAAATTTCTCTCATAAAATTGCGTTGATCGCGATAGCTAATAACTTTATTGTCAGCCGGCAAGGCTGTTTCACCTATCATAAAAGGTTTGTTGATATATTTGTGATACCAATAAATTTCCGCTTTTGTCCGTAAAACCTTGTAAGTATGAATTTCTACAAAATCTATGGGCAAAATGGAGGCATCCCAACGAAAAACTTCTATCGGTTCTGCAAATCCGATGGTGAGTAGTTGTCGGGGAGCATATTTATTCATCATTTTTTTCCATTTTTTCACAATACGAACAACTTCCGTTTTGTCTCGAAAGTCCGTTGAATCAAAGTACAGCGGTTCATTGAATAAGTCATAAGCGAAAATAAAAGGTTCGTTTCTAAAATAGTTGAATAATTGGCAGGTATAATTTTCCAACGTATCGTCCATAGGGGCAGGAGTCAGAAGCAGAATTCGCAAATTGTATTCTTTTGCAATATCTGTTACTTTTTGCAACGAAGCAAAAATATCTTCATAATGCTCCAAGGTGGAATAAGTTTGATTGTTGGCAGAATAATAACCATTGGTCACTTTGTATAGTTTAGTGAAACATAAGCGGATAGAATTAAATCCCATTTCTTTAATAATTTGAAAATGAGCACGAAATTGTTGTAAAATTTCTTCTTCCGTATTGCTTTCATGCTTAGTGATGCTGTCATAAGAAAGGTCAGGAACCACATAAAGTATGCTATCGATAACTCTTAGGTCAACCACATAGTTAATCATTACCGGAAAATATTGTTCTCCATTGATTTTGAATACGTTGTCATTGATGTAAACAAAATCTTTGTGGAGGCCTTTTTGACAGGCAACCAGATTAATTAGAAAAATTAAAACAACAATTATTTTCTTCATTGAAAAGCAAAATCAATTTGCAAAAGTATAAATTTTTTTAGGAAAAATAAAAAAAATAACAAAATAAGAAAAGTAGTAAATTTTTTTGTAAATTTGCAACATTAATAAATTTCTCGCTTTATTGGGCGAATAGTTTGATAATAAGAGACTTAAAGAATTAACAATATGAAAAAGAATAGTCATTTTCAAATAGATATGAAAAAACTGATAAGTATTGCATTGTTGGTGATAGGAATAATAGGTGTGCAAGTGTCCACCAACGATTTGTACGGGCAGACCAATAGAAACAAAAAACACAACAATTTTTCCAGTATAGGCAAAAGTCAGGCGACCATTCGTCATGGTATTACCATTCAGGCTTTGGGAAATCTTTCTGCAAAAACTTCTCAAATGGAATTTTTGCCGTGTTTTGGTTTAGGATATTCTGCCACCCAATATTATGGTGTAGGCAATAGGGTGATGCAACAAAGTGTTACTTACCAAATCGGATTTGGAACTTCAGGCAATTATCTTGTTCATAATCTTATGGGAACCTTTCATTGTAGTTTTATTGGTTCCTGGGATATGAACCCGTTTATTTATGGTATTGCATTGCATTTTGCCTATGCTACAAGAAGCGATGCCGGCACCAATAAGCCTAAATTGGAACCATACGCTAATTTTTATATTCGTCCGGAAATCGGCTTGATGTTTCCGTTCAAATATTCCAAACGGTCGGCAGAGGTACATCGTGTGTCGGGTTCTATCACTTATGGTTTCAACATTCGAACGTTCTATAATTTCGATCCAAAATATCAAGGAGAATATTATCCGGACAATGTCCTTTATCCATGGACAGCAATGAATCATCATGTTATCACCTTGCGGTTGAATATCAATATCGGCAACCAGCGAGAAATGAGAAAATAATCGGTTAGCAGTTATAAAAAA
>DBXT01000029.1:69696-76983 GCA_002309615.1 Bacteroidales bacterium UBA1205
TTAATGTTTTTAGTTTTCATAATCTTTTTAGTGGGCAGTGTAGCTTCTTTTAGCAAGGGTGATGGTCCTACAAAAGTTAGTCCTAATACTATTTTGGAACTTAAATTCAATGGAACTATCAACGAGAGAAATGCAAATGATATTTTTGCTTTTAATATGAATAGCGAAGCAGAAACAGCTGATTTACAAGTGATGCTCAACGATATCAAAAAAGCAAAAGAAGATAATAATATAAAAGGTATATCATTGCAAATAGAAGCTTTGTCAGCCAGTTTTTCCACTTTGGAAGAATTGAGAAATGCCTTGTCGGATTTCAAAAAATCGGGCAAATTTATTTATAGCTATAGCGATAACTATTCGCAAGGGGCATATTATTTGGCATCGGTTGCCGACAAAGTTTGTGTAAATCCTCACGGAGAAGTGTCATTGTATGGTTTGTCAACGCAAGTGATGTTCTTCAAGAAATTGTTGGACAAAATGAATATTGACATGCAAATTGTCAAAGTAGGAACTTACAAAAGTGCGGTAGAACCATTTATTTTAGACAAAATGAGTGATGCCAATCGTGAACAATATACCACTTTGCTCAATTCTGTTTGGAATACCATTCTCAAACAAATATCTCTTAGCAGAAATATTGCCGTAGAAACCATCAATCAAGATTGCGATCATTTGACTATTTTGGGAGATGTCAATGCTGCTTTAGCAAAAGGGTATGTAGATACTTTGGTTTATATCGATCAATACGAAGATTGCTTGCGAGCTGCCGTAGGGCAAGGAGCAAAAAGTAAATTGAAATATGTATCTGCTTCTCAATATGAGTCTGTGGTGGTAAACAAAAATTCATCTAACAAAAAAATTGCAGTGTTGTATGCTATCGGCAATATCAACGATGATGAAGGCAGTAATACTTCCATTGGTAGCAATATGATGGACGAATTGAAAAAGTTGCGTGAAGACAAAAATGTAAAAGCAGTTGTTTTCCGTATCAATTCAGGAGGAGGCTCTGCTTTGATGTCTGAAAAAATTTGGAGAGAAGTTGTCAAATTGAAACAAGAAAAACCGATAGTTGTTTCTATGAGCGATGTAGCAGCTTCGGGCGGATATTATATTGCATGTGCTGCCAATAGTATTGTTGCAGAATCAAATACAATTACCGGTTCTATAGGTGTTTTTGGAATGATACCGAATATCAAAAAATTCATGGAAGACAAAGTCGGTATAGAAGTTGACCAAGTAACCACCAATCCGCATGCTGCCATGAGTATTTTCACCCCTTTGGATAACGAAGAAAGAGCCGCCATACAACGTTCTGTCAATCAAGTTTACAAAACTTTCACCACCAGAGTGGCAGAAGGTCGTGGATTGACAACACAATATGTAGATTCTATAGGTCAAGGTAGAGTTTGGTCCGGCACAGATGCACTCAGATTGCATTTGGTAGATACTTTAGGAGGTTTGGATGTTGCTATTGCAAAAGCAGCCCAATTGGCAAATATAAAAAGTTATAAAGTGGACTATTTCCCGAGAACGAAAGATGCTTGGGAACAAATTAATGACATGTTGTCAGATAGAGGTTTTACGTCTATGTTGCAGCAATCTCCGCTTAAGGAAACTTACACTTATATGGTGCAAATAGAAGATATTCTAAATAGGAAAGGCGTACAAGCCATGATGCCTTGCCAGATAGAAATTCGTTAATGATAACACATAAGAAAAAACAACAACTGATAGCCATATTAATTGGCTTTTTGCTGGGAGTTACACTTTCGGTGCTTGTTGGTTATTTTGGTGTGATAAAGTATTTTACTCAAGTACAATTTGAAAAAATCAATCAGTTGTTTCCTGAGAAAAATGCTACCGATACAGTCTTTATCACAGAGAATAGTCGTAAAAATATCGACAAAACGATCTCTCCGGCAGTTCAAGATTCTATCGATACAGAATTAGAAGAATCGGAAACATTTATAGATGAAATACAAACAGATAAAAAGATTGCCGAGATAGTTATTGCCGTTCAGATAACCGATAGCACGACACTCGGCAGCAAAGATATCCATGTTGAGCAATGGGAAAGTCCTATGAATTTTGTCGGATATCGGCTCAGTAAGGACAAACTGGTTATTTATGGAATTGATGTCAATGAAATAGATTTGGTGGAAGAAGATGGAAAAATTTGTTTAGTATTGGCAGACAATAAATTAGCCTTGCAATATAGCGATGATTTTGTACATTTCCCCAATAGTTTTCTAATCAGTAGGCAGAACTTACAAAATGAGTAGCAAGGTCAATCATATCCAACTTCCTATTATTTTGGCAATTGCTTTGGCAATAGGTTTTATGTTAGGATATAAAATCGATAAGCCATCCAAACAGGTTGCCGGTCATGCTTCCGACAGCAAAATTGCCGAGGTATATAAATTAATAGAAGAGCATTATTTTGACACCATTGAGCAGGCAACCTACATTGACGAAGTGGTAAGAAATATTTTGGCAGGACTTGATCCGCATTCGTCCTACATGACCAAGCAGGAAACGCAAGATTTTACTACATCTATGTCAGGAGAATTTGAAGGCATCGGCATTCAATTCAATATGTTGAACGACACTTTGACAGTGGCAAGTGTTATTGCCGGCGGTCCATCGGAAAAGGTGGGTCTTTTGCCGGGAGATAAAATAACAGTAGTTGATGGAGACACTATTGCCGGAGTCCATATCCAAAATAGTGAAATTATCAAGAAAATCAGAGGCAAAAAAGGCACAAAAGTAAACATAGAACTAATTCGTTCCGATGTAAAAACTCCTCTAACATTTACTATTAAAAGAGATGCCATTCCTATTAATAGTATTGATTATTCCTATATTATTGCCCCCAAAACCGGCTATATCAGTATAGACAATTTTAATATGACAACTGCCGAAGAATTTGAAAAAATTCTATCAAATATGGTTTATAATCAGCAAGTAGACAAATTGATAATAGACTTGCGAGGCAATCCCGGAGGTTTTTTAGGTGCGGCAGTCGCTATATGTGATGAAATGCTCCCCAAAGGTGAAATGATAGTTTATGCACAAGGACTACACTTTCCCAAGCAAGTTTACAAAGCCTCTTCCCGCGGTTTGTATTCGAAAAAAAATCAAAAAGTAGTGATACTGATAGATGAGAATTCGGCTTCTGCCAGTGAGGTAGTGTCGGGTGCTATTCAAGATAACGACAGGGGCATTATTATCGGCAGAACTTCTTTCGGTAAAGGCTTGGTACAGACACAATACCAATTGTCGGATGGTTCAGAAATAATGTTGACGGTGGCACGCTACTATACCCCTTTAGGTCGCTGTATTCAACGTCCGTTTAAATATGGTGAGGGGGAAGAGTATTATATGAATGCCATCCAACGGTACGAAACGGGAGAAATGCAAGATACACTCAGCCAACCAAAAGATACTGTAAAATATGTTACACGATCAGGAAAAGTGTTGTATGGCGGAGGCGGAATTACACCGGATATTATAGTTCCTATAAAAACTTCAAAAGATATTGTCTATTTCAATCTGTTAGCTAATAGCGGTGTGGTGTATCAGTATGCCCTTCAATATGGTCATAAAAATCGTAATATATTGAAAAATAAATATAAAAACACCAACGATTTCTTGGCAAATTTTGAAGTCAGTGAGGCTATGGTGAATGAAATAGTGAAAAAAGGCGAAGAACAGTCTATCAAACAGCCTATGAAAGATATGTCGAAGCAATCTTTGAAAAAATGGACCAAGGCCTACATAGGAAAGATAGTTTTCGGCGATGATGCCTACTATCCGCTCATCCACCAGGATGACGATGTTATCAAAAAGGCATTGGAAGTGTTAAATAATTAAAAAACAATTTTATGTAATAGTAAATTGTTAATAATTACACATGAAAAATTATTACACCATCCCCATTTTTATTACAGAAAAAGCTTGTCCTTTTCGTTGTATATATTGCAATCAATATAAAATTGCCAATCGTTTGGCAGCTCCGACAGCAGAAGAAACCAAACAGATTATAGAAACCTATCTCAAAACCATCCCTTCCGACAAACATACAACGATTGCTTTTTTCGGTGGCAGTTTTACCGGCATGAGCATTGAAGAGCAAAATCAGTATCTTTCTGTAGCGGAATATTATGTGAAAAATGGCAAGGCGGAAAAAATACAACTCTCCACACGTCCCGACTATATTTCAGAATCCATTTTGGAAAATTTGAAAAAATATGGTGTAAAAACCATAGAATTAGGTGCACAATCTTTGGATGAAACCGTTTTAAAACTATCCGGCAGAAGGCATACTATAGCCGATGTGGAAAAGGCATCTGCTTTAATCAAAAGTTTTGGTTTTGATTTGGGACTGCAAATGATGATAGGCTTGCCCTATGACACCTTGGGAAAAAGTATGTTTACAGCACAAAAAATCATTGATTTAAAAGCTGACAATACAAGAATTTATCCCACTTTGGTAATTAAAGACACCGCCTTGGCCGCTTGGTGGAAAGAAGGAAAATACAAAGCCCTTTCTTTGCAGGAGGCAGTAGATTGGTGTGCTAAAATATATCTGTTGTTTATCAACAACAGAGTGCAAGTACTGCGTGTAGGCTTGCATCCAAGCGAAGGGTTGATCAGCAGACAAGACTTGTTGGACGGACCTTTTCATGTTTCTTTCAAAGAATTGGTCTTGACAAAAATATGGAAGGAAAAATTGTTGAAAATACCTGAAAACAAGCAAGGAAAACTTCTTGTTCGGGTTTCTCCGCAAGCCGTCAACAGCATTATCGGCTATAAAGCAGAAAATAAAAAATTGCTGAAAACGAGGTTTGCAGAAGTACAGTTTGTGACGGACGAGCAAAAAGAAAATTTTGATTTTGACTACCAAATAGAAGAAAAATGATAATTCTTCACGATTTTAGATTGTCCGATAAGGCGGTAAAAACTTTAAGCGATTATGGAGAACCGCTTGCTTTTGATGCACAGCAGTTTATCAAATTTCCGGCTCTCGTAGGACATCCTGATCTTTTTTGCTGTATGGGTTGGCAAAAACCGATAATTGCTCCTAATACACCTCGCTATGTTATTAACAAATTGAAATCGAAAAATATTGATTTTCAATTTGGAAAAACGCTTGTAGGGGATAGCAAAGAGACTATTTCCGCCTATAATGTAGCGGTGGGTTCTTCTTTGGTCATTCACAATAAGCGATATACCGACCCTGTGATCATGCAAAACCTGCAAGATAAAATCTTTATACATGTAAACCAATCGTTTACACGTTGCTCTACCATGGTTTTTCCTGAAGATAATTTTATTACATCCGACAAACTTATTTTTGCCCGATTGGATAAGATGAACAAAAATTGTCTGTATGTTCATCCTGAACAGATAGTTTTACCGGGGTTAAACTATGGTTTAATAGGAGGTTGCATGGGAGTATGCGGAAAACAAGTCTTTGTTAGCGGTTCTTTGAAAAAAATAGACGATGGAGAAAAAATAAATAGTTGGTTAAAAAATTTGGGATACCATATAGTGGAATTGGACAGCACTCCTTTGTTTGACGGAGGTGGTTTATTGTTTTTAGGTTAAAGAAACTTTATTGAAAAACTCAAAATAGAAATAGAGAAAACCAAGATTTTTAATTTTATATAAGTTTTTTTACTACTTTTGCAAAAATAATGTTTAGCCAATGTTGCATTTGAGACTTGAGTGTGGCAGAAAATCAATTAAAACTTTGACAATCATGAAAATACATTTTGATAACATGAAACGTACTCTCCCAATTTTTTGTATCCTGCTACTGGTCGCAATGACCGCTCATGCCAACGGCGACCCCGTTGCGGTGCGTTCCGCCATAACGCTTTCTCCCACGCCCGTGGCCGTTCATGTGCCTGAGGTGCAGCTGGTGGACGAAGTGGTCAGTTTTGTGCCACGAGACCGTTTTATGGAGGTGACGGTGCGTTACTTGCTGCACAACCGCTCCAACCGCAATTTCGACAAACTGCCATACGGATTTCCCATTGACTATTGGGGCAGTGGAGAAGCACGTTGGGAACCTCTCGATGATATTTCCGAGTCGGTTCAGGAGGTAGGTTGGCGAGATGACTATATTCGCAATGTTTGTTTTACTATGAACGGGAAACTGCTTTCGTGGCAGTGTTCCCACGACAGCATTATCTTGCCCAAAAAGAAGGAATATGCTTTCGATGCTTTTCTTGACATAGAGCCTGATAGTGCCGGCACTTACAGCAAACGGATAGTTGACAGTCTGTATGCACTTTATAGGGAAGAAATTTATTACTATACCCAGCCCATCTCACGTCGCTGGTATTACACCTATTTGAATATTCCGGCAAAGAGTTTCGCCATTCTTGAAGTGCGATACATGGTTGAGTGTGTTCAGGAGGGAACTTCATATCCTCGGAACAACAATTTCATTGATCATATTTACGAATTGTCGTTTCAATACGACTTCACGCCCGCAGCCTATTGGGGTGACGGCCATGCTGACTATTTTTCCGTTATATTTGATGCTTCAAATATCAATCTTGCAGAGGGGATTACTAGTTTTGCTAAAGAGTTTTATGATTTAAAGAACGGATTCAGTGGACTATCCTTGCAACAAAAAGGAAAAATGTGGCGATACGAAACACGGCATTTTGATTTGGCTGCGTCAAAACCTTTCAGGGTTTTCTATTTTCTCCCCAACCCGCCGCATCAACCTCTTGACCGCATTCTTAACCACCGCATCGACCCATCGGCATACACCATAACAGTAAGCGGGGCGGACAGCAAATATCCTGTCCGCAACCTTTGCGACCTTGACCCGGCTACGGCCTGCGTGTTGCGTCCTGACAAGAACGACTCCATATTCATTACCATCCGTTTCAAAAAGCCGACGGTTCTGGAAGGGATGCTGTTATTGAACGGTTACACAAAAAACGCGGAGAGTTACCGAAACAATTCACGGATAGACAGTCTGCTCATTTATGGAAACTTTTTTGACACATACAAGGATGAAAAAGGCAAAATTGACACAACAACCTATAAAAACGGCATGTTGTTTAATGTTGAGTATGGGTATTGGTCGGAAAAATGGGCGGATCATGCTCCTGTACCATCAAAATATCCTGAAAAAAACATAAAATCCTTTGACTGGCAAACAATAGTTGACAATGCGTTGATATTGAGAATTTCAGATAACCCGTGGTACGACACCCATTACACCGAAATCCGCATAATCATCACTGCCGCCGCCAAAGGGTT
>DBXT01000003.1 GCA_002309615.1 Bacteroidales bacterium UBA1205
TAGTAATGATAAATACCATAAGCATAGCTTGCGGTATCGTTCATATAGAGCTTGTTACCATTTATATAAGAATACGGAGCATAATTAGAATAAATACCATAATAGTAATTCAAATCCCTAACATTGCAAACCGATGTATTATGGTCAGCTCTAAGTGTGGTGTAATAAGTATAAATACCATAGTTGTAAGAAAGTTCTTTGGTATTAATTTCTATATAGTTATTCTCTAAGTTTACATTAGAATAATAACCATATATAGGATAAATACTTGTATTGGTTAGTTTATAAGTATTTTTGATAATAGTATTGTTTGCTATTTCCGATTTAGTGTAATAATTGTAAATACCATAAGTATAGAAATCACTCATGGTGTTATCTTTAATTATTACTTCACAGCTATCGGTAGCCGAACCATAGAAGTATAAACTATAGATACCACCCATGATGGTATTACGCAATACTCTGAAGTTCTTAACCGGACCATTACCGTTTTGAACACTGATAGCAGCTACAGCAGCCACACCGGTAGTAGGATCGGCAGTATCAGCTACCATAAAGCAATCGCTAAATTCTATATCTTCACAAGGAGCAATCACGTCTATCAAACGATAGTTGCCTGTAGCATCAAATCCCATATTGGTGAATGTTACATGTTCAATATCGCCAATATAAGCTTCTACATATATTACATCTTGGGCATTTCCTTGATTGGTAATGGTGATAGTGTTGGTAGCACTTGCTCCTGGAACCGGTGCAGTAAAGGAGAATTGGTTAGTACCATCGCTGGCAATCTCTATACGAACTGCAGAATCGATACCGCAAATTTGCATTGCCTTAATAGCACTTGCCAAACTTATAAAATCTTCATCATCCATTGCACTTACCACATAAGTTCCTTTCATCATAGGAGCACATCCGTAAATGTCTTTTGACAAAGTATCGTTTTCAGAATTTTGGTCTGTGGTGTTGTTAGGATTAGATACATATACTTTAATAACTGATTCACCACCTTGAGCTATATATGAGCCTATGGTGATTTCGTTAGAAGTTGCTCTCGGGCTCAAAGAACCTGTCCATTGATAAGGAGTTTGTTGTACACCATCAAGTTCCCAATTGATAGTAGCACTTGACAAAGCTGAAGAACCTGAATTGTAAAGTTTTACTTTTACATCTATAGAGTCACCGGCTGTAATCACATCTTGAGGAGAGGTGATTTCTGCCAAGGTTAAATCTATTGCCAATTGCATTACGTGATATGCACCCATACAGGTGGTAGTACCACGAGAGTTACCTTTGATATCATAAGGTACGCTTGACAAAGTAGGACAAGAAATACCTAAACTATCCATCAATTCCAAACTATTGCTTTCATTCAAGAACATCGGCATAGCAATAACAGAATGAGCATCTTGTCCTGTTGCTGCTTGGAATGCTGACATAGAAGATTTTGCACCTCCTACATAACCTACATAAGTACCGGTTTTGCTATAATAGTTGTTATAATCTATTGTAAGACCGTTTACTGCACTTGTGTTAGCTATATAAATAGGATAATCTTGTGTACTTGTTTTGGTAATAATATTATTACGTTCTATGGTTGAATTGGTAGTAGATGCTGACATGAATATACCGAATGAAAGGGTATCGCCATCTATGTAAATAGAATTGTGTACCACTTCTGCATGTACATTGTCACCAATGCTAATACCTTTACCGCCGGTAATTCTGATTTCATTGTTAATCACTTTACCGCTACCATTGGTATTGAAAGAACTCAAGTGAATACCTTCCGAACCATGTACGGCATAAGCTCTATTGTCAACTATATCACCATTTACATTATCGAAATAATAAGGGATAAACGCAATAGGCACTATAAATGAAGCATCTCTTTGTTCTGCTATATTGTTTTTGAAACTGCTGAAACTTGTGTTGGTAACATATACATTGTACATATCGCAATACAATATCATATTGCTATCAAAACGAACATTGGAACTACCATTTCCGAAGAAATAGAATCCGCAAGCAGAACCCATAATGATGTTGTTCACCATTCTTAAATTATTCATAGTAAATCCGCTATTGTAGAAGCTGGTGAACTGTGTAGGAGCTGTTACTACCGAACTGAAGCTGTATACATTATACAAACGACATCCGGTGAATTCTATATTACTACAATTATTCTTTATGTTTACACACTTTGCATAAGTGTATGCACTTCCGGATACAGTTCCGGAGTATAATGTAATATTACGGAATGCCACATTATCTATACCTAATTCAACTACACCTTTATCTGTTTTGGCATCGCCGTCTGTTTGAATTATCACATTGGCATAGTCTCCCGTAGTAGATTCAAAAATCAAGGTATCTTGAGAAGTCATACCTTTTAATGGTGTTGTCAAATCCAAGGTTTCTACATAGGTACCCGGTTGAATGGATATGGTTACAGTACCACTGGCACCGCATAAATCAATAGTGCTTAATGCTTCGTTGATACTTGCGAACGTACCGGTACGACCAACTGTTACAACACCTGATATAGGACCTGAACATATATAATCATTCACTTTAAGAGTATCATTGGTGTGGCAAGAATCTATTCCGTTATTTACCTGACGTACATAAGCTTCTAGTGTATTATAACCACTAACATAAGTTACACTACCCAATGTTAGATGAATAGTATCTCCTGATCCCAAATTACCTGACCATGAAACATTCGGTTGTGCTACTCCATTGAATTTCCAGCCAATGCTTAAAGAAGTGATGGTATTTAAACCTGCATTACCCACTACTACAGATACTGTAGGAGTATTACCTGCTACTGAGTCGGACGACCATCCTGTAAATTCTACCAAAGCAGCATCAATTGCACTCGGACTCTTTCCGTATGCACCCATATTGCTACTAAACAAACGTTGTTTACCATCAATATCATAAACAATGTTTCCGTATATAGGACAATCCAAACCTGCAAAACTACTCAATGCGGCACTGGTGGTTACATCAGTATATTGCGGAGCAATTTTTACAGAATGTACATCTGTGGTAAGCACTGCAGATATAGCGGCCAAAGTTGTTTTAGCTCCACCTACATAGGCAATGTTGGTACCTGTGCTATAATAATCATTATAATCTACATAAGTATATGGTGCATTCAAATAGGTAGTGCTGCTAAAATAAATAGGATAAGAAGAAGTACCTACTGTATGACAGATATTATTTCTTACATTATAATAGTTATTGGTAGTCATGCTGAAATATAAAGCTCTCGCCGAACTACCTGTTGCATAGACAGAATTGTTAATTACATCCACATGACTGGCATAGAAATAAACACCATAATAGGAGCTTGAAGTATTGGCATATATTTCATTATTAGCAAACAAAGCGTGATTAAGCGTATCTCCCGTATAGTATATATACGCACAATAGAGAGTAGTAAATGATTTTAATGCACGAACTCTGTTATTGGTGATTTCACCCAAATTATAGTAACTATAAATACCATACCAAGAAGTGCTTGCATTAGCAGAACGGGAAGTAATGGTATTGGCATGCACTTTATAATTATTATAATATGTATATAATGAATAATAATATGCATTGGTTAATATATTACTATCTATGGTAACGGTATTACGTTGTGTTTGACTTACTCCATAGAGGTAAACATTATAATAACCACCATCTATTTCATTGTTATTGATACGACAATTGGTAAGCACACCTGTGCCACTTGCTTTTCTTATACCATAATAAGAAGAAGTAGAAGTGGTAGGTAAAACATAAATCTTATTATAGCTGATATTTACATTTTCGCAATCTCCTGTAATATATACGCCATGATATGCGCTGTTGGTGACTGCATCTATGGTAATATAACTAATGGTAAGATTTTTAGTATTGTTTAATATTACTCCCGATTGTGCTGAAGCCGGTTTTAATATCACACTATCGGCATCGTTAGCGGCCGATGTAACTGTAAGATGATAATTACCTGCAAAATTACCAAAATTGGAGAAATTCCATGTTTCATTATAGGTGCCACTTTCTACTGCGAATGTTACATCTCCGCCCAGTCCGCAAGTGGATATCATAGAAAAGGCACTCGATAAATCATTAAATACACCATTAGGACCAATCAAATATCTGCCACTCAATGGACCATTACATCCGTATATACGTACAGACAAGGTATCGTCCCACGCTGTTGAATCATATGCATTGTTAGGAGCGCTGACCCATGTAACTATAGTATCATACAAAGATATTCTTGGAATATAGTTGCCCAAAGTAATGGTATCGTTAAAATCTTCAGGAAGATTGCCTGTCCATGTGGTATCGCCTTGATATACGCCATTAACACTCCACCCTATTTTAGCGGAAGTTAAATTCTTCATACCTTTGTTTTTTATCACAACTGTTACAGGTGTGGACACTCCTGCAGTTAAATTGTATTGATCGGGAGATGTGATTGCCAGTAAAGCTACCGAATTGCTATCTGATATGGCTCCTGCATAAGCAAATCTTGCTATAGGACGAGAAGACATTACATTATTAATTTGTTGTGCATCTGCAGCACTATTGTCAGAATAGCCATAATTACTAGCATTTTTAACAAGAGTTATATTGGTTGACTTCCATGCGATAGTACCATTATACGAACCATCCAAATTATCCCAATAAACCATCAAACCCATACCCGGAGATACAAAAAAAGGAGCATTTAACGTAATGTCAAACCATTGATTAGGAGCAAGAACCCCTACATTACCACTCCATACCAAAGTAGCTCCGTCTGTAATAGGATTCACATAGCCTGTAGCCGGATTTGCAGCAAGATTGACTTCTTTCAAATATAAATTCTGGTTAACCAATCCGGTTGTATTACTATTGGAATATGGCATAAATGCAATATTGGTAATCATACCGCCACTGGGAGCCAGTTCGGTTGCCGGATACAAAGTTCTTGACCAACCATAATTATATAACGAATAAAACGGCACATAATTGTTAGTTACAGTTGAATTGCTATCTCCTGAATAGAAATAACCGGCTTGTCCGGGTAAAGGACGAGAAATAGCAAATCCTGATGTTATTGTCAAATTATTGCCTACTGTATCACGACCTTCTATAGAATAGGTAATTGTTGTTCCATAGATATATTGTGGAATAACGGCTTTCCATAATGAATCCCCGCTTACATTGGTCATCAAAATAGAATCGTTGACAGAAACATTATTGTAAGTATGTGTCCAATGAAGCATAGGAGTCATAATTCTTGCATGCGTATTGGATTTTACTTTTGCATTGATTTCAAAAGGACCTGTACTATAAACAGTTCCTGCATATATTGGAGACAAGAATTCAACGGTAGGTGGTTTTATTTCATAGGCTGATGCTAAAACCTCAAAATTATCAATCAACCAGCCATAGTTGAATTGTGTTCCCACAACATTTCCTCTTTTAATTACAAAACGGAATTGAGCTCTGTCAAATCCCACTTGATTAGTAAGGTCGAATTGTTCCATTTGCCACCATGATGCATCCGGCAATTGCAAACTGTCGTTTGCTGCCCATTCTGCATAACTGGCTGCATTAAAACCATTGACTGTATAGGCACCGGCACCTTTATAAGATGATGTTGGTATTGGATGCCAGTTGCCTTGAGCACCTACTGCATCCAAACGATACTCTATACGAGCTATATCAACCGGTGATACCTTACAAATTTGACTGAATTGCAAAAATACATATTCATAATTTGTAAAGTCGTAAATAGGAGTGGTCAACATAATAGAATCACCTAATGATGTCGGCACATTCCCATAATAGGATTTTGGTGCAGATACATAATAATTTGTATCCGCTGCCCAAGTAGCGCCCACTGCACCCGCAGAGGTAAATGAAACAGTACTTCCATCGAAGTTTTCACTGCCAACTATTACTGCTTGAGCGTTCGTTGCCATTATTGACACAAATAGTGCCAATAGTAAAAATAATAACTTCTTCATATTACATATAATTAATTTAATTAAATTTTTCAAGCATAATAATCAAAATTTGACATCGCAAAGGTAAATAAATTTTTAAACACTAAAAATATTTTTTTAGCACGCTACCCCATTTATTTTTCAACATATTAAAACCTTAATGAAATATTGAAAAACAATATTTTAAACACTTAAAAATTTAGTTATTAACAATTTTATTAACAAAATGGAAATTTTTTACCATTTTTTTACACAAAAAAAAGGAAGAACTCACAGACCTTCCTTACAAAAAAAACGGACTTTCCACACTCCCCTTTCATGCAGATACCATCTGTATTGATGTCACAAATAAAATTATCTGCAAAATATTGCTAATACCGATAAATATTCATTTATTGCTTTAGCAAAACATCTTTCACGGATATGCTATGGTCTTGTCTGTAATTATCATTTTGTATTGGGCTTTCCACTTGGGTTTTCCTATAGAATACGTCCAATTTTCATACATCCATAAGGCCTTGTCCAACCTTTCCCCATTGATATATGTGTCAAAATACAATTCTCTGAATACATCATAAAAAACAGGTGCTTTATACTCAAAAGCATTATTACGAGCCAAGGTTTCAATGATAAAAGTTCTCACTAGTTTTTCTTCTCCGGGCGGCAATAGCACTTCATCCGGATTTTTAATAGATTCTCCATATTCCAAAGGTTCGGAAAATTGTATCACAATGGTATCCTGTGTTGAATTTTGTATATAAAATTGATATGTACTCACATAATCGTGTACTATACAAGAACTAAAAACCAAAAGAGCAATCAATAAATAATGGATGGGTTTCATATTATTTAACGATATATTTATATAACAACATTTTAATTTTGCAAATCTTGCTGCATATTTATTTTGCAAAGATACAAAAAAAATATGGAAACTATGAAAAAATCGATTTTTAATAAAAAAAAATACCATAATAATGAATTCTATTATATTTTTTTGTATTTTTGCATTCTAATATTATAGGAGATGGAAACGGTTTTGGTGCCGTCGTTTCTTTTACTCATAATTCATATCGGTACCATCAAAATTAGAGCCGGGTGTGCAGCGGCATATCTGCATTTCTACAAACATGGAAGAAACAAATATGGAAACTATGACCATGATGCCCGAAAACAAAGAAATTCGTGCCAGCGTTCGTGGAGAACTCAAAGGCAACTGGACACAACCGGTTTTGTGTACTTTGGTATATCTGCTTCTTATAGCCGGTATTAGCGTTATACCTTTTGCCGGATGGATTGCCACTATTTTGGTTGGTACACCTCTTGCTTATGGGTTTACGTTGACATTTCTTGGCTTTATGCGTAACGAAAATCGGACGGAAATGGTGGGGCAACCCTTTAAAGTTTTCAATAATTACGGACGTTACCTTGGAGGCTCACTCTTGGTAGCTATCTTTACTCTTTTATGGACCTTATTGCTGATTATCCCCGGCATTATCAAAGCATACGCATACGCTATGACTCCTTATATTATGAAAGACCAACCGGAACTCAGTGCTGTGGACTGCATTGATCGTAGCATGAGCATGATGAATGGCTACAAATGGAAACTATTCCTTCTTGACCTTAGTTTTATCGGATGGTACTTGCTTTCCTGTCTTTCATTGGGTATTGGTTTGCTATGGCTAACACCGTATATATATTGCAGCCGTGCCAAATTCTACGAAGAACTAAAACAAAGAAATTAACACAGCATATTGTTTTTTTATTAGCAAAGTCGCCACCTATCCGGTGGCGTTTTTTTTATGTGATAGTCATAAACATTCAACTTGAGATATAAAAACGAAAAAAATATCCTTTATGACTGATTATATGATATTTTTTTGTACTTTTGCGGTTGAATTTTTATCAATTATTTTGAAAAATTGAAGCGTTATGCCCATCTTGTTAGCAAAAAGGTGTGAATCTTCTAACAAAACAAGAGAGTGTTTAGTACCACGTTTCTATTGTATTATAACCCTTAGGTACTGAGGAAAATAAATAATTTTAAAAATGAAAAAATTTATAGTCATTACATTAACATTGCTATTTTCAATAGCATCTTTTGCACAAAACGATGTCACCAAATTTCTCGGTATTCCTATTGATGGGACTAAGTCAGATATGATACAAAAACTTAAACAGAAAGGATTTACATATAATTACTCTTTGGATTGTTTAGAAGGTGAATTTAATGGAGAACAAGTAATAATATCTGTTATTACTCACAATCGTAAAGTTTCTCATATTACGATTATTGATAAAATAACAAGATCTGAATCTCAAATCAAACGTAGGTTCAATGAATTATGTCGTCAATTTGAAATGAGCGAAAAATACTATTATTTAGGAGATAGTCAAGAAATAAAAGAATCCGAAGATATTTCGTATAATATATCTACATTGAATAAAGTTTATAAAGCAAACTTTTTTCAAACCGATGCAAATACGGCAAACCTTTATAAACATTTGAAATCTAATGACGGAACACTTACATTAGTAGAAGTTATGAAATTAGAAGAAGATCTTCTAAAAAAAGGTTATTATAAACAAGTATGGTTTTTGATTGATAAAGATACTAATGGAAAATATAGGATAGCAATGTGTTATGCTAACCTAAAAAACGAAGCCAACGGAGAAGATTTATAAATTTAATTAAATCATTCTCAATATCCTTTCTGCCACTATTTCTGGGTGGTCTATCAGCAATTGTCCGTGGTTCATATTCGGGAACACTTCCACATGGGCATCCTTACAAAGAGTGAGCATGTAAACTAGCGTATTTAAAAACAGAATAGATAAAAAAAATATTTCCGTATCAACTATGGTATGAGCATTGCCTATACAAATCATATATTTAATAGAGCAGTAGAAATATTTGTAAAATAAGCCGCTTTGTATCATTCATAAAAGTTGCTCACTTCTACAACCTTTTTATTATTAATTTTGAACAATAGCGGCTCTAAAGCCGGAATACCATATTTATTCATTATATCGGCATTTCCTATAAGGCATATTATATCCGTACCATATTCAGCCTTTATATGCTGCATATCCGTTACATTGTCGGTTAATACGTACATAGGCTTACCCTGTCTGCTTTCTATGGCCATTTTTAATACCGTATCAAGAGGTACTGCTCTACAAGTTCTACACAATTGCTGCGTACGAAAAGTAAACAATAAAAATTCTTGTTGAGGCATAGTATCAAATTGATACTTATCTAAATATTGCATCAATAATTTTTCCTCTCGGTACACTGTTCCTTGGGTAGATATATTACTACATGCATATAATATTATACACACACAACTTATTACATAACAAAATTTACTCATAACTAAACATTAATTTTGATATAATAATTGCATTATTACCCGTTTTTCTACTATTTAAAAGTCCCATACGCGTGGGATAATATTTCCGGTAATATTCACCCTGCTTAAAACACACATCTCCTATTATATCAAAATTTCCGTCTATCAATGTTACTCCGTATACCTTGTCGGCAGTAGTGTTAAACAATCCGTCTTCATTCTTTA
>DBXT01000082.1 GCA_002309615.1 Bacteroidales bacterium UBA1205
AAACAAGGTTGATTTTCTGTAATCACCTTATATCCGTGAACATCGCTAAATGATACGACAGTATTGGTGGTAGCATCGTTCACCTCCATAATGAACACTATTAATTTCGACAAGTCCCATTGACCGCTCCAACCCAATTTTTGAAATGCGGTAAATGGAAGGCTGACATAGCCGTCTTTATCTACAGCAGTGAAAGGAATGTTATATACGTAATATTCAAAGCAATATACATGCCATCCGTTTTCTTTCAAACAGTTGGACAATCCTATATTGAAACTTGAAGCACTTCCTTGCTTGCTGACCTTAAAACGTATTCCGTCGGCTTGGGACAAGTCAACATAAAAACTATCAGGATAGGCTCCCAACTCATAAGTACCCGGCAACAATGTGCCTCCCCTATCCATATTTTTAAATCCCATTGTTTTACCTTGGAATGAGGTGAGGGCTTTCATAGAAAAAACATGATTGCTGTCGATGGTAAACTGTGTGTTGTCGGTAAAATCGTATGCACCATTGCCAATATCCGGACCTACCTTGTCGGCATGTGCCAACAGAGTGTCAATCTGCCATTGGTGCCAATTGGTAAATCCTGTCATGTTAATTCTTTGGTAAGCTTTGCCTGCATTGGAAAGTTTTACTTGTGTGGCTGTAAGTTGAGGTGTACCACCAAGATTTCCTGTAGAAATCACTATATAAGATTGAACTCTTGTACTTGTTTGTATGGTCAAAGAAGCTCCATTTTCAAATATAATAGCACCAGTTTGATAATCATTGGTTTGCAAACGCAAATATTGGTCAGTTGATGCATTTGACCTATTAATAACTACATTTCCACTGATAAAAATGGTATCAAAACTAAGCGTGAGATTGTTTAAATTGGAATCCAACAAACCGGAAATGGTAGCTGCGGTGATGGTATAGGTAACACCTTTTTCCCCGATACCCATATTCCAACCGCCTATGGGTTCGGTAGAGCTAGTTCCCGTGTTAATAATTTTTAAATTTCCGGCACTTGTAGCCCAAAGAGAAACAGATATGCTACAACAAAGCAATAAGAGTAAAACTTGCTTTTTCATATTATATTATATTTTATAAGGGACTCTGTTCGGGTTTTGACAATCAGGCTGAGTCCTTTCGCCATTAAAGTTTGTCTGTAAATATTTTGCAAAGTTAAATAAAATTTTGTTATTGACAAGAAAAAAATGAAAAAAATATTCGGATAGGTATTTATCTTGAAAAATCCTATAGTTTATGCCAGCACTTATAAAATGAGGAAAAAAACCGCGAATTTCAGTTTTTCTTGAGAATGTTTTATTCTTTTAAAACTACACTTCTACCGCAAATGTAAAAAACATCTTTCCTAATCTGGATCCCACAGCTTCTAGGGCATCCCCTATCAAATTCAAATTGGTTCCGAATACTCCATTGCTTTCCTCTATATAGGTAGAAAACAAAATATCACCATTATTATCAGTGATGGTAATATTAACGGAAATCCATGTTCTTTTCTTAGTGAATAAGGAAGTTTGTACTTGTTGTACTTGCACATTAATAGTGTAATTTTTGTCTTTTTTTGCTGTAAGTCTATGAGGATATGTCCCTCTATAAGCTTCTCTATTGAATGCTGTTGAAAAACGTGTATTCATATCATTCACTCCTTCTGCCCAATCTGATTCTTGAGCAATAAACTCATCAACTTCAAAACCGTTAATTAACGAATTTGTAAAATCAATGCTGAATGACAATACTTCTTCTTTAGCAAAGCGAGATAAAGTTTTCCAGTTATTTTTATTTTGAACTTGAGCAAAAATATTCATTTGCATTACTATGCATACTACAACAATTGTAAATTGACCGATTTTTCTCATAACACACCTAATATAAAATATTAACGTCTAACTATTATTCATCTTGCAAATATACAACTTTTTAAAGAAATTAATTTCTTATTCCGCATAAAAAATGTATTTATTGCTCAAATCGGGTTATGGAAAAAAATTTTTTGCTACATTTGCAGAATAATATTTACACAAACAAACACATTCAATATGTACGACAACAATCACGGGCTATACATTGCCCATTGCACAGACGGGGCACTTGCTATCAAAGGGAAAATGGCTAATCGTCATGGTTTGATTGCAGGAGCTACCGGTACCGGAAAAACGGTCACCCTACAAGTAATGGCAGAAACTTTTTGTCAAGCGGGAGTTCCCTGTTTTATGGCCGATATGAAAGGAGACCTCTCCGGCATCAGCCAAACAGGTCGGATGAGCGGTTTTATTGAAAAACGCCTGACGGAATTCGGAATAGAACAACCGCAATTTCAAGCTTGTCCCGTTCGTTTTTACGATGTTTACGGCGAACAGGGTCATCCTATACGCGCCACTATCTCGCAAATGGGACCGCAATTGCTTTCCCGCCTGCTCGGTCTCAACGATACCCAGGACGGGGTGCTCAATATAGTATTCCGCATAGCCGACGAAAGAGGTCTGTTGCTTTTGGATTTGAAAGACTTGCAATCCATGCTCAACTACGTATCGCAACATGCCAAAGAATATACCACCCAATACGGAAACATATCAGCCACCTCCATAGGTGCCATACAAAGAGCATTGTTACAATTGGAAAACCAAGGTGCCAACAAATTTTTCGGAGAACCCAGTTTTGATATTTACGACTTTCTCCAAACCGAAGGCGGAAAAGGCGTGATGAGCGTGCTGGCAGCAGACAAACTCATGCTCCAACCTAAACTCTATTCCACCTTCCTTTTATGGCTGTTGTCCGAACTCTATTCCACCCTGCCAGAGGTCGGGGACTTGGATATGCCTAAATTGGTGTTCTTCTTTGACGAAGCCCACATGCTTTTTGAAGATACCTCCAAAGCCATGACCGATAAAATAGAACAGGTAATACGTTTGATAAGAAGTAAAGGCGTGGGGATTTATTTTATCACCCAAAGTCCTACCGATATCCCCGAAAACATACTCGGACAATTGGGCAACCGTGTTCAACATGCCCTTAGGGCTTACACTCCCAAAGATCAAAAAGCGGTACGTACCGCTGCCGATACTTTCAGACCCAACCCCGATTTCAAAACCGATGAAGCCATTACCAACCTTGAAACAGGTGAAGCCTTAGTAAGCTTTTTAGACGAAAAAGGAGCTCCCAGCATAGTACAACGTGCCAAAATACTATTTCCGCTATCGCAAATAGGCGCCATCAGCGAAGGACAAAGATTGGATATTATCAAACAAAGTCGTATCTATGGTAAATACGATACCCCCATAGACCGCGAGAGTGCCTTTGAAATGCTGCTGAAAGAAACAGAAGCACAAGATGTGGTTTTAGCCGAAAAGGAACAAAATACCGCTGTAGAGGAGACGTCAAAAGCAGACAAAACCGTTGCTGCCAAAAGCAAAGGAAAAGGAATATTCTCCAAGGTGTTGAAAGCGGTATTCACCGCCGCCACCGCCACCATTGCTACAGCTGCCGGAACGGCGGTGAGCAACAAAATTACCGGTAAAAAAGCCAAATCTTCCAAATCCACTACAGAAAAAATGGTGAAAAACACCACTTCGGCAGCCACCCGCACCATCACCCGTGAACTCACTCGAGATATCTTGGGCAATTTGTTGAAATAAAATTCTTTTCATAATGACAAGGGGTACTTTTCAGTACCCTTTTTTTGTACTCATCATGCTAAAAAACATATACATAACTTACACCTAAAGTAGCCATAAAACCGGTTTCTCTGGTATAAGATTTCAATTTGGTACCTGCTGAATTGGCATCCACCTTTTTATTATTCAAATAATCCGCAAAAAAATACACACCCACCTTCTGGGAATAATAAAATTTAAAATCTATGCCTATAGCACTGCGTATACGATTGATATAACATCCCTTATACCCTTTGAGAAACCAACCGGGATCTCCTTCCTCTTCCCCCTCTTCATTCAGATATACCTCCCCGTTAAAATGTGCCGCTATAGTAGGTGCATTCAACACATTCCGCATTTCTACATAAAAATAAGGCGACAGCACGCTGTTTATTTTATATTTTACACTTATCCTGCTTTTTAAAGACAACATATTGCGAGGGTTTTGATACAAATTCATATCGCCCATGCGATAGGTCCACTGAAAACGCTCCATCAACGAGATATTCCAATTTCCCCGCTTAATGCTTCCTTTAATATCAAAATACAAACGATGACGTAAACCGCCAAACTCTTTGGCCGAAGATTTGTATGGAGCTATCAATACATAGGCGAAACCTAATTTTACATTGTTGTGAACCTTGTATTTAAAAGCCAACGTGGAACTGAGCTTGTCCAAACTTTTAAAATTGTTATCCAAGCGGATTTCTTCCTCTAAAGATACATGCAAACCCCGTGTTATTGTTTTATCTACTCCCGCAGATATTCTGCCGCCTGCTTCCGGATTTAGTTTAACCCCTGTCTGGGCTCCCGCCACAGATGCCAAACAACAAAATAGTATCACATATATCATTTGATTATTTTTCATAAATATAATGTTTAAATGTTGCTAATTTCAAAAATGTAAAAGTACAATTTTTAAGCATACAAAACTCCGATTATGCATATTTAAATACTTTTTTGTAACAAAAATAAACTTAACTATTTGAAAAACACTATGTAAATATTTTTATTGATGAAACAAAAAAATTGGCAAAAATCGACTATCTTTGCAAAATAACCATAAAAATTCATCATAATGTCCGATACCTTTACTATCAGTGGAAGAATAGTTGATTTGGTTCATACCGATATATATGAAGGCAGCATCACTATCTGCCGCGGAAAAATAGCCGACATCAAAAAAGAACCCGCCCGTAGCCGGCAATATATCATGCCCGGTTTTATTGATTCGCATGTCCACATAGAAAGCTCTATGCTTCCGCCCGCCGAATTTGCCCGCATAGCCGCCTGCCACGGCACCGTCGCCGCTGTCTGCGACCCCCACGAAATAGCCAATGTGCTGGGTATAGAAGGCATAAAATACATGATAGAAAACGGACAAAAAACACCTTTCAAATTCTATTTCGGAGCTCCTTCCTGCGTTCCTGCCACCACTTTTGAAACCTCCGGCCACACCATTGACGCCCAAGCAATAAGAGAACTGATGAAAACAGATAATATCTACTTTCTTTCCGAAATGATGAACTATCCGGGAGTGGTGGCAAAAGATAAAACCATTATGGAAAAATTGCAAGCTGCCATTGATAACAATAAACCCATAGACGGGCATGCCCCTAACCTGAAAGGGGAAGCCCTCAAAACTTATGTTCAAGCAGGAATCTCCACCGACCACGAATGCTATACCCCGCAAGAAGCCATAGAAAAAATTCAACTCGGCATGAACATACTTATACGGGAAGGCAGTGCTGCCAAAAATTTTGACACCCTTATTCCTTTAATGCACACTTATCCCGATAAACTTATGTTCTGTTCCGATGACAAACATCCGCAAGATTTGATAAAAGGACATATCAATGTATCGGTGAAAAAAGCCGTCAACATGGGATACAATATCATGGATGTACTTAAGGCTGCCTCCCTCAATACTATTCAACACTACAAACTGGATGTGGGTTTGCTCCAAAAAGGAGACCCTGCGGATTTTATTGTAGTGGATGATCTCCTATCGTTCAATATATTACAAACTTATATCAACGGAACCCCGGTAGCCCGCAATGCCCAAGCCCTAATGCCTTACTCACCATCAGACACTCCCAACCGATTTATCAGCAACTATATCCGCCCTGAAGATATATCCGTGGAACCTCAAGGAAAGAAGATCAAGGTAATAGTATGCCATGACGGACAATTGATTACAGATACCATTGTGGCAACGCCGAAAATAGAAAATAACAATATAGTAAGCGACGTGCATAACGATATACTCAAAATGGTGGTGATTAACCGCTATGCTCCCGCCAAACCCGCCGTAGGATTCATAAAAAACATAGGCCTCACCCGAGGAGCCATTGCTTCCGGCATAGCGCACGACAGCCATAATATTATTGCCGTAGGAGCCTCCGACCATGATATAGTACAGGCTGTCAACCTACTTATCAAACATCAAGGAGGGATAACCGCCTACAGCTCGGAAAAACAAGCCATACTCCCTCTGCCTATTGCCGGTTTGATGAGTAAGGAAAACGCCTATACCGTTGCCGAAACTTATGAAAACGTAAATGCAACGGCACATCAGTTGGGTGCTTCTTTAACCGCTCCTTTTATGACTTTGTCATTCATGTCCTTGTTGGTAATTCCTCAATTAAAATTAAGTGACAAAGGCTTGTTTGATGTTAACACTTTTAATTTCACCTCCCTGTTTGCCGAATAACTTATGTACAGCGATATGCTTATCTTGGTTGTATTCCTTCTCTTCCACATTGCTTGGTCGGTATGCTTTGCAAAATTAGCACAGAAAAAACACCATTCATTTTTTATATGGCTGATTTTCTGCCTTTTTGTTCCTGTAGCATGGATATATATCCTCTTTTTTCTAGATAAAAATAACACTCATTTATTCCCGTAATACCGAATAAAACATATAATCCCCCTAACGCCCTAAGGAAAAAACGGCTGAATTCGTTGTTTTTCTAAGGCGTCAGCCTTGTTTTCTAGGCGAGCGAAGCAAAGCCTGTTTTGTCTTGTCATAGTTGCTATAGGTATAATGGTTCAGAATGGTTAAATCTTACTTAAACGTACTATATTTTTAAGCATACATAATTAGACAAGCGTTTTCTTTAAAATCAAAAAAAAACTGTCAGAGGATGTTTGTCGCTGCACGACCTGGAAGCGAGAAAACAGCCACCGCAGGTGGCAGAAAACAAGGGTTTTGCATATATTGTCCTATATTGATTATTTTATGGTATTACGACAGCATACCCTACGGGCATTCAATGAAAAAGCGTTAAAAAAAATGATGAAATAAAGCGTTAAGAAGTCTGTACTGTCTGAGCGTTTTAATAGTATATAGGATTCTTTTGTAATGGTGTTATGTGGTAGTAATACCTATAAAACCGGTAACGCGTGCGAGTTTACAGACTTTAGCTTTATGAGTCATTTTTTAGCTTTTTCAGTGCTGCCCTGTTCTTTTGTTACTTTTGTAACAAGACAAAAGTAAAGAAAATATCTGTAGGACGATGCAAGAATCACCATAACAACACCCTAAAAGGAGGATCTCATAATCATTTTTTTCTTTTCTTTCTTTTCCAACCATGAAAAGAAAGAAACAAAGAAAAATCACCGCTGCAGAAAAAAATCGGAAAAGAGGAATACTTCGCTAAAACACAAAACTCCTCCTTTTACAGCCTACGGCTGTAACGTTCGTCAAACAACTTGTGTTTCTTCACGCTGCAGTCTTCCACTTTTCTTTATCGATTTTTTCCTAATGCGGATGGATGGTACCTGCCAACGCAATTCGTTTAGAAAGGTATCCGTATCTACTATCCTATTCTTAAATATTTGTTTAATGGTATTACGACAGCATACCACCCGGGCATTCAATGAAAAAGCGTTAAAAAAAATGATGAAATAAAGCGTTAAGAAGTCTGTACTGTCTGAGCGTTTGAATGGTAAACAGGATTCTTTCGTAATGGTGTTATGTGATAGTAATACCGTTAAAACCGGTATCGCGTGCGAGTTTACTGACTTTAGCTTTATGAGTCATTTTTTAGCTTTTTCAGTGCTGCCCTGTTCTTTTGTTACTTTTGTAACAAGACAAAAGTAAAGAAAATATCTGTAGGACAATGCCAGAATCCCCCTGACCCCCCTAAAGAGGGGAACTGCGGAATCCGTTGTTTTTTAATGTTTTCCGTTATTTTTTCTATGAGCATAGAAAACGACACAAAATACAATAACTGACTGTAAATCACGAAGTCCCATTTCTAAGGAGGAGCAAGGGGGATTTCTTTCATTTCTTTTCCTTTTCTTATGTTTTTTTGTGAAAAAATAAAAAAAATATTCAGGAAATGTTCGTAGAATGAAAAAAAAGTGATACTTTTGCAAGCAATATGACCTCCCACGCTTCTCATTAGAACAGCGCACCGCGGGGGGTCTTAGAGTTTTAATAATGACATATTCATGAACTACAACAAACCGCCTATCTCTATTGAAGAACAGATAAACCGCCTTGAAAAACGCGGTTTGCAATTTAAAAACAAAACTCTTGCTGCAAATTACCTTAAAAACATCAGTTATTATAGACTTAGAGCATATACCTATCCGTTTCAAAACAATACGGACGTTAATGCAGACCATGAATTTTTATGTAAAAATATAGATTTTAATGATATAATAGACATTTATGTTTTTGACAGGCGTTTAAGAAACTTAATTTTTAATGAACTTGAAAAAATAGAAGTAGCAGTAAGAACCAAATTATCACTTGTATTTTCAGTCTCCTTAAACAATGCCATGTGGTATGAGGAAAAAGAACTTTATCGAGATGAAGATAAATATAGTAATTTAATGAGCGAAATATCAAACGATGTCAAACGCAGTAATGAGGATTTTATAAAGCACTATAAGAATAAATACAGCAGACCTGAAATGCCACCATCGTGGATGACTCTGGAAGTCGTCTCATTCGGAACATTAAGCAAAATATTCGGGCAATTGAAAGAATGTGATGAAAAAAAAGAGATAACCGGAAGTTTTGGTTTGAGCAATGAAAAGATATTAGCAAATTGGCTTCATGCTTTTTCCAACTTACGAAATTGCTGTGCTCATCATAGTAGGGTTTGGAACCGCCGCTTTATTGTGAATATGATTATCCCATACAATACATTATATCCTTTTTTAAATGGAAAAAACGGCAAAGGAAAACTTTGTCAAAATAAAATATTTGTATTACTTTCGGCAATAAAATATATTGTTGATATTATTAGTCCAGATAATTCTTTTAAGACACATCTAATAGAACTATTTAACGACAAACATCGTTTCGTATCTATGAAAGAAATGGGATTTCCTGACAGTTGGCAGGATTGGCCCGTTTGGAAAAAATAATCCCCGAAAATAGCAATAGGAACGCACCATAAAATACGATAACAACCTGTAAATCACTAAGCCCCCATTCTAAGAGGGAATAAGGGGGATCTCTTTCATTTCTTTTCCTATTCTTGAATGTTTGTTTTATGGAATAACGATAGCATACCCTCCGGGCATTCAATGAACGTTCAAAAGGGAAAGATGATAATTGGATTATTGTAGAGACGTTTCATGAAACGTCTCTGCATCCGGTCGGGATTTGTATATTCAGGGGTATATTTCCATGATTTCGGTATTTATCAGGGTGTGGCAACACCCCGTATCATATCCGGATATAAATAAATCCCCCTAGCCCTCCTAAAGGGGGGAGCTGCGGAATCCATTGTTTTCTAAGGCGTCAGCCTTGTTTTCTAGGCGAGCGAAGCAAAGCCTGTTTTGTCTTGTCATAGTTGCTATAGGTATAATGGTTCAGAATGGTTAAAGCGTACTTAACCTATCACGTTTTTAGACATATACAACTAATGACAAGTGTTTTTTTACATACTTTCTTTTCCTGCCATGAAAAGAAAGTATCAAAGAAAAATCACCGCTGCAGAAAAAAATCGGAAAAGAGGAATACTTCGCTAAAACACAAAACTCCTCCTTTTACAGCCTACGGCTGTAACGTTCGTCAAACAACTTGTGTTTCTTAACGCTGCAGTCTTCCTCTTTTCTTTATCGATTTTTTCCTAATGCGGATGGATGGTCCCTGCCAACGTAATTCGTTTAGAAAGGTATCCGTATCTACTATCCTATTCTTAAATATCTGTTTAAAGGAATAATGATAGCATACCACCCGGGCATTCAATGAAAAAGCGTTAAGAAAAATGATGAAATAAAGCGTTAAGAAGTCTGTACTGTCTGAGCGTTTTAATAGTAAATAGGATTCTTTCGTAATGGTGTTTATGTGATAGTAATACCTATAAAATCGGTAACGCGTGCGAGTTTACTGACTTTAGCTTTATGAGTTATTTTTTAGTTTTTTCATTGCTGCCCTGTTCTTTTGTTACTTTTGTAACAAGACAAAAGTAAATATAATTAAATCCTCCGCCCTACGGGCACCTCCCCAAAGGGAGGAACATCGCAATCCGTTAATAAATAATGTTTTACAAGATTTTCGAAATGTAGAGACGTTTCAGGAAACGTCTCTACATATTTTTACATAAATCCTTTATCTAAAAAAGGGAGGAACCGGCAAGAAAAAATAAAAAAGGGAAGGCTGGCGCCTTCCCTGAAACTATTATCATGAAAAATATAAATTAACGTACTATTAACTTGCGGCTGATGGTTACTCCTGTCTCGGTGGTAACTTTTACTATATAAGCGCCGGCAGCGAAGGTGGATACGTTGATTTGCGTACGCGTGCCTTCTGCTTCACGACTCATTATACGGCTGCCTTGAATAGTGTAAACCTCCACTCTGCTCATATTTTCTCCGTTGCTGATGATATTTACCATATCACGTGCAGGTACAGGATAGAGGTCTATGTCGGTAGCTTGCTCTGCAGAACATTGCAATGCTACAGGGGCGAATATTTCATATTTGCCGTCTATATCGGTTTGACGCAAACGATAGTAGGTCATACTGCTGCTGTTGTTGTCTGCCATGAAGCTATAGTCACTTCTTTGAGAGGTGGTACCTGCTCCTTGGATGCGGGCTACTTCTTCGTAGTTGACAGCATCTGTACTGCGTTCTATGGTGAAATATTCATTGTTGGTTTCACTTGCAGTTGCCCATTCAAATTGTACGGCATCTCCCATACAAGTAGCATGGAAATACAACAATTCTACAGGTAAGTTGGCATCTGTGCGGTACATGATAATGTCGTTAACGGTTGGAGCATATTCCTCTTTCATGGCATCTACGATATAAGGAAGTACTAATTCGGATCCGCCATTAGCCAACAGAAATTCTTTCTCTGTTAAATCCTCATCCAATTCATATTTGTAACTTTCGTATTCCGGAGCGACTTTGCGACTCTTTAGCATGGTGGACTTGTATGGTTTTCCGGTTGCAGGGTCAATAGTTTTCCAGAAAGGAGCGTCCGGAGCGGTTGGTTCATAACCTGTATAGCGTACGATTACACGACCGGAATAATGGGTAAGATCTGTTATCTCAGGATCTAAATATACCATGATATCACTAAACAAGCTATTTTCGTTTAATTGTCCCTTAGATGCGGTCATATAATGTTTATCTGTCATGTACACTTGGTCTGCAACGATGATAGGTCCTTTGTATAAGTCCATATCTCCGTTTTGGTAAACGCCGATTTTTTTACCGTTAGCAAGGTTATTTTCAATAGTAATACTATCCACTGTCAAAGTACCGTTGTTTTCAATTGCACCGGCAAGGGCAGTAGTTGTGTTGGTATTCTTATTATTATTATAAACCAATGCAGAGTTGGTGATGGTAACCGTTGCTCCATCAGCAATGCTTATCAACGGGTAATTTGCTTCAAGCGGATTGCTTGTTTGTTTATCCTCATTATATAAAGGATTGTATTCTTCATTTTCATCCAAATCGCTACCACCGCTGAGGCGTACATTGTGCATAATAAATTGAGTACCTTCCGGAACATTTACCATTTGACCTTTGAACATGGTATTGTCAAAATTGTTAAGGGTAGTTAATCCATTGGACAAATAGTGTCCGCCCGGATAACGATATACTTGCACTTGTCCTTTTCCTGCTCCTGTACCTGCAAATTTGTTAGCATCCCAAGTAAGTGTGCTGTTGGTATTAGGAGCCACTCCGTTTACAACAAAGATAGGATCATTGGCAGTGTAACCATTTGCATTCAATATACCGTTTAAAGTTCTCTTAGCTTGGTCAGGGAACATACCTGTATTACCATCTCTGCCTGCTACACCATCCAAATAGTAGAATTTGGTAGATCCTGTTATATACACATGAACAATAATATCAAATGTCTTAAAATCTTTTGGGTCTTCTAAAATGTTGTTTACACCCATGGTAATTACTAAGTCTCCCACATAGTGTTGACCGATTTTGTATTCATCAATAGTTGCCAATTCTCTCGGGTCATATTTCAATTCAAATGCAATGGTGGTATATTTTCTACCATCGGCTGCACCCAAAAGACTGCCGGAAGTAACAGTTTTAAAATCATAATTAACTGCTTGGGAAGGATTGCCTTCATTTCCTTTGTTTTTCCAGCCGTCTGTATTGTCATCGTTTGCTGCTGCATAGAATTTAAGAGCCATACCAGATTCATTTTCAACGCCAACCTTGTTGTCTTGAACTATTTGTACAGGAACAGTTTGTGCGAATTGATTATCCGTTCCGGTTACTTTAAAGTCAGCTTTATATAAAGATGCGTCGGTCAATCCGAAAGTCGGCAAGGTGAGTTGTGCGGTATAAGTAGATATCTTAGTACCTACTGTAGAAGCATATACGTAGGTTTCCACGTCTTTTCCGAAAGTGGTAACGGTGGTAACACTTATATTGAGGTAGATTCTTTGTTTGGTTGTGCGAGTAATTTCGTGAGTAACTTCATCTTCAATTTCCTCAACTTCATCTATCACCAATCTTGCTTCCGACCACATTTCATTTTGAGTGATACGGTCGCTATAGGTTACCAAGAACGCCAGTGTCGGCAAATCGGTTGAATTACCGCTATTCACTTCTGTCAATTCATGAGCGTAATCCTTGTAATAACTTGCATAGGATTCATTGTCCAATATTTTCGGCGTATGGTTTGTGTTTTCCAAATTTCCAGCAAATTGCATCAAAAAGCCGAAAGTGGAGTTAGGATTGCCATAATATTCCTCTTTATCTTCATCTGTCGGAGCTGTTTTTTCGTCAAATTTTTGAGGATTTGCTTTATAATCGAAATATTGCCACTTGCCGTCTGTTTGTTGGGTAGTAGATGCAGGAGTACAATCTTTGCCGTCTACACCCCATGTCAAATCGGTAATATAATATTTGTGGTTACCTAAAGCAGGCGGCAATTGAACTTCTTCAGAGGTAGTAAGGAAATTATCATTATCCGGATCGGTATCTTCCTTGGTTGATACCACAAACACAATGTCACGCGTGCTTATAGGGAATGTTGCAGGTTCGTAGCGCCAGAAACGATAATCGGTATTATTATCATCTTCATCATCTCGTACTGATGTCGGTTTATTTGTTCTATTGGTGTAAGCCATTTGCACTGCTGCACCTCTCACTCTTAATCCGTCTGCATCAAAGGTGTTTTTTTCGCTATTATCGGTGAATGCTACAAAACCACCGTCTTCTGCAAATACATCAACCGTACTTGTTTGTGCCACGGTTTCACCTGACCACATATATTCTTCGCCTTTGCCTGCAAGATATTTTGGACGGGCGAAGATATAACCTTCGTTGTTGATACCGGCATCGTCTCCGGGTTCACGCATATAGAAGTATCCTTGCAATTCCCCATATTCGTTTCTGGTATCTGTTTCATCATAATAACGAACTCTCAGATAACCTCCGTTGTTGATAACCACACCATTGGAAGGAGTGGTGTAACCATTTGTTGTAAAGGAAGGCTCTGTGGCATATACATCTGCACAAGTGTAACTTCCTAATTTTTTAACCATATCCATAGGTTTGGACAAAGCCATATTGCTACCATTGGCAGCATAGATGGTACCTATATTGCACATACCGTATTCCACGGTAGGATCCATGCTGGTGATATCTCCTTGACCTACAAAATCGATATTAGAATTATCAATCATCAATTCTGTTGCTTGTTGGATAGATTTCAAGCTGCGGGTCATGGAAGGATAGGTCATGTTTCCGTAATTGCGGACAATAATTCTATGATTTTTGTCAGTTGACTTACAAGAAGTACCGCTACCATATACTGAACCGCCTAAGATTATATATTTTCCACTTTTACCATGTTCATTATTATAACCTAAACCGTCTATATAGATATCAGCATCACCTTCTATAGTGGCATCTCCGAAACCTTTGTTCGGGTCGTAGGTACCCCAGTCTGCACCGGCATATACATTACCTTCTATCCAAAGAGGATTTTCTATATTATGAGTACCTTTATCTCCATTCAAACCATAGTTAGGAGCTTTTTCTATGGCATTTTTACCGATATACACAAAGCAACTTCCTGACATACCTCCAAAATAGCCGGAACCGAATACATGTGTTTTAACACGGCCACCGGAGATGTTGACAAAGGAATAGTCTTGGTCTTGACAAGTAAAACTTCCTCCATAGACTGTTATGGCAGAACCGCCTTTCATATTGAAAGTCTTGTTACCATATACTAATGTTTTTGTTGCAGTTTCACCTTCTGCTCCGGCGAATACACGGGTTGCCTCACCGTCTGTCATATTGACGATGGTTTTGTTAACTTCTGCCAAAGAACCGCCACCGAACACATTATTGGTCACTTTACCACCGGTGATGTTTACAGTAGGATAACAACCAGTTGTTCTATAATCAGCTTTATAACCGCCACCATATACATCCACTGCTTCTCCGCCATTAAAGTTAACAATTACCATACCTTGCGGAGCTCCGTTAAGGTCGTTGCAACCGAACACCTTGTTAATTTTACCGCCTTCAATATTTACGGTTACCTTGCCGACATTGGCTTTATTAGTTGCATCACCCAAGCCGCCGCCGAATACATTGTTTATAGAGCCTGCATAAACGGTTAACTTGATTTCCTTGTTTGCCGATGCGGCATTGCCACCATTGGTATTTACCAATCCCAAGGCAGAACCGCCATAGACATTTCCTCCCTCGGTAAGGTTGCCATCCTCGTCTCTTGTTCCTATAACAGGAGCGTTTTCTGAATTTTCTTCTCCTATGTTAATAGTGATATCACCGCTCACGCGAGTGTCTTTTCCGTAACCACCACCGAAAACATTGCCTAATACTTCACCGCCGGTGATGTTCATGATAACAGGACCTGTTACGGTACCATTAACATTAGAGCCGCCATAAACAGAACCTGTTACGTTACCGCCTTGCATATATATATTAACCTTTTCTCCGGAACGTTGGTTTGCGCCTCCATAAACGTTTCCTATAGTACCACCTAATACATATATATCAGATTGACCTCCTGTAGTAATATATCCATAGTTACCTCCACCATAAACACCTCTTGAAACAACAGCATTATCAGCGACAACAACCGTTGAATTTGAAACCTCACCGATAGCATATTGATTACTATATCCGGAACCGGCTCCAAAGACATTACCACCTTTTGATGTAGCAATATCTGGATCGGATTCTGTATGTTCTATGTGAGTTTTTCCACCAATATAAAGTTTAGTATCTCCAGTAAGAGTACCACCGCTACCAGTTTTATAACCATTGCATCCGCCGGCTACCCAACCGTTAATGGTTCCTCCTGTGAATATCATAACACGATCACCAACAGCTTGAGCGAATGCGGCTGCACCATATACAGAACCTCGTACAATACCACCTTTTATACGAACCATTACAGCCCAAGTTCCGTCATTTACTCCATAGTCTGTACTAACATTATTCATTCCGGCAGCGATACTGGCTAATTCTCCACCTTCAACGATAATACGACGTTTACCGATGTATTGCAAATTACCTCCACCAGCTTGACTACTTCCCAAATAGAAAGCTTCATCACCTTTGGCAGAACCTAAACGGTTGTCTTGTAATTTGCCACTTTTTACTATATAATCAAATGTAAGATTATTTCTATTACCACTTCCAGAGAAAGTAAGTGTAGTTCCTCCATAAATTTGACCATTGGTGTACTCTCCTTGATTATTTTGTGAAGTATTACCAAATACCCGTAATTTGGAATTATCAGATTTTGCACGGTCATAGTCGCAACCTAAAACTCCTTTAACAGATACTGTGTTACTATAAGTTTTTCCTTGACCAGCAAAATAGATATTATTCCATGTACCATTTTCAATACGGATAGTATAACTTAAAGCAATATTAGCATCACTATTTCTGCCAAAAACATTAAATGTGCCGGAAGTACTAACACCTCTGCCAAAAATCAAGTCATTTCCTGCTCCAGTAATTGTCCTTGTACTATTTGAACTCAGTGTCATATTTTCAAATTTCACATCATTGGAGCAAGTATAGTCGCTACCCAAAGTGATCGTTCCGGCAGTGCCCGAACCATCAGGGTTGATAGTAGTGATAGTATAAGGATAGGTTCCATGGGTAGGAAGTGAAGTTACAACGTGGAAATTACGTTCATAAGCATTTTTGTAATTGCCGCTATTGGTAGCATAATTACCACTACTCATTGCAGAAGTACCTGTGGTTACATATGCTTTAGCCCACAAGGCTTCAAATTCCACTTCGTTGCCTTCTTGGCTGGAAGTAACAAATTCTATCTCTTGGTCGGCATATAGGATGATACCGTTAGCGATATTGGCACTGGTATAAGTGGTATTGCCCACCTTAATGCTTAAACCATTGCTCAAGCTCTTCACACGCCAAGCATAGAAGCCACGGTAATGATTGTCGCCTGTTGTACCGACAGTGTAAGATTGTGAAGCGCCTTGAGAATAATTTGAAGAACTACAAGTTACAGTGCTAGTCTCATTATTGTATGTTGCAGTGATGGTGCTATATTGTCTCCCTATTCCAATAATACCATTACTTCTTCCTCTTGCAAAAAGAGTAATTTGTGTTCCGTCTTTTACTGTAAGAGGTGTTGAGGTAGATGAAGAACTTTCCCAAGTTCGTTGAATTCCATTAGCATCAAAATAAGTTACGCGAATAAGACCATTGTTTCCATAAACGCTACCGGAGATATTCACTTGGCTTGTGGTCACTTGTGCAGTTCCATAGGTAGGTCTTTTTTGGAAGGGGTTGGGAATCATGGTATAAGGATAGTTGCCAGAGCCGTCTTCCTCGGCATTTTCCAAGGTTTTCAAATAGATGAATTGGTTTTCGTTTTCACCTACGTTTTCACCTACGTTTACAGCTACAGCAGAACCGGCTACAGGTTTATCAAAAGCTGTATTGGGAATATTATTGGCAGCTGTATTAGTAGAAGTCATGGTATTGTTACCATAACCGTAATAAGTTATCTTTACATCCGCAGGTTTTAGGCTGTGGATAGGAGATTCTTCTTTATAATAACTCCAAGAGTGGTCTTCGCGGTCGTCCAAGAAAACGGTGGAGCCAAATACACCGCCACTGATAGCATTACCGTCTTCATCTTTGGGCATATATACAAAAACGGTTTTGGCATCTTGGTAGCCGGAGCCGTCCATGTGGGCTACTGCCGTAATGGTGGTACCAACCGGAATATCGCTTAAAGATAGAGGACTCTTACCATTGCCGTCATTGTTGGTAGAAGATGGCAAGGTGCCGTCCAAAGTATAATAAATGGTAGCATCACCCCATTCACAAGTAATGGAGCCACTGCCTAAACCGTCATTCTCACCTTGCTTGCCTGCCACATTAATAACAGGAGCGGGAGTATAAACGGTGCCAAAATATTCTGTAGCCTCAGTTGAGAAATTATTTTCACAAACGGTACCTTGGGTAACCACTCTCAAAGTACAAGGTTGTGTCAAGGTAATGATTGTGTCGTCTTTTGCTCTATAAGCGGCAGCTCCTGTAGGATCGTTGTTGTCGGTGGTAAAACGTACATACCAAGTATCGTTAAGACTACCGGGCTTTCTGGCTTCTATTTTTACATTGTTAGTGTTTTCTATACGTGTAATATAAGGAGTATTAGGATGTGTCATCTCCGTGTTGAATGTATAGTCAAATTCTTCAGAAGCAACATTATTTTCTACCGTGATGGCTCTCACCCTAGTAGTTGCAGTAATGACAATAGGATTATTAGAATTATTTTCATCGTATTTTGGACTATTAACGGTAGGTATAGAGCCGTCTATAGTATAATGTATATCTCCTTTAGAAGTGGAGAGCAAGTGAACAAAATTGGCACAAGCTTCCTTTACACCAACAGGAGCTTGAGGAGCATAGTTAATAGGACTATTGTTTTTATCAACGGTTCCCAATTCCACGGTGGCTTCCCAACCGGCATCACGATAGGTACCATTAGAATGGAATCTAATAGTCATATCACCTTTTGACATCACAGAGAACGTGCCAAAAGTGGTAGAGTATTGTGTAGTCGTAAGGTCGGCTATCAGAGCACCTGTTGCATTGGTATCTGTACCTTCAAATATTCTAAGGTTATCATCGTTAATGAGCAAAGTTCTAAACGTTACTTTGATACCCTTGTCAGAGCCTTGTGGCACTTTTAGGACAAGCGTATGGGTCTCATTGTGCTGATACATGGTTTTCCACCTATAATCATTTATAGGGTCTTCTTCAATGGTAAATTCTTCTTCACCGCCGGAGTCAAAGAAGTAGTAAGTTTTACCTTCACCGATATTTACGGAACCGGTATGCATTTTAATTTCGCTTTGTGCCATCACCCTCACGGAGAATAGCATCAAAAAAACTAAAGAAAAATACTTTAAAGTCTTCATCTAATTTTGTTTTTTGTTTATTAGTACTAATTTATTATTTACAAAAATTACGTTTTCCGCACTGCAAATACTATGCCGTATGTGCAAATGGCAGCAATAATTTACCAACAATTCCCGACATTGCATGGCGGGTGCGTTGTAAATTATTAGCATACAACATTTTGCACAAAATGCAAATATTTGCAGTACAAAAGACAAATGTATATAAAAAATCAATACAAATACACAAGAATGGAAAATTATTTTTTTGGGTGGGCGGTGTGAGGGGGTAATTGTATAGATGGATTACATTATATTAATATATATCAGGATTGTAATTTTGTAGGGACGATGCACACATCGTCCTTACATGGTTGCAATTTGTGAAATGGATTTTATTTGTAGGGACGCGCCATGGCACGTCCCTATGGGTGGAATATTGGATGGGGTTTTATGATATTGGTATTTTGCGGGGACGATGTGCACATCGTCCCTACATCCGAATGGGAAATATTGGGATTTGGTATGGAATTTTGTTGCAATGGAATTAGATAATAATTTTTTGTGGTGCATATTTCCATAATTTATATTATTTTGAAATTATTTTTTTGTAAGGACGCACCATGGCACATCCCTACGGGGATGGGATTTTGGATGGGAATTTATGATAATTGTTTTTTGTGTGGGACGATGTTCACATCGTCCTTACATGGTTCAATTTGTGAAATGGATTTCATTGTGGGGACGCGCCATGGCACGTCCCTACGGGTGGGGATTTCGGGTGGAAATTTGTGTTAATTGGTATTTTGCGGGGACGATGTACACATCGTCCTTACATCCGAATGGGAAATTTTAAAATAATTCATCATATTCCCATTGTGCCACATTGTTTTCAATATATTTTGCAATGCGATTCATTTCATTACGGTTGCGGATGATATGGTCGTAAAACCGTGTTTGCCACGCAAACGGAATTCGGTGTTGGCGGGCGTAACGGGTGATGGATTGTTTGAATCCACCTATCATTGTTGATAATCGCCCCTGAAAATTGGCAATTTTTTGCATATTTTCATTTTTATCATTCATGGTTTTTCGCCATGATTTTTTATTCATTTGTAGGGACGCGCCATGGCACGTCCCTACAGGGATTTCTTCCATATTTTTGTCTATCATTACAATCAAATGAATATGATTCGGCATAATTACGAATAATGGTACCTGTGCATATAGGTTATGCATGGGTATTTGTTTTATACATTGTTCTGCATATTCCCCCAATGCCGACAATTGCATTGTACCGTCAAAAATTTCGCCGAAATGATGTTCGCGTTTTTTTGTACAAATGGTGATGAAATATTCACCGCCGTTGTAATCATGCCATGTGGCACGGGCAGTATCGTTACGGTATTTGTTACGGAATAATTCGTCGGACATTTTTAATTTTTTTGCAAAAATACAAAAAAAGTCGTTTCATCTCATTTTATAGAGATGTTTCATGAAACGTCTCTACGTCACCGGCGAAAATTCCGGCGGATATACATATATATTTATATCAGTGCGGACCTCATCCGCACGGCACACATTTATATCATCCTAAAAAATTTTAAAATTCGAAAATCCGGAAATTGTTATTATCCGTGGTAATATTGATATTGATGCAATCTTCGGGCAACAATGCATCCACTATTTCCGCCCATTCTATAAAACAATAATTTCCGCTGTACAGGTATTCTTCCAGACCTATATTATAGGCATCTTCAATATTTTTCAGCCGGTAGCAATCGAAATGGTAAATACATGTATTTTCGGGCAAATCATATTGGTTGACTATGGCAAAGGTCGGGCTGGAGACTTCGCTTTTACTGCCGAGCACTTCTGCCATGGCATGCATGAAGGTGGTTTTACCCGCTCCCATTTGTCCTCGCAGGGCAAACACCCGGTGTCGGGGGTATAGTTGCAATATTTCCTTTGCTATTAGAGGAAGGTCTTGTATGTTTTGGCAAATAATTTTCATAGGCGATAAAAAAAAGCTGTAAAAAAGCGGGGATTCGCTTTTTTACAGCTTGCCGGCCGGTTATATTTTAGCATTTACCATGCTTAGTATTTCGCTTTCTTTTTGTTGTGCCTTAGCGGCCATCTCTGCGGCCTGTTGCAGCACGGTATCGACAAACTGTTTGTCTTTAAGCGATGCTGCGTTTATTTTTACATTCAAAAATGCTCCCAGCACAGCCGAGCGGGCACACAGGGCACCCACACCTGCATCGGTAACGGAGTTGGGGTTACCTATCTCCACCATTTTTTCGCATATCTCAAATACTTCAAAGGCTTTTTTCATGGTACGGAAAGGAACCTCTATAGCGTATTTGGTAGCTGCTTGTATGGCTGCGGAGCGGGCATTCTTTTCTTCCTCCGTATTTTTCGGCATGCCGAAGGCATCCATTATTTTATTAAAAGAGCGGGTGTCTTCATCCACCAAAAACAAGAGTTCGTCTTTGATGGCTTGTCCTTTTTCCGCCCATACGGAGAAGGTCTCCCATTGGTCGTCCCATCCCGGCTTGTGAGATGAAAGGTTGGCAACCATGGTACCCAAAGCGGCTCCCAACGCACCCATATATGCCGATATGGAACCGCCGCCCGGGGCAGGGCTCTCGCTTGCTGTCTCATTGGCAAAACCTATACAGGTCATATCCACCAATTTCTTTTCTTTGTTGTCGGCTTCCAACAGGTATTCTATTACTTTTTCCTGCGGGTTGAAAGGCTTCAGGTCGTCCAGACCCATGGATTTAACGGCTATTTTAATAATCTCCTCTTCCGAAACACCTAAAGAGCGTTGTTGTTTGGCTAAATAGAATTTTCCTGCGTCTATCAATACTTTTTTAGGTATTAACCCCACTATCTCCACACCGGTAACCCTTACCCCGCGAAGGGCGGCGCATCTGCTCACCTCTTCAAAGGCGGTGTGCAGAGAAGTAACGGATATGTTGGTCATATTCATGCTCACCTGTGCTATGCCGTATTCTGCTATATACCAGCCTATGGCTTTGGTGGCTTTAAGGGTGCCGGGTATCATGACAGGGTTGCCGTTTTCATCTTTCAGCACCTTTCCTGTCACACTGCCGCCTTCTCTTTTCGGGCGACCTTTTTCCCTTACGTCAAAAGCTATCGCATTGGCTCTTCGGGTGGAGGTGGTGTTCAAATTATAGTTTACGGCTATCAAAAAATCTCTGGCGCCAACGGCGGTGGCACCGGATTTGGCAACGGAATCGGTGAATGCACAAGGACCGAAATCAGGCTTCCATTCCGTGGTGCATATTCTTTCGTTCAAAGCTTCGTATTCCCCTTGACGACAGTTGGCTAAATTACGACGGATGTCTTGGAAGGCTGCATTTTCGTAACAAAAAACAGGTATAGACAACTCTTTTCCCACTCTTTCGGCTAATTTACGAGCGTATGTCACAGTCTCTTCCATGGTGATGCCGGCAACGGGCACCAAAGGACATACATCGGTGGCACCAAAACGAGGATGATCGCCTTTGTGATGTCGCATATCTATCAATTCTTGGGCTTTCTTGATACAACGAAAAGCGGCTTCGCACACTTCGTTCGGGGTACCTACAAAGGTAACAACGGTACGGTTGGTGGTGCTACCTGGATCCACATCCAATAATTTCACTCCTTCCACTGTCTCAACCTGAGCCACTATCTGGTTGATAATATTCATGTCGCGTCCTTCACTGAAATTAGGAACACATTCTATTAATTGTTTCATATATCGTATTTTTTATTATTCTTAAATTTTTGCAAAGGTATCATTTTTTATGTTTCCATAAAACAAAATTAATGTTCCTCGCCGAGGAAAATATTATTTACGCCAACGGGAGGACTGTAAATAAAAAAAGGGGAGGAATCTCCCCTTGCTTGTAACATTTATAATTTTCAAAAAAAATTATGAAAAAAAAAACAATATTTTGTATGTGCCCGCAAAGGTACCATTTTTTTATAAAAAAAACGGGGCATTCCATATGAAATATTTTCGGGCTGACGGTCGGGAAAAATATATTATGCCATTGCCGGATTTATGAAAAATTTTTATCCTACAGCAACAAAAAAAATAGTATTTTTGCCGAATGATATCCGCGTATGAATAGAGAAAAAGAAATATACAAGGTAACCATAGTCGGTAGTATTGTCAATTTGCTATTGGTGGCAGGCAAATTCTTGGCGGGCATTATGGGGAATAGTGCTGCCATGATAGCCGATGCCGTACATTCTGTTTCGGATTTTGCCACCGACATGGTGGTGCTGATGTTTGTGCGTATCAGCCACAAACCCGAAGACAAAACCCACGACTACGGGCACGGCAAATACGAAACCTTGGCCACCACCTTGATAGGTTTGGCACTATTGGCGGTGGCAATAGGCATCATAGTAGAAGGGGCTAAAAAAATATATTTTTGGGCAAACGGCGGTGTGTTAATGCAGCCGGGAAAAATTGCCTTTTGGATGGCTATAGTCTCCATATTGCTAAAAGAAATTATTTTTCAATACACTCATTATAAAGCTCGACGATTGGAGTCGCATGCTTTGGAAGCCAACGCATGGCATCATCGCAGCGATGCTTTTTCCTCTATCGGTACCGCCATCGGTATAGGAGGGGCGCTTATCGGCGGAGAACGCTGGGTGATACTTGACCCTATTGCCTCCTTGGTAGTAGGAGCGTTGATAGTCAAAGTGGCTGTACATCTGCTCAAAAACGGTGTCGGCGACCTGATGGAGCAATCTTTGCCCGAAGAGGTGGAAAACGAGATATTGACCATGGTCAATTCCGTGTCAGAAGTATTTGATCCACATGACCTTCGTACCCGTCGTATCGGCAACCACTATGCCATAGAGATGCATGTGCTGATGAACGGGGATATGTCGTTGAAAGAGGCTCATGACAAGGCTTCGGAGATAGAACAACTGCTAAAAAACACTTACGGACAAGACACCCATGTGGTGGTGCATGTAGAACCTTTGGAAGAGAAAAAAGAAAATATTATATAATTATGTTGCAAAAAGGAACAAAAGCCCCAAATTTTGAAGGGAAAGATGAAAACGGAAATACGGTGAAACTCAGCGATTTTGCTGGCAAGAAATTGGTGTTGTATTTTTATCCCAAAGACAGCACACCCGGTTGTACGGCGGAAGCCTGCGATTTGCGGGATAATTATGAGCGTTTTCTTGCTATGGGCTATCAGGTGTTGGGTGTAAGCCGTGACAGTGCCGCCTCGCATCAACGGTTCATAGCAAAATACAGCCTGCCCTTTCATCTTATTGCCGATACCGACCTCTCCATATTAAAGGCTTACGAGGCATGGGGGGAGAAAAAAATGTATGGCAAAACCACAGAAGGCACCTTGCGTACCACCTATGTAATTGACGAAAAGGGGATTATCATAGATGCCATTGCCAAGGTGGATACCAAAAATCATACGGCACAAATATTATAATGGTGCAAATATCACGTATCATTCGAACGGCCACGCAGGAGGATGTTCCTTATATCATGCCACTATTTGACGAGGCAAGAGCAAAAATGCACGCATCGGGCAATAGTCGGCAATGGATAAACGGTTATCCTTCTGTGGAAAAGGTGCTGGAGGATATCCGGCAAAACGGGGCTTATGTGGTGGAAGACAAGGGAAAAACAGTCGCCTATTTTGCCTTTTTGCCTTCACCGGAACCTACTTACGGGAAAATAGTCGGCGGACAATGGTTGGACGATGAAAAACCATACCATGTCATCCATAGAATTGCCGGAGCACAGGGAGTACACGGTATTTTCAACAGCATGCTGGAATATGCTTTTTCGCAAGAAAAAAATATTAGAATAGATACCCACAAAGACAATGTGATTATGCAGCATTTGCTGCAAAAACACGGGTTTTCGTATTGCGGTGTCATCTATCTGCTTTCAGGTGATGAACGCCTTGCTTATCAGAAAATAATAAAGTCAGAGTAATTACTATGGATTTTCACATATATGGCACACCGAACCAACCCACACTCCTGCTCTTGCCGGGCTTGGGCGTGTCGCACGAAATATTTCTGCCTTT
>DBXT01000047.1 GCA_002309615.1 Bacteroidales bacterium UBA1205
ATGTAAGTAATTCAAATTTTGCCATGATAAAAATTTTAAATTTAACAATATGCGTACTAAATCAATCCCGTTGCTAATGAAATAACGTTTTATTTCGTGTTTTATTGCACAATACGGCCAATTTATCATCTGCACACATTTTCATTTTTATCCTTATTGTCAAAAAAAATTTTTATGCAATATTTACCCGCAATCATCGTTTTACATATTATAACATAGTAGTATAAAACAACCATGGAGAAATTATTAGAGCGATTTTTACGATATACACGTATCAACACACAATCGTGTGAGAGTTCCGATACCATACCGAGCACCGATACGCAAAACCAATTTGCCTCCTTATTGGCAGAAGAGCTCCGCCGGATAGGGTTGCAACAGATACAACTATCCTCATACGGAATACTTACGGCATTCCTGCCATCAAACATAGACAGGGTTACCCCGTCTATAGGCTTTATCGCTCACATGGACACCTCTCCTGACTTTAGCGGAGAAAATGTACAAGCACAAATTCATCCCGATTACCAAGGAAACGACATCATATTAGGTAAAGACATTATACTCAGCCCTGCCATGTTTCCTCAATTGAAACAATACACAGGGTGCACCCTTATCACCACCGACGGCACCACGCTCTTGGGTGCCGATGACAAAGCCGGCATTGCAGAAATTATATGTGCCATGGAATATTTAGTGGTTCATCCCGAAATAAAACACGGCAACATATACATTGCCTTTACTCCGGATGAAGAGATAGGTAAAGGGGTGGATAATTTTGACCTTTCCTCCTTTCCCGCTCAATATGCTTACACCATAGACGGAGGTGCCGAAGGGGAATTGGAATACGAAAATTTCAATGCGGCTCAAGCCGACATAAGCATACGCGGATGCAATGTGCATCCGGGGTCGGCAAAAGGCATTATGGTCAACTCGCAACTGATAGCCATGGAACTTCAACAAATGCTTCCTCCGCAACAAAGACCGGAACTTACCTCCGAAAAAGAAGGTTTTTTTCATCTCTGCCACATGCAAGGAACAGTGGAAGCATCTACCCTGTCGTATATCATACGCGACCACGATAAAAATGAATTTGAACACAAAAAACTATTACTGCAACAATGCGTACTCCGGCTCAATCAAAAATACGGAGCATGCATCACCTGCCAAATACACGACCAATATTACAACATGAAAGAAATAATAGAGCAATTCCCCTTTATGGTGGATTTGGCAAAATTATCCATCTCACAAGCCGGAGCAACACCACTAATACTGCCCGTTCGCGGCGGCACCGACGGAGCCCGTTTGTCATTTATGGGTCTTCCCTGCCCCAACCTGTTTACCGGCGGACATAACTTTCACGGCAAATATGAATTTATTGTATTGGAAAGCATGGTAAAAGCAAGTATGACCATTGTTAACCTTGCCCGCAACTATGCCCGAACGGACCTCCCTGCCCATATTTAATTTTGAACACAAAAAAAAAGACAGGATTGCCCTCCCGTCTTTGTAAAAGAAATTATTTAAAAAAAATCTATTTTTTGATTACCTTTCTGGTAATTATTTTATTTCCTTCTGCAATTCTAAGCATATATATACCTGCCGGCAAAGTGCTCATGTCTATATTGCTATCAAAAGTTTCTGCTATAATGCAATTACCCAATATATCATATAAGGAAACTTTTGATTGTGCAGTTAAACCGCTAACATACAATTTATTGATTACAGGATTAGGATATACATTCACATTCTTTATTTGCGATTCGGTAATACCTACCGTGGTACGATATGCTATTACTATAGACACCTCGTCGGAGAAACTCTCCGTATTGTTGAAAGTATAACGCACATATGTGGTACCGCTACCGGAATTCAGTGAATATTCAGCATGGAATGCCAATGCTTCGTTTGCCTGCATTTCCCTAGGCTCGCTCACATATACAGCCGAACTGACACAATCACCCCAACAAAAATACACATCCGAACCGGGGACGGTATCCAATATGGTTTTGGTAACGGTTACATTAATAATATCTTCGGTTGTATTTTCTACATATAACCAATAGGATAAATCTGCACCGTAAGTAGTATAGTCCAAAATGACGGTGTCTACATCCACTTCACCGGCTTTTACGTAATTTTCTGCAAAATACAACTTCATTGACTGTGCAGACAACAGGCTGCTAATACATAACAATGCAATAAATAATGATATTTTTCTCATTGTGCTTTTATTTATAATATTCATTTTGCAAAGATAATAAATATATGTAAATAAAAGTATTCTAAACGCAAAAAAATACACTAAATATTTTCAACAACATCATAACGTACTTAATATCAATAAAATAAAATACAACAACATGGAAAACCAGCGTAATATTGCAAGTAAAGAAAAAAAATGCTACCTTTGCACACAATAATTCATATACAATGATAGGAAGAAATTTTGTTAGAGTAAAAGTATTACAAGCCATATATGCTTACGAAGCATCGGGTTGCCAAAAGCAATCGGTTGCTTTGAAAAATTTGCTCAAAGAATTTGATGAAAATTATGAATTATATATTATGCTTTTAGCCATGTTCGGGAATCTCACCGCTATGGCTCAAGAAATTATTGACAATAAAAAACGGAAATTTATTCCTACTCAAGACGATTTAAAGCCCAATTCAAAATTTGTAAACAACCAATTCATACTATTGTTGGATGCCAATCCGAGTCTTCAACAACACCTCGCAGACATCAACAATCCTTGGGCAAACGACGTGGCACAAGTGTTTATCCGCAAAATATATGACATGCTGAGCAATAATGATATTTATATCAATTATATGCAATCAAGCGAATCCAACTTTAAAGAAGATAAACAATTTGTACTCAGCATAGTGGAGCATTTTATCTTAGACAATGACACGCTGATGCACTATTTTGGTGATATCAAACTGCATTGGTATCACGATTTTAACGATATAGTTTTATTGGTGTATAAAACACTCAGTAGTTTCACTAAAGACCATGCATCGGACTTCACCTTACCGCCTATGTTTAAAATAGACCATGACGGGCAAAGTGAAGACAAACAATTTTTGATAGACCTTTTTAACAAAACCATACAGCTCAAAGAAGAGCACCTGCGCATTATATCCGATAATATCCGTAATTGGGAAATGGAACGCATTGCCGCCATAGACCTTATCCTATTGGAAATGGCTATATGTGAATTCTGTGAGTTTCCTTCCATACCTTTGCGCGTTACGCTCAATGAATACATAGAATTGGCAAAATATTATAGCACACCGAAAAGCAAAAGTTTTATCAACGGTTTGTTGGACAATATCTTGGGAATACTCAAAGCAGAAGGAAAAATTCATAAACAAGGTCGTGGCTTAATGGGATAGCATTAATATGACCAAACACTATTGCTCTCTAATAATTTTAATTGTTCTATGCATCTTACCGCTTTCGGTTAATGCACAATCGAATGCTGTTATTGACAGTTTGTATTCCAAACAACTTAAAAGCATATCACTCAGCCTTCCTCTACCCTACCATTCCACTCTTAATAAGCATATTTACACCTATACTAACGATAAAAAAAATTCCGCTAAAGTTTTAGGAGCATTTTTTCAATACACCCCTTTTATAGATTCGCTGCTGAACACAAAAAACCTTCCTGAAGAATTTAAATACCTGCCTCTGGCTTTAAGTTGCATGGATGCTGACCACAATGAAAAATGGAATCGCAAAGGTTATTGGAGTCTGCCTTATCTGACTGCCATACGTTACGGACTTATTGTCAACGATAGCATAGACGAACGCCATGATATGCGAAAATCCACCATTGCAGCCATACGCTGTTTACAACATATGTACGAATTGGACCACAATATATGGAATGTAATTATTGCCTATGCCAACAGTTGGCAGCAAATGCACCAAGCAAGTCATCAGGTTTCCGACTGCACTCAAATATGGGATATCTATTTTTCAAATGCATTAGACAATAAAGACATTATTCCTCAATGGATGGCGGCCGTTTATATTACCCGATTTTATAGTTTTCACAATATTATTCCCCTCGCTCCGCTACAACCATGTGCGGAAACAATTCCGCTCCAACACCCCTGCCCCGTTAATCACTTTTGCGAATGCTTGAATTTAAGTTACAACCAATTTCATGCCTTGAACCCCTGCATGGTAAACGATTACATCCCCACTACTTACCCGCTACACATACCCTGTGAAAAAGCAAGCTTGTTTTTTGCCAAAGGTGACAGCATATATTTACTTTCCGGCGATACTATGTTATTGTCCGATACCGCTATGATATCGGATACTTCCAAAGTAGAAAATGCTCTTGCCGATAATACTACTACCATTAAACCCGTCAACAATTCCAAAAATTCCACCCCTATCCAAGCTCAAAGTTTTACCTATACCATTCAATCGGGGGATGTATTGGGTACTATTGCAAAAAAATACAATACTACCGTATCCAATATTAAAAATTGGAACCATTTGAAAAACGACAAGATATATGCCGGACAGAAATTGACTATCTATCTCAATGCCAAAAGCGACAGTCATCATGCAACCCATACTTACACCGTAAAAAAAGGAGATACGCTCAGTTCCATTGCCCGAAAACACAATACCACTGTTGATAAGTTGAAACAACTCAACAAACTCTCTTCCGACCGGATTGACATAGGACAAAAACTGCTATTGCAATAATATTTATTGCCGTCTTATCATTCCTCTGTCCTGCAAAAAAAATGCTATCTTTGCAAGAAAAATAATCTGACTATGCGTACTGTATTCAAACCCGGAACCATGATATATCCCATTCCTGCCGTGATGGTATCGTGTGGCAATGCCACCGATGGTTACAATATTATCACCATTGCATGGACGGGCACTATCTGTTCCGATCCTGCCATGTGCTATATTTCCGTTCGGAAAAATCGCTATTCTCATGATATCATCCGACAAAACGGAGATTTTTTTATCAATCTTGTCAATCGCGACCTGGCACAAGCCGCCGACTGGTGCGGTGTAAAATCCGGACGAAATGTCGATAAATTCCAAGCCATGCATCTCACTCCCGTCCATTTTGAGAGCATGAATGCACCTTATATTGAGGAATCTCCGCTGAGTATTGCTTGCAAAGTGCAGCAAATTATAGAATTGGGCAGCCACGACATGTTTATCGCACAGGTAACTCACGTTTTGGCAGACAATCAATATATGGACCCCCGTACCAATAAATTCCGCCTTGAAGATGCCGACCTTATCACCTATAATCACGGAAGTTACTGTTTGTTAGGTAAAAAAATAGGAAAATTCGGTTGGAGCGTGGAAAAGAAAAAGAAAGCAAAAAAAACTTAGAACATAAAACTTGTAGAAGAATTTTTCGTCAGATTCATTGTTTATTTGCAACAAAAAAGTAAAAAAAATAATATGTACGGTGGAAAATCTAAAAAAAAAGTATTATATTTGCATTTTATTAAACGACTTTCTTATGGATATGATATTAAATAGAAAAAAGATATAATAAAATGTTTTTTATAAATAAACAATAAGTATAATGAAAAAGAATTTAAAACTTTTGTCCATAGTGGTAGTGGTAGCTTTGATGCTTACCGGCTGCCAAAAAGAATACACTATTACAGCAATGCCCGACTATGCGGGACATGGAACGGTTATAGGCGGCGGCGTTTATAAAAAAGGTACCGTTATACAATTGGCTGTTGTGCCGGCTACTGGCTACTCATTCGACAAATGGGAAGACGGCAACGCTGAAAATCCCCGTTCTATTACGGTGCAAACTGACGCAGTTTATATTGCTACATTTACAAGTGAAGGCGGTGGTGGAGAAAAACCGACAAATATGGGTATTTTCTCTGTTTCAGCCACACAAAAAGTGTATTTTTCTCCCGGTAACCTACAATGGAGTGCCTCCGGCAGCCATGCTGTAGCCGGCGACGGCACCGCAGCGGGAACTTGGCGGTTCGCTCCCAATCAGTGGTATAACATCGGTGCAAATAACAAAAACATAGATTCCGCCTATACCGGTTGGATAGATTTGTTTGGCTGGGGCACCAGCGGGTATGATAATAAATATCCCTATATAACCTCTACTTATAATTCGGATTATAGCAATAACGAAAATGATATAACAGGAACCAATTACGATTGGGGAGTTTATAATGCCATTTACAATCCTCAAACCCGAACTACTGATGCTCCGGGCACATGGCGTACACTAACCAAAGATGAATGGGACTATTTGTTAAACACACGTACTACCTCACTATCGGGTATATGTTATGCCAAAAGTACAGTATGCGGAATAACAGGGGTAATTATCGTTCCTGATAATTGGAACGCTTCTATATATACACTGAATAATGTTAATACCTCAAATGTGGCATATACATCCAATATTATCGGTGAAACCGATTGGGAAAAGATGGAAGCTGCAGGTTGTGTTTTCCTGCCTGCTGCCGGCTACCGCGAAGAGACTTCTATTTATGACGTCGGCTCTAACGGCAGCTATTGGTCAACCACGTATTTCTATGGCAATTACGCGTACAATTTGGACTTCTATCCAAGCTATCTTTACCCGTCGTACGGCGGCTACCCTTGCCGAGGCAGATCTGTTCGCCTTGTTAAAGATGTTAAATAACATTAGATAAAACAATAAAAAAAATTGATTATGAACGAACTATTTCAAACAAGAATTTTGACCATTTTGGCAGTGGTATTAGTAGCCATGCTATTCAATTCCTGCCAAAAAGAATACACCATTACGGTTGTTGCCAATAATGCAAACTTGGGAATGGTTTCAGGTGGTGGCGTTTATAAAAAGGGAGAATTCGTAGAATTGGTTGCAAAACCGGCAGGTAACTGCCATTTTGAAAAATGGGACGATGGCAACACCGACAATCCTCGTACCATTACGATAAATGGAAACATCACATATACAGCTGTTTTTGCCATAGAAAACAATTTCTCTATTTCTGAAACAAAAAAGGTTTTATTTTCTCCCGGCAATCTACAATGGAGTGCCTCAGGCAGTCATGTTGTAGCCGGCGGCAGAACCGCCGCAGGCACATGGAGGTTTGCTCCCAATCAGTTGGATACTATCGGTATCGGCAACAACAACATTTCTTCTACTTATACCGGATGGATAGATTTATTCGGGTGTGGCACCAGCGGGTATGATAATAAATATCCCTATATGACCTCTACTACAAATTCGGATTATGTCAATAAAGAAGATGTTATAACAGGAACCTATTACGATTGGGGTGGTTACAATGCCATTTATAATCCTCATACTAATACCACCGATGCTCCGGGCACATGGCGTACACTAACCAAAGATGAATGGGACTATTTATTGAATACTCGCAATACTGCTTCAAACATACGTTTTGCGAGAGGAATCGTATGTGGAATAGCAGGGGTGATTATTGTTCGTGATGACTGGGATCCCTCTATTTATTCATTAAACGATGTTAATACAATAGATGGCATAACCTCATATACATCTAATATAATTGATGCAAGTGATTGGGCAAAAATGGAGGCTGCGGGGTGTGTCTTCTTGCCTACTGCCGGCTACCGTGAAGAGACTTCGGTCAGCGGAGTAGGTTCTTACGGTTTCTACTGGTCATCTACGTGCCATTATTACTATAGTGCGTTCAGCATGTACTTCAATTCAAGCAATATACACATCCCCTGTGGTAGCTTATTCCGCTACTATGGTAATTCCGTTCGCCTTGTTAAAGATGTTGAGTAGTTTTTCTCTTTGACAAAAAGTGGCGGAATGGCAGAAAAATGCCAAACTTATTGTGTAGAAAACAAAAAAAAATGGCATATAAGTATTACAAAAAAACAAGGCAGTGTTGCCTTGTTCTTTTGTATCAATTGTCTTGTCTACTACTTAGTGATGATTTTATTCATAGTATTCAATAGTACGCCAGGCGGAGCCTCTTCCGTATTCATATCCTTGGCTGCTTCTTTTTGTCCAGTTTCCGTATTTGTCCAAGTCGGAATAAGAGAGCGTTTCGTACAACACTTCACCATCAACCGAATGTTCTATTTTCACCACAAAGCCTCGTTCGTCGTAGGTATATGCTTCAAGGATAGTCATTCCTTCGGCAGCAGCCTCACTTCCCGTGGGGCGTTGGGAATCCCATAGATAAGTAACATGGTTTTCATATCCTTCCATACTGACTATCCTGCCTTGATTGTCTCGAGCAAAGTTAAACTCTCCGTTGTGTTTGGTCAGTTGACCGTTGCGGTCAAATTCATAAACCATATAGTCTTCTTTCACCTGCTTCACCGGTCCGCGGAGTTCAAAAAAAGCAAGGTCCGAAGATACTGAAGGGGACGCTGCTGCCTCATTATTTTCGTTTTCTGTTGCAATTTCTTTTGGAGTATCAGTACACGAAGTGTAGACAAAGCACATGGTCAGTGCTATCATAACATATATATATTTCTTCATTTCAATACTTTATTTTATAAATATAACAATCAACCATCATCTTCCGTTTAATGCAAATATTTCTTTAGCAGCTCCACCACTTCATCCACATTCACATTCAATCCGTTTACTTTTACGGTAGCCGATTCATAATACGGAGCGCGTTCTTTAAGGGTTTGTTCTATATATTGCAGCAAATCTGTTTTTTGGGATAGCAGCGGGCGTGGGTCCTTGGCGTTTTGCAAACGGGAAAACAAGGCTTTGGCATTCATTTCCAAATACAAGGTAACACCATGTGTATTCATCCACTGCATATTTTGATAAAAACAGGGGGTGCCTCCGCCTGTGGCTATCACCATATTTTCCCATTGTATTGTTTCTTTTAGCAATAAACATTCCTGCTCTCGAAAGGAGGCTTGACCATATTGTGCAAAATAGTCCGCAATGGTCATAGAAAATTTTTGTTCAAAACACCTGTCTAAATCGGCACTTTGATAATGCAAACGTTGAGCCAAGTGTTTAAGCAAAGTGGTTTTACCACTTCCGGGAAAGCCTACTATATAAACACGCATCTACAAAGCAAACATTTGTACTGCTTTCAATAAATGGGAGGTGATGTATTGTAATTGTTCCTCATCCAATTCGGTATGCATGGGCAAAGCAATCACCTCTTGGCACAATTGCTCACTCACAGGAAAATCGCCTTGTCGGTAACGCTCATCGTGATAAGCCTTTTGCATGTGCAATGGTACGGGATAATATATCATAACAGGTATTTGCTGTTGAGCCATATAATCTATCAATTTTTGTCTGTCCACATGTTGCAAACGCATGGTGTATTGGTGAAACACATGTGTGGTATGCTTGCCTTTTACAGGTATGAGCAAATGCTCATTTCCGCTAAAAACTTTATCATAGTAAGCAGCAGCTTTTTGCCGACTGACAATGTATTGATTCAGATATTTAAGTTTCACGTCCAGCACTGCTGCCTGTAAACTATCCAAACGGGAATTCACTCCCACCATATCATGATAATAACGAACAAACATTCCATGGTTGACTATTCCTCTTAATTTGGTCGCCATTTCGTCATCGTTGGTAAATATGGCTCCTCCGTCGCCATAGCAACCTAAATTTTTGGAAGGGAAGAAGGAGGTACAACCCATCACGCCCATGGTACCGGCCATTTTTGTTTCTCCATTAGCAAAAGTATATTGAGCACCAATGGCTTGACAAGCATCTTCCACTACGTGCAAATGATGTTTCTCTGCCAACTTTAACAAAGGTTCCATATCGGCACACTGCCCGAACAAATGCACCGGCACTATGGCTTTTGTTTTAGCCGTAATGGCTTTTTCCACAGCGTGAATGTCTATATTATATGTATCAGGATTTACATCCACCAATACAGGAGTAAGTCGCAACAAAGCTATCACCTCCGCCGTGGCTATGAATGTAAACGTGGTGGTGATTACTTCATCTCCCGGCTTCAAATCCAATGCCATCAAAGCCACTTGTATGGCCTCTGTTCCGTTGCCGCAGGGTATCACGTGTTTTACATGTAAATATTGTTCCAGATTGGTTTGAAATTGTTTTACTGCCGGTCCGTTGATAAAGGCACAACTTTCCATAATATTTTGCCAAGCGGCATCAATTTCGGGTTTAATATGTTGATATTGCGACTGCAAATCCACCATTTGAATTTTTCTCATATTGTTATTCTTTATTTTCTAATGGTAATATATTTGATTGATTTTCTCCTGTGATAATAGTATCCGTTACTCTATTTGTTTCTTGCACTTGTTTGGTGATTTGTGCCTGCTTTTGCAACAAACGATTGGTTACATCGGTTTGCATGGCTTTGGCTTGCTTTTCATCGGCATAATAATAGTTGATATTTTCTTTTACTATGTTATAATCCACTTCATGGGCGGCAAAAAGAGCATTCATGGTTTCATTCACCCACCGCTTTACTTCATTAGCCGGCTGTTCCATATACAGCAAGCGGGCTTCTCCCTCTATAACATATATTTGATACACCACCTCTTCTACTTCGGCTTTGCTCATCAAATGAGAGGGCTTTTTCACTTTATAGTGAGAACAAGATATGCTCAAGCAAGCTAACAACCACAATACTATTACTATTATATAACGATTCATTATCGATTAAATTTCAATTCCATGGCAACAGAATTTGCTTCAAATTGCCCTTTGTCATACACTTTTACTCCATTGACAAATGTGGTGGTTACACTCGCAGGAAAAATCTTGCCTTCCAACGGAGACCACATACATTTATAATATATATTCTCTTTTTTTACTTCCGTAACCGCATTCATATCCACCAATACCATATCCGCAAAATATCCTTTCCTTATATATCCTCTTCTATCTATTTTATAGATATCGGCAGGATGATGAGCGGTAAGAGCAACCATCTGCTCTATAGACAACAATCCTTCTTTTACCATTTTCAACAATATCAGCAGCGTATGCTGTACCATAGGCATACCCGACGGGCAGGAGAAATAGGCTTGTTGTTTTTCCGACCAAAGGTGAGGTGCATGGTCCGAACCTATGGTGCTCGCTACACCTGAAGCCACGGCTTTTATCAATGCTTGTCTGTCTTCAGCTGTTTTAATGGCAGGATTACATTTAATTCTGCTACCGTATGCAGTATAATCCTCATCACAAAAATACAAATAAGAAGGACAAATTTCAAAACTTATATTATCACATTGAGCCGCTTGCAATAGTTGTAATTCCTGCATAGTGCTCACGTGCAATATATGCATATGCGAACAATGTTTTGAGGCTTTGGCTATCATTTTTGCGGTAGCTGCCACACAGGCTTCCCGACTGCGAATTTTACTATGGCACTTTATGGGCACATTTTCCCCGTAACGCATGCGATATGCTTTTGAATTGGATTGGATGATAGACTCATCTTCAGAATGAACAGCTAAAGGCATGCCTTCTATTGACAACACCTGCTCCAATACCTCATCGTTGCTGATAAGCAAATTGCCGGTAGATGAACCAATAAATAATTTCAAGCCGCACACACGACTTTTATCTATTTTTTGCACTTGGGAAAAATTTTGGTCTGTTGCCGCCAAATAAAAGGAATAATTGCATTGCATATTTTGGCGCCCCATTTCAAAGCGTTCTTCCAACAAGGCGTCGGTAATAGTCGGCGGATTCACATTAGGCATGTCCATCACAGAAGTGACACCTCCCGCCAATGCAGCCCTGCTTTCGGAATACATGTCGGCCTTGTGCGTAGCACCGGGCTGCCTGAAATGCACATGTGCGTCTATCATTCCCGGCATAAGATACCGCCCGCCGGCTTCTATTCTCGGCACTTGTGGCGGTATAGGCAAGGTATCCGCATCCGCAGATGCAGGATAAATACCTTCTATCATTCCGTTACGCACATATATATGAGACAGTGTTATACTGCCTTCATTAACCACCTTTGCATTGCAAATAACATAATTATTATTCACGCTTACGCTATTCTTATTTGTTTAAAAAGCAAAAGTAGCACTTTTTTTCAAAAACTAATATTAATTTATAATTAAAATATGCTCAAAATCACTTTAAATAAAAAATGTTACCTTTGCATATTTGAGCAATATTTATTACATTTGTACAATGGAAACTTTGGAAAACAAAAATCACCAAGCCATAGACCGTTTACTGAATATCATGTCTGAGCTTCGCCTCAAATGCCCGTGGGATAAAAAACAAACCTTGGAATCCCTGCGATGCAACACCATAGAAGAAGTGTATGAATTGGCTGACGCCGTAATGGACGGCAATATGGATGAAATACGCAAAGAATTGGGAGATATTTTGTTACATGTTGTATTTTACTGTAAAATAGGAGAAGAACAAAACAAATTTGATTTTGCGGATGTAGCCAACGGCTTATGTGAAAAACTCATCATCCGTCATCCTCATGTATTCGGTGACGCAAAAGCCGATACCGATGAAGCAGTGAAGGTGAATTGGGAAAAAATCAAACTCAACTCAAAAGAAGGACGCAAAAGTGTGTTGGAAGGCGTGCCGAATTCCCTGCCGGCCATGATAAAAGCCTATCGCATTCAAGATAAAGTGCACGGAGTGAATTTCGACTGGCAGAATCCGCAAGATGTGTTGAATAAAGTAAAAGAAGAAATAGCGGAATTTGAACATGAGCAACAAGAGCATGACCATGAAAAAATGGAAAACGAATTGGGCGATGTCCTGTTTTCCATTATCAATTATGCCCGCTTTATGCACATCAACCCAGAAAATGCTTTGGAAAAAACCAACCGCAAATTCATCAATCGGTTTCAACGCATGGAACAAGCCATTGCCGATGACCACAAAAACATTACAGATATGCAACTGGAAGAAATGGATATCTATTGGAATAAAATAAAAGAAGATGAAAAATAAAATCATACAAAAATTCATTCCCGACCAACCCATATCCGCATGGTGGGTGCTTATGTTTGATATACTGATAGTCTCCATTGCGACTTTCATTGCCTTGCTTTCCCGCATGAATTTTCGCAATCCCGCCACTTTTTACACCTCCCAAATGGTGACCATATTTGCCACCATACTGCTGGTAAGAGTAATGCTGTTTTTTGTATTCCGCACTCACACTAGTTTGCTGCGTTACACCAGCACCAAAGATGTATTACAATTATTTTATATCAATCTGTTAGGCTCAAGTATCATTGCCGTAATTAACGCAATATGTTATTTGTGCATCCACCGATACATTGTTCCTTTTTCCATAGTAGGATTAGAATTCATTATCACCACATTCTTACAGATTTTTTATCGATTATTCATTCAAGCTATCTATAGTGACAAAAACAAACAACTCAAAATACGAAAAAACATACTCATTTATGGTGCCGGAGAGTTGGGCTTAATTACCTTGAACTCGCTAAACAGAGATAATTCGCATAAATATTCCGTAATAGGGTTTGTTGATGATGACCCCAAAAAAATAGGGAAAACCATGGAGCAACTGCCTATATACGCCGTTGAAACGCTTAATGAAATTTTCGACAGCAAAAACATCGCCTTCATGGTAATAGCCATTGAAAAACTCAGCAGTGCCAAACGTACTGCCATGGCAGACTTGTGTATGGAACACAATGTTAAAATTTTGATGGTTCCTCCCATAGACCGATGGATTAACGGAGAATTAAGTTTCAAACAGATAAAGAAAATTCGCATTGAAGACCTCCTCGGCAGAGACCCCATACAAATGAGCAACAGCCATGTGCAGAAAGATTTGATAGACAAAACCATCCTTATCACAGGTGCAGCCGGAAGCATAGGCAGTGAAATTGTACGACAAATAATAAAATATAATGTTAAACAACTGATATTGGTGGACAACGCCGAATCGCCCATGTATTTTTTGGAATTGGAACTTCTCAATTCCCATACCGACAATTCCTATATCACTTTTATAGGCGATATATGCCAGAAAAATTTCATGGAACATATTTTCAACACCTACCAACCGGATATAGTATATCACGCCGCTGCCTACAAACATGTTCCACTGATGGAAAAAAATCCGGCCCAGGCCGTCAAAGTCAATATAGCAGGAACCAAAAACCTTGCCGACCTCAGTTTAAAATATCATGTGCAGAAATTTATCATGATATCCACCGACAAGGCTGTCAACCCCACCAGCGTAATGGGTGCCTCCAAACGTATTGCCGAAATATATGTGCAATCATTAGGCAAAGCCCACTCCCAATGCAAATTTATCACCACCCGTTTCGGAAATGTTTTGGGCTCCAACGGCTCTCTCATTCCTATATTAAAACAGCAAATAGAGCAAGGCGGACCTATCACCATTACCCATCCGGAAGTCACCCGATATTTTATGACCATCCCCGAAGCATGCGAATTGGTATTACAAGCAGGATGCATGGGTGAAGGTGGCGAAATTTATATTTTTGACATGGGCAAAAGCATTAAAATATATGATTTGGCCAAGAAAATGATCTCCTTGTCAGGATTGGAACTCGGCAAAGACATACAAATAGTGTTTACCGGCTTACGCCCGGGTGAAAAACTATACGAAGAATTGCTTGCCAACGAGGAAAACACCACCTCCACCCAATACGATAAAATTAGAATAGCCAAAGTTCGTACCTACGATTTTGACACTATTTGTCAAAAAATAGAGCACCTGATTGCTTCATTGGACCAAGCAGATGACATGGAATTGGTAAAACAAATGAAACAATTAGTTCCCGAATTCAAAAGTCAAAATTCCAAATACATGTGTATAGATGAAGAAAATCAATAATTTAAATTTCATCTTATACACTCAAAAAGCAAAACTAACATAACAAAAAAAATGCTATCTTTGCACATATATATAAAATTATAGAATATGGCTGTTCAGCTTGATAAAATCACGAAATACAGATTAGCATCTTCCAAAGTATCAACGGTTTTTAGCATTGCCTTGGTGCTTATTATGATAGGCATGTTGGGAATAGTTCTCATCAATGCCAAACAAATTTCGGACAGAGTACGAGAAAACATAGGGTTTGAGGTAATGCTGACATCCGACATTACAGAAGGGCAAATAACCAAACTCCAACAACAAATAGAGAAAAAGCCCTACATTAAATCGGTGAAATTTGTATCCAAAGAGGCATCCACCCAAGAAATGATAGACATGCTCGGTCACGATTTTCGCGATATAGTAGGTGATATCATTCCTCCTTCGTTTCAATTAAAAATCAATGCAGACTACACCGGTATAGACAGTTTGCTGATGATAGAAAAAGAGTTGAACCTATTGGAAAACGTCAGCGATGTAAATTATCAAAAGAGTTATGTAAACAATATCAATGAGAATTTAAATAGCATCAGCCTTATCCTTCTCATTGTAAGCGGTGTATTGCTGATTATTGCCATTGCTCTCATAGGCAATACCATACGTTTGGCCATTTATTCCAAACGATTTATCATCAAAAGCATGCTTTTGGTAGGAGCAAAACGCAGCACTATCTATAATCCGTTTATTTTTAGCGGCATCATGCAAGGATTATGGGGGGCCATACTCGCTATTATCACCTTGTCGGGATTATTATATTTGGCATACACCCGCTCAGGTATGGAAATCATCAGTTATGACAATCCCACTTATTATGCCATATTGTTCGGCATATTGCTATGCATAGGTATATTCATCACATGGATGGCTACATGGATATCGGTACACAAATACATTAAAATGAAAATAGATAAATTATACATATAATTATGGCAAAAACAGATACAAACGTTCCTAAAAAGAACAACGCTAAAAGAGAAATAGAATGGGCACCGGGCATGCCCTTTGGCAAAATAAATTATATCTTAATGTTGATAGGCATAGCTGTGCTTTTTATTGGATATATACTATTATCCGGTGGCGGCACTGATGACTCTTCACAATTCAGCCCTGCCATTTTTGACACCCGTCGATTGGTAATAGCTCCCGTTACATTGGTAGCAGGATTCGCAATAGAATTTGTTGCTATCATGCTAAAAATCAACCGCAAATCCGACACTAACGAATAAACCATGTCTTACTTACAAGCCATTATTCTTGGTATTATTCAAGGGTTGACCGAATTTTTACCCGTCAGCAGTAGCGGTCATTTGGTTATTGCAGAAAACTTGTTCGGCTTACACGATGGTGCCGAAAACTTAAGTTTCACGGTAGTGCTACACATAGCCACCGTGTTGAGTACCTTATTGGCACTGCGAACAGAAGTATTCAATTTATGTAAAGGGGTGTGTAAGTTTCAATGGAATGATGAAATGGAATATGCTTGGAAAATAATTATTTCCATGATTCCTATTTTTATAGTGGGCATATTTTTCAAAGATACGGTGGAAAACATATTCGGCAGCGGACTGCTCATAGTCGGCATATGCTTGTATGTAACCGCTGCTTTATTGTTTTTTGCCTACAAGGCAAAACCTCGCAACAAAGAAGACATAGGATGGTTGGATGCTTTTATTATAGGAATAGCCCAAGCCATAGCCGTTTTACCGGGGCTTTCCCGTTCAGGATCCACCATTGCTACAGGATTAATATTGGGCAATGAAAAAGAATCGGTGGCAAAATTTTCATTTTTGATGGTCATTATCCCTATACTGGGAGAAGCCATTTTGGATTGCAAAGAACTTTTAACATTAGGCGATTCCGACTCGCAATGGGGAGTAATAACAGCAGGATTCCTTACCGCCTTTTTGGTGGGATATATGGCTTGTAAATGGATGATCAACATAGTTAAAAAAGGCAAACTCATCTATTTTGCCATCTATTGCGCTTTAGCGGCTACGTTGTCGATTATACTTTATTGCTTATAATTTTTTCTCTCTTACTCCAACAGCTACCTATTGTGCTATTCTATGCTTAATATAGATATGTGCCCTCCATGCATAGAATAATATCATCAGCACATTAACCATTATGGTCACCACCGCTACTCCGTAATAACCATAATACACCACCGCATATCTATTGAGTATCACTCCGGCAATACCGCTAACGGTTGCCACCACCAAATTGATATATGTTTTTTCAAAATACACCATGTAATACTGATACAACAGCATTAACGAAGCAGCTATCTGCCCTATGCATGCCAAAGGCAGAACATACAACATATTGCTATATTCTTGAGGAATGATATTTATTTTTATAAATATCCACACCATGATAAAAATACATACCGACAGCCCCGTAAAGGCGAGTGACACCACTTTGGCCACCCTGTTGGTTTTACGCCTCAACACCACCAAGTCTTGTTCTTTCATCATCAAAGGCAACCATATATTCTGGAATGAGTTGAACACAACCGGCAAGATGGTAGCAAACTGCACTGCCTTGAAATACACGGCAAATTCTTTCATGCCGCAATATTGTTGCACAAAATATTTATCGGCAAAATTAATCAATAAGCAGGCTATGGCTGTCAACATGATGGGCATGCCTATTTTGACGGCCCGCCACATCATATCAAATGAAAACACGTGCTTGATTTCCCGCCAATAATAACGAAAAAAATACAAGGTTACCAACATTTCACACACGTAGGTAAAAGCCAGTCGTAATTCCACTTTATCTCCCCGCAGGAACAACAATGCCGCGAACACACATATATTCACCAGCAAGCACCGTCCTATATTATACCGCTGTATTTTGGATATTTTTTCCGAAGTGACAAAAAACATTGTCAGCAATGTGTTATATATCATTGATATCATTGCCAATAGGATATAGAACCTATATCTATCGTAGGCAATGGGTTCATTCACCAAAAAATCAAAAAGATGATAATCCCATTTAAAACCATATATTACCCCAAACACCAACAATAAAAATGACACCAGGGTGGTGTGTATGGTGAACAAAAGTTTACCTTTTTCATCTGCGGATGAATAGGAATGATACATTTTAGTAAGGCTGACATACAAGCCCAAATTCAAAGTGGGAGCCACAGCAAAGGCAAAAGCATATAAATAATCGTATGTTCCCACCTCTTCCCTTGTCATAATATGCAGAAAAACGGGAATGAGCAAAAAATTGATACCACGAACCACCACATCTACCGAGAACACTTTGGCAAAGCGTTCCACCATTAGATTGTTTTTAATGTATTGATTATATAATTCGCGTAAACGTGTGTTCAATGTAATCTTAAAAATATATTGTACTCAAATTGCAAAGATAGTTATTTTATAGATAGCAAAACGGATAGTACAAAAAAAAGCGTGCGGTTTCGCACGCTTTTTTTTTATTTTATTACTATTATTTGGTAACTTTCTCCAGCCATTTTACCATTCCGAGCATTACACCCATGGATACAAGGCATATTATCAAGAATACCATCCAACAATATTGAATCGGCCAGGCGTTATACATAACCGGTCCTATCCATATTAAAAGGTTACCTATTGCGGTAGCCCCTAACCATAAACCTTGGCACAAGCCCACCATATGACGAGGAGCTACTTTTGATACAAACGATAATCCGAGCGGAGAAATGAACAATTCAGCTACCGTGAGGAAGAAATATGTAACTATCAATACCCATGGAGCTGCTTTGGCTAATCCGGCAGCGGTCATTTGAACTAAATCCATTGCACGAAAATCTTCTCCGGAAGGATAATTGTTAAATATGGATATAAGCATTAAGAATAAATATGCACATCCGGCTATTCCCATACCTATAGCTATTTTACGAGGAGTGGAAATACCCTTTCCGCTACGAGCCAAAGCTGCAAAAACAACCATAACTATAGGGGTTAAAAATATCACAAAGAAGGGATTTAATGCTTGCCAAATTTCGGGAGCAATTGAATCGGTTTGTACAAAATCACGAGCAAATACAGATAAAGACTGACCATTTTGATGGAAAGACAACCAGAAGAAAATAGCTATACCCAATACAGCAAACAAAGCGTATAATCTTTGTTTGATTTCTTTTGCCATGGTTAATTTTTCTTCTTCGGTGTATTCTACTACCTCTGTTTTTGCTTTTTTAGCCGGTTGCGGGAATTTCTTTTTGGTGGTGAAGAATATCACCAAAGAGGTAAGCATTGCTATAACAGATGCTATGAATGCGAAATGTATACCTTCGTTGAACACGGTGATATAATCAGAACAGAAAGTGGCATTATCTACAAATTGATAACCGCTTGTAACAGCTTGACTCATGGTTTCTTCAAATTTGTTAGTCACCGTTCCGTCTGCCAAATATTGATGGCACAAAGACGCCATATCGGCATTATATACAAAATGATGTGCTTTCAACCACCATTCTCTGAGCAACGGAGCAACAAACGGAGCTAACACACCGCCAATATTAATAAATACGTAGAATATTTGGAATCCGGAATCACGTCTGTCACGTGCTATTTTAAGAGCTTCTTCCCCTTGCTTTGCAGCCTCGGCTTCGTATTCATCATACATTTTACCTACTATCGCTTGCAAATTACCTTTGAACAAACCATTACCAAAAGCAATGCACAACAAAGCTATGCAGGTGTATATCAATATCGCCCACCATTCTCCGTTACCGTCTGCAACAACACCGTTAACTTTACTGAACAATGGTATTGCCAAAGCCACATAACCTAACGACATAATAACCAAACCCCATTGTATGGTTTTGTTGTAATTTTGTGTTTTGTCTGCTATTATACCGCCAACTAAACTCAGCACATAAATGCCAAAGTAAAACACAGAATAGATAACTCCTGCTGTTCCATCGGGCAACCCGAATTTGGATACCAAAAAGAGTAATAAAATGGCGTTCATAATGTAATAACCAAAACGCTCTCCCATATTACTCAATGCAGCGGCAATAAGACCTTTAGGATGCTCTCTTTTTGCGATAGCAACGTAGTAAATTATAAAAGGAATAATCACCACGATAATCGCTAACAACATCGCAATAGTACGATGTTCGGTAAAAAATTGTTGTAACATACTTTTTATTTTTTAGTTATTAATAAAATTATTTCTATTGTTTATTTAGAATGTGCAAAGATATTAAAAAAAAACACACCAACAAAAAGTATGTGTAAAAAAAATAAGGCATTTTTTTATGAATATATGAAATAATCAAAAAATAAGATGTACTTTTGCAAAAATTATTAAGGCATCTTTAAGATAGAGAAACTTTCTGACAAATACACAAAGCAAGCATGGATAAAAAAATTGTTATCATACCCACTTACAACGAAAAGGAAAATATTGAGAAGATTATCCGCTATGTCTTCAATCTTCATCAAGATTTTGACATTTTAGTAATAGATGACGGCAGTCCTGACGGCACGGCACAAATTGTCAAAAATATGATTCCCGAATACGAAGGTCACTTATTTATCAAAGAAAGAAGCGGCAAACTCGGTTTGGGAACAGCCTATATTTTAGGCTTCAATTGGTGCATAGAAAACCAATACGACTATATTTTTGAAATGGATGCCGATTTTTCGCACAATCCCAACGATTTAATTCGTTTATATGAATGTGCTTCGCAAGAAAACAAAGATTTAGTCATCGGCTCCAGATATTGCAACGGTGTCAATGTTGTCAATTGGCCGATGTCAAGAGTGCTGATGTCATATTATGGTTCTGCCTATGTCCGCACCATATTGCGACTTCCCATCCACGATACCACAGCAGGCTTTGTCTGCTACAAACGTTCCACCTTGGAAGCCATCAATTTTGACCAAATCAAACATATCGGCTACGGCTTCCAAATAGAAATGAAATACATTACATGGAAATTAGGTTTCCGGTTGGCAGAAGTGCCTATCATCTTCACCGACAGAACCGAGGGCACATCCAAAATGAGCAAGGGTATCTTCAA
>DBXT01000011.1 GCA_002309615.1 Bacteroidales bacterium UBA1205
GTTATATTACTTATAGAAAATATACTATAAATAAATTTCTCTTACTATTAATGAATCGCACATGGGAAGAATCTACAAATATATATATGTATGACCCTCCTCATGAATTGGATACATTAAATACGTATGTAAAATATTTAATCCCGTTATATTAAAATCATTCTATAATAGACTATCTTTGCAGTATGAAAAACGGCATGACAAGCAGCGGCAGAATAACGGCTAACACCTATGACCTTGTTGGCAATGTTACCCAAGTAGCAAGCACTTGCCCGTGGCTGCCAAACCAAAGCTTTATAGAAAACTTTAACTATGACAGCGCGGACCAACTGACTGCAGCACAAGAAAACCAAAACAACGGTTACCAGTTAACTGTAAACTACGGTCATTGGGGAAAAGTGAACAATTACGACCTTGCACAGACAGACTTTATCAATAACACCTCAACAGGGGACAGCCGTTTGTTTACTTATCCTTCCGATCCAAACAATCTGCAAGTTGCCCAAACTATATTTGCACCGGAACAATGCAATGGTACGGCGGATATTCTTTTCTCTTTTGGTATTAACGGCTCCCTGCGTAAGCGTGAAACCACGCAACCGCAACAACATACAGAATATTACCTCTTTAACTCCCAAGGCAACCTCAAAGCCTACAGCGATGATATAATGGGCTTTGCATATTATGGTTATAATGCGGCTAACACAAGAACGTATAAATTAAGTTTATACAATACCAATGTATGGATTAATGGCCAGCAAGAGCCTTTAAACATGCAATTACAACAAGCCATGTTTTATCCCAATACCTATTTGAACTTTAACGGTAACGGAGAATACACTAAACATTATTACAATGGCACTGAACGTATAGCCAGCAGATTGGGAGACAATACAACAACTATAGCCTTAAACAATAATATATTAGAAGACAGAAAGTTATTGTTGGAAGATCAATTTAGAGTGGATATCCATAAGTTAATTGAAGAAACGGTACCTATAGACCTGCCTCCTTTTATGGATGTAAATACTCTACAGCCAATAGGAACACCAAATGACATATATTACTATCATCCTAACCACTTGGGCTCCACTTCTTTTGTGACAGACCAAAACCAGACTATTACACAGGGCTTTTTGTATGCTCCCTTTGGTGAAATTACGACAGAGTATAATATTAACTTTGGTAATAATGTAATACCTAAGTATAGTTTTAATGCCAAAGAACTTGACGAAGAAACGGGTATGTATTATTATGAGGCACGGTACTATGCTCCGCCAACATTTACCAGCAGGGATCCTTTGTTTGAAAAGTATTTCTGGATGTCTCCGTATGCATATTGTACCAATAATCCGGTGAAGTATGTGGATCCGGATGGAAGGAAATTTGTTGTTCCTAGAGTGAAAATAAAAGGACAAAAGGGTAGGTATAATGTGACATTTAATGGAACATCAATTACTATGCAACGAACAGGAATAAGAAAATCAGAAGAAACTATACAATATCAGTCTGGTACAAATGAATTTGTTGACAATATGGTTGCTTCTTATAATTATATTGTTAATTGCGAAGGTGCTGATGTGGACAATGCTATGAAACAAGTAGCGCAAAGTACAACTTCTATTAATGTAAAAAACAAACGCGATGATGGTAGTTATGGTCATAAAACTATTAGATTTGATTTTTCACAAGGTTCAAAAATTGAAAGAGAGGATGGAGTGTCTGGCTATCAATCTCCTGCTCTTGGTTTTTGGTCAGAAGCTTATCATGCCTATTTAGATATTATAGATAAGAAGACTCAAAAAAGTTTGTCAAGTTTCAGTGATCCTTATCATTTAAAAGAAGAAAACTATGTTCATGTCACAAAAGAAAATGTTGTAATTGATGCTTTAAATAGGTACTATGGATCAAATGAGACTAAAAGAAATCACTATTTTGACAACAAGTATGGGGTAACGATGAAAAATGTAACAGATACTAACATGGAAATTAAATAATGATGAATTTTGTTTTTATTTTAATGATGTTAACAATCGAGGATAATTTCAATGCAACTATTGGAAATTCTTCGGAATTGATGGAAAAATGTGTTTGTAATATAACAGATGAACCTATTAAAAAAATAAAAATATATGGGGTGAGTTGGAATATGCGTTTTGTAAGACCGATACCTATTAAAAACTTAAAACATTTTTCACATTACGACTTGATGTTAAACAATGATTGTTTTCCTGAGTTGGAAGATTTGTTTGATAATTATAAAAGTTGTGACAAATATTTAACGGCACAAGATACATTTTGTTCAGAACCAAGAGATTGCGTTGCATGTGTAAAAATATACTTTAAAGTAAAAAGCATCACCATTTATTTCAGGGAAAATGCCTGCTACTATTATAAAGGGAACTGGTATAAACCCAATTATGACCTTTATTATTCTATTTTTTGGTTCTTCGAAACAGATGCAATCATGCCAAACGTGGTCATTGAGAAAGGTAAAAAGAGTTATGAAGAAAAAAGTAGCAAATAATTAAAAGTTTAACTTAGAAAGTTATTGTATGAGGTAAGAAATATTATCTTTGCAACATGAAACATAGGCAAGCAAGCAACGGAAGGAAATACACCTACACCGCCCACCGCCTTGACAGCGTGAGCTACGAGGATGCCCTGACCACCATCAACCATTACGACCAGTATGGCCGTGTGGACACGCTTTATGATGAAAGCGGTTTGGTATGCTACCAATATGGCAATATGGGCGAAATCACCCGAGAGACAAGAATTTACACCGTTCCCTTCTTGTCAAATATTATAGCCCTGAGCACGCAATTTGAATATGACAGTTGGGGAAGAATACTTAATATCACTTATCCTGATAATGAGATAGTAAGTTACGAATATGATTGCGGCGGACAATTGTTTAAATTCTATAACAACCAAAACTATACCTATTTAGACAGCATACAATATAATAAGTTCGGTGCCAAAATATCTCAAAAATACGGTAATGGAATCCAAACAAAATATACTTATTATCCATTGACACAGCGATTGGACAGCCTGCTGACCACCTACGGCGGCAACACGCTTTCTTATTTGCAATATAATTACGACTCCGTAGGCAATATTATAAGGGTAAATTCTTCCTACCCCATGCCGCAGTACCAAGTAACGGAGCGTTACTCTTACGATTCTGCCGACCAACTGCTTTCTGCAGAAAGCACCTGCAACAACAATGTACTTTGCAGCGGTGCCTATTCTTATAACAATTGGGGCAAAATAAATACCTATACGCAACAGACAACCGACCCTGCCACCAACACATCTGAAAATAAAGATTATAGGTATTATTTTCCGGGTAGCAGTGCAGACATGGCACAGGGACAGACTTCTTTTGCTCCCATTATAAAATACGATATGCAGCAAAATACGCAGCCCTTGGAAACATGCACTTATGGCATTAACGGCAGCATACGCAAAAGGCTTGACCACCAGACGCAAAATACGGATTACTATTATTTTAATGCTTCCGGCAATTTAAAAGCCTGCGGCACGGACATGCAGATAAGTGTTTACGGCTACAACTCCGCCAACACCCGCACCTACAAAGTGAACATGTTTAATGCCAACCAATGGGTGAACGGCCAACCCCAACCCATACACCCGATGGTACAAAGTGCCATGTTCTATCCTAATACTTACATAAACTTTACCCAAGCAGGTGAATACACCAAGCATTATTATAACGGTACGGAACGTGTTGCAAGTAGATTAGGAGATAATAGTGTATTCATAGGTTTTGATTGTAATGATGTATTGGAATCTCACAGAGTGCAGTTGGAAGAAAAGTTTAGAGAAGAACTACAAGATTTAATCTATGAAACGGTACCTATAGATTTACCTCCTTTTATAGATGTAAATGCCTTACAGCCAACGGGCACGCCTAACGATATTTATTATTATCATCCTAACCACTTGGGCTCCACGTCTTTTGTAACAGATAACAATGCTACAATAACACAGGGATTCCTTTATGCACCTTTTGGTGAGATAACAACGGAATATAATGTTAATTTTGGTTCTTCTGTGATTCCAAAGTATAGTTTTAATGCTAAGGAGTTAGATGAGGAAACGGGCATGTACTACTACGAAGCAAGGTACTACAAACCGCCGGTGTTCACCTCAAGGGATGCGATGTTTGAAAAGTACTTTTGGATGACCCCGTATGCTTATTGCGCGAATAATCCGGTGAAGTATGTGGATCCGAGTGGGGAGACTATAGAAATCGCATTAGAAGAAAAGAAACACAAAGATGATGATGTTGGAAAAACTGTTATTTATAAAGATGGAAAATTATATAATAAGAACTCTGATGGAACGATAGGAGAGGAATATACAGAGAATAGTTTATACGCTCGTACTGTACAAAAACATCTAAATCAGTTGAAAGAAGATGATCCATCATTAAGTAAAATTATCAATACCCTTGAAACAGATACTAAACATACTCATACCATTTCAATGATAGCAAGATCTTACGATGATAAAGGTCGTTTAATAGAAGCTATGAATGGTTTTGATGCACTTTCAAACGAAAATGCATCTACTAAAGGAATAGGTTCGGGATCAGAAATAAATTATAATCCTTGGAATAAGTACGTACGTGATCCCATGACAGAACAAACTACAACAAGACCTCCTAAAGTAGGTTTAGCACATGAGTTAGGTCATGCTTGGCATGCACATAAAGGTACAGCTGATTTTAATGAGGTAAATGGGTTATCTAATTTTGAAAGACAAGCAATGAAGATAGAAAATATTGCAAGAGAAGCTTTGGGAATATCATTAAGAAGAAAATATTAATTAATAATGAAAAAAATAATAATAACAATGTGTCTTTTTCTATTTTGTGATTTCACAATAGTAAATGGACAGAATATAAAAGAATTAGATGAACAAGAATACATTTTTTTTGGATCATTTGCTTTATTAGAAGTGAAAAATGACCAAATTTATAAGTTATTAGACTCGTTAGAGATATATACAAATGCTTGCTCTATAGATTTTAAATCTTGCACTCCCATTATAGTATTACATGTTGTTGATAATGATACTTTATTTTTTTTTGAGGCACTACAGGATATTTCACTTTTCATAAAGATAAAAGATCCATATAAACATTATTTTTACTATAAAGATCGTTTCATTTACGTTTTTTTGTTTGTAGATTTTTCATTGTTTTTTAATAGTCCAATCAGAGACTATGATGACGTTTTTGATGTAGTTTATTTGCATTATCCTTTATCACAAATACAAACAATAGATGAAAAAACTGATGAATTAAAAAATGTGAGTTTAAAATATCTCTATAAAGATAATATTTTCCAATTACAACAAAAAGGTTTATATCGCAATAATTGTGACTATTCTATTACAGATGTTTGTGAAAAAAAAGCTTGGGAACGTTTTGCAGAAAAGTATAATATGACAAAAAAACAAGTAAAATCATTTACTTACAATTCAAAATATAAAATAAATCCAGAAAAAGGATCTGATATATTTGGAAAATTGGATGAATAGCTATTGTTGGATATATAATAAAAATTTGTTACCTTTGCAGTATGAAAATCAGTAGAGCAACCAGCGGCAGAAACTACCATTACACTGCCCACCGCATGGACAGCGTAAGCTATGATGATGCTTTGACAAACATCTATATTTACGACCAATACGGCCGCATAGATTCTCTCTACGACGAAAGCGGCGTAATGTGCTATGAGTACGGCAACATGGGAGAAGTAACCAAGGAAACAAGGATTTATGCTTTGCCGTTCTTACCGCAGCCGCTTGCCTTAAGCACATTGTTTGAGTATGACAGTTGGGGCAGAATTTTAAACATTACCTACCCCGACAATGAAATAGTAAATTATGATTATGACCTTGGCGGGCAACTGTTTAGAATGTACAACAACAGCAGTTACACTTACTTGGACAATATTATTTATGACCGCTTTGGAGCAAAAACAAGCCAAGACTACGGCAATGGTATTGTAACACAATACACTTACAATGACACCACCCGCAGGTTAAGCGAGATTGCAACAAACAACGGCTCTCTAATAAATTACACCTACGACCTTGTTGGCAATGTTACCCAAGTAGCAAGCACTTGCCCGTGGCTGCCAAACCAAAGTTTTACGGAAACATTCTCCTACGATAGTACCGACCAACTGACGGCAGCACAAGAAAGCCAAAACAACGGCTACCAATTAGCTGTAAACTATGGTAATTGGGGCAAAATAATGCAATACGACATTGCCCAAACGGATATGCTGAGCAATGCCACGGAAACGCACTCCCGCAATTATTCTTATCCTGCAGCTAACTACAGTAATGCACAAACCTCCTTTGCCCCTGTCACCCAAACCGGAGACGAACACATAAGCCTTAGCTACGGCATAAACGGCTCTCTACGCAAGCGGGAAGTGCAAACTTCGAATCTTCCTATTATTGTTCTTTTTCATTTCTATCATAAAAAAAGGTGGTAATACCACCTTTTTATCATTTTGGGTTTGTGTCAATAGTATTATCCTTTTTTTACCGGTTCGCTTGTAAGGCCTATTCCTAATTTTTTGAATATTTTTTGGTCTACCTCACTTAACATCACGGTAGTATGTATTTGGCATCCTTTGAGTAAAGGAAGACAAGACAATGCTTTTTTACAGTTCGGGTCGTGCAAACTGAGTATAGACAAGGCCACCAGCACTTCATCGGTATGCAATCGGGGGTTGTTCCCGTGCAGATACGTAACCTTGGTTTGTTGTATAGGTTCTATCATGTTTTGGGGGATGAGTTTGAGATTGTGGTCTATGCCGGCCAAATGTTTGGTGGCATTGAGCAGTAAAGCCGCACTGGGACCTAACAATTCACTTGTTTTGGCGGTGATGATGGTGCCGTCGTTTAGTTCTATTGCCGCAGCATGAACACCTGTTTGCTCTTGTTTTTCTTTTGCTGCAAGAGTGGTCTTACGGTCATCGGTGCTGATTTTTGCCTGTTTCATCAGCAAAGCTATCTTGTTGATTTCGTTTTCGGTGGATTTTCCGTCGGCAAAATTGCACAGGGAAGTATAGTACCTGCGGATAATTTCATCGTTAGAGGCTTTACAGCATACAGCATCGTCAGATATGCAGAATCCTGCCATGTTCACACCCATGTCGGTAGGCGATTTGTATGGATTTTTACCGTATATGCCTTCAAAAATAGCGTTGAGAACGGGAAAAATTTCTATGTCACGATTATAGTTGACGGTGGTTTTCCCGTATGCTTCCAAATGGAAGGGGTCTATCATATTGATATCGTTAAGGTCTGCGGTGGCAGCTTCGTAAGCTAAATTGATGGGGTGTTTTAACGGTATGCTCCAAATGGGGAATGTTTCAAATTTTGCGTAACCGGCTTTTATCCCTCGTTGGTGGTCATGATAAAGTTGGCTGAGGCATACCGCCATTTTTCCGCTACCCGGCCCGGGTGCCGTAATTACCACCAGCGGACGGGAAGTTGCTACATAGTCGTTTTTACCGAAGCCCTCTTCCGAATCAATGAGCTCCACATTGGTGGGGTAGCCTTCTATAGTGTAATGATAATATACTTTTATGCCCATACGCTCCAAGCGTTTTCTATATGCGCTGGCACTTGATTGACCGTTAAAATGAGTAATCACTACCGAGCCTACTACGAGTCCGCGGCTGATAAATACTTCACGCAGCCGAAGTACATCCACATCGTAGGTGATACCTAAATCTCCTCTGATTTTGTTTTTTTCTATATCTTTGGCACTTATCACAATGATAATTTCAGCATCGTCTTTGAGTTGCATGAGCATTTTAAGCTTGCTGTCGGGCTCAAAGCCGGGAAGCACCCTGCTGGCATGAAAGTCATCAAAAAGTTTTCCGCCGAATTCCAAATACAATTTATCCCCGAATTGGGAAATACGTTCCTTAATATGTTCTGATTGTATCTTCAGATACTTTTCGTTGTTAAAACCTATCTTCATTTTCAAAAAAAAATAAAAGACAAAGTTAACATTTTTTTTTGAGTTCTATTTCTAAAAAATAAAAAAAATGATATGCCGGATTTGATTTTTTTCCGGAAAAATATGTCGATAATAAAAAAACATATCACATTCTTTGATATGTCAAATGCTTCAAACAAAATAATGTTTTATTATAAAACATAATATCCGCATGAAAATAGGCTGATACTTCAATGCCGATTATTGAAATAAAAGTGTTATCTTTGCATACTTTATATAATGCTTTCGGTTATGCAGGCATACATCAACAGAATGAAACGATATATAGGAATAATAATATGTTTTTGCTGGTGCGGATTATCACTTGCACAAGAGGGGATAGTGCGGGGCAGCGTATATGATGCCGGCACGGGCGAGCCTGTCTCCTTTGCATCGGTATTGTTGTATGGTACCGATAAGGGGGGCATTACCGATGATAATGGTTATTTTTCCATCAATAAAGTGGCATACGGAACATATAGCATGCGTATTTCTTGCATAGGTTATGATTCCTTGTTGGTAACATGCGAAGTATCGGGGAAAGATGCTGCAGTGAAAAAATATTATCTTACCAAAAAAGCCGTACAACTCGGGGAAGTTGAGGTAACGGCAGAGAAAATGATGTCTCAAACCGAAACGCGAGTGTCGGTAACACATATCACCACCAAAAAAATCACGTCACTTCCCTCTGTGGGCGGTATGCCGGATTTGGCTCAATACTTACAAGTGCTGCCCGGAGTGGTGTTTACCGGAGATCAAGGCGGACAGCTGTATTTACGCGGTGGCACTCCCATACAGAATAAAATATTGTTAGACGGCATGATGTTGTACAATCCTTTTCATTCCATCGGCATGTTTTCGGTGTTTGATGTGGATATATTGAAAGGGGCGGAAGTTTATACTGCCGGTTTCGGAGCAGAATACGGCGGCAGAACTTCATCGGTAATAGATGTTAAAATACGAGACGGTAATCAAAAACGAGTGGGCGGAAAATTTGACCTTAACACTTTCGGAGCTAAAATAATGGTGGAAGGTCCGTTGTATAATGCCGCAAAATCCAAGTCGAAAAAAACAGCCGCCTCCATTGCATCCGATACCTTGGAAAAAGCCATACAACAATCCGATAAAATACATGCACAGCAGGAAAATTCCACTGCTGTTACTTTTTTGCTATCGCTGAAAGGTTCGTATTTGTCCAAAACTTCACAATGGCTGTATCCGTATGCCAACAAAGAAACAGGCGGTTTGCCATATGATTTTTTGGATGGCTACGGAAAAATTTCTCTTTTGGCCGCCGGCGGCAGTCGTGTCAGTTTGTTCGGTTTTAGTTTCAACGATAGGGTAAAGTATCCTAATGTGGCATCTTATCATTGGAAATCTTACGGAGGGGGCTTGTCGTTTGTATTGTTGCCCCGTAGTGCTAATATGTTAATGAACGGTACGGTGGCGTATTCTTCTTATGACATGAAATTGCAAGAGCCGGAGATGGTTTCTCCTAAGAATAGTAAAATTAACGCCTTGGATTTCCGTATGAATTTTTCCTATCTTATGGGAAAAAGTACCTTGACTTATGGCTTGGAATTAACCGCCTCATGGATAGATTATAATTTTACCAGCGTCTACAATTGGAAAATACAGGAAAAAACTTTCAACAGCGAAGCTGCGGCTTTTGTCAAATACAAGTGGGTGTTGGCTCATGATAAATTGATATTGGAACCCAGTTTCCGTTTGCACATTTATGCTTCCCAGTCGGCGGTGTCTCCGGAGCCTCGGTTGGCTCTTAAATACAATATAACCAAAGATATACGTTTGAAACTTGCTGCCGGCTTATACACCCAGAATATCATGAGTGTATCCTCGGACAGAGATGTAGTGAATTTGTTTTACGGCTTTATTACCGTTCCTGAAGATGTAGCCGATACGCTAAATGGTAGAAAGGTGAGAAACAGCCTACAGAAAGGTCAGCACGTGGTGTTGGGATGGGAGTTCGATTTAATACCCTATACCCTTATCAATATAGAAGGCTATTTTAAGAATTTTTCCCAACTTACCAATATCAATCGTTATAAAGTGTTTTCAAACGATGATGACTATTTGTTGGAAACAGGCAAAGCTTACGGAGGAGATGTATCTGTAAAATTTGACCATAAAGGATGGTATGTCAATGTGGTGTATTCCCTCAATTTTGTCACCCGTAACGACGGCACCATGGTGTATCGCACCATTTTTGACCGTCGGCATAACGTTAATCTCACCTTGTCGTATTCGTGGGGCAGGCGTAAAAACTGGACTTTTGACTTACGATGGAATTACGGGTCGGGTTTCCCGTTTACCAAAACCAAGGGCTTGTATCCCGATATAGCCTATGTGGATATTACAGGTGACTATATTCATGCTAACGAAGGCTTGGGAATAGCTTTGGATAGTCTTAACGGAGGACAATTGCCGGATTATCATCGTTTGGATATATCACTAAAACGAAAATTTTATATATCAGAAACTTGCAATATGGACTTGGGCATAGGCGTATCGAATGTTTACAACTATGCCAACGTGTTTTATGTAAATAGAAATAACGATATTATCTATCAATTACCCATATTGTGGAGTTTGAGTTATAGCGTTACTTTTTAACTATGCAGGAAATATGGCAAAATCGCACCCGATTGCTATTGGGTGATACCGCAATAAATGTTTTAGGAAAAAAACATGTATTGGTAGCGGGCGTGGGAGGAGTAGGAGCCTATGCCGCAGAAATGGTGGTCAGGGCAGGAATAGGTGAGATAACCATTATTGACGGTGATACCATAGAAACAACAAACATCAATAGACAATTGCCTGCATTAAATTCCACCATAGGAAAAAGCAAAGTAGAGGTGCTGGAACAACGCTTTAAAGATATCAATCCTGCATTGGAGGTGCATGCCATACATGAGTTTCTTAATCCGGAGAACATTGAGCAGGTGTTTTTGCAATCCCGTTATGATTATATGATAGATGCTATAGACAGCATAAGTCCTAAATGTATGTTGTTAGCCGCCGCTCTTGCTCATCGGGTGCCGGTGGTGAGCGCTATGGGGGCTGGTGGCAAAACCGATGTTTCCCGAATTCAGGTAGCCGATATCTCCAAAACGTATCAATGTCCTTTAGCTGCAAGCATCCGCAGGCGTTTGCGTAAAATGGGAATAGAAAAAAATATCAAAGCTGTGTTTTCTTCAGAAGTGAGTCGCGGTAGCGTAATAGAAAATAATGCTATTGATTATAAACGTTCCGCCTTGGGAACCATCTCTTATCTACCTGCTGCCTTTGGCTGCTGGTGCGCCAATGTGTGTATTATGGATATGGTAAATGCGTCTAAAGAGAGTAGCAGGGAAGTGTGAATTGTAAAAAAATATGATACCTTTGCATATTATAATAAATAAAAGTGAACAGCAGAGCAATGGAAGTATCGGAAAATAGTATAGAAGTGCACGAACTCACCCGCACTTTCGGTGATTTTACCGCTGTTGACCATTTGTCTTTCAATGTAAAAAAAGGCGAAATTTTCGGTTTTTTAGGAGCCAACGGTGCAGGTAAAACTACGGCAATACGTATGTTGTGCGGCTTGCTTATGCCTACTTCCGGTAATGCCACAGTAGTGGGGTACGATGTGGTTACGCAAAACAAAGAGATAAAACGTCACATAGGATATATGAGTCAAAAATTTTCCTTGTATGAAGATTTGACGGTGATGGAGAATATGGAATTGTTTGGAACTATTTACGGAATGAAACGTAAAGAGTTGAAATTGCGTATGCTGAATATTGTCGCTCGTTTGCAAATGCGGGATTATGCTCAAACAAGAGTATCGGCTCTTCCGTTGGGCAGAAGACAAAAATTAGCCTTTGCCACCGCCATATTACATAATCCGCAAGTGATATTTTTGGATGAACCCACAAGCGGTGTGGATCCTTTGGTGAGAAGAGAATTTTGGAACATGATATACGAAACGGCAGCCCAAGGAGTTTCTATATTGGTAACCACCCATTATATGGATGAGGCGGAATATTGTAACCGTTTGTGCATTATGGTAAACGGAGAAATTAAAATTATCGGCAACCCTACTGATTTAAAACATGAAACCAATTCTGAATCAATGGATGAAGTGTTTCATAAAATAGTAAACCGTCATGCAAGGTAAGCAATATGAAAAGTTTTAAAGCGATATTATTAAAAGAATGCAGGCATATATTCAGGGATTTCAAAACCCTTATGTTCGTATTGCTAATGCCGGTGGTGTTGGTGCTGATATTCGGCTATACTATCAAAAATGAAATTAACAATGTCAATGTGGCTGTGTTGGATTATGCACAATCAACCACCAGCAGACAAATAATAGAGGATTTATCGGGTTCGGATTATTTTTGTATTAAACAATATGTAGAAGATGAGCATCAAATAGAAAAGGTGTTCCGACGCTATAATGTTCGCATGGTGATAGTGTTTCCCAAGGATTTTGAATATCAAATAGGTAAAAATAAGCAGGCGGATATACAGTTTATATTGGATGCTTCCGATTTAAATGTTGCCACCACTTTGGAAAACTATACCACAGAAGTGATATCCAATTCCTTACGGAAATTATCTTCTTTGCAAGCACCACCGGCAATAGATGTAAGAGTGAAAATGCAATACAATCCGCAATTGGAAAGTGCGTATATGTTCATTCCGGGTAATATAGCCTTGATAATGATATTGATTACCACCTTGATGACCTCTATAGCCATATCCCAAGAGCGGGAAACGGGCACGTGGCGTATGATGGCAATCACACCGTCCAATCAATTGGTATTGGTGTTGGGAAAAATCATACCCTATATGTGTATATCCATGTTTTGTACTGCTTTGGTGGTGGTTTTGGGTATAGTAATTTTCGGAATGCCCATGCGGGGAAGTGTGGCATTGTTGATATTACTTTGTTTTTTGTTCATGCTGACGGCTTGTTCGTTGGGAGTGCTTATATCGGTGCTTGCTCATACCCAGCAAGTGGCTATGCTCTCTTGTCTTTTAGGATTTTTCTTGCCTACATTGTTGCTTTCCGATTTTCTTTTTCCCATAGAAAACATGCCGGTTCCGCTCCAAATAGCATCGCATTTAGTGCCGGCAAAATGGTTCATTGTCGCTTTGAGAGATATCATGGTAAAAGGGGCGGGCTTGGAATTATTATGGCTTCCGGTGGTGATAATGTTAGGGCTTACATTGTTTTTGTTGACAGTAAGTATCTTGAAATTGAACCGTAAAATGGTGTAGGCTTATATACCGAAATGCTCACAGGCAGCCATAGCTGCATTTTGTTGTGCACTTTTGATATTGTGGTCGCAGCCTTCGGCTATAAATTGGTCGTTGAGGAAAACATATACCACATATTCTTTTCGTCCGTATGCAACAGTTTCTTCTTTTACGGTTTTATATTCCAATGTTTGTTTATATTTTTGGGCATATTGTAGCAATTTGCCTTTATAATTATTGTCTTCTTTTTCTATGGCGTCCAAATCCACGTATAAGTCAAAAATTCGGTTGAGAACAATTTTTTTTGTTTTGTCATAACCTTTGTCTATAAATATAGCTCCCACAAAGGCTTCGAAAGTGTTGCCTGAAACGGAAGAAGGCATATGCTCGCTATTGCCGTTGTATATTACAAATTTGTTTAACCCTATTTTGCTTCCTAAACGATTGAGATGGTCTCTGCTTACCAATTTAGACCGCATATTGGTGAGAAAACCTTCTTGTGCATGAGGATATTTTTTGAACAAAAAATCGGCTATAATGGTACTCAATACGGCATCACCCAAATATTCCAATCGTTCGTTGTTTAGTTCTGTTAATTTGGAATCATGTGGATGATAAGAGCGATGAACAAATGCTTGTTCGTAGATGTTGAGATGGGTAACGTGGTAGCCGAGTATGTTTTTGAGATATCGAGATAATTCTTTGTTTTTACTCCATCCGAACATACTTTATCTATGCTTTGTACTTTTTAAAGAGGATAGAAACATTGTGTCCCCCGAAACCGAATGAATTGGATATTGCCACATTCACTTTTCGTTCTTGATAATGGTTATATGTATAGTTCAATTTGTTGTCTATACGGTCATCATCTGCAAAGTGATTGATGGTAGGGGGGATTAAATCATAATAGATGGATAATATAGTGGCAACGGCTTCTATGGCACCGGCACCGCCCAAGAGGTGTCCTATCATGGATTTTATGGCGTTGAGGTGCATGGTATATGCATGCTCTCCGAATAAGGATACTATTGCTTTTATTTCCATAATGTCACCGATAGGGGTAGACGTGCCATGAGTGTTGATGTGGTCTACGCTGTCAAGGGGTAGTTCGGCATCTTCCAGTGCGTTGCGCATAGATAATACGGCACCGTTTCCGCTGGGGTGTGGTGCAGTAATATGATATGCGTCAGAAGACAATCCTACACCTGCTATTTCCGCATATATTTTTGCACCGCGTTTGAGCGCATGGTCCAAATCTTCCAAAATGATGGATGCTGCACCTTCTCCCAATACAAATCCGTCTCTGTCTCTGTCAAAAGGACGAGAAGCGGTTTTAGGGTCATCGTTACGGGTAGATAATGCCATCATGGCATTAAAACCGCCCAATCCCGCACAATTGATAGGAGCTTCACTGCCGCCGACAACAAGCCAATCGGCTTTGCCTAAGCGAATAATGTTAAATGCATCGCTTATGGCATTGGCTGACGAGGAACAGGCAGAAGAGGTGATATAGTTAGGCCCGCGTAAATCAAAATAGATAGATATATTGCCCGCAGCCATATCACCTATACATTTAGGAATAAAGAAAGGACTAAAACGGGGATTGTTAATATCTTTGGCATAACCCACCAATTCTTCACAATAAGTGTTACTGCCGCCTATGCCGGTGCCCCAAACAACACCTGCTCGCTCTTTGTTGATTTTATCCATGTCCAATTGTGCATCCAAAATAGCTTCTTTAGTAGAAGCGAGTGCAAATTGGGTAAATAAATCCATTTTCCGAATTTCCTTTATATTGATGGGGAAATGTTCGGAAAAATCAAAGTTTTTTACTTCGCAAGCAAAACGTGTTTTGAAAGGAGTAGCATCCCAGCGAGTGATTGGACCTGCTCCACTTACTCCGTTAAGTAAGTTCTTCCAAAATTCTGGCCAAGAATTTCCTATCGGAGTAAGTGCGCCTAATCCAGTTACGACTACCCGCTTTAATTCCATTTAAATAGAATTATTTGGTAGCTTCTTTGATGAAGTTTATAGCATCGCCAACGGTTGCTATGGATTCTTGTACGTCTTCGGGTATTTTAATTTTGAATTCGTTTTCAAAAACCATTAATAACTCAACAGTATCCAAAGAATCTGCTCCTAAATCATTTACAAAGTGTTTGTCAGGAGTAACTTCTGATTTGTCTCTACCAAGTTTGTCAGCAACTAATGCTATAACTTTTTCTTCTATCTCCATGTCTATTAATTTTAAATTAAAAAAATTAATTTATTTAAAAATTTAAACTGAATGCAAATGTATAAAATTTTATGTTTACAAATCCCAAATGGCAGGTAAATTTTTGCACAATGTTTGTTAATTTGTTGATATTATGTGTTTTATTTTTATAACAATGGATTGTTATTAAATAAATGTTACCTTTGCAAAAAAAATCAGAATTTTAAATCTAAGCATAAAGAGAGATGAGCATGACGAAACGCAAATTTAAAATACCCGGTACATTTACTATTGTTTTTTGCATTGTTTTGTTAGCTGCTGTGTCAACGTGGATAATTCCCGGCGGAGAATTCGTTCGTAGCAGTCAGGTGGTGGATGGAGTTGCAAGAGATGTGGTAGTGCCCGGTTCCTATCATGCAGTAGATGCACGGTGGCAAACATGGCAGGTGTTTTCTGCTTTTTTCAACGGGTTTGTGCGTACATCTAATATTATAGTGTTTATATTTATGATAGGGGGGGCTTTCTGGATATTCAACCACACGAAAGCAATAGATGTAGGTGTGCAAATGTTTTTATCTAAAATGCAACATTTACAGCAGAAAAAAGTATTCAAACATGTTAATGTCAATTATTTAGTGATTGCAAGTATTATGCTTGTATTTAGCCTCTTCGGTGCTGTTTTCGGCATGAGTGAAGAAACCATAGCCTTTGTTATTATTTTTGTGCCTTTGTCTATTTCTATGGGCTATGATGCTTTGGTAGGTGTGGCTATGTGTTATCTGGCGGCGCATGTCGGCTTTGCCGGTGCCGTTTTTAATCCTTTCACCATAGGAATAGCACAAGGTTTGGCTGGCTTGCCTTCATTTTCCGGATTTGAATACAGATTAATATGCTGGCTTATTTTTACCGTTTCAGGTATAGCCTTCACTTTATGGTATGCATCTGTCATACATCGTAATCCTGAACGTTCACCGCTATATGCTTTAAACGATTATTGGCGTAATCATGTCAGCGAGCAGCAAGTACAGAGTGTTCATAGTGAACCATCAAGTAAGGCGGCATGGCTCTTATGGGGAATACTTTCCGCTATTTTTGTGGTAGTTTCCTTTTATTATACTTTTACTAACATTACCATCAGTCATTTTACCCTCACTTGTCCTATTGTACCCATACTAACAGCATTGTTTGTAATCGTAGGCTTTTTTGCTTTGCGAAAAAGTGTTCATATGTTCATCTTGTCTTTGTTGTTGTTTACCATTTTGGCATTAATAGTGGGTGTGTTGGGATATCAATGGTATGTTGAGGAAATAGCCACATTGTTTTTAATCATGGGCATATGTGCCGGTGTGGCATATGCATGCTCCATGGATAAAATATGTTCACTCTTTTTGGAAGGGTGTAAAGATATTATGAGTGCGGCATTAATAGTAGGATTGGCCGGCGGTATAATAGTAGTCATGCAAGACGGCAGAGTGATAGATACCATGTTATACGGCATCTCACGGTCCATGCAACATGCCAGCAACGAAGCCGCATTGGGATTGATGTATGCATTTCAAAATGTACTCAATTTAATGATTCCTTCGGGGTCGGCAAAAGCGGCACTCACCATTCCCATTATGTCCGAATTTGCAGATATGCTACATATAGCTCGGCAGACTATGGTGTTGGCATTCCAGTTCGGAGATGGCATCACCAATATGATCACCCCTGCTTCCGGTGTGTTAATAGGATGTTTGGGAGCGGCAAAAATTCCTTATTCTTTATGGGTAAAATGGATATGGAAATTCGTCGTATTTTTATTTTTGTTGGGTTTTGCTTTACTATTACCTACATTATATATACCATTGAACGGATTTTGAAAAAAAATCTGCCGCCAACGGGTGTGGAAATATAAAAAAGTGTTACCTTTGCACCACTTGAATGTTTCAAAGGAGGGGACGTTAGCCCAGCTGGTTTAGAGCGCTGCCTTCACACGGNNCTGGTTCGAGTCCAGTACGTCCCACTCTTTTTTTATCCCCTTGTTGTTATATATAATATAGTATAAAAAAATCTTTATAGTTTTAGTAAGATAAAAAGGAATTAAAAGCATAAAGATATTTATACATATATATTAATATAA
>DBXT01000058.1 GCA_002309615.1 Bacteroidales bacterium UBA1205
AATACCAATCATCACTCATTCCCGTAGGGTCAATCCTTCCCACCGGGTTATTGCTGCAATAATGGTACGGCGTGAGCCACGGTTTCTGTTCCATCATTGGGTCACGACTGGTGAACACCGGCGGTTTGTAGTAACGGGCTTCGTAATAGTACATGCCGGTTTCTTCGTCCAACTCCTTGGCGTTGAAGGCATATTTGGGCAAGGTGCCGTTTTGCCATAAGGGGGCGTATTCCGTGGTGATTTCCCCAAAAGGAGCATAGAGGAATCCTTGCGTTATTGTAGCATTGTTATCTGTTACAAAAGCGGTATTTCCCAAGTGGTTAGGATGATAATAATAAATGTCATTGGGTGTTCCTGTTGGCTGCAAAGTATTTACATCCATAAAAGGCGGCATATCTATCGGTACCGTTTCATAAATTAACTTATGGATATCCTCTCTAAATTGCTCTTCTAATTGCAATTTACGGTCTTCTAATATATTGTTATTTATTGCAATAGTTATTGTATTGTCACCCAAGCGGGATGCAATCCTTTCCGTACCGTTGTAGTAATGCTTGGTATATTCTCCGTTTTGGTTAAAGTTTAGATAGGTGTTGGGATAAAACATAGCTTGCTGCAGTTGCATGTTTAAGGGCTGTTGCTGTCCGTTAATCCACAGGTTGGTATTGTACAAACTTAATTTATAAGTTCTTGTATTAGCCGCATTATAACCGTAATAGGCAAAACTCATTACATCATCGCTATAGGCTTTGAGATTGCCTTGGGAGTTAAAGAGGTAATACTCTGTATGCTGTTGCGGTTGTGTTATTTCTCGCTTGCGTAGGGAGCCGTTTATGCCGTTGCCCGCTATTACTCCGTTGTTTGTCTGCCTGTTTTTCATTTTGCAAAGATAGTTTTTTTTGATTCTTAATTTTTATCTATTTTAGAGATGTCCTATAATATTCACATATATCATATGAAGTATCATTATTATGTTTATGTTCTTCACAATGTAAAGTATCCTCTTCTATAATTATATCTTTTGTTTCGTTCCTGTTATATTTTTTATCGTAATAGTGGTCATGGCATTTCTCTGCTATAATACCAATGAGAGTTGTAAGTCCAGAGAGAATAAAATACCACTCCCATAATCCCATTCTATACTCATCTTTTTTTTTCATCTTTTTTAATATCAAATTATTCTTCTATTAATGATTTTCTAATCTCTTCTTTTTTATTATTTATCATAACTTCCAATCTTTTTGTTACTTCTTCTTCCAAATTAAATTTTTTTTGTGAAATAAGATTTTTATCTGATAAAATCTCTTTTTCTATTTTGTCAGTAATAGATTTTTTAAATGTAAAAGAATATTCTCTAACATTATTCAATGAATTACTAATAACTATTCCTTTTCCTTCATTTTCAAGAGATCGAATAGCCATATATTCCAAAGCAATTTCACTTGTTTCAGGATTAGAAAAAGCAGACATTAGAGAAGCTACCATTTGTCTATTCGCTTTTAATAGAATTTTTCCAAATCCATCAATTTTACCAAATTTTGCTAAAAACTTTACAGAACCACCTCCTAATAATTGAAATCCTAATCCGAAATAGTCTGATGTAGTAGCATTAAAACTAGGATCTTTTAATCTTTGATAAGCAAGCATTCCTTCATAAAAATAACCTAATAATGGAACAGCTGTCGTTATAGATACTTTTCTAACCCAATTGAAATTTGTGACTTGAACACGATAAGTATTATCTTTCTTAGAAGGAGGTTTGATATAATACTCCCCCATCGGATCCACATACTTCACCGGATTATTGGTACAATATGCATACGGAGACATCCAAAAGTACTTTTCAAAATGAGGGTCTCTACTTGTAAATGTAGGAGGAGCGTAATATCGTGCTTCGTAGTAATACATTTCCGTTTCTTCGTCCAATTCCTTAGCGTTAAAACTATACTTAGGTATTACATTATTACCAAAGTTAATATTATATTCCGTCGTAATTTCCCCAAAGGGAGCATAAAGAAATCCTTGTGTAATGGTTTGGTTTTGGTCTGTCACAAAAGAAGTACTGCCTAAATGATTAGGATGGTAGTAATAAATGTCATTAGGAGTTCCTGTGGGTTGTAGAGCATTTACATCTATAAAAGGAGGCATGTCTATAGGTACAGTTTCTTCAATTAACTTATGGATATCCTCTCTAAATTGGTCTTCTAATTGCAATTTACGGTTTTCTAATATATTATTGTTTATGGCTATTGTTGTGGTATTGTCACCCAAACGAGATGCAATTCTTTCCATACCATTATAGTAATGCTTTGTATATTCCCCGTTACCATTAAAGTTCAAATAGGTATTAGGATAAAACATAGCATTTTGCACCATAGGTTGTATGGGTTGGGGTTGGCCGTTCACCCATTGGTTGGCATTAAACAGGTTCACTTTGTAGGTGCGGGTGTTGGCGGAGTTGTAGCCGTAAACACTTATCTGCATATCCGTCCCACAGGCTTTTAAATTACCGGAAGCATTAAAATAATAGTAATCTGTGTTTTGTGTTGGGTGGTCATATCTTTTGCGTATGCTGCCGTTTATGCCGTAGGTGCAAGTTTCCAAGGGCTGCGGGTTTTGTTGCATATCGTATTTTATAATGGGAGCAAAAGAGGTCTGCCCTTGTGCCATGTCTGCACTGCTACCCGGAAAATAATACCTGTAATTTTTATTTTCAGAAATATTTGTCGCTGGGTCGGTTGTTTGTTGCGTATAGGTGTTTATTTTGCCCCAATTATTATAAGAATAGGCACCGCTGCACAGCACATTGTTGTTGCAGGTGCTTTCCGCAGTTAGCAGTTGGTCGGCAGAATCGTAAGAGTAACGCTCCGTTACTTGGTATTGCGGCATAGGATAAGAGGAATTTACCCGTAGGATATTGCCTACGGAGTCGTAGTTGTATTGCAAATAAGAAAGCGTGTTGCCTCTGTAGGTGGTCAGCAGGCTGTCTAATCGCTGTGTCAATGGATAATAAGTATATTTTGTTTGGATTCCGTTGCCGTATTTTTGAGATATTTTGGCACCGAACTTATTATATTGTATGCTGTCTAAATAGGTATAGTTTTGGTTGTTGGCAATGCGTTCCAACTGTCCTCCAAAATCATAACTATAATTAACTTCCTCATTATCAGGATAGGTGATATTAAGTATTCTTCCCCAGCTGTCATATTCAAATTGCGTGTTCAGAGCTATGATATTTGCCAAGAAAGGCACGGTGTAAATTCTTGTCTCTCGGGTGATTTCACCCATGTTGCCATATTGGTAGCATACCAAACCGCTCTCATCGTAAAGCGTATCCACACGGCCATAATTGTCGTAGTGGTAAACAACGGGCACTTCGTCCTGCCCGTTTAAGCTCTGCAGACGGTGTGCGTTGTAGGTGTATTTCCTTCCGTTGCTTGCTCTACTAGTTTTCATGTTGCAAAGATAGTTTTTTTTGATTCTTAAAATTTTATCTATTTTTAGAGATGTTCTTAAAAATTGTTATCATATATAATTGTGTCGCTATAATTATATAAAACAGTACCTTTATTATTATTTAATTCCAAACGATGCCGCCCGTAAGAAAGAGTATTGAACTGCAGAAGAGAGTCATACACATCTATTACTAATTTGTTTGGATAATGGGTTTCACATATTTTAAACAAATCGCAACACGGCAGTTGATCTATTTTTTCATTTTGAATAACTGCAATATAATACTTTTCATTTATACTACTATTAAAAATAAGTATATATGTTGAATTATATTCTTTATAATAGAAAAGTGTACTGATATCGCATAGCAAATTGTTATCCAATGGATTAATTAGATATACCTCTTTGTCAGAACTTTTTTTTAGAAAATTACAACGTAGCGAGAGCATATCCAAATATTCTATTTCTGCAGGGGTATCTAACTTCAAACATTTTTTTTGAGTACATGCTTCTATAATCAAAAAATAGATGAATACACTGAAAAGTATTATTTTTATTATTTTATTTTCCATACTCCACTCACACCTTTTAAATCACTGAAAGTATTTGTAACGTTAATAAGTTTTGAATTGTTATCAAAATATGTAGATGTTTTCGGAGGTGAAACGAAAGAATGAATATTTTTATATTTAGAAGGCAATAAACCATTTAGAGCTTTGTATGATGCTGATATAGAGCCTGTTCTAACCATATCAAGTTCTTGTTGCTTTGCCTTATAAAAGTCAGGAGAGTTTTCGGCAATTTTATTTTCTCTTGCGTAAGGACCGATTTTGTACGTATCTGTTGAAACAGCATTGTATTGTTTTGGAACGAGAACATTGTCAATATCATTAGACTTATCAAGACTTAATCTTGTTGCAATTGATGCCGCAACAATGTTTCTATCTTCTTGTGTACTCTTTATATTCCCCATTTCTGCATAAACAGTCCTTATTATCTTTCCTAATGTGGAGTTCATATCAACTATTTTGCCCCCATTAAGAATTTGGTTGTATGATGATTTTTGAGCAGATGTCATATCAGAATATTGTGATTGATTCATATTGGCTATCGTATTATAATTAGAATTATTTACGATAACCACTTGGTCTTTTCCATCTTTTATGTATAAACATTCACCTGTTTCTGAATTTACAAAGTCTGTGAACGATAATCCAGTTGGGTCTATTCGAGAGTTAGGATTATTCGCACAATAGGCATAAGGAGACATCCAAAAATATTTCTCAAAAAGAGGGTCTCTGCTGGTAAATGTCGGCGGAGCATAATACCTTGCTTCGTAGTAGTACATTCCTATTTCCTCGTCAAGTTCTTTGGCATTAAAACTATACTTAGGTATTACATTATTACCAAAGTTAATATTATACTCTGTCGTAATTTCACCAAAGGGAGCATACAAAAAGCCCTGTGTAATTGTAGCATTATTATCTGTCACAAATGCCGTACTACCCAAGTGATTTGGGTGATAGTAATAAATGTCGTTTGGTGTGCCCGTTGGCTGTAAAGCATTTACATCTATAAAAGGAGGCATATCTATTGGTACAGTTTCATAAATTAACTTATGGATATCCTCTCTAAATTGCTCTTCTAATTGCAATTTGCGTGCTTCTAATATATTATTGTTTATGACTATGGTTGTGGTATTATCTCCCAAGCGGGATGCTATGCGTTCCATACCGTTATAATAGTGCTTAGTGTATTCTCCATTACCGTTAAAGTTCAAATAGGTATTAGGATAAAACATGGCTTGTTGTAATTGCATGTTTAAAGGCTCTTGCTGGCCGTTTATCCATAAATTAGTATTGTATAAACTTAATTTATAAGTTCTTGTATTGGCAGTATTGTAACCGTAATAGGCAAAACTCATTACATCATCGCTGTAGGCTTTTAGGTTGCCTTGGGAGTTAAAGAGGTAATATTCCGTATGCTGTTGCGGTTGTGTTACTTCCCGCTTGCGTAGAGAGCCGTTAATACCAAAAGAGAAAAGAATATCCGCCGTACCATTGCATTGTTCCGGTGCAAACATAGTTTGGGCAACTTGCAGATTGTTTGGATCGGAAGGATAAGTAAACAAACGGCTGTCCCCTGTTGGGGTATTATTGATAAAGTCTGTCTGCGTGAGGTCGTAGGTGTTCACCTTGCCCCAATTCCCGTAAGTGACTGCCAGCTGGTAACTCTGTGCCTGCGTCTCCACAGCGGCAACCAATTGGTCAGTGCTGTCATAACTAAAGTTTTCCGTAAAACTTTGGTTTTGTAACCAAGGACAAACGCTTGTTACTTGGGTAACGTTGCCAACAAGGTCGTAGGTGTAATTTATTAGAGCACCGTTGTTTGTTGCAATCTCGCTTAACCTGCGGGTGGTGTCATTGTAAGTGTATTGTGTTACAATACCATTGCCGTAGTCTTGGCTTGTTTTTGCTCCAAATTTGTCATAAATGATATTGTCCAAGTAAGTGTAACTGCTGTTGTTGTACATTCTAAACAGTTGCCCGCCAAGGTCATAGTCGTAGTTTACTATTTCATTGTCGGGGTAGGTAATATTTAAAATCCTGCCCCAACTGTCGTACTCAAAC
>DBXT01000042.1 GCA_002309615.1 Bacteroidales bacterium UBA1205
ACCTACCCCGACAATGAAATAGTAAATTATGACTATGACCTTGGCGGGCAACTGTTTAGAATGTACAACAACAGCAGTTACAATTATTTGGACAATATCATTTATGACAAATTTGGTGCAAAAACAAGCCAAGACTACGGCAATGGTATTGTAACGCAATACACTTACAACGACACCACCCGCAGGTTAACAGCAATTGCAACAAACAACGGTGCTCTAATAAATTACACCTACGACCTTGTTGGCAACGTAACCCAAGTAAACTCCACTTGTCCGTGGTTGCAGAACCAAAGTTTTACGGAAAACTTTAGTTACGACAGTACAGACCAACTTATTTCCGCCAACGAAGCACAAAGCTACCAATTAGCCGTAAACTATGGCAATTGGGGAAAGATAATGCAATACGATATAGCCCAAACGGATATGTTTACAAAAAAGGAATGTTTACATTTTTAGGGAGGGCTACAGGAGAAAAAAAACAAAATCAGAGGTTGCCTGAGCCCGTTTTAACCAATAATAAAAAAATCGTTTACCCTCTGCGGCACAATTTATCTGAAATGCACGCAAATTGCTTATATAATGCACATTACATTCATTCATTAAAGAAAATAAATAGCGAACAATTATTTTTTTAACCCGAAAACTATCTTCTTATATTTTTTTTTAGTATCTTTGTAGTTTACGTTTTACAATTTTTGAATTAAATTCAGTTAGATACAAAGTACTGTATATCAACAATATAAAAGTACTCCAAGCAAAAACATATAATATAAACAAACATGAAAGTTTATCAGACTAGTGAAATCAGAAACATTGCCTTGTTAGGCAACTCTCGTTCGGGTAAAACCACATTGGCGGAATCCATGTTGTTTCATGGAGGTGTAATCAGCCGTAGAGGTAGTATAGAAGACAAAAACACCGTATCGGATTATCGTGAAATAGAATTGGAGAGAGGCAATTCTATTTACTCCACCGTTCTTTATTCAGAATACAACGGCATCAAATACAATATAATTGATTGTCCGGGATTTGATGATTTTGTAGGAGAGGTAGTAGGTGCTCTTCGTGTTGCCGATGCAGCCTTGATGGTGGTAAATGCCCAAAACGGCGTGGAAGTCGGTACGGAAATACAATGGCGTTGGACTAAAAAGACCAATATTCCCACCATATTTGTAGTAAATCAATTGGACCACGAAAAAGCCAATTTTGATGAAACCACCCGTCAACTCAAAGAAGAATTCGGTAACAATGTCACCATTATTCAATATCCTGTTAACGCAGGTGCCGGTTTTGACGCAGTGATAGACTTATTACAAATGAAAATGCTGAAATTCCCCGTCAACGGAGGCAAAATGATAGTGGAAGACATTCCTGCCGGCGAAGCAGGCAAAGCTGCCGATTTACAATCTATATTAATAGAAAATGCCGCCGAAAACGAAGAATCGTTGATGGAAAAATTCTTCGAAGAAGGCACCTTGTCGGAAGAAGAAATTATCAAAGGTTTGAAAATAGGTATTCGCGACAGAGGTATATTCCCCGTGGTATGCTGCGCAGCCAAAACAGACCAAGGCATAGATCGTTTGATGGACTTTATCAAAAACAATTGCCCTGCACCTAATGAAACATCCCGCAAAACCAAAAACAACAAAGGTGCTGAACTCAGCTGCAATGCTGCCGATCCGTTTTCCGCATTTGTTTTCAAAACATCTATTGAACAACATGTGGGTGAAGTTACCTTCTTCAAAATATATGCCGGTGAAGTAACCGAAGCCATGGATGTGGTAAACGGTGTTAACGGTTCCAAAGAACGTATTTCCCAATTACTCTGCATAGCAGGAAAGAACAGAGAAAAAGTGGAAAAAGCCGTTGCAGGTGATATAGTGGCCACCATCAAAATGAAGAGCGTTCCTAACCAAAGTACCATCAACTCCACCAAAAACAGTGACGAGGTGATAGACCCGACCGAATACCCTGAACCCAAATTCCGCACAGCCGTAAGAGCTAAAAACAATACGGAAGATGAAAAATTGGGTGCCGTGTTGAATGACATTCGCAAAACCGACCCCACTTTCCTAATGGAACAAAGTAAAGAGTTAAAACAAACCATTATTTCGGGACAAGGCGAACAACACCTCAATATCATTAAATGGATAATAGAAAATATCAACAAAATAGAAGTTGAATACTATGCTCCGAAAATTCCGTATCGTGAAACCATCACCAAATCGGCAGAAGCCATGTACCGCCACAAAAAGCAATCCGGCGGTGCCGGTCAGTTCGGTGAAGTTCACATGCTGATAGAACCCTATTATGAAGGCATGCCCAACCAAACCAAATATCCTATCAGAGGTACTGAAAGTTACGATCTTCCTTGGGGCGGTAAATTGGTGTTCAACAACTGTATAGTCGGTGGTGCCATTGACGCCCGCTTTATGCCTGCCATATTAAAAGGCATTATGGAAAAAATGGAAGAAGGTCCGTTGACAGGTTCTTATGCCCGTGATATTGTTGTTAATATCTACGATGGTAAAATGCACCCCGTAGATTCCAACGAAATGGCATTCAAATTGGCAGGACGTAACGCATTTAAAGAAGCATTTAAAAATGCCGGTCCCCGTATTTTGGAACCCATTTACGATGTGGAAGTGTTTGTTCCTTCCGACAACATGGGCGGTGTGATGACCGACTTACAAGGTCGTAGAGGTATAGTAATGGGTATGGATAGCGAAGGTAAATTCCAAACCTTGCGGGCTAAAGTTCCTTTGGCAGAAATGAACAAATATTCCACCTCTTTAAGTTCACTCACCAGCGGCAGGGCATCGTATGGTATGAAATATGCCGAATATCAACAAGTACCTTCTGATGTTCAATCCGCATTGCTGAAAGCTTACGAAGAATCTCAAACTGACGAAGATTAACACAGTTGTTTTTCTTCATTATAATCAAAAAAAAGCGAAATTCATTTCGCTTTTTTTTATTAATAAAAATTGAGGAATGTACTATAAAGCAGGTAAAATTCGCTTGATTCAGCAAGAAGACCTATCAAGTGTTCCTAAAATTATCCGTTATTAGCAACCTATTGATATCTTATTTCATTCAAAAAGGGGGTTGTATTATTTTTTTGTATATTTGCGGAAAATATTGTTTAACAAAAGTTGCATTTGTAACTTGAATATGGCATATCTTTTTTTGTCCATATTAAAACTGCATTTATATGTTACATTCAGCAAATAAAAAATTGTCAAAATAGATTATTTTTTTATTTCTATAAGAATATCCAACAAAAAATTGTATTTTTGCAAAATTGTAAACATAGATTTTATGGGAAAGATTATTGCAATAGCAAATCAAAAAGGTGGCGTAGGCAAGACCACTACCTCTATTAATTTAGCCGCAAGTTTGGCTATATTAGAGCACAAAACCCTGCTCATAGATGCCGACCCGCAAGCCAACACCTCCTCCGGATTAGGCGTTGACCCTAATATAGTCCAAAACAGCATCTACGAAGTGATGATAGGTGATGCCGCCATACAAGAAAGCATCACCCGCACCAATGTGCCCAATTTGGACATCATTCCGGCACACATCGATTTGGTTGGGGCCGAATTGGAGATGATAGACTTGGAAAACAGGGAAACCGTTATGCGCAGAGCCATCAGGTCGGTTGCCGATGCCTATGAATTTATATTGATTGACTGTGCTCCTTCTTTAGGATTGATTACGGTAAATGCTCTCACCGCTGCCGACACCGTGCTTATTCCCGTTCAAAGTGAATACTTCGCATTGGAAGGTTTAGGCAAACTGCTTAACACCATTAAAATAGTACAAAGCAACCTCAACCCCGACCTTGGCATAGAAGGCATATTGCTTACCATGTATGACAATCGTACCAAAATGTCCAACCAAGTGGTAGAAGATGTAAAATTACATTTTAAAAATTTGGTTTTCAACACTATCATCAGCAGAAACATCCGATTAGCCGAAGCCCCGAGCTTTCAAAAACCTGTGTTGCTCTATGATGCCCAATCCAAAGGTGCTACCAATTATTTGAATTTAGCTCGTGAAATTTTAACCAAAAACCACAAAAGCAAACTATGACAAACAACAAAAATCCTAAACAAAGAGGTATGGGACGCGGTTTGGATGCCATATTGGGCATATCCACCCCCGACAATAGCATAGTAAGTCGGCAATCTCCAAGTAGAATCAAAGAAAATGAGTTTACCGAAATAAAAATAAGTTTGATAGATGTCAACCCATGGCAGCCGAGAAACGATTTTGAAGATGAGGCATTGCAGGAATTATGTCTCTCTATTAAAGAGCACGGGCTTATCCAACCCGTTACTGTACGCTTAGCAGAAAACGGTCGCTACCAACTCATAGCAGGAGAAAGACGTTTGAGGGCATGCAAAATGGCGGGTTTTACCACCATAGCCGCTTACATCCGCTCGGCCTCCGACATACAAATGCTGGAAATGGGACTCATAGAAAACATCCAACGCAAAGACCTTAACCCCATAGAAATTGCCTTATCGTTCCAACGACTTATAGACGAATGCAATCTCAAACAAGAAGAGCTCTCCGCCAAAGTGGCAAAAAGCCGACCCGTGGTTACCAATTATTTACGTTTGTTAAAACTTTGCACCCCCGTGCAACAATATATATGTGAAGGTAAAATATCCATGGGACATGCCAAAACCATAGCCAGCATAGCCGATAGCGACACCCAAACGGCATTAGCCGAGAAAATAATCAACATGGGGCTATCGGTACGACAAGCGGAAGAAATGGTAAAAAAAATCAGCACGCCCGCCGTGAAAAAGGCGAAAATAAAACTACCCGCACACTTTAACGGTGAAGAAAAAAAATTGGCTGCAAAATACAAAACCAAAGTGAATATCAAAAGAAATATCAAAGGAAAAGGTAGCATAAATTTGCATTTTTCATCTGATAATGAATTAGAAAGGCTATTATTACAATTAACAAAATAGTCATGAAAAAAAGACATATCAGCCATATATTGCTTTTATGCATGCTTTGCACCAACACTATTTATGGTCAATATGCCTTTTCCTATAATGATATTACCCGCAAAAATAAAATAGACACTACAAGTATCAGCCCTCAAGAGAGAAAACATTCTCCCGTTACGGCGGGATGGATGTCGGCGGTATTGCCGGGGTTGGGACAAGGATACAATCACAAATATTGGAAAATACCCATAGTATATGCCGGTTTGGGTGCTACAGGGTTTTGTGTATATTATTTCAACAAACAATTCACGGAATTACGCACCGAATACAGGCACAGGCTCAATAACGAAACCGACGGGCTGCTGCCCAAATATGCGGATATGAGCGTCAGCAATATACAACTGCTGAAAGAGACGCAACAAAAAAACATGGAAATATCCATCATTGTATTGGTGGTATGGTATGCTGTGAATATAGTTGACGCCGTAGTGGATGCACACCTGTTTACATTTGACGTGTCCGATGATTTATCACTACGTATTCAACCGGGAATCACTCCCCTTCAACCCGATTTAAAACAGCCCTTTGCCATGCCGAATATATCATTAACACTTAATTTCTAACAATATGAAAATAGTTATATTAGGATACGGAAAAATGGGGGAACAAGTGGAAATAGCCGCCAAAACATTACATCACCAAATAGCGGCCTACATTGATTCCGAAGAAGATTGGAACAAAAACGCCGCGATTATCCCCACTGCCGATGTTGCCATAGAATTTTCCACACCGCAAACGGTGTTGAACAATATTGACAAATGTTTACAATTACATTTACCCATAGTGGTCGGCACCACAGGATGGTATGACCAACTTGACAACGTTCGTCAAAAATGCGAACAAATGCAGGGAAGTGTGCTCTATGCCAGCAATTTCAGCTTGGGAGTCAATCTGTTTTTTGCCCTCAATTCCGCATTGGCTCATATTATGAACGGATACAACTATGATGTAAGCATAGAAGAAATTCATCATATCAACAAAAAAGATGCCCCCAGCGGCACCGCCATCACCCTTGCCAACGATATCATAAGCGTGATAGACAACAAAAAAACATGGATTAACGAGATGAACGACAATCCGCAAGAATTGTCCATCAAATCGCAACGTTTGAGTAATAACGTCGGCACGCATATCGTAACTTACCAATCGGATATGGATGCCATAGAAATCAAACATACCGCTTTTAATCGCAAGGGCTTTGCCATGGGCGCCGTTAAAGGGGCAGAATGGTTGTTACAACACCAAGGCTTTCATTCCATTAAAGATATGTTCAACTTTAACCAACCGACTATATGACTTTTAGCATAGAATTCTTAACCGTCTATTGTATTCTATATGTAATAGGAACTTTTGCCGGATTATACGGTGTGTTCCAAAAAGCGGGACGCACCCCGTGGCACGCCCTTATCCCTTTTTACAATTTATACGCATGGCTTAAAGTGATACAACGGCCGCTATGGTGGATAATATTTTTAATTATCCCCTATTTGAATGTATTCACATTTATGCTCATGATATGGAAAACAGCCCGTATGTTTGACCACACCCGCTACATAGAGCTTATTCCGGCATTGATATTTCCTTTTGTTGCCGTGCCCTACATGGGATTTTCCAAAAAAGAAATTTTTTACCCTCGTGATAAAGTTCCCGAACACTTATTGGGCGTATGGCACACCATGCCGCTGACAAAAAAACAAAAACAAGCATCAGAACAAACACAAAAGAACGAGCTAACCATTAAAACTAAAGCCCGCAGCTGGACTGATGCCATCATCTATGCAGTGGTGGCAGCATATATCATCCGCACCTTTATGTTTGAATTATACAAAATACCCACCTCCTCCATGGAAAGCACCCTTATGGTGGGCGATTATTTGGCGGTAAGCAAAATGGCTTACGGGCCTAAAATACCGCAAACCCCCGTTGCCGTTCCTTTTGTACACCATACTTTGCCGCTTACCAAATATCAAAAAGCTTATACCGATAAAATACAATTCCCTTTTTATCGATTCCCCGGACATAGCCGCATACAACGTTATGACGCTGTGGTATTCAACTATCCTGACGGCGATACCGTAGCCCTGGAACGACAAAGCGAAAGTTATTATGCTATAGTAAGACATATCAAAAACGCTTTTATGCACCCTGCCGAATATGCCGATGAATACTATTTTTGTGACGGACAATGGCACAAATATACGGAATTGCTTTACAAATACGGGGCAGATTATTATGCAGGAAAAGAATATGATGTGGTAAACAAGGAATATCATATCCGATATCGGCCTGTGGACAAACGAGAAAATTATATCAAAAGATGTGTGGGAATGCCCGGTGACACGCTGCAAATAAAACATGCCGTGCTTTATGTCAACAGCCAAAAAGCATATCAGCCCAAGCTGTCACAACTTATGTATTTGGTAGAAACCAACGGCATTAACATCAGCCCCGCCAACAGACAAAAACTTAACATTAACGAAGAAGATATGCAACAACTATCCCCTACCCTGTGGGCATATCATCTGCATCCCGACCAAGTGGCAAAAATACGCCAATATAACAATGTAATATCCATACAACCTTATATTTACGAAGATACTGTTTATGAAGCCGACATTTTCCCGCAAAATGAGAACTTCAGATGGAATCGTGACAATATGGGGCCTATAATAGTGCCCAAAGCGGGACAAAGCATAGATATCGATATCAACAATATCTGTCTTTATACTCGCATTATCAAAAATTATGAGGGTAATACCTTGGAAATACGTAACAATAAAATATATATCAACGGAAACGAAACCAATACCTACACATTCCGTATGAACTACTATTGGATGATGGGAGACAACAGACACAATTCCGCCGATTCGCGTTATTGGGGATTTGTGCCGGAAGACCATATAGTGGGTAAAGCAAGTTTTGCATGGATGAGTTTGGATAAATTCAAAAGTTTGGGTGAAGGAAAAATCCGTTGGAACAGAATGTTTAAAAAAATACACTGACAACCATGAAACAATTTTTTTACATCATTACCGCCCTTTTTCTTTTTGTAGGGTTGCCTGCACAAGGACAAAACCGACAAATATTTCAAGGAACCATCTCCTATAACCTGCAAATGTCATTCAATGACTATACCATGGAAACAAAAGCAACATGCTATTATTCCGACAAACATAGTAAAATATCTACCGATATCTATGGCGTAGGCATACAAGTGATACGGGATTTCAACCTTGACAGTGCCACCATGCTGATGAATGTCATGGGAAAAAAAATAGCACTTCGCATCCCCAATCCACAAGAAAATGATACGGCTGAAATGAATATAGGAGAACTGCTTTCCACCGACACCCTCTGCGGCTATATCTGTCAAAAATATTCAATATTTCACGGCTCACTCACCGATTCCGCCATCTCCGCCCTGCCCTCCACCCCCTTTACGGATTTGAACATTTTGAAAAATACGGAAGTGAACATGTGGGCTAGTGTATGCCAAGATTTATCTGTCAAAAACACACTCTTCTCCGCATTGCCCATTCCACAAAACGAGGCCATACTCCAAATGTGCATGGAACAAAACAATATAAAAATAACCATAACGGCAACCGAGGTAAAAGCAGGTAAAATATCCAATAAAGAATTTCAAATAGATAAATCATATCAATACACTACCCTGCAAAAATTGCAACAAATGCTGGATAGTAGCAATACCATGTTTTAAAAGGAAAAATAGTCTTACAGAACCCTGGCATAAAAATTGTAAAAAAAATAGTACCTTTGCATCATTAATTTATTAAAATAATTACCAAAATGAAAAAAATAATTTCAGTTATCGTTCTCTCCTTATGCTGCACAATGGTTATCAACACCGCAACTGCAGGAGGTAAAAAAACAAAAAGCACTGTATTTCAAGGTGAAGTAAAATATGCTATTAAATACAGTGGAGATATAGATCCTCAAAAATTAGCTCAAATGCCTACGGAATCCACCTACAAGGTAATGGGAAACAAACGCAAAACCACTATGAATGTAGGTTTTCCTCTTCACATCATATATGATGGTGATTCTTGCAAACTCATACAATTAATAGACTATCCGGGACAACAAATGGCCATAGTAAGAGATAAAGCTTATTTTGATGAAGCCCGTGAAGGTGTAGTTTATTCCTATACTCCTACCAATGACACCAAAACCATTTGCGGCTATGTTTGCAACGGATACAAAATCACCGTTACCAACACCGAAGAAGAAGAAAGCAGAGAAGTAGGTGTAGCTTATACCTCTACCGAATTAGTGGCAGGCACTGCCGGTAACTTTTTTGAATTACCCGGCTTGGAAGGCTTCCCGATGTATATCCAAACCACATCCGCTAACGGCACTTCCACTACCTCCGAAGTAGTATCTATTAATACCAAAGCCAAAATAAATTTGGCCGACTATTTAATACCTTCCACCTTCAAAATACTTTCCGACGAAGAAATAGAACAATTATTCGGCGGCGGCGGTAGTGACGATGAAGATGATTTTTAACATTAATATATATAATGAGCATTAACAAACACCTATTATTATAGGTGTTTTTTCTTTATAACAAGCAGAATATGAACTTTATAGACACGCATTCTCATTTATACGATACCGCATTTGACCAAGACAGGAACAGCATAATAACCGAATGCAAACAAGCGGGAGTAAACACCTTATTGCTTCCTAACATCAATAAGGAAAGCATTCCCGCCATGCTTCAATTATGTCACACCTATCCGGAGATGTGTTATCCTATGATAGGCTTGCATCCTTGTGATGTAAAAAGCGACTATAAAGAGGTATTGCAAAGCATGTTTGCCTTATCGGACCAATATCCGTTTATTGCAATAGGCGAAATAGGCATAGACTTATATTGGGATTCCTCCCTGCTTGCAGAGCAAAAAGATGCTTTCGCCATGCAGGTGGATTTCGCCGTTCGGCACCGACTTCCCATTGTCATTCACAAACGACAATCTTATTACGAAGTAATAGATGTGCTGAAACAATTCAAGGGACAAAAATTAAAAGGTATTTTTCACTGTTGGTCCGGAAGTTTAGACCACGCACTTGCAGTTATTTCCATGGGTTTTCATTTAGGAATAGGAGGAACTGTCACCTATAAAAGCAGCCGCTTGGACGAACTTTTGCCCCATATAGACTTACAGCACATAGTGCTGGAGACCGATAGCCCCTACCTTACTCCCCATCCCTACCGCGGACAACGGAACAAAAGTAGTTATATTCCTATTATAGCACAAAAAATAGCCGAGATTAAACATTGCGATATTGCTACCATAGCAAACATTACCACCGAAAATGCAAAAAAACTTTTCAATATATAAACCATGAACACACCCAACATTTTAATACTTTACACAGGCGGAACCATCGGCATGGTTCAAGATGCTGAAACCGGCAGTTTGAAAGTTTTTGATTTTAAAAACATCTACGACCAAATTCCCCGTTTGGCATTTTATAATATTAAAGTTGACACATTTGCTTTCCAACATCCTATCGACTCTTCGGATATGAACCCGAGCGATTGGGCTGACATCGGCAATAAAATAATGGAATATTACGACCAATACGATGGCTTTGTGGTACTACACGGCACCGACACCATGGGATATACCGCCTCGGCACTCAGTTTTATGTTTAATCATTTGAACAAACCTATTATCCTTACCGGTTCCCAATTACCTTTGGGCATAGCCCGTACCGATGGCCGTAACAATATGATTAATTCCATAGAATTAGCCGCAGCACGCAACGAAACCGGTCGTCCCATGATACCCGAAGTGTGCATTTGTTTTGAAAACAAACTCTATAGAGGCAACCGCACCCACAAAAATCATGCGGAAAATTTTGACGCCTTTGCCTCTCCCAACTATCCCATTTTGGCACATGCCGGTGTGAGCATTAAATACAATAAAGAATATATACACCAAGCTGATGGTCTTCCCGTGGAACTATTTACCGATATGGATGCCAATATCTCTATATTGAAACTTTTCCCCGGCATTACCCCCAGTGTGGTGAAATCGGTTTTGCATGCCGAAGGACTCAAAGGAGTGATATTGGAGACCTACGGTTCGGGCAATGCGTGCCAATCACCGTGGTTTTTAAATTTGCTGCGGGAAGCCGTTGACAAAGGAATAGTAATAGTAAATGTCACCCAATGCAAAGGAGGCGGCAGCGTGGACTTGGGAAAATATGAAACCAGCCTTGAATTACAAAAAATGGGCATCATCAGCGGATATGATATTATCACCGAAAGTGCCGTTACCAAATTAATGTATCTTTTAGGCAAAGAAAAAAATATTGATAGGATTAAATATTTGTTTAACAAATCATTACGAGGAGAAATATCCATAGAATAATTTTTTTTTCATTTTTTTGGAGAATGCTATTGTTTTTTTTTGTAATTTAGCATTTTGAAAATAGGTCAGATTTTGACTGTCAGGAGAGGTGTCCGAGTTGGCCGAAGGAGCACGCCTGGAAAGTGTGTAAGCGACAAAATCGCTTCCAGGGTTCGAATCCCTGTCTCTCCGCTAAATTATTAAAAATATTATAAATACAAAATTAATTATTTAACTTAAGACCTAAACATAGTATGAAAAAGTTAGTAACAATTCTAGCTGTAGCTGGATTTTTAACCTTCGGATTAAACAATGTTGTAAAAGCACAAGATGCCGCTACAAATGCAACAAGCGAACAAACCCAAGTAGCTAATGATGAAAATGCAGCTCCTGCTGAAGCAGTGGAAGCTGAAAATGCTATAGGTATGGAAGAAGAAGTTGTTGTAGAAAAACCATTTCACCAAGTATTGAAAGATAAATTTATAGAAGGTGGTCCCGGCTGGATGACTCCTATATTAATTATCCTTATTCTTGGTTTGGCATTAGTGATAGAAAGAATTATTTATTTGAATTTATCCACCACCAATACCAAAACGCTGCTCAAAGGCATAGAAGATGCTCTTGCCGCCAATGATGTTGAAAAAGCAAAAGAAATTTGCCGTAACACCAGAGGTCCTGTTGCCAGCGTATTCTATCAAGGTTTGGACCGCTACAATGAAAACATTGAAGAAATTGAAAAAGCAGTGGTTTCATATGGTAGTGTTCAAACAGCACGTTTGGAATCCAATATGTCATGGATAGGTTTCTGTATTGCAGTGGCTCCTTCATTAGGATTCTTGGGAACAGTTGTTGGTATGGTTCAAGCATTCGATGACATTGAACAAGCAGGTGATATCAGCCCGACGATTGTTGCCGGTGGTATGAAAGTAGCTCTTATCACTACCGTTACCGGTTTGATTGTTGCTATTATTCTTCAAATATTCTATTCCTACCTCATATCTAAAATAGATAGTTTGGTTACCTCCATGGAAGATGCAACTATTAACTATATGGATATTATAGTTGCCAACAAAAGAAAATAAGATTAAATACTAATATTTAATTGTTTGAACATGGAAAAATTATTAAATAGAATAACAACTATAGCAGCATTTGCGATAGCTATTATAGCCAGCGTATTTGTATTAGTTGCTGCTATGCATGGTAAAAGCTATCTTCAGGCGGGTGTTGAAAATCAACATTCTTTAGACATAGCTTTTTATATTACATACTTTATGGTGTTTCTTATTGCTATTGCATTGATAGGTTTTACCATCATGCAAATTGCAAGCGATAAAAACCGTATAAAAAGTACCCTTATATTATTAGGTATAGTTGCCGTTGTAACCATTATTGCCTATTTCACCGCTTCAAGCAATTTGAGCGAAGTTGCCATCCGCGTCGGCACCACCACAGGCATGTACAAATGGTCGGGCACCTTATTAAATATTGCTTACATCATGTTCTTTGGTGTATTTGCAGCTTTGATAGGTTCAGTTATTTATACCAAGATTAAAAAATAGTAAATTATTATGGCAAAAAAAACACCGGGACTTAACACAGGGTCAATGTCAGACATATCTTTCCTATTGCTGACATTCTTCCTTCTTACCTCGTCTATTAATACAGACCAAGGAATACAAAGAAGGTTACCGCCCCCACTTAAAGGAGACGAAACACCGCCCAAAGTGAATGAACGTAATGTCCTACAAATATTAGTTAATATGTACGATCAATTGTTGGTCAACAATGAACCTATGAACAATGTTGAAGACTTAAAAAATCGTACTATAGAATTCATTACCAATCCTAATGACAATCCTCACATGTCGGAAGTGGAACTGAAATATGTGGAAGAATTCGGTGCTGTAGCCCCTGTATCCAAGGGGGTGGTTTCTTTACAAAGCGACCGCGGCACTTCTTACAAAACATATATTGATGTCCAGAACCAACTTACGGAAGCTTTTAATGAAATACGTAATGATTTTGCTCAAAAGAACTACGGAAAATCGTTTGACAACCTTACCGAAGCACAACGCAAGGCTGTACAAAAAGTAATTCCTATCAGTATCTCGGAAGCAGAACCATCTAATATAGGAGGGAAAAAATAATGTCAAGATTTAGAAAAGACGAGAAAAAATCAGTACCCGAATTGAATATGGGTTCTATGTCCGATATTATTTTCATGTTTTTGTTCTTCTTTATGGTGATTACCACCATGAGAGAATCCACCTTGTTCGTTAAAACTAACGTACCCGCTGCTACGGCAGTACAAAAATTGGAGAAAAAATCTTTGGTTGCCAATATCAACATAGGTTCCCCTAATACACCGGAATTACGTAAAAAATTAGGACCCGAACCTCGTATACAACTCAACGACCAATTTAAGGAAGTATCCGACATAGTTGAATTTGTAGAAACAGAAAAACAATCCAGAGAAGAAGCAGAAAGAAATATGATGACTTGGTCACTTAAAGTTGATAGAGATGTTCGCATGGGTATAGTTACCGATGTTAAACAAGAATTACGTAAAGCAAGTGCTTTTAAAGTAAACTACTCTACTTCTAAACAAGTGAAACGCTAATCTATCGTATTTTCTCAATAGACTAACGGCTAATCGAATGATTAGCCGTTTTTTTATATAAATTCATTTCAACATAAATAAAAATGAGAAACTCATCTGCCACAAAACTATATATTTCGGCAGATATATAACTTTTGTAATAAAACACCTCCGCTTCCGGCATCCTGTACGTACATTTTTTTTACGATATTACACACTATATCAAAAAAAAATAATACCTTTGTATTTTATGAGATATTATAGCCTTAATATAAAAGGTTTGTTATATAAATTTTCTAATAAAAGATTGATATGATGTCATTTGAGTTTGAAAAAGAAAAATTTATCGGTGAATGCTACACCTATGATGACGTATTGTTAGTACCCGCTTATAGTGAAGTATTACCCAAGGAGGTTGATTTATCCACCAATTTTACACGTAATATACGCTTAAACATTCCTATGGTTTCAGCAGGAATGGACACCGTTACGGAATCATTGTTGGCTATTGCCATTGCTCAAGAAGGAGGAATAGGAGTAATACACAAAAACATGAGCATAGCCGACCAAGCCACGGAAGTAATAAAAGTGAAACGTGCTGAAAACGGCATGATTATCAATCCTGTTATTATCAATATAGAAGCTACCGTAGGTCAGGCCAATCAAATGATGAAAGATTATCATATAGGAGGCATCCCTGTGGTGGACAGCAATTTAAAACTGCAAGGAATAGTTACCAACCGTGATTTACGTTTTGAAAGAGACAATACTCGTCCTATCAAAGAAATCATGACCAAAAATGTGATTACCATTAGTGAATTCACCAGTTTTGAACAAGCTGCAGAGATATTACAAGAACACAAAATAGAAAAATTACCGGTGGTAGATAAAAACTACCGCGTGGTAGGGCTTATCACCTATAAAGATATTATCAAAATAAAAGCTCGTCCTAACGCATGTAAAGACGATATGGGTCGTTTGCGTGTAGCCGCTGCCGTAGGCACCGCCAAAGACACCATGGAACGTGTGGACGCTTTGTATCGGGCAGGTGTGGATGCTATAGTATTAGACACTGCCCATGGCCATTCCAAAAATGTGATGGACCATGCCAAAATAATCAAACGCGATTATCCTTCCTTAGATCTAATAGTGGGCAACATTGCCACCCCCGAAGCAGCCATGGATTTAGCTAAATGCGGTGCAGATGCCGTAAAAGTAGGCATAGGCCCCGGTTCCATTTGCACCACCCGTATAATCGCCGGTGTGGGCTTTCCTCAATTGGCCGCAGTGTATGGCGTTTCCAAAGCCTTGAAAGGCAGTAATATTCCTATTATTGCCGACGGCGGCATACGCTATAGCGGAGACATAGTTAAAGCATTGGCAGCAGGAGCCTCCTCTATTATGGCAGGTTCGCTGTTGGCCGGCGTGGAAGAATCTCCGGGTGAAGCCATCATATTTGAAGGAAGAAAATACAAAGCATACAGAGGTATGGGCTCATTGGACGCTATGCAAAAAGGTTCTAAAGACCGCTACTTCCAAGATGAACAAGAGGATATTAAGAAATTAGTACCCGAAGGTATAGTAGGACGTGTACCCTACAAAGGAACCCTCTCTGAAGTGATATATCAAATGATAGGCGGCCTGCGTGCCGGCATGGGTTATACCGGCAGCCATACTATTGCAGACTTGCAAAAAGCTCGTTTTGTAAAAGTTACCAGTGCAGGCGTGATAGAAAATCATCCCCACGATGTCACCATCACTCGCGAAGCTCCTAATTATTCCAGATAAATCGAATAAAATAAATTATTACAATATGAACAAAAATATATTTACACTACTGACTGCATTGCTTCTATGCTCTATTAATATGATATGGGCACAAAACACAACGGCTTCCGACCCTGTGGTGATAGTTATTAACAAAGATTCCGTTACTTTTTCAGAATTCAGAAACACTTATGCCAAAAATAATGATTTGAGTAAAGTAAGTCAAAAAGATATAGATAATTATATCGACCTCTATATCAATTTCCGTCTTAAATACCAACAAGCTATGGATATGCAATTGGATACCATAGAACGCTTGCAAAATGAATTGGAGGGTTATAGAGAACAGGCTGCCGGACAATATCTTACAGACAAAGATGTGGACGAAAGAATCATCAACGAAGCCTTGGACCGTATGCAATGGGACATTCGGTGCTCGCATATATTGAAAAAAGTAGCATTAGACGCCTCCCCTGCCGATACATTGGCAGCCTATAACGCAATTATGAATATCCGTAACCGCATCATCCAAGGGGAAGATTTTGCCACCATCGCTCAAGCTGAATCGGACGATCCTTCAGCAAAAGACAAACTCTCCGCCGGCGGAAATATAATTCAATACGGCAATCATGGCGACTTGGGTTACTTTACCGTATTTGATATGATATATTCTTTTGAATGCGGTGCATACAATACTCCCGTAGGACAACTTTCCATGCCTATACGTAGCGAATTCGGATATCATTTGATTTTTGTACAAGACAAGCAACCTGCCCTGGGAAAACGCAAAGCCAAACAAATACTCCTGCCTTTTAACAGAAATGTAAACCTCAACGAAGCTGAACGCTCGGCCAATGCCAAACAAGTGGAAGAAAGAATAAAGGAAGCTTACGCCGATTTGCAACAAGGGATGAACTTTGAAGAGGCCCGCAAAAAATACATGGGCGAAACGGTTAGTGCCAACGAAATACCCCTATTCGGATGCAATAGATTTGAAGGCGATTTTATAGCAGCTCTTTATCCTTTGAAAAAGAATGAATATTCCCGACCCGTGAAAACCATGTACGGATGGCATATTATATTGGTTACGGATGTAGTGCCGGTGGAAATAAACAAAGACACCCGCGCTAACGTGAAAAGCAGAATTATGCGGGACAGCCGCTCTAACAAAAGCAAAGAAGCATTTGTGGAAAGAGTGAAAAAAGAAAACGGATTCCAAGAAATCAAACCTAAAAAAGGCACTCGCCCGCCTGTAGAAGATTTTTACATCGCATTGGATTCCAATATTTTTGTAGGAAAATACACCGCCGATATGGTCGACTACCTACAAAGAGATATGTTCGTTCTGGGCGGTAAAACCTATACACAAAAAGATTTTGCCCGCTATTTGGAAAAATATCCTTTTACCAATTTAGACCCTTCCGAATTGAAAGTATTGGTCAACTACGCCTATAAACGTTTTATTGAACGCACTGCCATAGAATTGGAAAACAGTAAATTGGAAGATAAATACCCTGCTTTTGCCAATCTGATGAAAGAATACAAAGAAGGTATACTTATATATGAACTCAGTGAAAACAAAATATGGCGTAAAGCGGAAAACGACAGCGTGGGCTTGGAAAAATTTTATGAAAGCGTAAAAGACCAATACCTCTATCCTATACGCATACAAGCACTGCGGATAAAATGTGTGGATGCTGCCACTGCCGATAAAGTGAACAAATATTTGGCTCACAATAAAGCCATATCTGCCATGAACAGCAAATTTAACCACAAAAACGTAAGCATAGTAATGGATACGGTAATGTTAGAAAAAGGCAAGACCAAAGATAACGATATTATAGTACGCTTGCTTACTTCCGACAACTCAGATTATATTGCTTGCCAAGATAATACTTTCTATCGTACATTGCAAGTATTACAACCCTCTCCTAAACCATTGAAAGAAATTAAAGGTATTGTTATTTCGGCATACCAAGATAAACTGGAGCAAGACTGGATAAAAGAATTACATAACAATGCCCATATATGGGTGGACCGCACAAGGATATATCAACTGATAAAATAACATGAAGTTTCGCCTGTCCGCATTGATTTTTGGGGTGGTTTTAACCTGCATTGCATGCCATCGTTCTGACCCTGTGGTGGTAAGAGTGTATGACAAAGAATTATCTCTATCCCGATTGCAAGCCATGCTACCTGCCTACAATACGGATGATAGCATAACTTTAAGCCAACAACACATACAAGCATGGATACAAGAGCAAGTGCTGCTGCATGAAGCGGAGCGGAGTCTTAGTTCACAAGAACAAGATTTTAAAGAAGAACTAAACGCCTATCGCACCGCTCTGATGATACATGCCTATGAAAATAAATATTTGGCATCGCATGTTACCAAAGATTTAATTTCCAACGAAGAAATTGAAGCGTATTATCGCACGCATCCGCAACAGTTTCTGTTACAACAAAACGCTATTAAACTGCATTTTATTAAATTCAACGCAAATGCCGGCAATATAGAAAAAGTAAAAAAATTGTTCTTCAAAACACGTACAGCCCAAGAAGAACAAACTTTGGAAAATATTTGTGTGAACGATGCCGAAAACTTTTATTTACAAAACCAATGGATACTCTTTGATGATGTATTAAAAGAATTACCCTTGAAAGATTATACCAAAGAACGTTTTCAAAACAAAGAAACCGACCTCACGCTCAACGATTCCGATTATTTGTATTTAGTAAAAATAATTGACTATAAAACAAGTGAAAATATTGCACCTCTGTCTATAGTTCAAAATCAAATAATAGATTTACTCCTCAAAGAAAAGCAAATAATCGCATTGGAGCAACTGCATAAAAAAGCTTTGGACAAAGCTAAGAATAACGGGGAAATAATTTACTAAAAGCAAGAAGATGAAAAAAATAATCTGTATCATAATACTATCCGTCACACTAATACTTCCCTCATCGGCACAAAACAACATGGTGATTGATGAAATCATCGCCACCGTAGGCGACCACATCATCACCCGCTCCGATTTGGAATATGCCATTCAAGCATATAAATATTCTTCAGGATTTTATACCATGGAAGCGGATAGCGGAACCATTTGCAGTATTTTGGAACAACTGCTGTTTCAAAAGTTATTGGTTCACCAAGCGGAACTGGACAGCACTGTTATTACCGACCAACAGGTGGAAGACCGTTTGGATTATAACCTTAAAGTACAAATCATGCGAATGGGCGGAGACACCAAAAAGCTGGAAGAATACTACGGCAAGAGTCTTACAGAAATAAAAGCAGACTCTCGAGACCAACTCAGAGAAGACATGCTCGCCGAAGAAACACAGCGTTCCATCACCTCCAATATAAAAGTAATCACCCAAGAGGTGAAAGATTATTTTAACAATATTCCTGACGATAGTCTGCCTATCATACCCACAGAATACGAAATTGCCCATATAGTAAAAACACCCGTGATTTCCGATGCGGAAAAAATAAGTATAAAGGAAAAATTGGAAGAATTTCGTTCTCGTGCACTCAAAGGTGAAAATTTCAGCACTTTTGCCCGTATGTATTCCGAAGACCCCGGTAGTGCAGGAAAAGGCGGGGATATCGGTTTTACTTCGCGTGGAGAACTCTATCCCGAATTTGAGGCAGCCGCCTACTCTCTTCGTCCGGGTGAAATATCATCGGTGGTGGAAACAGAAGCAGGATATCATATCATCAAAATGTTAGAACGCCGCGGAGAAAGCATACATGTAGCCCATATACTCATCAAACCCAAACCCTCGGTAGAATCGCTTATGGAAGCTAAAAATTATCTTGACAGCATTTACACGCTCATGTCTCAAAACAATATAGCTTTTGCCGATGCAGCCAAAGACTATTCTGACGACCCGAGCAAGATAAGCGGTGGAAAAATAGTAAATCCCTACTCCTCTTCACATGCTTTTTTGGAAGAGCAACTGATGGAATATGACAAAACTGCCATGTACGCCATAGAAAACCTGCAAGAAGGACAATATACCCGCCCATTGGCTACAATTACCGAAGCCGGTAATCAAGCCTATCATATAGTGTGCCTTATAGCCAAACGAGAAGCCCATGTAGCCAACATGATAGACGACTATGAAAAAATTAAAAATGCAGCCCTGGAAGATAAAAAGCAAAAAACACTACTTAAATGGATTAACAACAAAGTAAAATATACCCATATCCGTTTGGCTGACGAGTTTAACAACTGCGAATTCTTAAACGATTGGGGTATTAAATAAACATTTTCAAACCATGATACAATATGCTTCTGATAAAGATGCGGTAGATGCATTCTGTAATAAATACCAAACACTACGTGATGAAATAGGCAGGGTGATAGTAGCACAAGACGATGCCGTAAAAAAAATACTTATCACCATTTTCAGCCGTGGACATGTATTATTGATAGGCGTTCCTGGATTGGCAAAAACATTAATGATTACCACCATCGCTAAAGCGATAGGATTAACCTATAACCGTATACAATTCACTCCCGACCTTATGCCCAGTGATATCATGGGAACAGAAATATTGGATGAAAATAGAAAATTCAAATTTGTAAAAGGACCTATTTTTGCCAATATCATATTAGCCGACGAAATTAACAGAACGCCTCCTAAAACACAATCCGCCTTGTTGGAAGCCATGCAAGAGCGAAGCGTGTCCATGGCAGGCATTACCTATAACCTGCCCAACCCTTTCTTTGTGTTAGCCACTCAAAACCCTATAGAACAAGAAGGAACCTATCCGCTTCCTGAAGCTCAATTGGATAGATTTATGTTCAATGTATATTTAGACTATCCTTCTTTCCAAGAAGAGGTGGAAATAGTAAAAACCACCATCAACGGGAAAATGGCAGAACCCCGACAAGTAATGGAAATGGATGAAATTCTATACTTCCAACACCTATTACAACGTATACCCGTTGCCGAAAATGTATATCAATATGCAGTCAAGCTATCGGCTTGCACCCGCCCCGACACCGACCACGCACATGCATGGGCTCAACAATATTTGGCATGGGGTGCCGGTCCCCGTTGCTCTCAAAACTTGGTGATAGCCGCTAAATGCCATGCCGTGCTCAACGGAAAATACTCTCCCGATATAGATGATATTAAAGCCATAGCTCATAGTGTGATGGGGCATCGTATAGTAAAAAATTATCGAGCCGAAGCTGACAATATCAATATTGATACCATTATCTCCCGTTTGATTGACGACATAAAATAATGCCCTTACAAATATACACTTCCAAAAACGGAAAAAAAGAGATATTTGACCCTATCCGTAAAAAACGTGTAGCCCTCACACCCGAAGAATGTGTAAGACAAAGCATGATAGCATATCTGTTACACACACTTCAAGTGCCCGCTTTGGCTATTTCGGTAGAAAAGAAAATTACCTACAACGGCATGACCCGCCGTTTTGACATAGTAATATTTCATCAAGGAAAATGCTTGGTGATAATTGAATGCAAAGCACCAGCCATCACGCTCAATCCCGACACACTCTTTCAAGCCTCTATGTACAATAGCACATTGCAGGCCAGATATATAGTACTGACTAACGGAAAACAAAATATGGTGTTTAGAATACAAAATCAAAATTACGAACCCTGTTCTGAACTGCCTTCGTTTAGCGAGATGATCCGGAACTTATAAGCAACCGGTGATACAATTGAGCCATATTTTTCACCAACTGCTGATAGCCATAACTATCCAAAGCATATTGGGAACCGTTTTGAGATAACTCATGCCGCAATCCTTTATCTTCTACCAACGAAAGCGTTTTTTGAGCAAATTCTTCCACGTTTTCACTCTCTACCAACAAAGCGGTACTTCCTTCTTTTACTATGTCAGCCACACCGCCCACTCTTGTTGCCACTATGGGTTTGTTAGCGGCTTGCGCTTCTATCAAACTTCCGGGAGTGCCTTCGTTAAGAGAGGTAAGGGCTACTATGTCTATACCGGCATACACCTCATCCACCTCTTTAATCCATGAAGTAAATATCACCTCCACCTGCGGACATTCCCCTCCTTGCTGGGAATTGTAATTGGCAAAAGTAAAATTCAATTGCCTGCACAAATTTTCTATATGTTCATGCTCTTCTCCATCACCTACTATCAATAATTTTATTTTTTGGGTGGTGGCTGATTTCACCTTTTGCATGGCTTTGATAAACAAAGTGTGATTTTTAATAGGAGCCAGCCGGCCCACTATTCCTATCACCACTTCATCATCGGCAAAGCCGTAGGCTTTTCGGAATGTTATACGCTTTTGCTCTTTATTTTCTACATATTTTGCCAAATCCAAGCCCAATGGTATTACTTGTATTTTATCATTGGAACAAATGCGGTATTTTTCTACCAAATCATATCGCTGCTTATCACTCAAAGCAATGATGGCAGTAGATATTTTGGCTAAAAAACGCTCTAAAATTTGATAGAAATTTGATTTGTGCGCATTGAAATACTTATCAAACACATGCCCGTGGAAAGTATGCACTATCACCTTTACCCCGCAACGCTTGGCAGCTACACGACCTAAAAAACCGGCCTTGGCGGCATGGGTATGCACTATGTCGGGCTTGTAATGTTTGATGATGGACCGGATTTCTTTATATGCTTGAAAGTCCTGATGACCTATAGAACGATGCATGGATTTAATCAAAACAGGCTTTACACCATATTGCTCCGTTACGTATTCAGATGTGCCTTCTTGTTCATCTTTCACACCACCAATTAAAACAGCCTCAAACTCTTCCGGCAAAAAACGAGTAAGATATACTGCATAATAGGTGGGCCCGCCTAAATTAAACCGATTTAATATATGTAAAACTCTTATTTTACGTTCTTGCATCCCTTAGATATAATACCTTTTTTGCATTCAAATATCAAAATGCAAAATTACTCAATTTTCTATAAAAATACCATAAATTATCTATCATTTTTTTTATACATTTGCATATATATTTCAAACATTTTATTCATGAATACTAAACGCTTTCATTTAATCGGCATTTTTGGATTAACTTATTTATTGTCAATATTTTTTTCTTGTAGCCGTCAAGAAAATACTCAAACTTTTTCTTTAACCGAAAAGAAAGTTCCCTGCGATATTTCTTGTCAGGAAAGCATCACCGACACTGCCAACATCTTACCCTTACACATGGTTAATGATGTTATCCGTTCGCTCAAAAACTTTAAGGGTACCGGTTTTAAATTACCGACCACTATTCCCGACACATGGATAGCTGAATACAAATTGGAAGCATTTTCCGATTTTGATATTTGGATCATTAGCAATGCAGGAGAACCTACTTTCAAAATATTAGCCACCATTTCTTCCGACACTTCCACCATTATTCAGGCCATACCCATAGCCTACAATACAGCCAAAGAGAAGCCCCAATACATAGAGAGTGAATATTGGCAATGCCACATAGACGATATCTACAACATTACCGTGAGCAAAGAATATGAAATGCTTCACTCTCTGACAGAAGACAGCACAGCCGACCATTCCAATCTGCACTATAAAACAGAAGACCAATATATTATAGAAGCTGACGGCACCATTAGCTACATAGAAAAACCTTCTTTCAACATAGATTACAAAGCCGTGATTCTATTTGCCGACACCTCGCATATTGACTTAAACAACAACGAAACGTGGCTGTGGAATGCTATCAGCATGCACGAACACTTGGAGCCCGAGAACATTATTTTCCAAGAATGCTACAATCAATTTGATAAAATATCCGTCAAAAATTACACAGGAGAAGAAGTAGACATGCTGAATATTAGCGAAGAGGTAAACCGTCATCATATAGGATACATAATAGTAACCAATGAAACAGAACCCGAATACATTCCCTATGATTCCCCGCAAAACATACTCCGCAATATAATGCAGATATTGAATATGGATATCCCCGAAGAATGGGAATTGGACTATACTCCTCAAAACTAAACAGCATAAGGTAAGAATGGAACAATGGGTCTTTTTATCGGCTTATATTTTACTTTTTATTGTCATTTGTCAAAAATGTAAATTCTTTACTTTCCGATATTTTGCCAAATATTGGGTATATATCTTATTCGGCATACACCTTGCTGCAGGGGTAGGATTTTACGGGGTGTATCACTACCATTATCCTTCAGGTTTGGATTCCGAAGCAAGTTTTCATTCCGGCACAAAATTGTTTAACACCCTCTATTCCCAGCCTAACACTTTTGCCAAACTTATGTTAGGATATACCGACAGCACCACCACAGCAGCAGGAACTGCCATCAACAAATCATGGGTGAAACAATATGAATCCAATACCATTAATGAAAATCGCACGGTCTTGCGTGTGAACGCATTGCTCAATAGTTTCAGCGGACAACACTATAGCGTGCATTTATTGCTGATGATCATACTTTCTTTTTGTGGCAGTTTCTTTTTATTTCATTTTTTTGCTCCGGAGAATAAACAAGAAGAAAAGGTGTGTGTCTTAGCTTGTTTTCTCATTCCTTCCTGCTTGTTTTGGACATCAGGAGTGCTAAAAGAACCCTTATTCTTCTTTTGCATGTCTTGCTATTTATATTTTTTACAAAAAAACACGTCCAAAATCAGTGTTACCTATATCCTTTTGGCTATAATGGCTGCATTGGGCATGATATGGACCCGAACATTTATCGCCTTGGTGCTTATTCCCTTAAGTATGGTATATATATGGTGTGCATGGAGACCGCAACACCAAGCTTTAAAATATATCGGAGCGGTAATTTTAGGAGGGATAATGATAACCGTTATTCATAGCACAGCCCCCTGTTCCGCCTTGGATGTGGTGAATAACATAGCCCATAAAAACCAATTGTTCATCAATATGGAAAACGTATTGTTTGACGGATTGGACATGAACGTTCCCCATGTGAAAGCGAGCACTGCAAACCTTATATATAATGCTCCTTTTGCTCTATATAACACTATGTTTATCCCGTGCAAGCTCAAATCTGCATTGCATATAGGAATATTCATGGAGAACATATTCTTCGGTTTGCTACTGTTTTTATCGCTGTCTATGGTCTTAATACGAAAAACACCCTATAGCAATAAACAATGGCTGCTGTTGCTGTTTTGTATCATTTGTTTTACCGTCATAGGGCTCACCACCCCCAATGCGGGAGCTATATGCCGATACAGATGTGTATTATTACCCTTGTGGTGCTATACGCTATGCATGCCCTTATGCCGGAAATAAAAAGAGGCAGTATACACTGCCTCCAATCTGATTCCATTCATCAACATTATTCTTCTATAGCGGCTATGCCCGGCAATATCTTGCCTTCGCAATATTCCAACATGGCTCCGCCGGCAGTAGAGATATAACTATATTTATCGGTAAGATGAAATTTATTGACTGCCGATACGGAATCGCCGCCTCCTACCAAAGTGAAAGCACCTTTTTCCGTTGCTTTGGCTACAGCATCGGCAACCATGAAGGTTCCTATGCTGAAATTATCCATTTCAAACACGCCCATAGGTCCGTTCCATAATATGGTGGCCGAATCCATAATCACCTTTCTGTACATGAGGCAGGTTTCGGGTCCTAAGTCCATACCTTCCATATCATCGGGTATGTGTTTCACATCATAAATAGCCCTCATGGCATCGTTACTAAAACGATCTGCGGCTATTCTATCTATGGTGCAATATAAATTCACACCCAATTCTTCGGCTTTTTTCATAATATCTTTTGCTACGGGTATCATATCGTCTTCACACAACGATTTACCGATATGGGCACCCATAGCTTTTTGGAAAGTAAAATCCATACCACCGCCTATGATAAGATTATCCACCTTGGTCATTAAATTGGTGATTACGTTAATTTTACTGGAAATTTTCGAACCGCCTATAATAGCCGTTACCGGACGTTGCGGATTTTGCATCACTCTGGTTAGGCTATCTATTTCTTTTTCCATTTGATAACCATACATTTTATCATTAGGAAAATATTGAGCTATTACTGCCGTTGAGGCATGCCGACGGTGTGCGGTGGAGAAAGCTTCGTTAACATATACATCTCCATACGATGCCAATGTTTTGGCAAATGCCTCATCACCTGCTTCTTCTTCTTTGAAATAACGTACGTTTTCCAACAAAAGAACCTCTCCCGCTTTTAAGTCCTTCACCATTTTTTGCGTCTGCTCACCTATACATTCAGGAGCGAACAATACACTATTTCCTTCCAACACTTGTTTTAAATACGGCATTAAATGTTGCAAAGAAAATTGATATTCCTTGTTTTTAGGTCTGCCCAAGTGCGTCATTAAAATCACGCTACCGCCATCGGAAAGGATTTTCTTTAACGTAGGAATGGAAGCATCGATACGCTTGGTATCCTGAATTTCATACGTTTCGTTTAATGGCACATTGTAATCAACTCTTACTAAGGCTTTTTTTCCTCTAAAATTATAATCTTTTAACTTTAGTTTTGCACACATATTATATCTGTTTATTTAGTTTCAAACTTATTGTTTAAAAGGGTACTTCATCCGAATTGTCATTGTTCCCTTTTGAAGGCAGGGTGATTTTTTGTACATCTGATGAAAATTCGTTATTGTACGGCATATAATCCAAATTGGTGAATTTAGCATGCTCGCCTATGAATCTCACTTTTACTTCATCTTGTCTGCCGTGACGGTTTTTGGCTATTATCAATTGTGCCAACCCGCGTGCAGGATCGCCATCGGGAAAAGTTTCTAATTTATGTGCTTCGGGGCGATAAATAAACATCACTATATCGGCATCCTGCTCTATAGACCCTGATTCACGCAAATCGGACAGTTGAGGAATTTTATCCCCGCCGGCTCTTTGTTCCACATTACGACTCAACTGTGACAAAGCTATCACAGGCACATCCAACTCTTTAGCCAATGCTTTGAGCGAACGCGATATATTGGCAACTTCCTGTTCCCTGTTCGACTTTCCTTCTTTGCTGGTGGCTTGCATCAACTGCAGATAGTCTATGATGATACATTGCACTTGATATTGCTGTTTTAATCTTCTGCATTTAGACCTTAAATCAAAAATATTCAGCCCTGCCGTATCGTCAATAATCAGCGGAGCCTCAGCCAAAACGCCCAAAGCCTCTGTTAAATTTTTCATTTCGGTATCGGTGAGTTTGGCTTTTTTCAGCTTGTCTTGATTAATTTTACTTTCTCCTGCAGCCAAACGCATCACTAATTCTGCTGCTGACATTTCCAAAGAGAAAAAAGCTACAGGACGTTTATAGTCTATTGCCATGTTGCGGGCCATGGTCAGCACAAAGGCGGTTTTACCCACACCGGGTCGGGCAGCAATGATGATCAAATTGGAGCCGTGCCAACCTCCCGTGACTTCATCCAATCCGAAAAAGCCGGTAGGAACACCTTGAACTTCACTCCCTTTAGAACGAGCTTCTTGCAATGACACCATAAATTGGTTTACCAATTCCGGCATGGTCTGCTCATTTTGAGAACGCTGCTGCTCCATGATGTTGAATATACCTTTTTCGGCATCATCTATAATATCTTGAGCATCTTTTACATTCTCGTACGCTTGGGTGATGGTTTCGGTAGATACCGATATCACTTCCCTGAGCATATATTTTTCTATCACCACATCGGCATAGTAATTAATATTCGCCGAAGAAGCCACATTGTTGGTAAGCGTTGTCAAATAATATGCGCCCCCGACAGCATCCAAGGTTTTGGATTTTCTCAGTTGTGCCGTTACCGAAAGAAGGTCTATGGGGTTGTGCTCGTTATAAACAGCCACCATGGCTTTGAATATTTCTTTATGAGCATTCTGATAGAACATTTCGGCTTTTAATTTGCCTATCACCCGCCCTGCTGCATTCTGTTCCAACATCATGGCACCCAACAAAGCCTCCTCGTATTCTACTGCCTGAGGCTGGACTTTGCCCCTTAAATTAATATCTTGGACAACTTCTGAAGGCTTGCCTTTTTGATTTTTTTTACCGCTGTTTCCTTCCATGTTTTTTACTTTTCTTTTATCCAATTTTGAATTTCATTCAATTGCAATGCGGGCATTTCCAGCTTGTTCTTTTTACGCAAACCGTTTAAAGTATTTAACAGTTTGGCATCGGAAGCCGCTTTTAAATCGGCAAGGGTGTTCACTCCGGCTTTACGCAGAACGGGTATCCATGCTGCCGGTACGCCTTCGGCGGCAAATTCGGCATCGGTAGCGACTTCGGGTTGCTTTTCAGGACGCATCTGCGGGAAGAACAACACATCTTGAATAGAAGGCTGGTTGGTCATTATCATCACCAATCTGTCTATGCCTATGCCCAAACCCGAGGTGGGAGGCATGCCGTATTCCATGGCACGCAAGAAATCTTGATCAATAAACATGGCTTCATCATCACCTTTTTCACTTAAGCGTAATTGCTCTTCAAAACGATAGCGTTGGTCTATGGGGTCGTTGAGTTCGGAATAGGCATTGGCTAACTCTTTACCATTGACCATCAATTCAAAACGTTCGGTAAGCTGCTTATTGTTGCGGTGACGCTTGCACAACGGGGACATCTCTATAGGATAATCGGTGATAAAAGTAGGCTGAATGTATTTTTTCTCACAATGTTCACCGAAAATTTCGTCTATCATTTTGCCCACACCCATGGTTTCATCCACCTCTACTCCCAATTGCAGGGCAGTAGCCCTTAATTGGGCTTCATCCATTCCTTCTATATTTACCCCCGTATGTTCCTTGATGGCCTCTATCATGGTGATACGCTTAAACGGGCGTTTGAAATCTATAACATTATCGCCTACCTGCACTTGTGTGGTACCATACAAAGTAAGAGCTATTTTTTCCAACAATTCCTCCACCGAATTCATCATCCAATTATAGTCCTTATAGGCTACATACACTTCCATACAGGTAAACTCAGGATTATGCGTGCGGTCCATCCCTTCATTACGGAAATTGCGGCTGAACTCATACACGCCGTCAAATCCGCCGACTATCAAACGCTTTAAATACAACTCGTTGGCTATACGCAGATACAAAGGAATATTCAACGCATTATGATGCGTTACAAAAGGGCGTGCGGCAGCACCACCGGGTATAGACTGTAAAACAGGTGTTTCTACTTCCAAATAGCCTTTGGAATTATAATATTCTCTTATGGTGTTGATTATTTTTGTACGACGTACAAAAATATCTTTTACATCCGGATTAACTATTAAATCCAGATAACGCATGCGATATCTTTGTTCGGGATCGGTAAAGGCATCATATACTTTGCCTTCCGCTTGTTTTACTATCGGTAAGGGTCTTAACGACTTTGACAGCAAGGTAAACTCCTGAACATGAACCGTTATTTCTCCCATCTGGGTGATAAAAACAAAACCTTTTACCCCTATAATATCACCTAAATCCAATTTTTTGTATATGCTATTATACAAAGTTTTATCCTCACCGGGGCACAAATCGTCTCTGCGAGCATACACTTGTATTCTACCTGTGGCATCTTGCAACTCGTAAAACGAAGCAGCTCCCATGATTCGCTGGCTCATAATACGGCCTGCTATGCTCACCTGCTGAAACAAAGTGTTATCTTTAGGATATTGTTCCAATATTTCTTTAGCTGTAGCATTTACTATATATTCCGCTGCAGGATATGCATTGACACCCAAGCGCTCAAATTCTTTCAATTTTTCTCTTCTGATAACTTCTTGTTCACTTAATTCCATTTTAGTATCCACGTAATATTATGCCTACTCTCAGTTTTCGGCTTCCCTTTTGGCAGGTAAAAACACACCGGTTTTTCCTACCTTGCACATATACATATTATTACATCAGACCTACACCACCCCTTGCAAATGTTTGCATAATAGAGAACAAAGGTAAAAGCTCTAACATATTTTTACACAAATGCTTAAAACAGGCAACCGCCTATCGCATCTTATTTGCAAAGTTAGCACTATTTTTGCTCATTTGCACTAAAAAAATAGCATTTTGCCAAAAATATTTTTCAGCATTACTGTTGATAAATATGTGAATAAAATACCGGCACTTATAACACTCGGGCAAAAACAAGGCCGACACCCAAAAAAATATACACATAAAAAATGTTACCTTTGCAAAAAATATACACTATGTTACCGATGTACAACGATAATATGTTTTCTTACCATCGCCGTCAAACTTGGGAGACCAAAGTAGGTGAAATAGGGATAGGCGGTGCCAATCCCATACGCATACAATCCATGACCAATGTCAATACTATGGACACACAATCGTGTGTGGAACAATGTGTTAGGATGATAGAGGCAGGCAGCGAATTGGTGCGTATCACCACTCCCGGCATTGCGGAAGCCGAAAATTTGAAAAACATACAGCACGGCCTACGCCAAAAAGGATACCGCGTGCCATTGATAGCCGATGTCCATTTCAATCCGAGAGTGGCGGAAACGGCGGCTCAAATAGTGGAGAAAGTCCGTATCAACCCGGGTAATTATGTAGATAAAAAGCAATTTAAGCAACTTCAATATACCGACCATGAATATGCTTTGGAAATAGAACGCATTGCCGACAGACTTGTACCCTTGCTGAAAATCTGCCAAGCCAACGGAACCGCCATACGCATAGGCACCAATCATGGTTCTTTGTGTGACAGAATCGTCAGTCGCTACGGCAACACCCCTTTAGGCATGGCCATATCCACCATGGAATTTGTTAGCATTTGCCACGATTTCGGATTTCACAATTTGGTACTATCCATGAAGTCGAGCGACACTCGCATCATGGTGCAGTCGGTACGCTATTTGGTGAGCATGCTCAACGAAAAGCAATGGCATTATCCTTTGCATCTGGGTGTTACCGAAGCCGGAGACGGCGAATACGGACGTATTAAATCGGCGGCAGGTATAGCCTGTCTGTTGCAAGACGGCATAGGCGACACCATACGCGTTTCCCTTACCGAAAAACCCGAAAACGAATTGGCATTTGCCGATATATTGGCACATCTTAACGATAACACACCTTCTGCAAGCAAGACAGCAACTGCAACTATTCATTATAATCCTTATCAATATCAAAAAAGAAGCACCCAAGCCTGTGGAAAAATAGGCGGGGACCACCGTCCTGTTATTGTGAGCGAAGATGAACATATTCAAGACTGTGACCTGCATCCGCAAGAGCTGCCTGCAGCAGATATCATCATAGCGGAAGACAAAGACAACAATATAACAGCCTTGAGGACTTTGGCCGATACCGGTGAAAAACCCTTACTATTGAAAAAGACCTATACCGAAACTGACTGGGAAAAATTTTATGCCCATGCAACGGCGGATGTTGCCGTATTGGGTATGGACGGATTATTGGACGGAATATGGATACAAAATCCGCATTTTTCCTCTCAACGCATTTACGAATTGTGTCTTAATATATTGCAAGCCTGCGGTTTAAGATACAGCCGTGCGGAATTTATCTCCTGCCCCTCCTGCGGACGCACACAATATGCGATAGAACAAGTGGTATCGCAAGTGAAAGCCGCCACCGCACACTTGTGCGGTCTCAAAATCGGCATTATGGGCTGTATAGTAAACGGTCCCGGCGAGATGGCCGATGCCGACTACGGTGTGGTGGGTTCCGGTCGCGGAGTGGTAACACTCTACAAAGGGCATACCCCTCTTAAACGCAATATCCCGCAAGAACAAGCTGCTGAAGAACTTGTACTGCTGATTAAAAACGAAGGGAAATGGATGGAGCCGTAGCGGCTAAAATCCGATATTAAAGCCTGCCATAATAGCGATAGGCAAACCGGTGGTTTTCTGCATATAAGGTGGATTGTATTTCTCCACCAATCCTTCTTCTCCTGCCGTTTTGTACCAATAGGCATGGGCATAGACAAAACTATTGTTCATAAATTCCCATTCTACTTGCAGGGCTGCAATATGATTATAATATATAATGTTGTCCAAACATGGCAGTCCCCAAGGTTCGCCTACGCCGTAGCGATAGTCGGTGCCTTTGCGGATATAGGTATAAGACGCTTTCAAATGCAGACGTTGTACGGGACGGTATGCCAATTCGGCATAAATTTCGTCGGCATTGCTGCCCAAATAATGACCTAGGCACACATCTCCGGAAGCAAAAGTGACAGACGGCATAAAATGTTGATATACATTGGGATGTGTGCGGGTGTATTCCAATTTTAACGAAAACGTTTTGGGAAGGCCGCTGAAACAGGCTCCTACTTTGGTGCTGATATAATTAGATTGTTTTTGCTTGTCGAACATGCGGGTAAACGACAATTCATCTATAAACACGGATGCATACAGATGCAGATATTTGACATTGCGGCTGCTGATGTCAAAGAACATCTGCGTGTTGTGTCCTGCCGTGTTGGAGGTGGCGTTATAATTGTCATCCACTCCTTTGAAGAACAAAAACGGCACCACATATTGCAATTGGAAGCCCATATCGCTATAAACTATGGAATTGCCGATATTGATATATAAATGTTTTACCGGACGGAATGTCAGCATATTGGCGGCTATCAATTTGCTTCGCATCACTTCCCGCCTGTTCCCGTTGATGGATACATACGAGGCGGCACTGTCAACGAGGTTGGAGGCCAGCCATCCGTTAAAATAGTTGTATTCAAACCATTCCACCGGAGACAATCGCAATTTAATCATCACATAGGGCAAGGTGCGTCCGGAAAGTATATTGGAGCCGTGACAGGCATTGCCCCATGCGATATTGTCTTTTATCAATGCCAGCGAACCCCATTTCCATGAAAAAGTGATGCCGCCCCGCACATTGAAATAGTCGGTGTTGGTGGTTTGTCCTTTTAATATGGCTCCCTGCATTTGCGTCAGTTTTTCGGGGGTGCTCATCGGTTGGGACTGCGAATTGTCGGTGAAATTGGCATAAAAGCCGATATGCTTGCCTATATATCCCACCATTTCTCCTCCGCCCCAATAGCGGTACATGCGTTGTTCCTTCTGTCTGCCGGCTACATAATATTCTATGCCCCATATCGGTTTTACCGATATTTTGAACCATTTGTTATTATAATAAAGTCCTAAAGGGTAGAGACATAAATTGACATGCTCGTTGTTTTTAAAGGCATTGATTTTATAGGCGGACTTGTCCGCATCGCGTTCCAAGTTGAATTCCAACAGGTGAAATGCCAATTCCTGCCTTTGCACTTTGTTGAGTTGCTCTTCCTGGGCTTGGACTTCCTGCAGCTTTTCTGCAACAAAGGCTCTGCTATAAGGCTTTATGGCCGTGTTGATGTCTATAAGGTGCAAACTTGCCATTTCATCCAAAAATGCATACACACTTTTATGTGATATGTGCAAAGGGTTTTCCTGGGCATGAACCGCAAATGCCACCACCGACAACAATACTATACCTGCTATTTTGTATATAATACTCTGTTTCAAAGTTTTCATCTTTCCACCAAGCTGATTGTGCATGACTATTGTAAAATACAAAAGTACTAAATAAATGTGAAATATAAACATTTGCAAGGAATAAATTTTTATTGACAGCTTTCGGGCGGAACTTTTATTCTGCATCAGTAAAAAAAATTTCATATCAATGCTGCTTGTGCACACTGTTTTCCATATTGCGGTGGGGCCTTCCGGTTTCTTCAATAGAAAAAAAATGATAACCCCGAAGAAGCATCTTTTCAGAACAGCTGACATCAAATACTTAAAAATTCTTTCATTGGTCTAAAAAATGGCATATACTTCTTTTTTACAATTTTTCAATATTATATAATTAGTTATTAAAAATATATGTTAATCCAAATTTTTATATAAATATTTTGGATTATAATCCAAATTTTTATACATATTTTTTTGATTAGAATGTTTTTTTTTTGTACCTTTGCATCCGTATTCATCAAATTATCTATTATGGATTTACTTAACAGAACTCTTCAGCAAGTTATTGAAAATAGAATATTTAAAGGTAAAGCCATAGTGCTTGTCGGTGCGAGACAAGTTGGCAAAAGCACTCTTTTCCGTCAGATTTTATCCTCCTGTCATGATATACTGACCTTAAACTGCGACGATATAGAAACCCGCAATCTGCTTGAAAATGCCAATTTGAGCGAATTGCAACGACTTGTCGGTTCACATACTATAGTTATGATTGATGAAGCTCAACGACTAAAAGGAGCCGGACTTACCATGAAACTTATTACCGACAATATGCCCGATGTTCAGTTGCTCATCACAGGATCATCATCTTTTATGCTTCAAGGCAGTCTTAACGAGCCGCTTACCGGTCGCAAATTTGAATATCATCTATTTCCATTTTCCACCCAAGAGATAAACGATAATCTCGGATATTTGCGTACCCGTCAACTGTTGGAATCCCGACTTATATTCGGCTCCTATCCGGATGTTATTAATCATATTGCGGATAGTGCAGATATTTTATCCAACCTTTCAAGCAGTTACATGTATCAGGATTTGCTCTCATTGGAAGGAATACGCAAACCCGTGATTATTGAAAAATTGTTGATAGCCTTAGCTTTGCAATTGGGTAATGAAGTATCATACTACGAACTTTCAAAAACCGTCGGGTCGGATGTAAAAACCATTGAGAAATATGTTGACCTGCTTGAAAAATGCTATATAATATTCCGCCTGCCCGCTCTGAATCGGAATATGCGTTCAGAACTCAAAAAAGGAAAAAAAATATTTTTCTACGATAACGGCATCCGCAATTCCATCATACATAACCTCAATCCGCTCTCCCTACGAAACGATATAGGGGCATTGTGGGAAAATTTTATTGTAAGCGAAAGAATAAAATATAATCACTATCGCGGACATCATGTAAACTATTATTTCTGGAGAACAACCACACAACAAGAAATAGACTTTATTGAAGAAAGTGGCGGCGAATTCCAACTTTTTGAGATGAAATGGAACCCCAAGAAAACTCTTGTACAAGCTCCACGGGAATTTACAAAAGCATATGGAGAAATGCCCTTTGCAACCATCACTCCTGACAATTACCTTGATTTTCTGACATAAGTCCTGCTGTACGGTTTGACGGCCGTATTGATGTCAATGATATGCAAGGATGCCATTTCATCCAAAAAAGCATATACGCTTTTGTGTGTGATATGCTATGGATTTTCCCGAGCATGAACGGCACATGCCGCAACCGACAACATCACTATACCCGCAATTTTATATATAATACTCTTTTTCAAACTTTTCATCTTTCCACCGACCTTATTGTGCATGACTATTGTAAAATACAAAAGTACTAAATAAATGTGAAATATGAACATTTGCAAGCAAGAAATTTTTGCTTGTTGATTTTTGGGTGGCACTTTTATGCTACATGAGTAAAAAATGACAGTTTATTATAGTAGCGTGCCTTCGGCACGCGAGAGGGAGCGGAGTGTATATTCTCTCCTCCATATTGCGACCTGCGGTCTTGTATGGAGTTAATAAAATAGTGTGCCGGAGGCACACTATTTCGCTTATCTTATTAACTTCGCTTGATTCCTAATGACAAGATTTAGCAAATATTCAATCTATTCTACAATATTTTTGTTTTTAAAGTTTTTTAGAACTAAATATTATATACAACGATCACACATATCTACTAAAGTTCTCAACTTCGTGATATTCAATATACTCAGTCAACCTATTAATTTCGTCTTCATTAATACAAGAGTTGTCCGGATTTTGAAATATATTCTTAATATCTTCTTTTAACCAATCAATGTTCCAGATACTTTCGTTTGCATTTGCAGCATATTGGCATAAAGGTTCTGAAAATTCTTTATTGCGGTTTTCTTTAATAGTCAATCTTTGTAGCCATATTTCCAAATAACCCACATTAGGTAGCTGATCAAATTTTTTCAAGATTTTCTCAATTACTTCTTTTTTCTTATTAGTATCTGGCTCTTGTGATAAAATCTTGCTTACGATAGCAACGAATGTTTTGTATACCTTTGGATTATTGAAAGCAATATTTGTTAATATACTAATTAAGACATCTGAAGAACCGAATTCTTTATATAAATCCAATTTTTCTGTTTCTGAAATCCATTTGAAGAACAAATCCATTGATTTTTGAACAGAACCTGAGTTCGGGTATTCTTGTGCTAATCTGTTTATACGCAACAGATGTTTCTGTAAACTATATTTGTTATCTTTTTTTTCTAAATCCTTGTAGCCATTCGTAATATAATACAATTTGTCAGGCTTGATTGCTCCGTTTATTATATCCTGAGTTATCATTGTTTTCTGAGTGTTGAGTCTAAAATTCAAACTTGACAAAACCTCCGTTAAGATTTTAGCAATTTTAATGACGTCCTCTTGCGAGTTTCCAAAAATGCGATAATCATCACGATAACGTAAAATTCGGTAGTCTGATATTTTTGCCTTAAAAATCTTTTCAGATAACAACAAATCAGCATAACCCAACACTATTTCTGCAATAAAATCCATTAAAACACTGCCTTGAGGGATGCCATTAGTTTGTTGATATGACATGGATTGTATACGTGAATCAATAATATCACCTACTGTATATCGGTTCTTAACTTGTTGTAAATAAATAATAGCTTCACTACTTCCATCTAAAAATTTAGTATTACAAACACTTAGCAACTCAGCATTTAGTTCAACTTCTTTATTTTTATTTCTGTATTTATGTTTAATTTTTGCATTCTCTTTTCCACACATTGCCCATGTTATAGAGTGTGTATAAATCGATCCATAACAATCTGTTATGTCGGTTGTTATTAGATAATTGAAATTCATAGCCAACTTTATGGATTGCTGTTCAATTTCCTCCCACCAATTTAGAATCGTATTTGTACTATTTTTCTGTTTCGACAAATTAATAATAGGTAAACTATAGCATTTAATTTTATCGTTTTTTGCAAACTCCTGAAACCTTTCAACTATCAATGCCCAATTATCTTCTTTTGTAATTTCATTGACTAAATAAACATATAGTACTGGGTTAATAATTTGCAAAGGACGCCACGAAAATCGTCCATCTTTATTTTGAAAGAAATGATAATTGACGTTTTCAATTGTCTTAGGTTCTACATCCAAAATATCGCTTTTTTGTGTTTTATTTTCTTTATACTTATATCTCTTGCATACAAGGAAACTTGTCAATTCGTTTAACAATTTTTGAAAATCAAAATATTTAGGCAAGCAGATATTACAAAACGATTCTTGTCTCAAAAAAAAATGTTTTGCTTCTTCTGCTGAAGCATCAATGATAAAAGTATTCATAAATCTTTTTTCTATCAAATATTATTTCTTCAATTCTATCTCATAAAAACACCATCCACCCTCTACAGTTTCTCTTAAATTCATTTCAGTTGTAGCGAACGGAATAGGAGGAAAGTATAATGTGAATGTTATATCTTCTCCATTAGAGAAAAAATATGTTTTTTGCGGAGCTATTGCTATTCCTTCTGCTTTTGTCATTGTATACGCTCTCCCATTAACAGATAGATAAGTATTCTTATCAATATAGCAATAATCAGCGTAAGAATCACCTATTTTATTATTGGCAATAATCTCAACTGCTGTATATTCTTTTTTCAAAGTAACACTTTTGATTTTTGTATTTTCTGCCGATGCCGATTTAGTTCTTACCGTGGGCCAATATATTGTATTGGAAGAATTTACATTGGGCGATACACTTCGCTCATTGTAAGATGATTGTGTTGAAGAATTAGCGGACGTTGATTGATTAGAACACTTAATCAAAAAAACAAAGTTTTTTAAACTTTTGACTTTGTCGCTTAATTTCATTCCGGAAACTGTATTGTTTGTTGGCAGTACGGATGTTAACGATGCACTTTCCACAAGATTTCTCAACAAAGAAGTTTTAATTGCATAACCGACATTTTCCGCTCCAATATGTTTAGCATTGACAATGCCTATAAGATTGCCATTATTATCAAAGAGAGGACCACCACTATTTCCCGGCTGTACAGGTGCTGAAATTTGATACAAAGATGCATCTCCCTGAAAACCTGTTTTGGAGCTTATCACACCTGTGGTAAGTTTTATTTCATCTCCCATGGTACTTGTCAAAGGATAACCCAAAACAAATATTTCTTCTCCGACTTCAGATGTACTTGTTTTTATTTTGTATGGTAATGTTCCGAATCCTTTAAATCTGTTATCGTTTATTTTTAATATTGCCAAGTCATTTATTTTGTCCGTAGCTACAACTGATGCCGAATATGAAACATCAAAATTTCCGTTTACACCATTAATGTTGATAGATTTAGCATCTTCTACAACATGGTAATTTGTTACAATGTAACCATTGTTTAATGCAAATCCTGTTCCTGACCAATTTTCAATTTTTGACTCTTCCTCTCTTTCTTTAATTTCTCTTTCAGCTTGCCAATACATTTCTTTTGTAGGATAGGTTTTTATTAATTTATAGTGCAATATACATTTTGCTGATGCTGCAGCATCTCTTCCCATAGATTTAGCAAGAGCTTCTTTCGGTATGTTCAATTTAAAATCTAACGTTGTTCCGTTGTACAATGTAACCCATTCTTCCATAGAGTAATCCTTAAAGGTTTGTGTAAATCTATATTGGTTAGATTCTCCGATTCTTGAAAAAATAGCTGCTCCTCCATCTTGACCTCCAATAGCATATCTATTATTGCCTATTTTTTGAATAAAAATAGTTTCAAAAGTATTATTAGGAGGGAAAGCCCTACCGAGAGCAAAAACTTGACTAGACATAGACATTTCATACACCCCTTCAATTGGATCTAATGAGCTGATATTATTTTTGAAATATTCTTTTGCTCTAATCAGATCTGTTCTAGTTTGTCCCATTACACTTGCAACAACACACATTAAAAGTATGCACATACATAATTTGGAAATTCTATTTGTTTTCATAAATCTATATTTGATATGTTAACATTTATTCACTTCGCCCGATTCCCAAAGACGAACAAAACAAAAAACACTCAAAACCACATAAAAAAAAGCGCGGGAATCAGAACTTTTGCTCATCCCGCGTACAAGGTCTTCGCATTACCTACCAACCGAGGATAAGCAATGCCGAAGCCCACGCTGTACGTATAAACGGATTTTAGGACATCCGCTATATAAAGACGCTATTCAATAGTGCCTTTCATATACAATACCATGGACACTGATCATTGCCTTACCGTGCGGTTGGTGTAGAATTTGCGAAGTTCTGTACGCCGCAGATAAAACGTCAGTTCAACGTCTTTTCTATGTTTTGTCGTCCACCCGCAAACCCGTCAAGGCTTCGGATGTTTGACACTGCAAAAGTAATAAAAAAAATGATATAAAAAACCAACAAAGTCAATTTGTTGAAAAAAATATCTGCAAGGACGTTTCATGAAACGTCCCCACAATATCATGGTGAGTTTTCACTATAGGTGGCTTTGACAAGCTCAGCCACCCATGTAAGGACGATGTGTACATCGTCCCGACAGGTATCTCTCCATTAAGGTATGTATTGTCCATACAAATATCGGAATATTAATAAAAAAATACTATCTTTGCAGTATGAAAAAAATAGGGATTACCGGATATATCGGCAGTGGAAAAACCACGGCATGTATGATATTTGAGCATTTGGGAATTCCGGTGTATTATAGCGACAAGCAGGCCAAAGAGGCTTACAAGCAGGCGGAGATACAGGAGCAGATAGTGCAAATTGCGGGAGCGTCGGTGTATGAACACGGTGTACTCAACACTTCAGTTTTGGCGGATATTATATTCCGGCAGCCGGAGAAATTAGCACTTGTCAACGGAATTATACACCCTTATGTATGGAATCATTTTTTGCAGTGGTGTGAACAACAAGAGAGTGCCTATGTTTTGTTCGAATCCGCAATTTTGTTTCAAACGGGGTGGCATTCCCGCTTCGAAGATGTTATACTCATCCGCACGCCCATGGAAGAGTTGTACAATCGTATTCAATTTCGCAATCATTGGACTATCGAACAAATATCTCGGCGGCTGCAACAGCAGAACATTTCTCCCGAGGCGGTTGAAACCTGCAAATACATAGTCGATAATGCGGAAGCAGACTTGATGCTGCCTCAAATATTGCAAATTCACAACGAAATTCTAAGCGAATAAGAAAAAAATATTGAAAATTCATTCTGCTTTTGCTTAAAGAATAAAAAAAAATGATACCTTTGCCATTACGAAAGGCTTTTTGAAGAAGAAGCACAAATAGTTAACAATCACGTAATTAACAATATAAAAAATTTAATAGATGAAAGTTTTAGAAAATTTAAAGTACACGCAAGACGATGAATGGATAAGAGTGGAAGGTGATATTGCATACGTAGGTATCACTGACTATGCTCAACATGAATTAGGAGATATAGTATTTGTTGATGTTACCAGTGAAGGCAGTTCATTGGATAAAGAAGAAGTTTTCGGTTCTATTGAAGCCGTTAAAACAGTAGCTGATTTACTTATGCCCGTAGCCGGCGAAGTAATGGAATTCAATGCTGAATTGGAAGCTAATCCTGCATTAATCAACACCAATCCGTACGATGAAGGTTGGATTATCAAAATGAAAATGAATAATCCTGCTGACGTAAACGAACTTTTAACCGCAGCACAATATAGCGAAAAAATAGGTTTATAATCGCTAATGCTACCATAAAAAAATAGGGAGTGTGTACTCCCTATTTTTATTATCATTTCATGAAAAATTTTGTTCGACAATACAAATATTCGCTTTTATGCTTTATAGTCATATTTATACTCATGGCTATTCCCGGCACCATGATACCTCCTATTCCCAATTTTAGAGATTGGCTGCAATGGGATAAAATAAGTCACCTGCTATTTTTCGGAGGCTTGAGTTATGTTATGCTACGCGATAGATATCAATCACCTTCTGTTAACAATAAGTTTTTCACTTACGGGTTCATATTTTTTATCGGCGTAAGTTACGGTGCCTTTACCGAATGGTTCCAGCATTTACCCTTTGTAAAACGCGATGGTAATTATTTTGACTGGTGTGCCGATATCATAGGAGTAGCACTCGGCATGCTTTTATTCAGCCTGCTGCTTAAGAAAAAGAACAACTAACTTCCGTTATTCTCCTGATTTATTGTTTGCCACCACTCCCAATTTGGCTAGGATAGCATCATTGATATCAAATTTGCTATCGGCATACACTATGGTTAAGTCACCTGCTTTGTCAAACACAAAAGCATATGCTCTTTCTCTTGCATATTCCTCTATGGCGGTAAACACTCTGTCTTGTATAGGTTTGATTAATTCTTCGCGTTTTTTGTACAAGTCGCCGTCGGTGCCAAAACGTTTTCTTTGCAATTCTTTAGCATCGTTTTCCGCGTTGATAATTTCATTTTGACGTTTTATCTTTGCATCTTCGGGCAACAACACGGCGTCTTGTTGATACTTACGATACATTTCGTCAATTTCTTTAAATTTGGCTTCTATCTCTTTTTGCCAATTCACACTCAAACGGTCCAGTTCTGCTTGTGCTTCTACATAACTGGGCATATTGCTCAATATATATTCCGAATCTATATATGCGTATTTTTGAGCGAATAAAGCGACTGAACCTGCTAAAAAGAACAATAATGCTAAAAATAATTTTTTCATAATGCTATATTAATTTAAATGATTAATCAATTGAACGACCTATAGAAAAATGGAATTGAGATTTATTGGCGTCTTTGTTGCCCGGTACAGGGTCAAATCCATAGCCCCAATCTAATCCCAACAAACCGAACATAGGCAGATATACTCTCACACCTACACCGGCAGAACGATATAATTTAAACGGCTGATAACTTGCAAACGATTCCCAGCAATTACCTGCCTCCATAAATCCTAACAAATAAATAGTTGCAGAGGGATTCAGCGTGATAGGATAACGCAATTCCAAAGTAAACTTTTGATAGATGGCTCCACCTCCATCCGGTGCTAACGATTCATCGGTATATCCCCTCATACTTACTATTTCACGGCTATCGTACATATATCCTGTTGTCATACCGCTTCCTCCCAAATAAAATCTTTCAAAAGGAGTAATTCCCAACTGTTTGTTATATGTACCCAAGATACCGAATTTGGCTCTTACGCTCAACACCAAATTCTCCACTATATTCACATATTGTGCTATATTAAACTTCCATTTGTGATACTCCAGCCACTTATATTTTTCAGCATCAGACATATCGCTGTAGTTCTTTCTGCTCATCAACGAATATGGTGGTGTTAACTGCACACTGAACAACATTTCCGAACCCGTGCGGGGATAAATAGGCGCATCTACTGAATTTCGGCCTAAAGTAAACGTATAACTGATGGCATTGCACCGTCCTGAGTCCAAGATAAAATAGGAATAGTTTTTCACATAATATTGCTGATAAGAAAGCATATTGGACATATAAAAATAGTCATCCGGCAATTTCAACCTGTGCGATTCGCCTAAAGACACTTGTGTGATATCAAAACGATAATATTTTGAATCCGTGGAGGCTACTCTATAGCTGGCAATACGATTGTGCGACACTCCGAAGGTGAGTGCGATAGGTTTTTTACCTCCTACCCAAGGCTCGGTAAAGCTAAAGGCATAATATTGTGAATAATTGGAATACACTTGCACCCTGAACGACACGCTTTGACCGTCTCCGCTGGGAATGGGTGTCCACGCATCTTTTTTAAACAATTTACGGGTGGAAAAATTGTTAAAAGCCAATCCTACTGATCCGTAAAATACGTTCGAGCCCCAGCCGACTGATAATTCCAATTGGTCGGAAGTGGATTCTTCCACCACATATTCCAAATCAACTGTGCCGCTTTTTTCGTCAGCTTTGGGTATTACATTCATATTCTCTTGATTGAAATACCCCAAAGAAAGCAATTGGCGTTGCGAACGGATGATATCCGAACGAGAAAACACATTTCCCGGCACTGTTGCCAACTCCCGCAATATTACATTATCGGAAGTGCGGGTGTTACCGGATATGGTTACTTTGTTAATGCGGGCTTGTATTCCTTCGCGTATTCTTATTTCCACATCCACCGAATCGTCTTCCACCAATATTTCCACAGGCAGAGCATAATAGAACAAATAGCCGTCATCCAAATAGAGCGAGCTCACATCGGCATTGTCTTGTCCCATATTGAGATTTTGTTCCAAAAGTGAAGTGTTGTACACATCACCTTTGTTGATAGCCAATATTTTGGACAAAAGTTCGGAAGAATATTTGGTATTTCCCACCCATGTGATATTGCGGAAATAATATTTCTTACCTTCTTCCACCTCTATGTCGATATTCATCTCTCTATTGTTGACAAGATATACACTATCTCTTTTGATATAAGCATCTCTATAGCCCAATTCGTTCATTTTCTTTACCAAGGCCACTTTATCATCTTCATATTTCTGCTCATCGAATTTAGAAGCTTTAAAACGAAAACGGACCCTGTCGGAATTGTATTGTTTGAACAATTGGAACAAATCTTTGCCTTTGTATTGATCGTGATTTCTAAAGAAATCGACCACTGCGGTATCCCATTTTTCAAAGGGTTGGAACAAAAATTTGGTTTTGGTTTCTTTCATTGCCATACGCAAAGTGGAAGATTCCATCTGCTGCGTTCCTTTAATATTGATGGTACCGACTTTCACTTTCTTTCCTTTGTTTACTTCTATGGTAAGCACCACAAAATTGCTGTTAAGTGTATCGGTTTCCTCTGTAATGTTGGTGGTGGCATGATAAAAACCTTTTTCCTTATAATAGTCGGTAATCACATTGTTTACCACTATTTTGGTATTTTCATTTACCACCTTGCCCTGCACCAAATTAATTTTTTTCTCAAATTCTTCTATATCGCTTTTTTTAACGCCTTTGTAAACAAAAGAACTCAAGCGGGGCATTTCCTCTAAAAAAATATCCAGAAATATGACGTTACCTTCTATTTTGGAAGCGGATATTTTGATATTGTCTTTGTACAGACCCATTGCCGAAAGGCGTTGTATGGTTTTTCTGATTTTATCGCCAGGAATTTTAATTTTATCGCCCACCGCAAAATTCAAGGTGCGCAAATCACATCTGCCCGTGCCGCTGAAAGTGATACCGCCTATTTCATATTCTCGCGGGGTGAGATAATTCAACGACATGCTCGTTTCTCCGCCCAGAGTCACTTGCGAATACAATTGCCCCAGAGAAACGATACATATTGCTATGAGAATTATCTTTATCTTACGCATTTTTTATTTTTAAAGAATATAACGCCTGTACTGCGATTTTATTATATAAAATTACAATTGTTCACTTGTTTTTCCGAACCGACGTTCTCTTTTTTGATAATCGGCAACAGCTTCAAACAATTGTTCTTTGTTAAAGTCGGGCCAAAAACAATCGGTGAAATATAATTCCGTATAGGCTATCTGCCATAACAAATAATTGCTTATTCTATACTCTCCGCTTGTGCGTATCAACAGGTCGGGGTCGGGAATGTCATGGGTAAGCAGATGTTTTGCTACCATTTGTTCGTCTATATCGTCTATGCTGATATCCCCTGCCTGGACGCCTTGGGCTATTTGTTTGGCGGCATTGGCTATTTCCCAACGGGAACTGTAACTGATTGCCACCAATAAAGTTAAACTTGTATTTTGCATGGTTTGTTCCTCCATGACACGAATACTGTTTTGGCAATCTTTATTCAGCATAGCCAAATTACCTATAGCTCTGAATCTGATATTATGTTTTTGCAAGGTAGGCAATTCCAATTTGCATGTTGTGACAAACAAATTCATCAAACCGCTCACTTCACTTTCGGTTCGATTCCAATTTTCTATAGAAAAAGCATATACGGTGAGATATTTTATCCCCAATTCCAACGCACCTTCCAAAGTGTTACGCAAAGCGGTAGCACCTTGTTGATGTCCTATTAAACGATCTTGATTACGCAATTTTGCCCATCTGCCGTTGCCATCCATTATTACAGCCACATGCTGCGGTATAGGATATTTTTTAATTTCAGCAATTGATGCCATTGCGTTAAAATTATAAAAAATACTTTATCGTCTTTTGGGTAAACCTTTGGATTTTCCTGATTTTAACGGGGATGAACAATCATTAATCATATCCGATATTTTGAATGTAAAATTCAAAACGGCAAAGGAATACCAATCTTTAGCCTTGCTTGTGCCGCGTGCGGAGCCGGCTTTATGGTAGTCCGGCACCACCTCACCATCTTCATTGGTGGTGGTGGTTAAGGTTCTGTCGGCTAAATCGGCTAACAATTGAGAACGATATTCAATTAAAAAATCTCTGTCAACGTAATTACCGCTTACATCATCTATATAATCGGTGAAGGTTTTTCTAAATCCCCATTCTATGCCTATAGAATAATATTGTAAGAAATTCACTCTGAAGCCCAATCCGAAAGGGATGGCGAAATTGGTTAAAGAATATCTTTTTTGATAATATTCATTGCCGTTGGCATCTGTTTGATTCAGGCCTTGACCTTCGGTGCCCAAGGCTTGCAAATCGTACCATGTGCCGTTCATTTCCGCTTGCGGATTAAAAGCAAAACCTGCTACACCCACAAACAGATAGGGAGTGCAACAGTTTTTACCTTTTTCGTTATACAAACGCAAAAAGTTCAATTCCACTTGTGCCGACAATTCGCATAAAGGGGAGCGAAAACTTAAATTACGTTCTGTATTGCCGTGGTCGGCATCACTGGCATAAAGAGAGCCGAACAAAGCCGAAGCCTTGATGGCGAAACGCTCATTGATATTATAGCGATACAATATGCCACCGGCTGCCCTGGAGCCTTTGAAAACTCCTTTGGGATTTAAATCGCCCATGTAAAACGATACGCCTCCGCATACTCCTATTTCCGAAGATTGAGCCTTTACTCCTGACACTATCAGCAATAGTGCCGCCAATACTAAAGCATATCGTTTCTTCATAATAATATTTATTTAGGTGAATAAATAAAATCTACTATTTAAATGAGTTTCTCAAAGGATTCTTCTTTCCTTGCATTACATAGCACAAACCCAATTGAACAAAGAAATAAGCGTCATTTTTTAACGCATTACCGCGAATTTGTCCGGGAGTTAAAGAAGGATCCAACCGAACTCCGTCTGCAAAATATTTTGCACGGTCAGCCTTTTCAGCATCATTGGTTTCTGCCAATACTGCATCATAAACTGCATCGGGAGAAATATAGGTGGTGCTTACTTCATCCAAATAATCGGTAGAAGTAAGACGCATACCTGCTTCAATTTTCAATGCGAATGAAGGGGTGAACAAACGTTTAACACCCAAACCCAAAACGCCTACTGCTTGAACAGGGGCCGGTTGTTTACGGGTGGTCATCAAACCTTGACCTTCGGTGCGTAATTCACGCAATGAATACCATTCACCGTCACTATATTTACCTTTACAATCGTACCATACACCGCCTGCGCCTAATATCAAATACATAGACAAGGGTATACCTGAACGAACTGAACGGGATTTAAAGCCTTTGTGGTTAAAAGCACCCACTCTAAATGCAGACATGGTCTGTTTTAAGAAATAAAATTCCACACCGGCATATAATTCCACCAAATCGGTGATACGGCTCACCTGACGGATATTTCTTGATTCATTTTCGGTATAGTTATCACAAGAATTCATACGGGTGTAGGTTGCATCCAATTTGAATGCAAAGCCGACAGCGTTACCTTTATCTCTTGTGTAAGTATATCCTAAAGTATAAACCGGAGACATAGCTTGAAAGTCAAAATCTTTCAATCCGTATGTTCCGATACCGGGACCCCCGCCTAATTCACCTAACATGGTTGACCAGCCCATAGCTGCCGATAACGTATGTTGAGTTCCTACCCATTTTTGAGCCGATGTTATAGTAACTAATCCTACTAATAAACAGACTAATACAAAATTTCTTTTCATTACTAATAATACTTCTTTCTACTTTACAAAAAATTTTTGCAAAGGTAGCATTTTTTTTAATGCTACAAATGTTTTTTAACAAAAAAATATAAAAAAAATGTGCATGCGATTTTATTTGATACCGAACAGCAAACAAACCAGCGGGTTTACCCTGCTTTGCAAGCGGAAATTTTATAGTAAAAAAATTATTTTTAACAGCTGTGATAAAAAATCAATCTTTCACTTCAGCCATTAAATCAAAAGCATCGGCATGAGTGATAAGGGCATTATAAAAAGCTCCTATTTGCAATGCTTGTTCGGTAACAGGGATAAGCACTCTGTTATCCACCTCCGGAGAGTCGTATTGGGTGCGTCCTTCATAATATTCACCTTGTCTGTCGTCTATCACCACTTTTAGTTCCTTTCCTACCAAGGATTTGTTTTTTTGCAAAGAGATATCATATTGCACAGCCATCAAACGCTCTTGTCGTCGTTGTTTTTCTGCTTTGGTAACATTGTCTTTCATAGCAAAGGCAAGCGTGTTTTCTTCATGAGAATAGGTAAACACTCCCAGACGGTCGAAATAAGCTTGTGCCACAAAATCCTCCAATTCCTTGAACATTGCCTTGGTTTCTCCGGGGAAGCCCACTATCAGCGATGTGCGTAATGCCACATCGGGAACCTTTTGCTTGATGGTGTCTATCAGTTGTCTGATTTGTTCTCCGGTAATATGCCTGTGCATGGCTTGCAACATATCGTTATTGATATGCTGAACGGGCATATCTATATAATGACAAACATTGGGATATTGTAACATTAATTCCAACAATTCCAACTGAAAGGAATTAGGATAAGTATAATGCATGCGTATCCATTCCACCCCTTTTATTTGAGCCAATTCCTCCACCAATTGCGGCAACAGGTATTTTTTTTCTATATCTTGACCATAAAAAGATAAATCCTGTGCCACCAGCAACAGCTCTTTCACCCCTTTTTGCGCCAGCCATTCCGCCTCTTGCTTTATGAGCGATACGGGTTTGGAAATTTGCCTGCCTCTTATTTTCGGTATGGCACAAAAAGCACAATTATGGGAACATCCTTCCGATATTTTCAGATAAGCATAATGTGAAGGAGTGGCTGTTTTTCTGCGTGTTATCATACCGGGGTAATATTTTGCCCCCAAATAGGCGAGTATTTCTTTTGTAGCCTCAGTAGGGAAAAAAGCATCCACTTCGGGAATGGACTGTTGTAATTCTTCCTTATAACGTGCAGACAAACAACCATATACTATCAGTTTTTTGATTTTTCCGGTGTTTTTTAATGCCACGCATTCCAATATCATATTCACCGATTGTTCTTTAGCGTCGGCTATGAATCCGCAAGTGTTGATAATGGTAATAGGCATGGGCTGCTGACTTTCATGTACTACCAAAAAGTCATTGGCTTCCAATTGTGCCGCCAACTGCTCGGAGTCCACCAAATTCTTTGAACATCCCATGGTGATGATGTTCACCTCACACGGAATATTGCTTGAGGATGAAGATTTGGCTACCAAAAAATTGATTGATTGCATGCTATTTTTTTCTTTTATCCACTATCACCCTGCTGATGTTTCCGTTGGTGTATTCTACGCTGTATATAATCTGCCCGTTTTCATCGTAATAAGTCCACACGCCGGATTTAACCAACATGGAATAAGCCCCTGTGCTGTGTTTTTTTCCGTTGGCAAAATATTGTGTCCATTTGCCGTCGGGTATATCGTCGGTAAAACTCTGCTCTCTGCTCAACACTCCTTGCTCGTCGTAGAATTTCCACTTGCCTGTTTTTTTGTTAACAGCAAATTTTCCAGTGTTCAGCAGACGACCATATTCGCTATAGACGCTCCATTTCCCTTGTTTTTCATCTTTAACATAGCTGCCTTTTTCCTTTAGTTTGCCGTTTTGCCAATAAGCAATATGTTTCCCGTTACGCAGATTTTTTTCAAAGTCGGTTTGATATTTCATTATGCCCGAAGCATACCATCCTTTCCATAAATTACACATTTTCCCTTGGCAAAAAAAGCCTTCATCCTGCTTTTTACCATTCACATACCACGATGTCCACAGGCCTTCTTGTTTATCATTAACAAATTTCCCTTCGCGTTGTTTTTGTCCTTTTTCGTACCAAGCTGTCCAGGTGCCTTCGCGTTTTCCGGCGATAAAATTTCCTTCCTTCCATTTTTCACCTGTTTCGTAGTAATAGGTCCATTTTCCGTCTTGTTCTCCGTTAACAAATTTGCCGGTGCTGCCCAGATTGCCGTTTTCGTTATAAAAATTCCACAATCCTTCTTGCTTGCCCTGTATCAGTGCACCTTCCATTTCTTTATTGCCGTTGGTATACCACCAATCGGCTCTGCCTTCCAACTCTCCGTTTTTATAATTTCCTTTAAACGAAAGTTTTCCGTCATTGTAATATTCTTCACATTTGCCGTTTAATTCTCCGTTTGCATAGTTACAGTATTTGGACAATTGACCGTTGGTATAATAAAATTTCCATACGCTGTCTTTTTCATAATTTTTAAAATACCCCGCACTTTCTTTGGCACCGTTTTCATACCAGGATAAAAATTCGCCTGTTTGCGGATAATATTGCGTACACAATGCCCCGCTTTCGTACCACGATTTCCACAGGCCCGTTTTACGCCCGTTTTCATACTTGCCCTCCATGGCTTTTTTGCCGTTGGTATGATAATATGTCCACGCCCCGACTTCCACTCCGTTTTGGTAGCTGCCTTGGCTGCGTTTATTACCGTTTTTCCAATATGCTACAGAATCCTGCACTTGGGCATATACATTCACGCACATCAATGTGCAAAACAATATGGTTATTTGCTTTACCTTCATATTAATCTTCTTCATTAAAATATAGTTGATAATACTGCATTTTTCTGTCTTGGTCGTAACCGCGGGATATAAAATCGCGTTTACCGTGTACATACACATGAAAATTTTTATCCAATTTGATAACACTTTTCAATATCTTGGCTTGTTTTTTCACAGCCGTTTCGGATATGTCAAAATTATCGTTCAGTTGGTAACCGCCATAGTTTTCACATTGCGAACGGTAGAATTTGAATTGTTCTTCCGCCTCATCGTTTTGTATCACCTCTTTGGCATAATCGTCAAACGAAAATTCATCGTTGGTTTTAAAAAATTCAGCCGAACGATTCAACAATATTGCTTGTTGGTCTTTGGTGATGTTAAAATTTTCCGGCAAAGCTGTCCGCACAAAATCGTTGCACATTTCTATGGCTTTTTGTGTTTGGAAAAAATTGTTTTCCATTTGACACAATCCCAAAAAGTTGTCCATCCAATAGTTGCCGTTCTCCCCTTTTCCCGAATCGAAAGCCGCCACCACATAACCATCGGTGGATTGCACATCCAGCACCAGGCAGCCTTTTTCTATTTTGCTCACAAGCGAACCTTCTTCTGCCTGCACTTGCAGGGCGTTGCCTTCGGCATACACTTTCAAAAAAGTTTCTTTTTTTTCCGCCTTGAACAATCCTACCGCATTCACCAACTGATCTTGATAAACACAATTTTGGAATTTGACAACATAGAATTCCCCTTTAAGAATATTTTCGCTGATACATTTGGCATATAGCATTTTTGCAAGTGCCACCGAATGCATATACAAGGAATCACTGCCCGTCAATATGGACGATACACATCTATACACGCCGTTATCGCTCACATTGCCGTCTTGTGCAACAAAACGATAATATTCATCATATTTGAACGACGAGAACAAAAAATGTATCATGGCATTTTCGGTGAACTCGTCCAAATGCAGCACACCGTCACTTATCATGATACCGCCTTCGGGGTCTGTTTGACTGCCCACACGGTGCACGGCTATTTCCGTAATTTTGGTATCTTCGGTAAAAAACATAATATTACAACGTTAAAAATGGATGTTTACACGAAAGAGCCTCCTTGGATATTTCCGCATTGCGGATAAAATGCACCATTTGTATGCTGGGCTTGGCTTGGTCCAAACCAAAACCCTTACCCGCTAATATGTGTTCATAACTTACTGTATGCAAATCGGTGAATCCGCCGGTAAATTCCACTTCTTCTCCTTCCACTTGTATGGACCTGTATGTTGTTTTTCCCTGATTGACAGCATCTTTTGGCAGATAGCCGCTATCCACACTCAAAAACCACCGTACCCGTGCTTTTTGCAATTCCATATAACCCGACACCACATGCTTGTCGCGATGATGGACAATGATTTGGCGAGGTTCGCCGAATATAAATTGCAACATGTCAAAAAAATGAATACCGATATTGGTAGCCAGCCCTCCCGATTTGGACTCATCACCTTTCCATGAATAATGGAACCATTTTCCGCGAGAGGTGATATAGGTAAGGTCTACATCATAGATTTTATCGGCAGGACCATTGTCTATCTGTTGTTTCAATTTCAATATCATGGGATGGTGACGCAGTTGTAAAATGGTATATATTTTTTTCCCCGTTTCTTTTTCCAATTCCGCCAGCGCATCTACATTCCACGGATTAAGTACCAATGGTTTTTCACATATAGCGTCTGCCCCGTTCAACAAGCTCATACGGATATGGGCATCATGCAAATAGTTGGGTGTGCAAATACTGAAAAAATCAACCTTCTCATTTTGTCCGTGCTGTAATTTATATATGTGACGTTCAAAACGTTCGGGCTCGGTAAAAAAATCCGCTTGAGGAAAATAAGCATCTATCACCCCTACGCTGTCGTTTTTATCCAATGCCACCAACACGGTATTGCCGGTGTCTTTTATGGCTTTTAAATGGCGTACCGCTATATATCCGCCCAAACCTATTAATGCAAAATTTTTACTCATTATAATAATTCCACCTTGTTATTTTTCAATATATATCTCATGCCGCTTTCAGGGCATACGGCTATGCCTTCTTCATTAAAATGCAGACGATGCCCGTACTGACTCATCCATCCTATCTGCCGTGAAGGATTGCCTACTACCAAAGCGTAAGGCGGCACATGGTGCGTTACCACCGCACCGGCACCTATGAATGCATACTCTCCTATGTCATGACCGCACACTATGGTGGCATTGGCCCCTATGGTAGCCCCTTTACCCACATGCGTGCTTGCATATTCATGCTTGCGGCAGATAGCACTGCGAGGGTTGATTACATTGGTAAACACCATAGAAGGACCCAAAAAAACATCATCATCACACACAACACCTGTATATATGGATACATTGTTCTGCACTTTTACATTATTGCCCAATTTCACATGAGGCGATACCACCACATTCTGACCAATATTACAATTCTCCCCTATTCGGCAAGGTGACATGATATGGGAAAAATGCCATATCCTGGTACCTTTGCCTATTTGACATCCCTCATCAATAACGGCTGTTTCGTGTGCTTGATATTCCATGTGCTAAATGTATTTGTCTTTCTTGATAAAATTCCTATAGCCCTGCCCGCTGCATTTTATAAGAAAACTTTTTATTAAAACTTTGTGCAAAGGTAGTATTTTTTTACAACATTCATCAGCATACGTCCAAAACTTTTTTACTCGCCTTATCTCATTCTCTGCCGAAACTCCACTGTTTACCTGCATCAAACATTCTACCTCATAAAAAAAAGGGTTATTTCATGCGTTTTATTCTCTTCAAATAAAATTTATAAAAAATATTAATATGATTATCTGTTATTTACAAGAAAAATACAATATTTTTCATTATAACTTTACTTTCGTACTATTTTTTTTATTACATTTGCAAAATGATTAATAAACTACATTTATTTATATGGTATCAAAAATAATATCCTTTTTACAAATATTATCAAAGAAATATAAGCAATTACGTTATCTTTCTTTTATACCACTTCTTCTCTTATATAAAATACTTAAAAAGTTCTGGATATTCAAAGAAAATTATGAAATAATCGTAAGGTTTGCTTTATTAGAGTATTCGCCCCCTTTACTATTGGGCAAATAAAGCCCTTGTTGATAGCGAAGACAGAATTTATTTCTGTTCAGCAAGGGCATAAGTTAAACATCTTCGCACAAGTTTTGGCAATTCTTGGAGGTAAAAATCGCCAAAAGCCAATATTTTTTTAATAAATCTTGGTGTGAGTAGATTAACATAAAACAATAAAAAAATCAAATAACAACATAAAATCTATCAAATATGAAAAATTTAAAATTAATAGCCGGAATTGCTACATTGATAGCCATAACCGCAATTATAATTTTTGCGGCATGTAGAAAAGACTCAAATAACACAAAAAAATCTGAAAAAAAGTATGTAATTAATAATATTGAAAACATGGGTGACTATTGTTGGGTACCCCCAAATGCAGAGGTAATAGAAGATTATCATAATCAAACTATTCTAATATCGTCATCTAATTGGACATATATTGGCACTACATCTGACAATCAATTATTAATGCTTAACAAGGGTGATCAGATAAAGATATCCTGCACCTGCAATTCTTCCGGAAGTTGCTATCCTTTTTATGTAAATGAAATTGCAGGCTGTGCAGGAGATTGTTCCAAATGTACTATGACTCAATCCGTAACAACTACAGGCAAGCATATTACTCATGGAGGGTATGTTAATCTTGAAATAGAACCTCATTTCATTACCAAAGATGAAGAACTCCCTACCGCCTTTGATGAAATGTTCAACATTCCTGAAATCAATAACAAAATTAATACTTTTATAACCAATATTTATAAAGGGTATGAATATCCAAAATTGATTAATAAAGATGATTACATATTAACTCCCGACAATTACTCTTTTGCAGTTATCAATCTATGCGGTAGAGCCATTGTATTGCCAGTCCCTGATGACATCTTGCCTCAAAACAGCATATCTGGTAATAAATTTCAATGCAGTTGCACAGATGGAACCTGTCTACACAAAGTTGAAAGATTGATTATTCACTATTGCAAAGATAATTGTTCTGGAACTTGTACAATGACTGTTTCGGTTGCCACAACTCCTGAGATTGATGACCATATCCGATTTTCATCCATATCGTTTCAATATTAACAAATTAGTTACCTTATGAAAAAGTTAGTTTTAGTATTATTAATCATTATTCTTGTCGCTTGCTCAAAGCAGCCGAAGAAAATTTCATCGGAAGGAGAGTGGATAGTGTCAAAGATTGAACTCACGGACCAATGCGACCCTATGGCGGGACTTATCGGTTGGGCTTTCACTCATGATTCTACATTCACATTTCGTCATGATTTTCTATATTTTAACGATGAAATTTTAGGTTTTCGCTATGCGGACACGCTTTACTATGCAGACGGCGAAAAAGCAATTATGCGTTTTAAAGCCGACAGCCTCATATTAAACGGAGACATTATCTATACTTTATATAAAAAAGAATAATGTTTCCTCCATACAAATTCTATAAAGGGCAAATATTTTTTTATTTGCCCTTTTATAGTTTACAGGAAACATTCTACCCCTTAAATTACATTCCTTTAACCGAAATCTGCTACCATTGTCATTAAACATTTAAATTAATGTTTTCTTAACATTTTTGTTACTTAAAAATAAACTTCAATTAAACTTCCGCCCTGGTTTGATAATTAAAATAATGCTACTTTTGCAGATGTAATATTATGCAGTAATACGGACTGCCAGCAAAGCATAAACAATTGAATATTATGAACATACTGAACATATTGTGTATTATCATTAATTTTGCCGGAGCGCTTGCGATATTCCTTTTCGGAATGAAGCTAATGAGTGAAGGTTTGCAAAAAGTGGCCGGAAACAAAATGCGTTCCACCCTCGGCAAGGTAACGGAGAGTAAATGGAGAGGCATACTTACCGGAGCTATAGTAACTACCGCCATACAATCCTCCTCTGCTACCACGGTAATGGTAGTAAGTTTTGTTAATGCAGGGTTGCTATCTCTCACAGGAGCTATATCAGTAATTATGGGTGCAAACATAGGCACCACCATCACCGCATGGATTATCACTCTTTTCGGGTTGGGAGAGAGTGCAAAAGTATTTAGTTTACCATTGTTTTTAGGAGCACTGGCACTTGTATTTATTTTTTCACAAAAAAGCAAATTCAAAGCCCTCGGCGAATTTATTATAGGTCTGACATTACTACTGTTAGGCATGGGATTATTGCAACAAGCCATGCCTAATTTGGAAGAATATCCAAAATTTTTAGAATTTTTGGGGTCGTTATCCGACCATGGATTTGCTTCTATTTTGCTATTCATTACTATAGGTACCATACTTACTTGTTTGGTACAAGCCTCTGCCGCCATGATGGCTATCACCTTGGTGATGTGCTACAAAGGCTGGATAGGTTTTGATGTGGCAGTAGCTTTGGTGATGGGACAAAACATCGGAACCACCATCACGGCCAATTTAGCGGCTATGGTGGCCAATACCAATGGTAAAAAAGCCGCCAGAGCTCACTTGACATTCAATGTAATAGGAGTGATTATCACATTAATAGTATTTCGTCCTGTTATGAACCTTATTGCCGATATCACTACAGGCGTTGTCGGGAGCAATCCTTATACGGCCGTAGGTGCCGCAGGATACAGCCCTGAAGCCATACCATTGGCATTAGCCTTTTTCCATACATTTTTTAATGTCATCAACACTTTGATATTAATGTGGTTTATTCCTCAAATAGTAAAAATAGTCAATTGGATGGTGAAAGCATTTAAAGAGGATGCCGACGAAGACGAAATATTCAAACTTAAATACATCAGCAACCACTGGATGAATACGTCCGAATTGGATTTGGAAGCCGCCCAAAAGGAAATAGAAGACTTTTCCAAAAGAGTTATCCGCATGTACAACTTTCTGCCGGCTCTCCGAACTGCCAAAAACGAAGATGAATTTGACAAAACACTGAAACACATAGAAAAATACGAAGAAATTACCGATAGGATGGAATTGGAGATAGCCAAATACCTCACCCATGTATCCGAAGGCAACCTATCGGAAGTAGGTTCCCAAAAAGTGGGTGCCATGCTTCGTATCATTGATAACCTGGAAAGTATCGGTGACGCTATCTACCAAATGGCTTTGATAAGAAAAAACAAACGAGAAGATGCCGTGCACTTCTCACAAGATTTAAACGACAACCTCAGCCATATTTCCCAATTGGTGGAAAAAGCTTTGTCTATTATGGACCAAAATTTACACGGAGACTATTCCAAAGCCGATATTCAAGCCGCTTATCAAGCCGAAGACGATATTAACGAATACCGTGACCTTTTGCGTTCCCGACACCTGCAATCCCTCAAAGCCGGCATTTACGACTATGCCATCGGTTCAACCTATAGCGGATTGTATGCATTGTATGAAAAATTAGCCGACTACGTTATCAATGTCAGCGAAGCGGCAGCAGGAACAAAAAGAAAATAAAATTCCTCGGCAGTATATCATTTTATCCTTTAAAAAAGCACCCCCAAAATTTGACATCCGAAAAAAAAGAGGGTTTAAACCGCATCTTTCAGCGTATTGTGCTTCCGGTAACATATTATAATTACGAATTAAACGATGTATTCAGCTATTTGCCGAAATTACCCGTCCTTTTTTTTTCAAAACATTGCTATTGAAAACCGGCGATTTTCATTGTTTCTTTCCATCGAAAAACTATTTTTTCCTGTTTATAAAACTTTCTTTTCTGCTTAAAGGAATAATAGAAAAAAATGCTATCTTTGTAAGTTTGATAATATACTTTTTTTAAAGTACGCATATTGTATTGTCATTCTTAAAAACACTCGCAAAAAAATGGAATATCAAAGAACTGACGAAGAATTCAAGCTCATATTATCGCGATATAAAGAGATACAGCGAAAATTGCGTCCTAGGGCCACCAAAGAACAAAAGATGGAGGTGCGTAAAGCTTTTACGCTGGCATTCAATGCTCATAAAGACATGCGTCGGCGTAGTGGCGAACCCTATATTTTGCATCCGCTGGAAGTTGCCAACATAGTACTTGACCACATGAATTTAGGCACCACTTCGGTGATATGCGCCTTATTGCACGATATAGTGGAAGACACCGATTACACATTGCAAGATATAGAAAATTTGTTTGGAGAGGAGGTGGCTACCATTATAGACGGATTGACAAAAATAGATGATGTGTCGGATACGCCTATGAGCAGGCAATTTGAAACATTCAAAAAGATATTGATCACCATGAGCAAAGATGCCCGTGTGATACTCATCAAGCTGGCGGACAGATTGCACAATATGCGCACCTTGGATTCCATGCCGCAGGAAAAACAGCTCAAAATAGCCTCTGAAACGCTATATATGTATGCTCCTTTGGCTCACCGCTTGGGTTTTTACAACATCAAATCCGAATTAGAGGATTTGGCTATGAAATACCAAGACCCCGGCAGCTATAATTACATAGCCGATTGTATCAAAAACACAGAAAAAGACCGTGAAATATTTATAGAACAATTCATCGCACCCATACGTGAACAGCTGATAGCAAGAAATTTCACATTTGAAATAGTATCCCGCACCAAGTCCATCTATTCCATATGGCAAAAAATGACCAAGAAAAAAATACCTTTTGACGAAGTATATGATTTATTTGCCATACGTATTATTATAGAAGCCGATGATGAACATCAAAAATCTTCATGCTGGTCGGTATATTCCATAGTTACAGACATATACAAACCGAAAGCCGACCGTTTACGGGATTGGATATCCATGCCCAAAGCCAACGGATATCAATCTTTGCACACCACGGTGATGAGTAACAAGGGCAAATGGGTGGAAGTTCAGATACGCACCAAACAAATGGACACCATTGCCGAAAACGGTTTTGCCGCACACTGGGTTTATAAAGAAAACGACAAACATGTTGATGAGCAAGGAGTGGAAGCATGGCTTGCCAGTATAAAAGAAATACTCCAAAACAATGAAAACAACACCGGTGAATTGGTTTCTAATGTTAAAATGAACCTTTTTAACAAAGAAATTTTTGTATTCACCGCCAAAGGCGAAGAGCATACCATGCCCGAAAATTCCACCGTTCTTGACTTTGCTTACGAAACAGATGCCGAAACGGGCAATTATTGCATAGGGGCAAAGGTGAATAATAAATTGGTACCGCCTTCGCACAAACTCAAAACAGGAGACCAAATAGAGGTTATCACCTCCAAAAAACAAAGAGTGCAAGAGGAATGGCTCACTTTTGTTGCTACCGCCAAAGCGGTAGACACCATCACCACCGCACTGGGGCAACAACGCAAAGAAAAAATCAACCAAGGTAAAGAACAACTCAAAACCTATTTTAGAAAATACAATGTGGATATCACCAAACTCAATCGCGACAAGCTGATGATGTTCACAGGCTACAAAGACAAAGAAAGTTTGTATTTGGCTATATACCACCAGCAGATACCCGAACTGAAGATAAAACAATGTTTTTCAAAAATAAGCATCGTCTATCGTGTGCTTGACTGGGTAAAACCGGCCATAAAATGGCTGTGGGGAATGAAAAATATTTTTACCATTAACCATGCCTTACAGCGTAGATTATCTCACAATCCTCAATCGTTGCTATTGGGCAATGTTCACGAAATTAAACAAACCATTGCTCCGTGCTGCAATCCCGTTGCCGGAGACCAAGTAATAGCTTTCGCTCTCAACAACAACGAGATAGTGGTGCATCGTGCCAACTGTGCCGAAGCGGTTAGACTTTCCGCCCGTTATGGAGACAAAATAGTAAAAGCCAAATGGAGAGCCGAAGAGAATAAAGTGGATTTTCTTGCCGGTATCTCGCTAAAAGGCTTTGACTCCAAAGGGCTGGTGCATAGCATTACCGGCATCATACACCAGGATTTTCAAGTGAATTGTCGCACCATACATTTTGAGACCACAGAAGGCCTGTTTGAAGGGAAAATCATTCTTTATATCCAAAATGTGGAACACTTAAACAAACTGATGGAACGCTTACGCTCCATTCCTAATATAGAAAAGGTTGAACGCATTTATTCCGATGAAAATGAAAATAAACGGTAAAACACTTACTATACTTTTGTGCTGTATTTTACTTATATCATGCCGCCAACACCGGCATGAGGCTTCGGTTACCCCCGTGGAAGACAGCGTCCGCACCGAAAAACCGACTACCCCTGTATTGGTGCCGGCAACTATTGCAAGTATGCAATGCGATTGGTTTAGCACCCGCATCAATCTTTCAGTCAACAACATCAAACCGGAAAAAGAGCTTGTCTCACTCACCGCTTTTGTGGTGAACAAAAAAGATAGTGCCATATTTATCACCCTGAATAAATTAGGGATAGAAATAGCCCGCCTGCTACTGACCAAAGATTCGGTGAAATATGCCAACCACCTGTCGCATGAATATTATTGGGGACAGTATTCCTGGCTGAAAAAACAAATAGGCATGGATATCAATTTTTTTATCGTGCAAGCACTGCTTTTGGCACAAGATATCCCTGATTTTGAACCCGTATTTACCGCAAACGTCTCTAACGATTCCATTATTTACACCGCTGCTCACCGCAACAACACAGCCCATACCATGATACTGGAAGAACGCATTATCACCGATACCGCTCACCATATGCTCTACCACTATATTAAAGATATTGCATCTGTTAACACCATAAGTGTACAATACAATAGATACACTCTTATAGACGGTTTTACATGCTATCAAACCATTATCATTGACATTCCTAACGAAAATTTGAAAATAGAAGGCTTGCTCAAAAACACCAAATTTAATACAGCCGGTCCTACCACCAGCCGTATGCCCGTTAAATACAAGCCTATTAACACCACTCACTAAGCATGGACACTATAGAACTAAGCAAAAAAATCAAAGACAAGACCTTGGAACTGGGTTTTTATGCTTGCGGCATCACCGATTGTGCCCCTATCGATTCCGTTGTTACCCGTGCTTATGAAACCTATCTGCAAGAAGAACGCCATGCCGACATGAACTACTTGAGCCGCTATCAATCCATAAGATTTAACCCCAAGCAGCTTGTGCCTCAAGCAGAAAGCATAATAGTAGTGTTGGCCTCCTATTATACCCTTACTCCCTATAACAATCGCCCCAGCCGATACCGTATAGCTCGCTACGCATGGGGACAAGACTATCACAAAGTGATCAAACAACGGCTAAAAATGCTACAACAATATATTACCATGCTGGTTCCCGACAGTATCAACCGGTATTTTGTCGATACCGCTCCTGTAATGGAGAAACATTTGGCAGAACGCGCCGGATTGGGGTGGATAGGGAAAAATACGCTGCTAACCAACCAACATGGCAGTTACCATTTTATCGCCACATTGTTCACCTCTGTTGGTTTAACTTACGACCAACCATGCTACTCCTTACATCCATGTGCTTCCTGCTCTTTATGCCAAAATGCTTGTCCCTCGCAGGCACTGCACCATTACGGAATGGATGCCCGAAAATGTTTTGCCTACCAAAGCATAGAAAACCACAATGATATAGATGCTCATTTTTGTAGTACAAATTATATATACGGCTGCGATGAATGTCAAAAAGCATGTCCTTTCAACAAGCATGCCTCCCCTACTTCCATTACCGAATTCGGGACCAATCCTTTTTTGCTCAGTTTCACCGATAAACAATGGGAAAACATCAGCCAAGAGGATTTTGACCGCATTTTTGCCGCCTCGGCAATCAAAAGAATAGGATACCGAAAATTCAAAAGCAACATTACACATGCCAACAATTATTTATACGGGAAAAAAGAATAGTTTTATCCAATAAAAAGAAATATATTGCGTTTTATATTATCATAGTTATAAACAATAAAAAATACATACACGATGAAAATAGGATTGATAGGAGCTACAGGATTAGTGGGCGGTGTTATGCTCAAAGTGCTGGAAGAAAGAGGATTTGGTGATTGCGAACTATATCCTGCCGCTTCGGAACGCTCTATCGGCAAAACCATTACCTTCCACGGAAGACAACTCAAAATGTTATCGGTGCAATCGGTGATAGACAGTTGTGTAGATATAGCCATTTTTTCTGCAGGAAGCTCCGCTTCGCTCAAATATGCTCCTTTGTTTGCAGAAAAAGGAAGCTTTGTTATAGACAATTCCTCCGCATGGCGAATGTATGAACACATTCCCTTGGTGGTACCGCAAATCAATGCAGATGTGCTCACCTGTAACGATAAAATTATAGCCAACCCTAATTGCTCTACTATACAAATGGTAATGGCATTGGCACCGTTGCATAAAGCTTACGGCATAAAAAGATTGGTAATTTCCACCTATCAATCGGTTACGGGTACAGGCATGAAAGCCATACGCCAGCTCATGAGCGAACGTGCAGGGGAAGCCTGTGAAATGGCTTATCCTTATCCCATAGATATGAATGTATTGCCTCACGGAGGCAGCTTTGAACCCGACGGATATACCACGGAAGAACTTAAATTGGTTAACGAAACCCGTAAAATACTGCGAGATGAAAACATACAGATAACCGCTACGGTGGTTCGCGTTCCCGTTCGTGGAGGACACAGCGAGGCTGTAAATGTTGAATTCGCCCGACAATACAACATCCAACACGTACGCCAACTGCTACAACAAATGCCGGGGCTTACCGTCATAGACAATCCCGCCGAGAACTTATACCCCATGCCGCTTTTCTGCGAAGGGAAAGACGATGTGTTTGTCGGCCGCATACGCAAAGACGACAGCAGGGAAAACTGCATGAACCTTTGGATAGTTGCCGACAACCTCCGAAAGGGTGCCGCCACCAATGCCATAGAAATAGCCCAATATATAGTTAAACAAGGTTGGATAAAATAAGTCAAATATGAAATTCCGTTCATTGCTTATCGTTACCTTATGTTCATGTTTTATAGCGGCATCGGCCCAAAAGGTAGGACTTGTTCTTAGCGGGGGCGGAGCCAAAGGCATGGCTCATTTGGGTGTGATTAAAGCATTGGAAGAAAACGGCATACCCATAGACTATATAACCGGCACTTCCATGGGAGCCATAGTGGGCGGACTTTACGCCTCCGGCTATTCGGTAGAAGATATGGAAGCCATTTTTTCCGATCCCGAATTTGACAATTGGATTAAAGGAAATATCAACGATAAATACATCTATTTTTTTCGACAGGAACCCCCTAATTCAGCATGGGTGAAATTCCGATTCGCCATTGACTCTTCCAAATTCAATCCATTAATACCTGTCAATATCATCACCCCCATACAAATGGATTTCGCCTTTTTGGAAATATTTTCACAAGCCGATGCCATATCCAAGGGTAATTTTGACAGCCTGTTTGTCCCTTTCAGATGCGTTGCCACTAATATAACCGAAAGCAAAGAAGCCGTATTGTCAAGCGGATGCCTCAAAGATGCCATTCGTGCCTCCATGACTTTTCCTTTCTATTTCAGACCTATAGAAATAGATAGCAACCTCATGTATGACGGCGGAATGATAAACAATTTTCCTATTGATGTAATGCAAAAGGATTTTAATCCCGATTATATCATTGCCGTTGCGGTAGCCAAAACCAATAGCGACCCTTCTGATGAAAATTTGCTGTCCGTACTCAACAGCATGCTTATGGCAAAACAATTTTATTGTATGGACGACAGCCTTGCCGGTATAGTGATATGCCCCGATGTTCCCAATCTCAACGTTACCGACTTCACCCGCGGACGTAAACTGATAGAAGTGGGTTATCAAACATTGCTCGACAGTTTGCACGCCATTCCCGATAATCTCAAACACCTGCGTTCGGCTGACAGCGTGAACCTTCGCCGCAAAGAATTCCTTAGCCGGCAAACGGAAATATATATCAACAAGGTCAATGCCAAGGGAGTGCAAAAAAACGAAACTGCAGCCGCAAAAAACATCATTTTCAATGATGCTCATATCATTGATTTGAATACTTTTAAAAATCGTTATTTCAGACTTTTAAACGAAGAATACATCAGTAACATCTATCCCACACTGCAAAAAAACGAAGACGACCCCTATTTTACCGCCAATTTAAACATTTCTCTTAACAAACCCTTCCAAGTAAAATTCGGCGGGTACATCACCACGAACGCATACACCACTTTCTACGCTATGCTGCGATACGATTTTTGGAAACGTTATTTTATGAATGTTACGGCAGAAGCCCATTTCGGACGCTTTTACAATTCCATTGTAGGCTCTTTCCGTATCAGCAACCCCACTCAGCATATCAACGACCAAACCATTTCCGTAGGATACAGCCGATGGGATCATTTTAAAAGCACGCGTATGTTTTTAGAAAGCGACAATCCTTCTTTTTTGGTAAATGAAGAGGTGATTGTTAACTATGCCGTTGCCACCCCTATCGGTAATAAGGCCAAGTTTTGTGCTCACTTGGGCTTTGTCAACAACAAGAGTAAATTTTATACCAATAATGCATATTCCCAAAACGATACCTTTAATGTTAACCGCGTGGTATTGTTAGCACCCAAAATATATTATGAATACAACACCTTGGATATAAAATTTTTCCCCACCAAAGGCATGCGTGCTTATATAGGAGCAAGCTATTTTGTGGGAACGGAACAAAACCGCCCCGGTTCTCATTCCTCGGAAACCATTAACAAAAACTATTTCAGAAACTGGTTTTCCGTCAATGTGGAATATGAATACAATTTCAAAATAGCCCGTTTTTATTCTTTGGGCTTATCCTCCACTTTCGCTTGGTCAAACATCCCGCGTATGAGCAGTTACACTGCTACAAAACTACGTTGTACGGCATTCAGGCCCACTCATGAAAGCAATATGCTCTACCTGCCCTTCTATCGCGACCCTTCATTTATCACCGCAGGATTAAGCAATAGTTTTGTGCTATACAAAAATTTACAACTTCGCGTGGCCGGCTATTATTATCAACCGTTTTATGCTATAGTAAAAGTCAACAACGATAAATGCGATTTCAGTCAATTATGTGAAAAACGTTCTTTTATCATTTACGGGTCATTGGCTTACACCACCAAATTAGGACCTATCAGCATCAACCTGTCTTACTATGCACACAACGACCCTAAATGGATATTCAATATCAGTTTCGGCTATTTGTTTTTTAATCACAGAATATTCTAATTTACAATCATATAAACATATATATTATGCATTTTAAACACATACTGATTTTTGCTGTTATTTTTGTCAACCACTATATTTTATGTAGTCAAATCACCATAGAAGAAGACCTTGTAGGAGGCAATTGCACCTCTATTATGGTAGGGCGGAAAGCTTCTGCCGACGGCTCTGTTATCACCTCACACACTTGTGATGGCAAATATAGAACGTGGGTCACCATGGAGCCCGCCCGCGATTACAAGAAAGGCGATATGCACAAAGTGTACAAAGGCACCATGCACACCGAAACGCCCAACAGCATGGAGAAAGTAAGCCTTGCCGGCGAAATACCGGAAGCGGAACACACCTACGCTTATCTTAACACCGCCTACCCTTGTATGAATGAAAAACAATTGGCAATGGGCGAAAGCACCTTCTCCGGTCCCGACACCCTTATCAACAAGAATGCCATGTTTTTAATAGAAGAATTGCAACGCATAGCCTTACAACGCTGCGACAACGCACGTGATGCTATCAAACTGATAGGCTCACTCATCAAAGAATATGGTTATGCCGATGGCGGAGAATGTATTACCATAGCTGATAAAAAAGAAGTGTGGCAAATGGAAATTTTGGGAGAAGGTCCTGATAAAATAGGCGGTATATGGGTGGCCCAACGCGTTCCCGATGACGAAGTGGCCGTAAGCTGTAATATTGCCCGAATAGGCAAACTTGATCGTAATAATCCCGACTATTTTCTTTGTTCGGATAATATAGAAAAAGTGGCTAAAAAATACGGCTTATGGAACGGGAAAGACGAATTTGTATGGTGGAAAACATTCTCTTCATCTTATGCCAACGGTAAAAATCATAAAGAAAGAGAATGGTATATTTTCAACGAATTGGCCCCGTCACTTCATTTGGACATCAATGCAGAAGAACTGCCTTTTTCCGTTAAACCCGAAAAAAAGGTGGATGTTCGCACCGTGATGAAATTATTTAGAGCCAACTACGAAGGTTGTGCATTATTAGACCAAACCAAAAACCTGCGTATCCCCACCCAACGCAAGGATAAAGACAACAATATTATCAAAGATACCATAGTATGTCCCAATGCCAACCCGTGGATGGACGGGAATGAAAGAGCTTTGTATAATGCGCTGTCTCCGGAAAGCATTACCTTCTACCGCGGTGTTGCTATGTCTTGGTGTTCATACTCCCATATTATACAATGCAGAGACTGGTTACCCGATGAAATCGGCGGTGTATGCTGGTGGTCGGTGGAGAATCCGGGGCAAAGTCCCAGAATACCCATTTTTGCTGGCAGCACACAATTACCGGAAGGTTTTAACATCTGCGGGCACGCCCGCTATAATGACAATGCCGTATTGTGGCACTACCGCAAGGCCAACAAATTGGCGCAGGTAAAATGGGGATATACCAAAAAAACCATGTACGACAATATCAATAGATATGAAGAAAAGGCATTGGCGGAATTGCCGGCATTGGAAAACCAAGTGAAAACATTGCTCCAAAACAACCAACGACAAGAAGCTCAAAAGGTGCTCAATCAATATACTTCCGATTTCGCCGGAGCCACCCGACAAACATGGGCTAAAATGGAACATACTTTTTGGGAAAGTTTTTGGACAGGATTTTAACACCTGCCTCCTGATATTTCCACTACTATAATTTTACCCGAAACCTGTTTTTGGACATGTCCGTTATAGTACACATAGATTGTAACGCTTTCTTTGCAAGTTGTGAAATAGCCACACAACCGGAATTACAGCATTTGCCTGTAGTGGTGGCCAATGTTAACGAAACAGGTGGCGGAGTGATATTGGCACTCAATGAAAAAGCAAAAGCATTGGGGCTCAAAAGAGGTATACCGCTATTTAAGATAAAAAACATTTTATCGCAACACCCTGTACATGTGTGCCCTGTTGACCATAAAAAATACCAACGCATATCACAACAAATCATGCACATAGTATTGCGACAAGCTATCGTTTTGGATTTCCGGCAATATTCCGTTGATGAATTTTTCGGAACCCTTCCCTTGAACGAACCTCAAGAGATAAGAAAATATGTGCAAATGGTAAAAGACACTATCACCAACGAAAGCAAAATCCCTGTAAGTTGCGGTTGTTCCTCCACCTATACGCTGGCAAAAATCGCCACCCACTATGCCAAACATTATAAAGGATACAAAGGTATATGTATACTCACTCCCGATAAAAGACAACAAGCCTTATCCCGATTACCCGTTGCCGATGTATGGGGCATAGGCCGCAGCCTCCAGAAAAAAACGGCTGCACTCAATATTGTTACAGCATGGGACTATGCGTGCCTGCCTATAGAAAACATACAGCGGGATTTTGGTACCCAAGGGCTGCACACATGGCAAGAATTGAATGGAATAGCCGGCATACAACTCAATACACACACCCAAAAACAGAGTATTATGCAAAGTCGCTCATTTCCCCGCATGCTCACATCCTTTTCCGATTTACAAAAAGAAATATCTACCTTCGCCGTTAATTGTTGTACAAAACTAAGGGCTCAAAATAGCTTGTGTCGCACTGTCACCTTATTTATCAAAACTAACCGGCATCGCAAAGATTTGGCTCAATATCACAACGCAAAAAAATGCAAATTAAGTAATTACACCAACGATACCGCCATTATCTCACAAGCCGGGTTACAACTGTTGGAACAAGTATATCATCCTGACTATCAATACAAACAAGCCGGAATCATATTATCGGACATCATCAGTGCACAAGGACGGCAGTTGGACCTTTTTGAAGAAAACAATTATACCAAAAAAAATAAATTGATGAAAACCATTGACAGCATCAATGCCAAATTCGGAGACAACACCATACACTTGGCCATACAAGGCAATTGCGACAAGGATACCATTCCCGATGAAAAATAACAAACGCTTTCATACAAAAAAACACCGAAAATTCCGGTTTGCCGCATACCGGCAGGCTGCGGATAGCAAGCACTCGCCATCATACACTCTTTGAATATCGTATATTTATAAAAAATATTATCTTCCTAAATTCAACAAATAAATGCAACAATTTATTATTCATAAAATAACTATCTTTGCAACATGAAACCCCAAGCCCCGATTGGTAATTTAAATGTAACCATGGTTAGCACAAGTTATTAATGGGGAGGACATCAAAATTCAGAGGTTACTTTCTATATTGCTCTAATAAAAATCCTATAAGATGAATGAAATAGAAAAAAAAGAGTCGCTTAATGATGAGAAAAAAACGGACAACGGCCTCACTTTTCATTGGTTCAACCTAATTATCGGCTTTGTCATTTCCTATTTTTTGTTTGACGAATTCTATACAAGTTGGACACTCCCCTTTTCTTTAGTCTTAGCAATCGCTATTCACGAGTTGGGACATTTGATAATGGGCAAATCGTTTGGTTGCGTTGTTAAGGAAATGCAAGTGTTTTTCTTGTGTTTTGTGAGTTATCAACCCAAGCAAGTGTCCGAAAGCAATTCATGGCGTAACATAAAATGGAGTCTTGGATCACTACCATTGGGAGGATTCACGCTTTTCAAGATGCGTTCCGACGATGCCGAAGAGGCTCTCCCCGGCAAGGAGTCGGCAAAAGCATCACCTTATATCGATGACAAACCTGCATGGCAACAATTACTCATCAGTGCAGGAGGTATGTTATTTAATTTTGCCGCTATATTCATCTTCTTTTTACTCTCCGAACTTGATATTCCATATCAATGGAGTGTCTTATGTGTATACACCGGAGGATTATCCCTCATATTGATATTATTAAACATAATACCTATTTACCCTCTTGACGGCGGCCGCATCATCTTTTCGTTTTTTGAGATGGTTACAGGCAAAAAACTTCCTACTTGGTAGGAAGACTTATGCGGTATCGTAGGTTTCATATTAATTATCATCTTTTTTTATATTTATACCGACTGGTTTCAGCTTTACTTAGAACACATAGCGGACTTTTTCGACTTTTGATAAAAACATCCAAAAATAAAATAATGTGAAGCTTGGGTTTGCGGGCATGTTTTTTTGTTATATATTTGCATTTTAATTTAAAATATTACCTATATGAAACGAATTAGTATATTACTCGTAATGGCATTATCTATAGTATTATTATCGTGCCAACAATCACACAAAGATTATTCCATACTTCTCCCGATAAAAGTTGATGATAAGTGGGGATATATGGATACTAACGGGCATATTGTCATTGAGGCTCAATTTGATGACGCTTCTAATTATTTTTCAGAAGGATTGGCGATAATTAAGAATAAAGATAAGTATGGTTTTGTCAATACCAAAGGGGAGATTGTTTTTAAACCTCAATTTGATGTGGCAGAAAATTTTGCTAACGGAGTAGCATATGTCGGAATCAATGACAAGTATGGTTATGTTAACACCAAAGGTAAGATAGTTATACCTATTCAATATGAGGATATAATCGGTTTTTCAGAGGGATTGTCACTTGTTAAATTGAACGGAAAATATGGTTATATTAACACTAAAGGCAAAATCGTTATCGAACCCCGATTTGAAGACGCACATAGTTTCTCCGAAGGCTTGGCATGTGTTAAAATCAATGGCAAGTGGGGATATATTAATACCAAGGGTAAGGTGGTCATACAACCTCAATTTGAAGGAGAAGAAGATTTGATTGGATATTTCCAAGGGCCGTCTGCGTTTTCAGAAGGATTAGCCTGTGCCATTATCAATGGCAAATGGGGATACATTAATACCAAAGGGGAAATAGTAATTGAACCTCAGTTTGACTGGGCAGATATTTTTTCAAATGGAATAGCCCTAATTTGGCATGATAGAAATTTAGGTTTAATTAATACCAAAGGAGACTTTGTTTTATACCCGTGTGATTTTCTTAACTTAGAAGCCACCGATTGGTTCTATCTGGATTTTCCTGAAGGATTTGAAAGAATTCGCATAGATAATAAAATCGGTTATATTAATACCAAAGGGGAGATAGTTATACAACCTCAATTTGAAGACGCATGGGATTTCTCAGCAGGAATAGCATGTGCTAAAATCAACGATAAATGGGGATATATTAATACCAAAGGGGAAATGCTTATACAACCACAATTTGACCAAGCAAGCGATTTCTCCGAAGGCTTGGCATGTGTTGAAATCAATGGCAAGTGGGGCTATATTAATACCCAAGGAGAGGTGGTTATACAAGCCCAATTTGAAGACGCATGGAATTTCTCAGAAGGATTGGCATGTGTTTTAATGAATGACAAGTGTGGTTATATTAATACCAAGGGAGAGGTGGTTATACCGGCTCAGTATGACTTCGCAGACGATTTTTCAGAAGGATTCGCATTAACTATAATAAATGAAAAATACGGCTATATTAATACCCAAGGAAATTTAATCAGCCCGCAATTCAAACTTAATGAACCTAATGTAACTGCTTTTTTACACTCCAAAAGAGGGAAGGTATTGCCATGGGAATATGACAGCCATTGGGATACAAATGAGTCTGCCGGCAATATAGGGAACGGATTTATTCAAGTACATGATAAAAATGATAATTATTATTATTTAAATAAAGAAGGTAAAATGATAAGCTTAAAACCTAAGCAAAAATAATAAACCGGCATTATCAAAGTGTAACCGGCGAGCAATCAAAATTTGATTGCTCGTTGAATCTATGGTAATTTATGATTGGACATGTTATAGCGGTTATTCTTGTATTTTGCGCCGTATTATCGTGCTACTGCCTTATGCGGCAGAAACGGCTTAAAGATGAATTGGAGCAAAACAGGGAGCACTATTCTCGACAAATCCACTTGTTTAACACCGAATATGCCTCCATACAAGAACATTACATCTCCCGATCGGAAGAAAAATATTTTACCACAAAATGGCAGGAGTTGTATGAGGAGATAAAAAAATACCGCTTGCCAAAAAAGCACCCTTTGTTTCAAGAGGTGGAAGCGTTCAAATCCGCCTTTTGCTCGCTGTCGGATACTTTTAGCACCGCAAACGAAAACTTTATGCTGTCGGAAAGTGAAAAACACAAAGATTTCTTTTCCGACATAGACGGCAAGTGCCTGGACGAGCAACAAAAAACGGCCGTCATCAACGATGAAGACAGTATATTGGTGCTTGCCGGTGCCGGAAGCGGAAAAACGCTCACCATTGCCGCAAAAGTAAAATATTTATGCCAAATAAGGCAAATCCATCCGCAAGATATACTGCTGATTTCCTTTACCCGAAAATCAGCACAAGAGATGACGGAAAGAATACAACACCAACTCGGCATTCCTGTGGAAGCAACCACCTTTCACAAACTCGGATTAGACATCATCACCCGTGCGGACGGATACAGACCCGATATAGTGGAGGAGGAAGATCTCTACCGGTTTGTACACGATTTTTTTGAAAATCAACTGCTAAAACACAAGGATATTATCAAAAAATTGACGGAATATTTCTCCTATTATTTAGAAATACCGACAAGCATGGAAAAATATTCTTCGCTCGGAGAGTTTTATGAAGCGGAAAAAAATGCCGACCTTGAAACACTGAAGTCAAAATATGAACGAGAAAAATATATTCGTACACAAAGTGAATCCAAATCCAAAACACTTAATACGCTAAAAAACGAAAAAGTAAAAAGCAAAGAGGAAACCCTCATTGCCAACTTCCTGTTTTTGCACGGTATCAACTATGAATACGAAAAACGCTATCCTTTTGAAAGCGACGACCCGTCACGCAAAGCTTATCATCCTGACTTTTACCTTACCGATTATAATATCTATTTGGAACATTTCGGAATTTCAAAGGAAGGCACAGTTCCATGGCTTTCTAAGGTGGAAGAGAAAAAATATTTAGACGGTATCCGCTGGAAACGCACTTTCCACAAGAAAAACAAGACTACACTGATAGAAACTTATTCCTACTATCAATCAGAAGGCATATTGCTAAAAAAATTGGAAGAAATACTACTTGCCAAAGAATTGAAATTCCACATGAGGGACTTTACCGATGTTTTCAACATGGTATATGCCGACCAAAGCAACAAGTATTTTTCCGAATTCATTAAACTGTGTTGCACCTTTATCACCTTGTTTAAATCCAACGATTATTCAATAGAACATCTTGACACACTGCAGAAACAGTATATTTCGGAACACGCCAATGATTTTTTGTGTGAACGAACAAGTTTGTTTTTGGAAATCATAAAAATACTATTGACAGCCTATCAGCAGTATCTTTCCGACAACAATACGATAGATTTCTCCGACATGATTAACCATGCTGCAGACAAGGTGCTATCCGGCTACCCTATTCCTCCCTATAAATATGTTATTGTAGATGAATACCAAGATGTTTCAAAGTCCCGTTTCCATTTATTAAAAGCTATTGCCGACCAAACGCAGGCAAAAGTTTTCTGCGTGGGTGATGACTGGCAGTCCATTTACCGTTTTGCCGGTAGCGATATTGCTTTGTTTACCCGTTTTGAACAATATTTCGGTTATACCCAAGTGCTAAAAATAGAAAAAACCTACCGCAATTCGCAACAATTGATAGACGAGGCATCGAGTTTTGTTTTACGCAATCCTTACCAGCTACGGAAAGATTTGCGTTCCGACAAAAGCATGGATTATCCGCTTGTGTTCTGGGGTTATGATAACGAACCGGAACAAGCACTGCAAAAGGCTATCAACAAAATTGTAGCCGAATTCGGTCCTCATTCATCTATTTTGCTTTTGGGACGCACCAATTATGATATAGATATACTGAAGAAAACAAGTCTGTTCAGCGTTGTACATGACAATATAAACGAAAAAATAGTCTATCTTCCCATACCGGAATTGAAAATAGATTTTCTTACTGTGCATAAATCAAAGGGTTTGGAAGCCGACAATGTGATACTTTTAAATTTCAAAAACGACAAGCTCGGCTTTCCCAATCAGATAGCAGACGACGAAGTGCTGAAACTGGTGCTTACCGATGCGGAAAATTTTCCGTTTGCGGAAGAACGCCGTTTGTTTTACGTTGCCATCACCCGCACCAAAAACAGAACTTTTATTCTTACCGATAACAAAAAGCCCTCTTCATTTTTCAAGGAATTTACAGCATCCAAATCCGTATGCTACTCCTCTATTGAAGAACAAAACAATGAGAATCAAATACATTGTCCGCACTGTAAAACCGGCATATTGTTAAAAGTGGAACACAACGGAAAATCATTTGTCGGCTGTTCCAATTATCCGAAATGCAATTATTATTTGCCTGATGCCACTATTCTTTTACACCCGAAAATATGTCCGGTCTGCGGCGGTTTTTTGGTCAAACGAAAAGATAAAAATGGACACCGCTTTATCGGCTGCACCAATTATCCGTATTGCACCTACTCCGAATCCGTCAAAAAAGAAAACGATTCTCTCTTCCATCCATGGTAAGGCAATATGTTCGGATTATAACATCTCACAAATGCGGTCTTCCCTGATAATTTTCGGAGCGGATTTTCCTACCGGCACCAATATTTTTTTACCGTTGCGATAGATATGCAACTGTCGCGAGCGAACCACGGCTGTCAATTCGGAGTCATCTTGAACAGCCGTCCAAAGACGATGATACGGGCCGTCCTCTTCAAATAGTTTTTTCTGCAAATGCGAGCACATTTCGGTTGTGTCAATGCTTATCATATTACATAATTAATAGTTATTATCTTCTGTTTTGATTTTTCTTTGCCGGCGGCGACCCTTGCTGCCGCCCCTATATTCAACGAATTTTTAACAATAGTACGGAGCGGTGCTCCGTACTATTGTTGACTGTTTATATCAATTCCTTCCAAAAACTGTCGGGAAGGTGAATATTAGCAACATCAACCGCATCAATGAACAGCGGTGCCATCTCCTTGTCGGTGAAACCGGCAATTCCGCACCCGATACGGGTGACCAAAAAAGTCAGCTCCGCATGCTGCTTGGCAAATGCTATAAACTCGTCAACATACGGCTTAATGGCTTCCACGCCGCCGTGCATGGTAGGAATTGCGTAGCTTTGCCCTTGTAGTCCGACACCTTGTCCCCATATGGCACCGAATTTATCCGCAGCCGTTCTTGCTGCACCTCCGCCATGCCGGCCTTCTAAATTACTTCCGAATACAAATATCTCGTTGTCTTTCAACGAACAGATATTATGCGGGGTAACCCTGTAACTGAACTCATCCATGGAACGATAGTTTTTTTCTTCACTATTGCGTCGGGCCCTGAACAACTTTGATTCCTTGATGTCCATATCCGACTGGCACATACAATACATAACATCCTTCTCCATTGCACTGAACTTCCTATTGCGGCAACAAAACAATGAAAAAATGCTATGGTCAGCTCTTTGTATTGAACATTTTTTTCGAATAGGCTCTATAAGCTGTCATAATGGTTGAGCAAATCCGTGGCCATGCCGAGAAACATCAACGCCACTTGATTGAAATCCATGTTCAAATCTTTACTCAAACCTATTCTATCTTTAAAAATAGCCACATTGTACCATTGCAAACATTGGAATGCTCTATGAAAATACAGCCGTTGCAATTCTTCCTTTACAGGCTTGTGACCGACATAAGCTTCCAACAAAAGCAAAGCCTTGTCAAAACCGGCATTGCCATAACATGCCACATCGTAAATAGGGTCGTTCATTCCGGCAAATTCCCAGTCCAAAACATACAGTTTATCACCTTGAACAACTAAGTTAGTAGGCTGATAATCGCAATGACAAGGAACCAATTTTACCTGCTTTTGCATTTGTTGTAAGTTTTTGAGTTTATTTTTCAACACCATGTATTCTTCAGGATGAACAAAACCCAAATTGATACAATAATTTTCATAATCGGCCAAACGAGCAAAAGCGTTGTAATCTTTAAACTTAAGTGTGCTGTTGTGAATTTTTTTCAAAGCCTGAGCCGACATGGCATTGTAAGATACAATATCTGTTTCCGACAGAATAACGCCGTCAACATATTCGGCTAATTTTTCACCGGTAGGTATTTCAAAATAGGTAGTGATATTATTGATATTCAATTTATCCACCTCTTTTACATTATGCCATTCATCGTTTCTGTCAACAAATTTTTCGGCATATTTTCCCGGAACGCGATAGGTATATTTTTTTCCGTTACATTCCACCACATAGGTATAATTGCTCATACCGCCTTCCAAACGCTTTATTATTTTGGCATCGCCGGCATGCATAACGGCATTTACCCTTGCTATTATATATTCTTCTACATTCATTGTTAATGTTTTTTGTTTGTTGTTATATTTCTCCTTTCAAATATTTACTTCGCTCTTGCGGCGAAAACTTTTCTATACTATAACGCAACATGGTACGCGGCATGGTAAGGTAACGTGTCTGCAAAAAAGATTTTAGCAACATTTCATCTCTTTTGCCTACTTCACGCAGCATCCATCCGACAGCTTTTTGCATTAAATCGTGCGGATGATGCAATAAAATATCCGCTATTTTCAAGCTATCGTCATATTTTCCGTGGCGTATCCACTGCATGGTTGAGACCATGGCTATGCGTTGCTCCCAAATGCTTTTCCCGTGGTGTGCCATGTTATAGAGCTGGGTTTTATCTTTATTCATATACCAATCGCCCAACAAGAGATAACAAGAAAGGTCCACCAAATCCCAATTGTTGATACAGGCGGTATGGTTCAGATAAAAATCCACATACTGCTGTTGCAATTCTTCATTGTTTTTGGCATCTTTATATTTTTGCACCAATATCAACAAAGCACATAGGCGTATTTCATGATAAGGGGAGGCTATATAGGATTCCAATTGAGACAATGTACATGTTTTCCCGTATTTTTTCACCACTTCACGAATTTGCGGCACCTTTATTCCCAAAAACATATCACCTTCTCCGTATTCCCCTTTGCCTGTTTTGAAAAATCGTTTCAACACAGCAGCTTGATTAACATCCTGCAAATCAATCATTATCCGGACTATGTCTGCTTCTTGCATTTTCTTTTTTGCACTTAAATTTCAGGTCTGCAAAATTATATTTTTTCATGAAAAATATAAAGAAAAAAAATGCTACCTTTGATTTTTGATTCAACGAGTAGTAAACATGTCAACAAGTATATCGGAAACAGCAGGAAAAATTACGGTTCATGTGTTGCAACGCATGAAAAATAATCATGAGAAAATAGCTATGCTTACAGCATACGACTATTCCATGGCCAAACTATTGGAAATGGCAGGAATAGAAGTTATATTGGTAGGTGATTCGGCTGCCAATGTGATAGGCGGTTACAAAACCACTCTTCCCATGACCTTAGACCACATGATATACCACGCCACCTCTGTGGTGAGAGCGGTAGAAAAAGCTTTGGTGGTGGTGGATATGCCTTTCGGCTCTTACCAAGGAAACTCCAAAGATGCCTTGCATTCGGCAGTGCGTATCATGAAAGAATCGGGAGCCGATGCGGTAAAACTGGAGGGAGGAAAAGAAGTGCTGGAATCCATAGACCGCATTCTCACTGCGGGAATTCCTGTAATGGGTCATTTAGGGCTCACCCCGCAAAGCATTAATAAATTCGGCACCTACACAGTGCGTGCACAAGAAGAAGCCGAAGCCGATTGTTTGCTTCAAGATGCTCTTTTGTTAGAAAAAGCAGGATGCTTTGCCATAGTATTGGAAAAAATACCGGCACAATTGGCAAGAAAAGTCGCCGAAACCATCAAAATTCCGGTGATAGGCATAGGAGCAGGAAAAGATGTGGACGGACAAGTGCTGGTATTGCACGATATGTTGGGCATCACACAACAATTTTCCCCTCGTTATCTACGCAGATATTTGGATTTAAGCACCGAAATCACCAATGCTTTAAAATGTTATATTCAGGATGTGAAATCCAGAGATTTCCCCAACGAAAAAGAACAATATTGATATGAAGAAATATATTGTACTCTTATTGTTGCTACCCTTGTTTGCCTATGCACAAGATGCGCCAGAAGAGGGCTTGCCGAACAATGAATTTATCATACAAATCAACACACAGGTAGGAGCACACAACCATCATGGCTGGAAAGAGCCGCTCACCGGTATAGGCATATATGCAGGCTACGCTCACTTTTGGGACGGACATCGTTTGTCCGGAGGAATAGAACTTGCTTATAGAAACAGCATGCAATTCTTACTCATTCCCGATTATCATTATGAATGGATTGTCAGTCGTTTTCGCACAGCTTTAGGACTCAAAGTGATGGCAGGCTATTGCATAGGCATGGGAATTGCCGGTGGCATACAGCCTTCATGGGAGATAGGATGTTTTGTATCCCAAAATTTTTCCATCACCCTCAGCACGGGATACCGTATGATAGGATACAGCCATGTGCCCGAAACCACTAAGGCGGAAGTGGGAAATTTGATATTTGAAATACCTATAGAATTAAATTTTCGATTCTAATGCAAGCAGATGAACTTTACATGCAGCGTGCCCTGCAACTGGCAGAAACGGCCATTGGTTATACCTCGCCCAATCCTATGGTGGGCTGCGTCATTGTTCATCAAGGAAAAATCATCGGCGAAGGCTTTCATCGCTGCTACGGACAGGCTCATGCAGAGGTGAATGCAATAGCAAGTGTTCCCGACAAATCATTGTTACCACAAAGTAAGCTCTATGTTACCTTAGAGCCTTGTGCACACTACGGCAAAACACCCCCTTGCGCCGATGCTATCATCAATGCCCGCATTCCTAATGTTGTTATAGCCACCCAAGACACCAATACAAAAGTAAGCGGTAAGGGCATATCAAAATTGGTACAAGCAGGTGTAAATGTAAAAGTGGGCATATTAGAGCAGCAAGCCCGATGGCAGAACCGTCGTTTTTTTACCTTTCATCAGCAGCAAAGGCCATATATCATCCTCAAATGGGCACAAACAACAGACGGATATATGGACATCAATGCCCCCGACACCGTTGACCGCCAATCTTATTGGATTACCAATGGGGCGTTAAAATATAAAGTTCACTCTTGGAGAGCGGAAGAAAGTGCTATTTTCTGCGGAGCCAACACTTTGATAAACGACAATCCCCGATTGGATGTACGTTATGTTCACGGCAAACAACCCATTCGCCTTACTTACCTGCATCAGCCTATAGATTCGAGTTTGCATTTTTTTGACGGTAGCCGGCCTTCATGGGTATTTGCACCTGCTCAATGCAAGACTTTGCCCAATGTTAATACATTTACCGTAAACCCCGCTACTTGGATAAGCGATATGCTCAACATATTACATCAACAGTCTGTTTTATCGGTAATAATAGAAGGCGGAGCATCCGTATTGCATGCTTTTTTACAAACCGGTATATGGGATGAAATCAGGGTGCTGATAGGCAACAAATGTTTCGGTAAAGGATTAGCCGCTCCCGAATTACCATTATTACCCCACCATGAGGAATGGGCAGATAAAGATAAAATACTCTACTATTATCATGACTAATGCGAAAAAGAAATATTATGTAGTATGGAAGGGCGTCAATCCCGGTATTTATGACAATTGGACTGACTGCAAAAAAAACGTGGAAGGCTTTGCCGGCCCTAAATATAAATCTTTCTCCACATTGGAAGAAGCGGAAAAAGCATACGCTGAAAATGCCGAAGAACATATAGGAAAACGTGTTTCGGCTATGCAACCCATATTAGACAGTTTATATGGTTCTCCCATTATTCCCAGCATAGCAGTAGACGGTGCTCATAGCAGCTCCTCCCGCCAGTCGGAATACAGAGGTGTGTATACCGATTCTAAAATAATTATATTTCAGAAGGGTCCCTTCATGGACGGCACCAACAATGTGATGGAATTTTTGGCCTTGGTGCATGCCTTGGCTTTATGCTCCCGAAACAAAATAGACCTCCCCGTTTATTCCGATAGTATGAATGCCATTAAATGGGTGAAAAACAAAAAATGCGGCACCAAATTAAAACCCACTGCTCACAACCAAATTTTGTTTGACCTTATTGCAAGAGCGGAAAAATGGCTGCATACGCACACTTATACCAACCCTGTGTTAAAATGGGAAACACAAGCCTGGGGAGAAATTCCTGCTGATTTCGGACGAAAATAATGAAACATATCAATCACAAAACAGGATTATACATACTTTTGATTTTCTCCATGATATTTTGGGGAACTTCTTATGTTTTCACTAAAATAGTGCTTCCCTGCACCAATCCTATAACACTGATATTCACCAGATTAATCATATCTTCTACCATGTTATGGCTGATAATAGGATTATTTAAACGGAAAGAAAAAATAGCCAAATCGGATTGGAAATACATTATCGCATTGTCATTTTTTGAACCCTTTCTATATTTTATAGGCGAAACCTATGCATTGGAAAGAGTGAGTCCGGTGATAGTTTCTCCGGTGATAGCCACCATTCCTGTATTTACAGCCTTGGTCATGACCACCTTTTATCATGTAAAATTATCCAAATTAAATATGGTCGGCATATTTTTTTCATTTTTCGGGGTGGTGTTTATGATCAGCAACAAAAACATGCAGATAGATGTTGATGGCTACGGATTGTTACTCCTTTTGCTGGCTGTGATGTCATCGGTGGGCTACGGCCTAATGATAACCAAACTATCCGGAAAAATAAATGCCATGCTGCTCATAGCATTGCAAAACACCATAGGTATTTTCTTGTTTCTTCCGTTGTGGCTGTTTTGGGGAGAACCCATTACCTACAGCCATTTGCTCACCACGCCGTGGATAAACTTATCCCCGACCATTGTTTTTTGGCTTTGTGTACTGATATTGGCCATATTTTCATCTTCACTGGCTTTTATGTTTTATTCCATGGCTGTAGCCAAGATCGGCATTTCAAGAGCTGCTGTTTTTACCAATCTTATCCCTATTTTTACGGCTATCACCGCTTATTTTCTTACAGGAGAGATACTCTCACCCTTAAAAATGACAGGCATACTTATCATCATTACCGGAGTTATTCTCACCCAATCGGAGAAAGCGGGTAACAAAAAGCACACAAGTACGTTATAAAAAAATATAATTGATGAAAAAAAGTTTATACTTTATATGTTATTTTTATTGAGTAATATATTTTATACACAATATTCATATAGTCAAATAATTGAAGAAAAGCCCAAATTTATTCCCCGCATTAAAGTATTAAAAAATGATACTATCTATATTTACAAACTAAATATAAACGAAAATGATAGTTTAATAGAATCTGTAGAAGTATCTCAAATTTTTATAAAATACACCTCAAAAAAATGGGTAGGATTTGATAAATACGGCTATATTACTATAAGTAAATTTATGCGAATAAAGAAACATTCATCAGATTATAATCTATTTTCTAAACAAATATTTATTCCGGATGCAGAGGTACAAAAAAAGAAATCCATAACATACAACAAGAATGCAGACATAGAACATTATTATGTTCATATATTAGGAGGAATAACATATTCCGCGCTCACAAAAAAAAGAAGTTTGCGCAAGAGAAAAAAAGATGAGATAATGATTAATGAAATTATAAGTCGGTATAATCATTATTTTTCTAATGCTCAATTATAATATTGAAAATTTGACTATCTTTGTATGTTTGATTTCAATATCCTCTTGTCAAAGACATGGCTAATATAAGATTATTTTTATACAATTAAAAACAGAAAGGAGTGTTCTATGGTATTAATAAAGCGTTTTTCTTTATTGATAATTTTACTCATGGCTACCATTACCCTTAAATCCCAAACCATTTCCTATACATATCATTTATTCATGGAAGATGGTTGCACTGTGGAATATACGCCAACCATTGTGAATGATACGATATATATAGTGGTTTGCATTAAATCAGAGCATTTAGTATTTGGCGAAAACCCGACTTTTTCGGTGCGTTTTTTCGACGACAAGGTATTACAACTTTATGGACAAAAAATCAGCGATAATACTCAACATGGAGGTATTTTTATAAGTAATTTTCTTGTTCCAACCACACAACACAAAACTATTGCGTGTTTTATGGTAACAGATGAACAAATGGCAATGTTTGCAAATGGTATTGCTAAAATCAGATTGAGTACTTTTCCAATCTTACATGAACGTATATTCAAAAGAGATAAAATCGGATTCCCATTATTTGAAAGTTACCGCAGTATAGCAGCCAAAGTAAAAAAATTTTAACCCGACATGTTACGCATATCAATCAAATAATACAAAAAAGAGAAAAGAGGCTGTCTTTTCTCTTTTTTGCATAAAACACTATTGTAATTACTATTTACAATGTTGTGCAAGCAGAACAAATTCTTGAACACTAAGCGATTCCGGCCTTCGTTCAAAAATGGGATCAGCCATGAAGGTCTCTTCGAAATTCATGCCTTTAAGTGAATTCCTAAGCATTTTACGTCTTTGGTTAAAAGCGGTTTTCACTATGTTTTTAAACATTGTTTCGTCACAATCCAAGTGCTGCACTTTATTGCGAGTTAAACGAATCACTGCCGATTTTACTTTCGGTGGCGGATTAAACACATGTTCAGGCACGGTGAACAAATATTCAATATCGTAATAAGCCTGCAACAATACGCTCAAGATACCATAATCCTTATTCCCCGGCAAAGAAGCTATTCTAACAGCTACCTCTTTTTGAAACATGCCGACCACTTCCGGCACTTTGTCTTTCTCGTCAAGAATTTTGAAGAGAATTTGAGAGGATATGTTATAAGGAAAATTGCCGATAACGGCAAATGGCTGCGAAAAAATTTTGTCAAAATCCATTTTCAAAAAGTTTTCTTGCCAAATTCTGCCGCAAAGTTGTGGCAGGTGTTGCTCCAGATAGGCAACCGATTCAGGGTCAATTTCCACCACATGCACATTGTATTCCGGATGTTCCGATAGTATGCCGGTGAGCACACCCATACCCGGTCCCACTTCCAATATATCGGGATACAATCCGCCAAGGCTATCCACTATTCTACGAGCTATGGATAAATCGGTGAGAAAATGCTGTCCTAAATGTTTCTTTGCCCTTACTTCGTTCATCCAACGGAAACAAATACAGAATTTAGTATTTATTGTATCCAAGCAATAATTTCCCCTTTGCTTACTTTGGCACCTTGTTTAACACAAGTGTCTATCAATTTACCGCTCACGGGTGCTGTTACTTCTTCCATGCCGTAAAAGGCTGATACGGATGCAAAATAATCCCCTTGTTTGTATTCTTTTCCCGGTTGCGGGGCCACCGACTTGTCGGTAAAGTCGGCTTCCCAGATGAGGGTTCCGCTCACAGGGGCCAAAACAGGTGTGGCATTGGGATATTTATCAGAGATATAGGCCAGACAACGCTCCGCTTGTTCCTCTTTGGACAGCGGTGCCGCCAGTGCTTGTGCTTTGGCTTTTTCTTCTCGTATTTTGGCTAAATCTTCTTCAAAACGTTTTTTGGCAATGCCGGACTTATAATCTCGGTATTGTCTGTCGTGCATAGCCAGTTCAAACAATTCTTCATCATCTTGACCATAATCCCATCCATTTTCGTCCATCTCTTTTCGATATACATCCAATTGGTCTTCTACCGCATCATGAGGAGTGCCTGTATAGAATTCAAGATTTTGTGCTTTTGCCAATTCTATTATCTCGGGAGCCAATGTTCCGGGAAGTTTACCGTTTTTACCCAATATCATATTCCAACTATCCTTGTCTATTTGTGAAAAACGAGGTTTACCGTTGGCTAAGCTATAGATATTCATCAATGCTATGTTCTTTACATATTGGCTGAATGGCGTTACCAAAGGAGGATTACCCAACATAGGCCATATATGTTCCACCTCTTGGAACAATTGTACCAAAAGGTTGTCTATAGATACTTCCGGCTTGTTGTTCTTACGCAAAGCGGCATTTATGGCAACATGCATTCCTTGTAAATCCGACATCATAGAGCCCATCATACCTCCCGGCAAGCCGCAACCGACCAATAAGGAGGTGGATATTTTGTTGCGTGGATTAATAAAATCGCCTAAAAAATCATCCATGAAAGATTGGGTAAGGCTACGTGCCTCCATATAAGCATCCATATTGATATCGGCAACGGTGAATCCTGCATCTTTAAGCATAGCCCTGATAGTTATCACATCGGGATGCACCATGCCCCAGGAAAGCGGTTCCATGGCTACATCTATATAGTCGGCACCGGCACGGGCCACTTCCAAGGTGGAAGCTACCGAAAATCCGGGACCGCTGTGTCCGTGATATTGAACAAGAATATGCGGATACTTTTTCTTTATTTCGTATACCAATTTTCCCAACGTAACGGGACGTCCTACTCCTGCCATATCTTTTAAGCATATTTCGTCTGCTCCGTATTCCACCAATTTATCCACCACACCCATATAGTATTCCACAGTGTGTATGGGAGAATGAGTAATGCTTAATGCCGCTTGCGATATCATACCGGCTTCTTTGGCATATTTAATGGATAATTCCAAATTACGATGGTCGTTCAAGCCGCAAAAAGAACGCATAATATCCACACCTTGCGCTTTTTTCACTTTCGCCATCAATCGGCGAACATCGGCAGGCACAGGATACATGCGTATGCCGTTGAGGGCTCGTTCAAGCATGTGTGTTTGGATGCCTGCTTGGTTAAAAGGCTTGGTCCATTCTCTTACCGCCTTGTTAGGATTTTCACCATATAAAAGATTTACCTGCTCAAATGCTCCTCCGTTGGTCTCTATACGAGCAAAACATCCCATGTCTATAATCACCGGGGCAATTTTCACAAGTTGGTCTACACGTGGCTGATATTTACCCGAAGATTGCCACATGTCTCTATATACTAAACTGAATTTAACTTCTCTTCCCATGTTATTAAAAAATTTGTGCAAATATACCATAATTCCTCATATATTTGCACTTTTATTAAAAAAAATTAGTACCTAATTTTCAAACACTTAGCAAATAAAATAATTTTTAGTATCTATAAAAATATGCTATAAAATCTCATTTGGCGGATAATTCATTATGAAATGATACCTTTGCAAATGAAAAAACAAAAAAAAACAGACAATGAGAACACATTATATGCAGATAAAAAATATTCGTGGCAAAAGAATAATGATTTTATTGTTTTTATGTTGCTCCGTGCTATATGCACAAGCTCAAAACTCCGATAATGAAACAATTGCATATAAATATGTTTCAAGTGTTTACCCTTATGTCACTAAACATATTCCCCAATGCATGACCTACAACAGAATATACACCTATGTGGACCAAAACGTGTGTATTAATAAATACGTAGGCGATGAGTATGTACTCTACACTTATGTTTTAGCGGGAGAAGATGTAGAACACCAAATTGTGGTATCGGGAACATCGATAGACAAAAGAACGGAACATTTCCACCGTAACCCTGAGGCTGTTCCTCATACTTTAAAACCCACTAAAAAGACCAAATTAATAGCCGGACAAAAAGTGCAAAAATACATATGGAGACTGGGTAATGCCAAAAACGGAGGGAATTTCATTATATGGATCAGTGCATTGGACTGCACACCGCCTATGGATGTACCTGACAATTTGGGGCTGCATAAACTGATAATGGCCGAGCAATACAAAAACAACAGCAAGCAAATCATATCCATTACCACTCAATATGTAATTACTCCCGAACTATTGCAAGCATGTAGGGAGAACAGCATCAACAATACCGATATTGATGAAATATTTAAGGAATAGTTTAGTGCCGTCTGAGAAAATTATGATTTAGCCTGTCGAAAAAATCCCAGTTCACGATAGAGGCTAAAGCCATAAACCAAGCCATCACACTGACCATTTGCAATCGATAGGTGAACCAATAATGCAGATAAGAATGGTTGGCTATGCAAAAATACCAAGCATAAGGCAACAAACTGATCAGTAAAAACAAAAGCATCGGTTTGATACCCTTTTTATTAAAACGAAAAACAGACAATAAAAGCAATATTATCAATACTATAACTATACCTTCCCATGACGGCAAGTTTATATTGGCCATGACGGCATCCCAACGGTTGAAATCCTCCAAATCACCCATACGATGGGTTACCTGTTGAGTAGCATCCCTGAATACATTTATTGAACTTGCCATTGAGGCAATAAACCATTTACTGCTCCATGTCAGACCATAAGCCGCCATCCAACTAATACCGCAAATACTTATTTGAAATATACTCCGTGCCCATGCTTGGTGCTCTACCCTATTTTTATGAACAAAAAGATAAATACACAAAGGCAAACCAAATGTAAGCAAGGGGGTTGTAAGTAAATCAAAAAAAGCGGTAAATGAGCCTATCATAAACAAAACAAAAGCAAAATCGGAATAATTTTTTTCCGGATTACACGCCATTATGCACCCTATTAATGATAATACTAATACAGGGAAAAATTGTATGGACAATTGCATTACAAATCCATATAGCAATAAAAACGGCATAAAAAAAAGCATACAGGACATCCAACCCGAAACACGCCATATGCGAAACGTGGTCCATATCAACAACAGCATACTTGTTGCAAAAAAGATAAAACGCAATAAAGTATAATTGGTAAAAAACAATAAAACTCTCATTAAAAATGTGCTTCCGTGCCAATAGCGGGGATAGGCATAATTTGGCCCTTTATATTGACTCATTGCTAACATACGAAGGTTATCGCACATAGCACCTTCTTCTTTTGAATAGCTTGGCAACATCATACTATGCCATACCTGCTTAGGATTGCTATTCCACACCTGGCTAAGTATCAACGCATCGGTGAAATTATCCATTTGGCATTCCGGACCGGAAAAAACAACGTGGGGATAATCTTCAACAAGCTTGCCTTTGTCCAAACTTTCTACAATATGCTCATGCACGGGGGCAGATGGCAATATGCAGGCGATAAATGCAAAAGCAAGATATATTGCAATAAGCAAGAAAAAAGTTTTTGTATATTTAACACACACACACGCTAAACCTTGCATGTTCTATTTAAAATTAATAAGTTTCAGCTCATACGACTTTCTGTCTTTGATGATAATCACATCCAAACACAAACCCGTAAACAAAGACTGCAGAGAGGCCAGCCCGCAAAACATGGAGACAATAAGTGTAGGAAAACGTGGCACCAAACCTGTTCGCAGATATTCGGTAAATACAGGATAAAACAACACTACAGACATTACTGCTAAAAATAATGCCAACCAAGAAAAGAAACGCAAAGGGCGATATTCCTTATATAGCATGAATATAGTTTTTATCACTTTCCAACCATCACTAAAAGTATTGAGTTTGGAAACACTTCCATGAGGGCGATTCCGATAATGTATAGGTATTTCCTTTATACGGAACCGCTTATCTAATGCATGTATCGTCATTTCCGTCTCTATTTCAAAATTGGGGGACATCACAGGAAACAATTTAACAAATCTACGACTAAAAGCCCTGTAGCCTGTCATGATATCATGAATATCAGTATGCCAGAAACGTCTTATGATAAAACGAACAAAACGATTGCCCGTATTATGAAAAGGTCGCTTGTTCTCTTTGAAATAGGTGGAAGATAGTCTATCTCCTATAGCCATATCCACACCATCATGAACCACGGCATTGATAAGTTCTCTTGCATGCTCTGCAGGATATGTATCATCCCCGTCCACCATGAGATATACATCTGCCTCCACTTCGCGAAACATACGACGTATAACATTGCCTTTGCCCTGCATGGGCTCACTGCGAAGCACAGCACCGGCAGATTCGGCAATTTCCGCCGTCCGGTCGGAAGAATTATTATTATATACATAAACGGTAGCTTCGGGTATTTCCTTTTGAAAATCGGCTATCACTTGAGCTATCGTAGATTCTTCATTATAACAAGGAATAAGAACAGCTATCTGCATACAAGTATTTTTACGTGCTCTGCACTATTGGTAAATGTGCATACTAAATATTCAACATATTACCATGCAAAGATACAATTTTAGGACATATAAATTTATAGCGGATTATTTTTTGCTTATTTATGTTTTTTTTTCAAAAAAATGATACCTTTGCACTTGCAATTATCGGGTTTCGCTCATCGTAGCAAACTTTATCAGATCGTTGCAAAACATTATAATAGTAATATGAAACAATAACCATAAAAACATTAAAGATATGAATAAAAAATTTATTTGCCCGATATGCGGATACGTGCACGAAGGCCCCACTGCTCCGGAAAGATGCCCTCAATGCAGACAAATTGTGGAATGGAAAGTGTTGGAAGAAAACGGTGCTCTTAATTTTGTCACAGAACACGAATTAGGCATAGGCAAGAAATCCAACGAAGAAATGATAAAAGATTTGAACGCTCATTTTATGGGAGAAGCCACAGAAGTCGGCATGTATTTAGCCATGAGCCGTCAAGCCGACCGCGAAGGCTATCCTGAAATAGCAGAAGCTTTCAAACGCTATGCATGGGAAGAAGCTGAACATTGCGCTAAATTTGCAGAATTGCTCGGCGATGTAGTTTGGGATACTAAAACCAATTTGGAAAAACGTATGAATGCCGAAGCCGGAGCTTGTGAAGACAAAATGCGTATAGCCCGCATTGCCAAAGAAAACAATTGGGATGCAATACACGACACCGTTCACGAAATGGCAAAAGACGAAGCACGTCACGGCAAAGGTTTTGAAGGACTATTCAACAGATATTTCAAAAAATAATCTGTTTTGAATATCGGAACACAAAAGAGTGACGCCGTGCGTCACTCTTTTATTGTTTATTACTCATGGTAAACAAAAAAACAACTACATTTGCATATTATAAAAACATTAAAGCGATATGAATGGTGATACCCGGAATTTGAATATTTGTCTGGTGCAAACGGATATCCGCACCGAAGACAAACAGGCTAATATCAAAATAGGAGAACAGCTGTTACACCGAATAACACAACAACCGGATATTATAGTTTTTCCGGAATTGTTTTCCTGCGGTTACTCCGAAGGAGTAAAACTCATGGCAGAAGATAGGCAAGGTGAAAGTATCGCTTTTCTGAAATCCGCATCTATGCTTTATCATAGCGTAGTGATTGCCGGCATACCCATGCTCACTCCCGATGGTATGGTAAACAGAATGCTATGGGTGGATGAAGGTGAAATAACAGGTCAATACGATAAAAAGCATTTGTTCTTCGGCTGTGAAAAAGAATATTTTGTGGCAGGTAACAAGCCAACCGTATGCACCAAAAACGGATGGAACTGCCGTTTAATCACTTGCTATGACATACGTTTTCCTATGTGGTGCAGGAATAAATTTTTCAAACCTTCGTCCCGCTTTATGTATGATATACTGATAGTAATTGCTAACTTTCCTGCCGCTCGAGCCATGCAATTCGATACTTTGCTGCGTGCCCGTGCCATAGAAAACCAATGTTATGTTCTGGCAGTGAACCGCATAGGCAAAGACGGATACGGCAACCTTCACCAAGGAAACACCCAAATTATCAGTCCGCAAGGTCGCACCTTGGCACAAGTGCCTAATTATACGCAAAATATTTTGGAATATACATTATCACCTCAACCATTATCGGACTTGCGTTCCGAATTTCCTATCGGTGAAGATTGGGATTAAACCATTAATCACCAATTGCAACAATAACAAAGCCAAGCCGATACGAAATATTCGTTGCCAAGGGTCGTACACAAAATGCAACAATGCACACCGGTGTTGCGGATTACAAGAAATCATGGAAATATCCCAATGTTTGTATTGTATGGGATGATTCGGAGAAAGAACAAATATCTCATCATCACTACCCTGCCTGATGGATAATTCCGCCTTGGGGAAAGCATGCGTTTGCACGGATATAATTTTTATTTGATCATTGCTTGATAAAAATGTTTGATATTCATCACATACCGTCAGTTGATGATCATGAATATCGTGATAGCCTGCAAAAAGATAAAAAACTATCAATCCTATTCCTATCACAGCAGCACTATGGCTAACCATATATGCAGGCTTACGCAATCGTAAAGGTAATATCAATTTGCCGCACAATATCACCCATGTAACAGCGGCCCCTGCCAAAGCAGTATAACTATTATGTATGTGTTGTATGTCTGCTACTTGATGGTGAGTGATGGTTTGCGCAAAAAAAGTCATACACACGCAAACCACTGTCCACATTATACACATCCACACCGAAGAAACAGGCGATATGATATATTCTGCCAACGATTTTAACGGGCAGAACAACCACCATACAACACTTCCGCCGCACACAAGTGCAACAAAACAGATATTTAAAGGATAGCTCAATTCGGGAGTGGCAAACAAGTGATGCAATAAATACGAAACAACCATGATAAAAACCATGACAGCTATTCCGTATTTAGTTTCTTTTCTCATGTAAATAGCAGATTACGAAAGTTTGTTCTTATAATCTTCATGAGTAAATTGACGCAGCATTTCCAGCTGTTGGTCTTTGGTCCACACTGCTATATGGGGATGTTTAACACCATTAAAAAAAGTGGTTTTGACCATGGTATAATGTATCATATCGTCAAAAATTATTTTTTCACCCACTTCCAAGGGTTTATCAAAAGCATAATCGCCCATACCCATAAAATCACCCGCCAAACAGGAGTTGCCTCCCATACGATATACGTATTTGTCACCTTTTCGGGCATCGCGGGCATTGATGATATTAGGTTTATAAGGCATTTCCAAACAATCGGGCATGTGGCATGCAAAAGAAGTGTCCAACATGGCTATATCAAAATCATTACCATGAATAATATCTTGTATTTCAGCCACCAACACTCCCGTTTGCCATCCTACCGCCTCACCCGGTTCTAAGATAATCTCTTCCAAATTCGGGTAACGCCGGTGCAGGTTTTGCAATAAGCTCACAAGATGTTCTATATTATAACCTTCTTTGGTGATAAGGTGTCCTCCTCCGAGATTAAGCCAGCGGGCTTGTGAGATGAGTGTGCCGAATTTTTTTTCTAAAGCTTGCAGCGTGCGTTCGAAAGTATAACTATCGTTTTCACACAAGGCGTGACAATGTAACCCTTCTATTTCGGGAGGCAGGGTGTTGTCCAAAAATCGGCGGCGTATGCCCAAACGAGAATCTTCTCCTGCGGGATTATATAAATCGGTGCTCACCTCCGAATATTCAGGATTCACTCTTAAGCCTAAAGACACTTTTTTCCCTGTGGAATGATATATAGGCAATAAATTTTGATATTGCGAAAGCGAGTTAAAGGTAAGGTGCGAACTCATTTGTAACAATAGAGGAAATTCCTCTTTGGTATATACGGGACAATAGGTATGTGCCTCTGTGTTCATCTCTTCAAATATCAATTGAGCTTCGTTGAGTGAACTGGCTGTAGCTCCGCTAAGATAATGTTTTACCATAGGGAACTCATGCCAAAAAGCAAAACCTTTCAACGCACATATTATCTTCACATTTGCTTCCTGCTCCACCATGTGAAGAATTTGAAGGTTTATTTCCAAAGCTTCTTCATTAAGCAGATAGCAAGGAGTGGGTATTTTATCAAAAGGAATGCCCATGTTATAAGTTCTTAAGTACAAAATCGGTGAGTTTTATATATAAGTGATAGCGGGTGTTACCACCATATATGCCATGATTTTTGTTGGGATAAAAATATTGTTCATATTGTTTTTCCGCCTTATTAAGTGCGGTGATAAGATCCACCGAATTTTGCACATGCACATTGTCATCGGCCAAACCGTGCACCAATAAATAATTGCCTTTTAATTTGTATGCATGGGTAATGGGTGAATTATCATCATAGCCTGCTTCGTTTTCTTGCGGGGTTTGCAAATAACGTTCTGTATATATATTGTCATAATATCTCCAAGTGGTTACAGGAGCTACAGCCATTGCCATTTTGAAAACGCCATCTCCGGTAAACATGGCCAAACTGGAGAGATATCCGCCAAAACTCCAACCCCATATTCCTATGCGATTACCGTCTACATAGGGAAGTGTTTTTAAATATTTGGCGGTAGCTATTTGGTCTATGGCTTCGTATTTACCCATTTGCTTGTATATACACTTTTTAAATTCATCTCCTTTGGTGGCTGTGCCGCGACCATCGGTGCAGACAATGATATACCCTTTTTGGGCCAGCATTTGATACCAAGCAAAATCCATGCTCCCGCTAAAAGAATTGCTTACTTCCTGACTGCCGGGACCGCCGTATACATGCATCAAAACAGGATATTTCTTGGAAGGGTCAAAATCCAAAGGTTTAATAATACTGCCGTTAATGCTTATGCCTTCTTCGCTGACAAAACTGAAAAGTTCTACCGGAGCAAAACCATATTCTTGCATCAATTGTTTGTAGGCTGCATTATCCAACATAGTGCTCAACACTTTCCCGTTTGCATTGTTGAGAGTATAAACAGGAGGTGTGGCAATATCGGAATATACATTGCGGTAGTACCGGCATGTGGGACTGAAAGTGGCATTGTTCCAACCTTTTCCGTTGGATAACATTTTTTTATCTTTGCCGTTCATGCTGATACGATATAAATCTCTGTTTAATGTTCCCGATTCGTTGGAAAGATAATAAATATATTTTTTTTCTTTATCTACGGCACATATTCCCGCCACCTCAAAGTTTCCCTTGGTAAGCTGGGTAACGGCACCACCGAACACCACATGATAGATATGATTGTAGCCATCTCGTTCGGAAGTTACTATCATGCTTTTGTTGTCATTGAGAAAATAGTAATCGTGGGTGACGTCCAACCATTTGTCATTTAAATCGGTATATATTAAATCTTTATTTTTTGAAATGGTGTTGTAACGGAAAAAGTCCAATTGATTTTGATGACGATTCATTTTTAATATCACCAAATCTTGCGCGTTAGGGAGCCAATATAAGCGAGGAATATAACAATCGGAGTTATCGCCCATATCCACGGTGGTGGTATGTGCGGTATTTATATTATATATCAATACATCCACTATTGAATTATCTTCACCTGCTTTGGGATATTTGTAGCAATGTTCTTGCGGGTACAAACCGCCATACATGGTAAATGAAAACTCTTTTACCCTGCTTTCGTCAAAACGAAGAAAAGCAATATTCTGTCCGTCGGGCGACCAATAAAAACATTGGCTCATATCCAGTTCCTCTTCATACACCCAATCTGCCATGCCGTTGATGATATGTCTATCCAACCCGTCGGTGGTAACGGCGGTTTCGGTATTGGCAGCCAAATCTTTAACGAACAAGTTGTTATTTCTTACAAATGCCACTTTAGAGCCATCGGGGGAAAAGGTTGCAAAGCTTTGTTTGTCCAAAGCGGTATCGGACAACGACTTAACTGTACGAGCGGCTAAATCCACTATATAATAATAGGCCTTGCTTGAACGACGATAAATGCTTTCCATTTGGGTGGAAACAAGCATTTTGGTTTCCGTACGGTCAAAAGCATAACTGTTAATACTACGCATGGTAAGATTAGAATGCATGGCTTTTAAATCATCGTTACTCAACAAGGTGGACACTTTGGTTTGATCTACAAACTTGTATTTATCTATGCTCAATAGCGTTTTCACGGTATAAAAATCACCGTTTAGCGAGGTGTTAAAACCGGGAACGCTTTGGGGATAGAATTTGTAATTCTTCCAGATATCTTCCACCGTAATGCTTTTTTGTGCGTATATGCTATTGCATATTAAGAATAATACTGCCGTAAATACAAAGAAAATATTTTGTTTTTTCATCATGATGATATTTTTTAATGTAAAATACAAAGATAGCATTTTTTTACTTAACACCAAAACAAATACTTTTCTTCCTCTTATTATATCATATACATCTGTAACAAAGCATTTTTTCTTTCAATCTTTGATAGCACTATCTCCTTTTATAATGGATGTACTTTGTCAAAAAATGCTACCTTTGCAAGATGAAATTCTATTTTGCTCCTTTTCATGGCATAAGCTTGCGATTGTTTCGCAACGTGTTTTTTAACCACTTTGGTGGTTTTGACGCTGTTATGGCTCCTTTTGTAGCAGCTGTTCCCGCTTCGCACCTTAAACCTTCGTATTTTTCTGACACCTATCCGCTATCGGATACCTTGCCCCTTATACCGCAGATAATGGGAAACAATGCTCAAGATATAGCCGATACGGCCGCTTATCTCTACGATTTGGGTTTTGAAAAAGTGAATTTGAATTTAGGTTGTCCCATGCCGAAAATTACCCGCAAAAGGCGTGCCTGCGGGCTAATGCCGTTCGCGGATGAAATTGAGCAAATTGTTGACCGAGTATGCGAAACCTCTCCGGTAAAATTTTCTTTGAAGATGCGTTTAGGCATGTTTTCTGCCGAAGAATCCATTGCTATTTTAAACAGGGTGAACAACTATCCTTTGGATGAGGTGATTATTCATGCCCGTTTGGGAATACAACAATATGAAGGTGAAGCCGATAGACAAGCGTTTCGAACTTGCTATCAGGTTTGCCGCCTGCCACTATGCTACAATGGAGATGTTTTTACAAAAGAAGATTTTTGCTCTGTCACATGGCAATTCCCGAATCTTCGTGCCGTCATGTTGGGGCGGGGTATGTTGCAAAATCCTTTTTTATTGGAAGAAATTAAAGAAAATATGATTTCCGCCGAAGAAAAAAACAAGCGTTTTGCCGTATTTTATCAAGATCTCATAAGTGCTTATCAGCAATATTTTCCATGCCAAACCATTATTGTCAACAGATTGAAGGAACTATGGAAATATTTTTATCATTTTGCTCCTCTCTCCGATGCCGGCTTGCAGCAATTGTTACGGCAACAAGGTGATGCATTCCTTTCTGCAACTTGTCAGTTGGCAGAGAAAAGTTTTATCTGAAAATCTTACAGCAATTTCATTTTAAACTCCCCAAAAAAATCTTTTCAATATTTTCAGGTATTTACAATATATACAATAATATAACATGTGTTTTTCTTTTTTATTGCCTTGCTTTTTGTTGTATTTGTAGATACATAAAAAAATGTTATCTTTGTAGTTTATTGCATAGGCGAAACGAGATGAAATATGAAACCTTATAAAATTCTTGTATTCATATTGTTAACATTTTCGGCATTGGCATTATTGGGAATGGTTTTTCCTAAAAATGGTGTCAATATAGGTTTATGCACGCTTACATTTCCTACTCCTGGTGCTATTATTAGTGATAACAAAGTGGAGGAAATGGATATTGAAAGCAATTTAGAGGCATTAAAAGAACAAGCCACCATGTCTCATTCGGCCACTGCTACGGATAGTTTGGCATTTTATCGCAATTATGTACGCAATAATGCAGCCCGTATCTATTTTCCTAATAATGACTATACCTATTTTGACAAACTGTTTGCCATTTTAGAATCGGCACACAAATCGGATAAAGCCGTTCATATAGTGCATTATGGTGATTCTCAAATAGAGATGGACCGTATTTCCAGCATGTTTCGTCATCGGATACAAGAGCAATTCGGAGGCAAAGGAGCCGGCATGGTTCCACCTATACAAACGATACCCTCTTTTACGGTACGACAAAATTATGCCGGAAATTTAAGTCGGTATGTAGTATACGGAGACACTTCCCAACCGAGGGCTTCACACAGGAGATATGGTATTTTGGCCAATATGGCCCAACTTAGCGGAGAAGCTTCCATTACGGTAGGAGCAAGCACAGGCTCCCGTACTTTTAGTGAAACCCAAAAATTCTCACGAATAGTATTATTGATAGGCAATAATGCGGACCATTTTTCTGCTGTATGTGGAGGACAACAGCGTTCCATCGCCGTAGCCAATAGGGGTGTAAGCCGTTTAACATGGACGCTCCCCCAAGCTGTCAGCCAAACCACCATACACCTGAATGGTACTGCAGAAATATACGCTGTATCCATGGAAGACCCTTCGGGTGTGAACATAGACAATGTTCCTATGCGTGGTTGTTCGGGAACGATTTTTACCCGTATGGACTCGTTAATTTTTGCACAATGCAATGCCAACATGAATGTGCAGTTGATAATAATGCAATATGGCGGTAATATGATGCCGCAAATTAACAGCCAAAAAGCCATAGACAATTATATGGAACGCATAGCCAAACAAATACAATATATACATCATTGCAATCCTAAAGCTAAAATTCTGTTTATCGGTCCTTCCGATATGTCTAAACGTATAGACGGAGTGATGCAGACATACACCTATCTGCCTGCAATGAATGAAGCTTTAAAGGCTACCGTGTTAAAAAATGATGCAGCCTATTGGGATATGTACAATGTAATGGGAGGAAAAAATTCCATGGTTTCATGGGTAAAGCATTCACCAGCATGGGCAGGTGGAGACTATGTGCATTTTACCGAAGCAGGGGCTTTGAAAATAGCCACCACATTGTCAGATGCTTTTCTGCTGCATTATCATTTTTATGTTATGCGCAAGCGTTTTCCGGACATATTGATGGAACGTTTAATGAAAAGTAATCAATAAAAAGGAACATGTTACGCAAGCATATTTATTTGGGTATCGTCCTGTTGTTGTACCTTACAAGCATGGCTCAATGGTTGCACCAACCCGTTCCCGCTACCCCGAGATATCAACCCTCACAAGCTTGCATGACATATCCTTCCGGCGATAGCACCGCTTTTGACCATTTTTTTTCCCTTTTGGATGATTACATCTTCAACGGCTCAGACAACAGATTTACCATATTGCACATGGGAGGATCTCATATTCAGGCAGGTGTATTCACCAACAAAACACGTTCTAATTTGTTACGTCTTTATCCCGAATTGATATCGGCAAGGGGAATGCTCTTTCCTTTTCATATTGCCGGCACCAATAATCCGGTAAGCTATAAATCGTCCCACACGGGAAAATGGACCTATTGTAAAAACACCCAACACAATGCACAATACAGCATGGGCATACTGGGCATGTGCGGAGTGCCTGCCGATACCAATAGCACCGCCTCCATCAGCATGCGCAACAATGACAGTATATGTTTTACCTTTTCTACCCTATATCTATTAGGTTATTGTGATTCGGGATGGGTAAGGCCGAAAATCATCTATCTTGACACTTTAACGGCATACGGACAATACGACACCAACATTTCCGCCTATTGTTTCCGTTTGGATACCAACATAGACGCCTTCACGGTAGCCTTTGAATCGGTAAGCGACACCGTTTGGGAAAATTTTTATCTGAGAGGTTTTTATGCGGATCACCATCGGGGCGGGTTATCATATGTGGACATAGGAGTAAACGGCGCCAGCGTGCCTTCGTATTTACGGTGTGAATATTTGGAGAAAGATTTACGCTTGCTCAAACCCGATTTATGTATTTTTTCCATCGGTATCAACGATGCCAGCGGCACCGATTTTGATACTGCCGTGTTTATACAAAATTACAAACAACTCATCACCCGCATACGCTCCGTTGCCCCCGATTGCCAAGTGTTGTTTACCACCAACAACGACAGCTACCGCAAGGTAAAACGCAGCTATATCAACAATCCTAACGGATTGCTGGTAGAATATGCTTTTCGTTCTTTGGCAGCCTATTACCACACAGGCATGTTTGATTGGTTTGCTTATATGGGCGGGCTTAAATCTATGGCTGAATGGGAGAAAGAAGGTTTGGCAAAAAAAGACAAAATACATTTTACCAATGCCGGCTATATCATTTGGGGAGATGTGTTGTACAATGTGATACTGCAAGAATACGAAAAACATCTCACCCGTAAAGCTCAATCAGATGGAATGGAATAGCATACTCGCATTTTTGGAACGCATATTTGCTTTCAACGCAGAACAGCCGCTATTGTTTACGCAGTTCTATTTTTGGGCATTCTTCGCCGTAGTGATGCTGTTTTTCTCCTTTTTACATAACAAGCTATTGTTACGCAACGCTTTTTTGCTCTTTGTGAGTTTATTCTTTTATTTCAAAACAAGCGGCATGTTTGTTTTGATACTGGTATTTGACATTTTTACCAATTTCTTTATAGGTAAAGCCATACATAAAGCCGATAACACTAAAAAGAAAAATGGATGGGTACTATTGGCATTAGTGCTTAATTTGGGGGTGCTGTTTTATTTCAAATACGCCTATTTTGTGGTGGATGTAATCAACAATTTGCTGGGCTTGCACTTAGAAGTGGTGAATTATTTGGCTTTATGGACCAACTATTTCACGGGATCACATTTTTCCATAGATAAAATATTACTACCGGTAGGCATTTCATTTTATACCTTCCAGACTATCAGCTATATTATGGATGTCTATAGAAAAAAGATAGAGCCGGTAAGCAATATTTTGGATTTCGGATTTTATGTAAGCTTTTTTCCCCAATTGGTGGCAGGACCTATAGTAAGGGCCAATGAATTTGTACCACAACTGCACACTCCCTATTTTATATCGCGTAAACAATTCGGTATAGCCGTATTTTGGATACTCAACGGCTTGGCAAAAAAAATGATATTAAGCGACTATTTGGCTGTAAATTTTATTGACAAGGTGTTTTCCAACCCTTTGATGTTTACCGGCTTTGAAAATTTATTTGCCCTGTTTGCCTACTCTTTACAAGTATACGCCGATTTTTCGGGCTATACCGATATAGCGATAGGAGTCGCCTCGTTGATGGGATTTAAATTGCCTCAAAACTTTAATTCCCCGTATAAAGCTACCAATCCGGGTAATTTTTGGAAACGTTGGCACATGTCGCTTTCCAAATGGTTGCAAAACTATTTATACATTCCTTTGGGAGGTAACCGCAATGCCACTTTCGGCACTTTTTTCATACTATTTATCATCATGCTCATAGCCATGTTTTTGGTGAAGAATATATGGGTGAGTATAAGCATAATAGCCATCATGCTTGTGGTAACACTGGTATATATAATTTTCCCCGACACCAGAAAAAGCATTTTTACCAATATTAACAGGATGGACACCATGCTGTTGGGTGGTTTATGGCATGGAGCAAGTTGGAATTTTATGATATGGGGCGGCTTGAACGGAATGGGTATGCTGGCATACGAATTTTGGAAACGCCGCAATTATTATACCAAAACATCGGTAATGCTGGCATTGCTATTGCTTATGCTGCTGTTAGAATATTTAACACCTGCCCCTGTATTTGTAATAGGCATAGTTTGGACGGCTGTTCTGTTTGCAGGTGCCTTATTTTCTATGTTATACCATATAGCCGTTTCAGACCGGCCGGTGAAATGGCTTGCACATGCATGGGCCGTATTTACCACATTTGTTTTCATCACCTTTACCCGTTTGTTTTTCCGTTCCGGTTCCAACTTAGACCCCGCAATAGCTAACGAAGAAGCTTGGAACACCGCTAAAAACATGGTGGAAAAAATAGGCGGAGCTTGGGATTTTTCCCTCATAGGTAAAATATGTGCATCGCATTATCAAGTGTTGCTGTTGTTCGCGATAGGCATGTTAATCCATTGGCTTCCTGACCGTTGGAAACGTTGGTACCGCTATAATTTTGCCACCTTGCCGCTACCTTTGATATTATTGATAGTGGTGATGGTGATATTTGTCACCTACCAATTTATCTCTGCCGATTTTCAAGCTTTTATCTATTTCCAATTTTGATATTTGCACAAGTTTATTTCCGTGTTCTCCGCTGTAAATGCTTCCGCCTCAAAAATAAATCAGGGCTTAATCCCGATGCAGCCTTTTGCTAAAATTCACCCCATTGCATCCTCAGCTTTTTATTTGTCGGACAACAATAAAAAAAATGTTATCTTTGCAACATATTTAACATGGACAAGATGAAAAAAATTATTCTATGTTGGTTGAGTATAGTCTGCCCTATGTTTTTATTCGGGCAAGCCTATTCTTGCATTTCCTATCAATTTGATTTTGAGGGGAAAGATTCCTCTTTTGCAGGCATCACCCTTTATCAATACGACCAACACCATAACACCATATCCGAAACCTATATTTCCAAAGAAGGAGATATAGACAGCACCTTACGACAATTTGACACGGAAAATCGTATTATCTACGAACTTAATTTACACAACGGAGACAGTGTCGGGCTTAAAGAATGGATATACGACACCGTTAACAAGCAAATATTTTATATTCGCAGTGAATACCATAACCAACAATGGAAACCGAGGGACAGAATAAGCAGTTTCGGTGTAAAAAATTTTCATCACAAGCTCGCAGTGGAGCATCTGGGTTACGATATTTATGAATGTGACAGTTTTATCAACGAATCGTGCAAAATATCCTCTACCGAATGGGTAGAAGAAATGAAAGGTATTGCCGTGTATGAAAATGACACCATAGTAGGAGTGCTCTTTCCTAAATCCAATGCAGGAGAAAATGCCACCGCTACCATCACCTATGACCAATTCGGCAACATCAGTTGCCTGATGATGGAAACGCCTTTGATTCCGGGAGTGGATATTATTACCATCACCCAGACTTTCAACCCAAACAACCAATTGTTGATAGCTGAACGTGCCCAACGGTTCCAAGAAATAGACAATATGCGAAACATACGCACAGAACGAACCTATCGCAATGGTGTGTTATTCTCTATGAATCAATACGGACGTAATGCGGACGGATGGGTGATAGAAAAATCGTTTTACTATTGCGACCCGCTGAATATTCCCCGCACCGAACCCGCAAACAACATCAATATATACCCCAATCCGGCTACCGATTACATCTATATAGAAAACATCGACTCACCCGCTACCCTTTCCGTTTACGATATGCAAGGAAAAAAACATTTGCAAACAACTATTGATGCCGGACTACAATCCGTCAATATTCAAAACCTTGCTTCCGGATTGTATATTATCTCACTGAATAACAAACATGCATACAAGCAATATAAATTGATAAAAAAGTAAAAAAAATTGAAGTATAACCTATTATAAAAAACACTAAAAAATGAAACAGTTATTTACATTCTTTTTGGCTTTGCTATGCGGTATAACCATGGCACAAAAAAATCCTATCGCTATTGAACACTACGAATTTTCAAGTAGTACCGACTCCCTATTGTTTGCTGTTACTACCATGCATTACAATAACAACAAACTTATTGAATCTGTCTATACCGACATAGAAAATTACGACACCATCATCACCCGCCATCTGTACGATGCTCAAGGAAACAGAAGCTATACCGTAGTATTGGATAACGGTGACACTTCTATGATAAGTATTACCAATAATAACTACAGCCAACGCACTTCCGATAACCAAATGTATGTAATGGGAGAAACCGAATTGGAATTAATGATGGCTATTTATGCTTACGGAGTAAGTGATTATAGCACTACTTTGCCTATTTTAGGGCTTGAGCTTTATCCTTGTGACTCGTTTGACATCAACCTTGGCAACTTTTATGGAGAAGACCTGCCTTTTGACAAATTAACGGGTTATCCTTATAAAAACCAAGCTGGTGATATAGATAGTATATCCATTGTAGGAAATATGGGATTTATGAACATGACCATAGGATATATTACAGCCACCTTTGATAACAATCATAACAACACTTCTTGGGAATTTATTATTTCTATACCCTCTCCCTCCTCTGTAATGTCAATGTTTACCGAATATAACAATAATAACAAACCTACTTCTATCATATCCTGCCAAATGGAAGAAGGATGCACAAAAACAACTTATGCATATAAGAACAGTACCGATATTCTTTATGCAGACAATTATATAGAAGACGGTGACGACTGGGAACTTTCTTCCAGAGAGTGGTATGTATACGAAGTATCGGTGAAAGAAGCACAGGTGAACACCATTACATGCTATCCTAACCCCACCAATGGTGTTTTCAACATAGAAAGTGAAAACGACGGCATAATGCACATATACGATATACGTGGTCGTCAAATGATGCAAACGAATATTACTGCCGGCATGAACACCATAGATATGCAATCATGGGCTACAGGATGCTATTTTATTAAATTTGTTGCCGACAACAACATTCAAACACTCAAAGTGATAAAACAATAAAACACCCGACATACAAAAAGGCATTGGAAAACAATGCCTTTTTTTTGTTTTTAACCCTAAGCAAAATATTTTTTTTGTATCTTTGCATTTTATATTCATACTCGCAACATGATAATTATAGGTATAACAGGCACTTTGGGAGCAGGCAAAGGCACTATAGTGGATTACTTGGTTGCCCGTAAAGGCTACACCCATTATTCTGTACGCAATTTTTTAATACAAGAAATTGAGAAACAAGGCTTGCCCGTTAATAGAGACAGCATGGTAAAGGTAGGAAATGCTTTAAGAACCATGCACTGTCCTTCTTACATTACCGATTGTTTGTTTGAGCAAGCAAAAGCCAACGGCACCAATGCTATTATAGAATCCATACGCACAGAAGGGGAAGTGCTGTCACTTCGCAACCAGCCGCATTTTTATCTTCTGGCGGTAGATGCCGATGCCCGACTGCGATACCAGCGCATACGCTTGAGACAATCCGAAACGGATTTAGTGAGTTACGAAGAATTCATTGCCAACGAACAAAGGGAAATGCACAACACCGACCCTAACAAACAGAATTTAAGTCGTTGCATCAGCATGGCCGATTTCACTTTGAACAACAACGCCGACATTGCCCGTTTGCATGCCCAAATAGAACAAATACTTATCCAAATAGAACAATAATATGGAAAAACAAGAAAAACACATTCGTCCGTCATGGGATGAATATTTTATACAAATAGCCAATACTGTAGCACAAAGAGCCACCTGCGACCGAGGACGTAGCGGCTGCGTGATAGCTCGTGACAAACAATTGCTGGTTACCGGATACGTAGGCTCTCCCAACGGGCTGCCACATTGTGACGATGTGGGACATCAAATGCGTAAAATCATCCACGAAGACGGCTCCATCACCAATCATTGTGTACGTACCGTTCATGCAGAACAAAATGCAATATGCCAAGCGGCAAAATTGGGAATATCGCTACAAGGCAGCACCCTCTACTGCCGCATGACCCCATGCAGAACCTGCGCCATGCTTATCATCAATTGCGGCATAAAACGAGTGGTGTGCGAAAAAAAATACCATGACGGTGCCGAATCGGAAGCCATGTTCAAACAAGCAGGAGTGGAATTGGTATTTATCCATGATGAAATTTTAAAATACGACAATCAATAATATAGTATCGCTTGTATTTAGATTAACTTGCTAAATATCATCACTCTCTAATAATATGCCTATAGCAAATGTTCAAAAATTTGGTATAGGTTATTATTTTAACCGCTAAAATTCAAAAAAACAATTGCAAGCCGAAATGAGGATTAAAACGGCTACGAAGTTTTTTGTCAAAACCCCGTTTTAACCAAACGAAAAATATACCAAATATTATAACTGCACTAAAGGCTTTGCCGGAAGATGCCGGTTATGCTATTGCATAAAACAAAGACTCCCCCCGTCGTATAATGGTCCGTCGTACAACTCTATTATACGATAACCCATGTTGCTGACAAAATTCACCATTTTATCACCTTGAGCACAATATTTCATACTGCCTATTACAAACAATGTATCTTCGCACAAACCCATGCAGCCTCCTATACAGCCGTATTTCACTCCCGGCAAGAGGATATCTCTGCATTCTACATACATAACGTTTAAACAATTTTGTTTCAGTTGCTTATACACACCGCCATCGGAAGTGATAAACATATTGTTTTTGAGCGCTATGGTTGTACAACGGGTTAAACTTTGTTTCACATTGATACGTTTGTGAGTGTCGCACCTACACAAAATGCTTTCATCGGTGCTGGCTATATGATGCAAAATATAATTTTCACTCACCACGGCATTATAATGAGCATTTGCATATTTTCCCTGCCCCGTGTTTTGCTTGCCAAACACAAAATCAATACCGCACTGCTGCATTTGTTGCACCACCGGTAAAGGCATATTAGGAGCCACTACCGGCACCGGTTCAATATTACAACAAAACACATCGGGATGTCCGGAGAGTATATCATCGGTAACTCCGTGAGTAATCAACGGGACGGCTGTGGCATAATAGGCCAAGGCTTCGGCAGCCTTTTGAGGCATACGGGCATCGTATAATACTATCATTAATTGACTATTTCTATTTTAAATGCATCTTTTTCTATAGTCTCATCTGCCTCAAACAGCATCCTTCCTTGGTATTTTTTCCTATTGCTGCCGCCATAGCCTATTGCGGCATTCAGCTGAGAAGGTGACACATGTACTTTCACCTTACCGGCAACATTATTTTGCATAACATTATCCAGTCTTTTCTGCCATATACGGCTCAATACAAGTTCTTTAAAAGACACATGAAAAGGGCCTGCAACCAAACTTTCTCCGTTGAGCAAACCTTCACTCGGATGCAATCCTACGCGTAACACTTTTACATGGTTTTTATCAAAAAGCTCATATATCTCTGCACTCAAACTTACGGCTTCTTCCAAAGTAAGAGGAGCGTATTTTCCCTGCCTGTACAAGCTTTCCAAATAGGTGTTTTTTATCACTAAAGTCGGATATATTCTGGTATTTCGGGCTTTTAAATCTATAATTTTTTTTGCTGTAGCCAAGGCTCCTTCATGTGTATCGGTAGGAAGACCTATCATCATCTGCAAACCCAGTTCAAAACCATAATCTTTTACCATTTCGGCAGCCGTTTCCACTTGCTGCACCGTGTGTCCTCTGCCGATAAAACGCAATACTTCATCATTAAGAGATTGGGCTCCCAACTCCACTATGTTCACTCCGTAACGTTTTAAATTTTCCAATATAGGTCGGGATATATAATCCGGCCGAGTGGAAAGTTGTATACGCTGGACCTCCCCTTTAGACAGGTATTGATATGCCACCTGTAAATAATGACTTTGCTCTTCTATGGACATTCCGGTGAAACTGCCTCCGAAGAAAGCAATGGTTTTATATGCTTTTGCCGGAATGGTGGACAAATAGGTGTTGATAAGCGTTTTCATTTCCTCGGGTTGTATAATATTATTACAACCCACTATCTTATACTGATTGCAATATATACAACGGTAAGGACAAGCTTTTTCGGGAATGAATATCGGTATGGTGTAATATGTTTTCACTTTATTTGCATTAACTTTGCTTTTTAAGAGAGGTTAATGCCTTCAATATCACCTCATCTTTCTCATATACAACAGGGTAAAAAGCTTTGTCACCCAAATACATTCTTCCTATATATGCTTTGAGCCATTTTTGCATTTCCTGCTTAGACATATTACTCAACATTCCTTGTATACCTTCTTTGTTTCCTTTTTCCGTCACTTGTTTTATCATTACATCCGTTATAGAAAAAGCATGTATAAAAGAAGACACATCGGGATATAAAGACTTTAATTCATTGCGATGATTATCCACATACTCTGCTGCATATTCATATACGATACCGCTGTTGAACAAACGATTGAAATATACATAATCGTTGGATGAAAGAAGCGGCACAAACACATCGGGCATGATGCCTCCGCCGCCGTACAATACTTTTCCCGAACGTGTTAGCACTTTTAGCGTATCGTTAAAACTGATGCTGTCTTCATGTTGTAGTTCACCGTTTTCATAACGAGCGTATATATCGTTGTAATATTCTTCTCCTTTTCCTTGTTCAAACGGGCGTTGAATACACCGTCCCAAAGGGGTGTAATAGCGTGCTACGGTAAGTAATATTACCGAACTGTCGCGAAGTACAAATTGTGTTTGCACCAGCCCTTTTCCAAAGGAGCGTCTGCCTGCTATAATACCCCGTTCATTGTCTTGAACGGCACCGGCGACAATTTCACTGGCCGAAGCCGAATATTCATCTATCAACACGGCCACTTTTTGATTATTTTCTTGGAACAAACCTCTTTTGGTCGCCTTATAATCCTGTCGAGGATAATTTTTCCCTTGAGTATACACTATGTACTCGCCTGCCGGCAGAAGTTCGTCACAAATAGCAATAGCGGCACCTAAATAACCACCGGGGTTTCCCCGCAGGTCTAAAATAAGTTTATCCATACCTTGCCGCGATAAATCAAGCAGAGCATCGTGAAACTCTCTGGCTGTGGTTTGCGTAAAATTATCTATATTAATATAGCCTGTTTGGGGTGCCAACATACCATAATAAGGAATGCTATGTATGGATATCGGTTCTCGCTTAATGTTGAATTTTAGAATTTTATCTGTGTTCTTACGATATATTTCCAAAGCGACCACCGTTCCCTTTTTGCCACGCAACTTTTGTAATACATCGTTATTTTGTATGCCTACTCCGGCAATATTTTCTTTATCTACGCTCAGTATTTTATCGCCGGGCAATATACCCGCTCTTTCAGAAGGACCGCCGGCCGTAACGGCAACAACCGCCAAAGTATCTTTCAATATATTGAATTGTATGCCTACTCCGTTAAATTCACCCGACATATTCACCTCAAATTGTTTGGTTTCTTCCTTGGTCATATAGGATGTATGCGGGTCAAGTTCGGCAAGCAGACTTCGTATCATATCATCGGTAAGCTGTTCATCGGCTATATCTTCAAAATAATAATTTTGAATAAGCTGTTGCACCTCTTCAATTTTATCGTTATTGCCTATTCCTTTAACAGAATAGGTATATTTTTTATTGTTGACAATATAGCCCAACAGCATACCCGCTACCAATACTATTGATAACAATATCGGTGTAACTATACTTTTTTTGCTATTGTTATAGTCTTCCATTTTTTATACAAAAAAAACATTTATGGTTAATCTTCCGCGGAAGAGTGCCGCTGAAACAAAGAACCGGAAAAATGCAAAAATTCATCAGAAGGAGAAAGTAAAATACTATTGCCTGCCACCAATAAATAAATATTGTCATCCTTGTAGGCAAATTCCACATCGGTAATATCCACTCCGTATATTATCAATTTATTGTTGGCAAGCTTGTATCCCATAAAACGCATAGGACTCTCCCACTGCTCCACATCCAATTCTTTGGTTTCGGCAATATTGGTATCCAATGCATGCATATTCACCCTTATGGCATTAATCATTCTATCCACCTGTATTTCATCCATTTCTGTTTCGTCACACAAGGTATCTGCCAATTGGATAGTGCTATCTTGCTCCGCCGGTTTTAATACACGGGAGCTAGTGTTGTTTACATTCACTACTATGGTATCTTTGGTGGCAGGAAATTTCTGCTCTATTTTTTCTATCTGCAACTTGGTAAATTGCCTTATAACTCCAAAAAAAACGACTATTGCAGCTACTATTAATCCTAATAGAAAACCTAATATAAGGTATAACAACTGTTGTTTTTTTCGGTGCGTAAGCATATACTATTTTATACTAAACTCAAACGGAATAATAGCTTGTACGCCATTCATTTGAACACTGTTTTGCAAATAATTGAAATACATATACATGTCTCCCAATTCCGCACGTTGTTTGCTCAATAGCATGGTTTTGTTCATCATAGACTCTGCAAATTCTTCCCATACATTTTTCATATGAGGATACGATTCTATGCGATAGCTGCTTATTTTTGCCAATTGAGCGGCTTTGTTGATAGCTACATCTATACCGCCCAAAGTGTCTACCAAATGTAATTTTAAAGCATCTTCACCTGACCATATACGACCCTGACCCACAGAATCCACATAGGTGGTGGCAATATTTCTTCCGTCGGAAACACGGGTGAGAAAAGTGCTGTATGTTTTATTGACAAACTGCTGCATCACTTCTCTTTCTTCTCCGTCCATCGGCCGGTTAATACCCAATAAAGAAGCATGCTTATTGGTGGACACTTCATCTATGGATACCCCTATTTTTTTCATCAAGCCTTGTACATTGGGTATCATACCAAACACCCCTATAGAACCTGTGATAGTGGTAGGCTGGGCAACAATATAATCAGCTGCACAGGCTATATAATATCCTCCCGAAGCTGCCACATCGCTCATGGAAACCACTATGGGTTTTTGTTTTTTCAAACGTACTATTTCTCTCCATATATTTTCTGACATCAAAGCAGAGCCTCCGCCCGAATTGATGCGTAATACTATGGCTTTCACATTGTCTTCTTCCGCCAAATCCGCTATTTGGTCTGCTATGTTTCGGCCTATGGTGCCATTATCACCATCACCATCTATTATATTTCCTGTGGCATACACCACACCTATTATATTTTTTGCGTTGGAAGGCGTAATAGCCGACGATGCGTATTGTTTGGGTGTAATGTAAGAAATATCTTCTTTTTTATCCAAGCCGAGTTGCTTTTTCAGATAAGAAGTATATTCATCTTGATAGATTGTAGAATCGATATAACCTTTTTCTTTAGCATATTGCAAATTACTGAACAAGGACAAAGCATCACAATCGGCATTAATTTGTTCTACCGATATGCCGCGAGAAGCGGATATTTGATTCAAAATGTGATTCCATTCCGAAACCAGCAAGGCGGATATTTGTTCTTTGTTGGCATCGCTCATGTGATCCAGCACAAAAGGCTCTACCGCACTTTTATAGGTACCCACTTTCACTATTTGCATGTCTACGTCCAATTTTTCAAGCAGCTGCTTGTAAAACATCACCTGCATGCTTAATCCGTGCATATCAAACGTGCCTTCGGGGTGTACAAACACTTTATCGGCTACCGATGTTAAATAGTACTGCCCCTGCGTATAATTTTCACCATAAGCATATATAAATTTGCCCGATTTCTTAAAATCAGACAAGGCATTGCGTATTTCTTCCAAACTGGCTAAAGAAGCAATCAACGAATTCACCTCTATGGATATGCCTTTGATATTATCATCATTTTTGGCATGTTTGATACTTTCCAACACATCGTTCAATGCCATGTTGGATTTGTTTTCGCCGTACAAACCTTCAAACGGATCTTCTGCCACTCTTTCGCTTAAGGTTCCGTTAAGTTCCAAACACAATACGGAATTTGCCTTGACGGGCGTTGCTTTTTTACCTATCGAAGCAGCCATGCCTGCTATAATAAACAGCATGATAATAAACGCTAATATTTGCAATAAAATAAAACCCAACATGGTAGCGAATACCATTTTGAAAAAATTCTTCATCTCTTATTAATTTTTTTTTTACAATATTTTTCTAAAAATTCTGACAATAGCCGTCAACACGTGCCGGTTATTTTTTCATTTCACGATAGTTGCCTATGTTGAAATTCAAACGAGCGGTTACTACATGATGGCACATACCTGCCCACGGAAATATGGATTGGTCTGCTTCTTCTTGTGTCATATCGCCTCTTCTGACTGCCGATTTAATATTTCCATCCCAATTCCAACAAGTTTTAATATTAAAACCATAGGTGATATTGAACGAAACACGGCTGACCTCTTTGGCTTTTGTTTTATAGCCGCACGGAAAAAACAAGCCTATTTCGGGACGAATGTAAAAATTGGCATAACCGTTATCGTGTCTTAAGGTAAAATCACCATATCGTTCCGATGGGGCTGTCCCCTTGGAATTAAAGGCAAATTGCAAAGCTATACCATAGATAAACGGACTCATATCCAGTCTACCGATATAACTGCAATGAAAGGTACCTATAACATTGTGCACTATATAACTATCGCGGGTGCCGAAACCTATTTGATAGGTAACCGACTGTTGCATATAACGATTACCCACTCCGTAATACTGTGTGGACACATATCCTGCACCAAAAGTGGGGATGATATCCATTTGCCCCGGCCTTGCCGATAGATTGACAGCCGCCTGCACGGCTATGCCGTGACGGATGGTGGCATTGCTTTTGCCTATGGTGGAAAAATTGTTTTTCTGTTGTCTTCTGTTCGCTTGTGCATTAAGTTCATTGCTGGTTAAACTTAATGTAACCAAGACCAAAACCATATAACTTAAATATTTTTTCATGGTGTGTGAAATATCTTGTTTTACTATTATGCTATATTGGTGGCAAAATTACAAAAAAAATCGCTATGTTTCGTGTTTTTACCACATTTTTTTTTATATTTGTATATGTGTTTTAACAAATATGTGATTTTGGTAAAAAATTCATTTTCATATTTTTATATATTCGTCCATTATTCATTTACTTTCAGAAAATGCAAAATATAGAGCAAAACAACGAAAAAGCATATTATTCCATAGGAGAAGTTTCGCGTATTTTTAATGTCAATACCTCGCTTCTTCGTTTTTGGGAAAAAGAATTTCCACAATTAAAACCATACAAAAACGCCAAAGGTACCCGCTATTATACTCCGGAAGATATCCACCTTATTCGCAGCATATATTATTTGGTAAAACAAAAAGGCTACACCTTGGACGGAGCCCGTACAAAATTAGCCTCCGATAAAAAAAAGGTGGATGCCAATGCTCAAATATTAGCATCGCTGGAAAACCTTAAATCGTTTTTACAAAACATAAAAAAACAACTGGAATAGCCATGATAGATACCATACTTCAACAATTGGAGGGAAAAAGCATACTGCTTTTGGGATTCGGACGGGAGGGACAATCCAGTTATCGCTTTATCCGCCGATATCTTCCACAAGCACCTGTCGGCATTGCTGATCAAAATACCGATATTCCGTCTGCTATGGCTCCTGACAAGCGGTTGCAATTTCATTTGGGAGCTGATTATCTTGATGCTATCAACCAATACGATATAGTAATAAAATCCCCGGGGGTGAGCTTAAAAAACATACTTGACAATATAAACACCGTCATCAGCTCACAAACCGATTTATTTCTACAAGCCTTTCACTCCCAATGTATAGGCATCACAGGCACTAAAGGGAAAAGCACCACTTCCGGTCTGATATACCACCTGCTGCACCAAATGGACGAGAACACCGTATATGGAGGTAATATAGGCCTGCCTTTGTTTGAACTCATTGATAAAATCAACACTCGCACCCGCATAGTGCTGGAATTATCGTCTCACCAATTGGAATTTATACACCGAGCTCCGCATATAAGTATATTACTCAATTTGTTTGAAGAGCATTTAGACCATTATAATTCATACAAAGACTATCAAAAAGCCAAATACAACATCGCCCTGCATCAAAATGCTGAAGATTATTTTATTTATCACCATGATGATGCCCGCATACAAGCACTTATAAAAGAGCAACCACCGGTATCGCATGCCCTTTCCTTTGCCGACCATACAGATGAATCGGTTTTTAGCTATTATAATCAAAATCAAATATTTATCCTTATCAACGGCCGACATGTGCCCATTAAAAACATTGGCGAAACATTTCCTCTCAAAGGCGTACACAATTACACCAACATTGCGGCAGCAATGGCGGCTTTGGCTTGTGTAAATAAACATACCGACTGGAATGCGGTGTCTGAACATTTGGACACATTCAAACCGTTACCCCATCGCATGGAGTACGTAGGCACCTATCATGATATTGTATTTTACAACGACAGCATTTCCACCATTCCGCAAGCGACTATTGCCGCCGTAAAAGCCATAAGCAATGTAGATACCCTTATACTCGGCGGCATGGACCGCGGCATAGATTACTCCCCTTTGGTAACTTACATTACTCAAACTCAGGTTCGCAACTTTATTTTCACCGGTGCAGCAGGAAAAAGGATGATGCAAATGTTTGAAAACAAGAACATTCCCAACCTATATTTTTGCAACAACTACCAAGAAATAGTATCTTTGGCCATGAACATTACGCAAAAAGGGAAAACATGCCTGCTTTCGCCTGCTGCTTCCAGTTACGACAGCTTCAAAAATTTTGAACAAAGAGGTGATTACTATAAAGAATTGATACAAAATTTCAAGCACCCCGCTTAAGCACCTGATACTAAAAAAAGGCTCGCATCTCCACCCCTACCACATGTTTCATTTTCACCCCTTCGCTTATACGCCCCTGATAGGTGGCGTTAAGTTGCATATTCTGCCACAAGGTGATTTGAAACGTGGCATCTAATATCACATTGTGACCCGGCTGCAAAGCTTCCATCATTTCGTATGCTGCCGAAGTATTGGTGTTGCCGGTGAACTTTATATTGCAATAATTGGCTTTGAGCATGATATTTCCCCTCTGCAAAATACGATAATTGGCCTCCACACCGGCATTGTGTGCCACGGAAGTTTCTTCTCCCTTATTGTTGGCTTTATTGGCATAAGAATAATTCAAACTCAGCTTGAAACTATTTTTATACTGATATACCCATGCCGCATTCATCTTATGATAATCTATCTTATAATTTTTGCTCATATAATCACTTTTGCGAATATTCCACCCGTTTTCATAACCGGCATTCAAGGTGAACCATTGCTTGATATTCAACCTTCCCGATACCGAACAAGAATAAATATCGGAAGATTCATATCCGTTGACCGTCAAATTTTTAATTTGAGAATTGTGGTATATCACATCCATGCCCCATATTTGACTTATTTGATTGAAAGAAAACGCATTTCTAAACGTACTTGAAGCGGTTACCACATTGGTGTCGTTATCGTTGACATAAAAAGGATTGAACAAGCCGACCATAGTTGACAGTGTGTTTTTATACAAAGAACGATAGGTGGTGGTGTTGGCAAAACGGGCAAAAAACTTTTTCCATCCGGTTTGGTTACGCCATACGGCCGAAGGACGTAATATCAAACTCCCCGCAAATTGATTGTTATAAGTTTTGACATAAGTGTCCGACGAACGCCATAGCCGGATATAATTCGCCTCATCTTTGTATTTGGCTATTTCAAATTCATCCAATTCCTCCACCCCGTTGCCGTTGTAATCTATCCATTGATACACTCCTTGACCGGCCGCGACTTTCAGATAGGTGTATTCGTTTTTTTGCTCCATACCGCTGCCTACTTCATAAAACAAGCCCAATTGTATGGCACCCTTGCACCAACGCCCTTGATAATCCACATTGGCCAACAAAGTGTTTTCCCCTATGCTGTCTTTTACGGTGGTATTACGATACGACACCACGGAATTCAACTGCTGCCCTTTTGTTTGCAATAGACGCATATCCGCTCTTAACTGATGTGCTATCATATTCGTTACCAATACACTGTTGCGTTCTCCGGCATCTATTCTATTGGTATAATACAAGCCGAAATTCACTTTCTTCAAACTATCACCACTACGCAAATAGCCTGTTATTTCGTTAAAAGCAAAACTTTCCCGCATTAAACCGCCGTTGAAGGTGTGATATAAATTCACTTCCATATCGTTTTTTACCCCCACAACTATCTTTTTGCAGGCTTTTTCCAATATTTCACCATGCTTGATATAGTTACTATTAAAATCCGTTTGCTTATGATTCATCATAGATGCCTGAACATTAACATGATACCCGTTCCGTAAGAACTGTAACCACAAAGCATTTTTATTAGCAATATATTGTTCCCGAGGAATGATATAAGCAAAAGAAGCAACGCCCGCCTGACCGTAAGAATGCACAAAATTGATATTTACTCCGACAAAATGATCCGTGTTTCGGGCCAAACTATCCGATACGTTGTAGTTTCGTTTAAAATCCAAACTTCTATAATCTTCTATATAATTGAAATTATTATTTTTAAACTCATATTCCGCATTGATGAACATTTTCCCCACCGAAGATTTGTTCCCCGTCGAAGACGCTTTCTTTTTGTTGTACAACGGAGTGCAATTATCTATTTTCACTTGTACAGCCGCCCCCACATTGTCAGCATTGTCGTATTTGGAAAAAGTATTTTTATCATTGTTAGAAAGTGCAGCATTCACACTTAAGGTGGTAGTGGAATGCACCTTATATTCCGCACCTAAAGTAAACATTTGTTCCCGCTGGGGAGTGGAAAGCCGCTGTATGGGTGCATAATTTCCTTGCGGAACACCGCCTTTGGGAGCCACCCATACATACACCCTGCCATTAACCGCCCCTTCTTGCAATACATAATCTCCCTGATTGGCCCCGACAAGCATAAAACCCAATCGATATACATTGCTGTCACCGGCGGGTTGATATACAAAAATACTATCATAAGATATGCCGTTTACCACGGTATCGGTGAGCGTGTATAACACCTCGTTGGAATTGGGTTCCGAACGGGTCATGTTCAATACATACAAATCCAGACCGTCGGTTTTCATTTGCGACATCATCAATTTTTGAGCGTCGGTTAAGTCTATGTTGTTGGGCTGGTTTTTATGGTCTTGATGATTGAAAAAATTAAAACCCACTTTCCATTTTTTGCTCTCCAAGGAAGTGTTTAAATGTATGGTGGATTTCAAATAATCATGATTCACATATTCAAATTCCACCACTATACGCTTGTTCACCGTAATGGGACAACGGGCAGTGAAAGTAATTTCGCCTGAATTATAATTAATAACATAATCATTCTCCTCCCCTCTTATAAGCAACTGCTCGTCTATATACACCCTTTCGCTACCGGCTAACACGGTGATGTAAGTTTCGTTGTTTTTACCTTGCAATTTATACGGACCTTGATTGGATTCTATGGCAGCTATGGTTTGTTTTACGTATATGCCTTTTGCCACCGCTCCCGTGAAATTCACATTATAATGTATGGTATCTCCTTTTTTGGTGGCGGAATGAAATCTGGTATCGGCTAACAAACCCTGCCCTTTTTTGGAAAATTTCATAAAATAATTGTCCGACACCGTTTTTTCTATATCGCCGGCCAAAACGGTGGCAATATCTTTATATTTCAACTGTATGAACACCTTGTCAAACTCTTGTAATTGCGCCGTATTGCCTTCTGGCTGTATGGGAATATTTTCATCGGTGATGTTTGCCAATATTTCCACATCTTCACTCAATTTGCCGGACAATTGCAAATTCAAATTGGAATTGACTATCATATCTTGGGTGTTGCCCAAGGATATGCCCCTTGACAAGCTACCGCTGCTATTGAGCATGGCATCGGAAAACACATCACTGAAACTATTAGAGGCTCCCACTTCTTTGGCAAAAGACGAAATAGGAGCATAAATATTACTCTCTATGCCGGATAAAGGCAGATTTTGCTCTTTTTTGCCATATAAGTAAGGATAGGTTCTATATTCTACGGTCACACTCCTGCCTTTTATGGCAGGGTTTCGAACTATTAACAAGGATTGCAGATAATCTATTGAATATTCATAACGCTCAATACCGATAATATTAACACTTCCCCATACTAAAGAATTGATATCTATAATATTTGTATCATTTTCTATAACAATGGTTTTAACTTTTTTAGACGAGTTTTCTTGGCCGTAGGCGGACAGAAACGTCATCATCAAAGCGACTAACCATGCTATATATTTTTTGCTCAATGCAATACAATTGGTATTATAATAACGATATTCAACAAAAAAAATTTTTTATTCTTGGCTTAAAAATGCTTTTGCTTGGTTATAAGTTTCGTGCTTTTTTAATTTCATTATAGGCTTCCGATATTTCGCTAAAACGTTTTTCTGCTGCTTGACGTGCCGTTTCTCCCAAATGTTGTACCTTGTCGGGGTGATTGGCTACGGCCAAACTACGATAAGCTTTTTTTATGGTTTCGTTATCGTCGGTGCTTTTAACACCCAACACGGCATAGGCACGGTCTAATTTTGACTCATTGACATAAGCTCCGCTGCTTTGCTGCCGGTATTGATAACGACTTTTTTGTGTATATTCAAATGTGGCTCGCATGTATATATAATCGTGCTGCCGTATTTGCAGCAACGATGCGATATGCGATATATAAGCCGTCTCATTATTATTAATTGACTCATCTACGTAAGCCAATTGGAACAAAAAACGCAATATCTGCATTTTTTCCGTATAGTTCAAGTTCTCGTTGAGCTCTTCGCAAGCCTCTTCGGCGCTAATATTTTCATCTTTTATCTCCTGCAAATAGGTGATGGCATCGGAAGCCACTTCCTGCCCGAAATTCTGTAATATAAAATCTCTAAATAAATACAATTCCGAACGCATCATTTTATTATCGGCCTTTATCACCACCACCGACAATTGCACGATGGCATGGAGCAAGGTTTCCGTCATTTCGCCGGCAATATTTTGACTGCGGGCACTATGGGTGTTATATGTTTTTTTATCGGTATTAAAAAAGCTACCCAACACCATGCCCAAGAAAGCCCCTCCTACACTACCTGTAAGGAAATAGCCTATACAACCGAAGAGCAAAACAAGCAAACAACCTCCCATATTATATACTGATGTTCGTTTTGGCTATCATGAATTTATTGAATGCTTTTCGGGAAATAGAAACTGTTAATGTAAGCACCGTTACACGTCCTATAAACATAAGCACCACTATGGCAAATTTTCCCGGTACGGACAAATAAGGGGTGATACCCATGGACGAGCCTACCGTACCACAGGCTGAGATAACTTCAAACACTATTTTCTGAAAAGGAAATTGCGGGTCGGTAATAGACAAGGTGAATATACCTATTATTACTAATGCCATGGTGATTTGCAACACTATGAACGATTTGTTGACGGTATCAAACGATACAGCCCTGTTGCCTATGGTTACTTGCCTGCGATTGGTAATAGAAGCCCACACCGTTTTTACCAACACATAGAATGTGGACAATTTGATACCACCGCCGGTAGAACCAGAGGAAGTACCTATCATCATTAACACCATCATTATTACTATGGTGGAAGTGTTCAAGAAGGAAATATCCACCGTGCTGAAACCCGAAGAACGACAAGACATGGAAGTAAAGAATGCGGCATAAATATTATCTATTGTGGAATGTCCTTTCAAATGATTGTGCTCCAACAACAGAAAGACTACTGCACCGAAAACAAGCAGTATCACCGACATTTTCAACACCAAACGGGTGGCCACTTGCAAACGATCCCAATAATGGCGGCGTTCGCCGGTTTTACGCACATTCACCATATCGTGCAAGGTAAGAAAACCTATACCTCCGAAAAACACCATGACAATGGTGACTGTTTGTATATAATAATTATGTATCAACATGGAATTCTGCATTCCGCCGTCCACTATGCTGAAGCCGGCATTGTTGAATGCCGATACGGCATGGAACAAAGAGAAAAACACATTGTTAAAAGTACTTTCCGAATAAATGTTGGTAGCAGATAAATACACAAAAAGGAAAACAAAACCTATCATTTCTATTAAAAAGGTGTAGAGCATGATTTCGCGAGTAAGACTACGTGAATTCTGCATATTGGTGTTCAACATTTCCTTGAGAATAGACTGATAGCGTAAGTTTCCGCCCTTGTAGAACGACATAAAGAAGGTGGCAAAACAAATGATGTTCATACCGCCTAATTGTATCAAAAGCAGCATCACTATCTGTCCTTTAAAGGTAAAATCGGCAAACAAATTCAAAGTGGACAAGCCTGTAATACAACTTGCCGAAGTAGCCATAAACAATGCATCAATGAAAGATATGCCGCGGGTGGTCATTTCGGGCAACATCAACAAAAGGGTTCCTACCGTTATCAAAATAAAAAATGAAGCTATCATCATTCCGGCCGGACCTACTTTTAATTTGCTCAACACCTGTCCCAAACCCGACATCTCCATCAGCATCAACAAGAAGAAATAGCACTGCAAAAGCAACATCAAGCCGCTGCTCATGGATAAATCATCCCCGAAGAGTATGCCCAGGAAGTGAAAATGGAATATTTTGCGTAGCACAAACCATATTACCAACAATAATATCACCAAACCTTCGGACCAGTTGCGCCGTAAAAAATTGAGAGGATGCTTATTGAAGATATAGTTACAACAATATTTTATCACATAGAATACCAAACTACATTTCACCACTATATTACAAAATTGCGTGGAAAACTCCGTTTGTTCAAAACCGTAAAAGCAGATAATCACGCCCATGGTAAACAATGCGACCACTACGCCCAATGTTCGCAATACATTTTGCACCGGCTCAATGTAATCCCACAAGCCTAATTTAATATATTCCCTTATACGATGAAAAAATTTCATGCTAATTGTTTATCTCCACAAATTTTTCTATATCGCGACTTTTACCGAAAAGCACCAAAGTATCTCCTTCTTGTACGATGGTCTTGGTATCGGGAACACCTATCACATGTTTTTTCTGCACCATCGCATTCCCTTGCTTTTCAGGAAATTCTCTTTTGATGGTAATCAAACTCAATTTATATTTATCGCGTAAGTCTATTCTTTTCAAATCTTCTCCGCACACATATTGAGGGGCTACCACCTCCATGATGCAATAATCGTCCGACAAATCCAAATACGATACCATGCTGGGATTCATCAGCCGGCGAGCCAACGACCTTCCTACCTCATCTTCGGGAGAGAGTATCTCGGTAAGCCCCATTTTTTCCAATATTATCCGCTGATTGCGACCCATGGCTCTGCACACTATTCTTTTGATGCCTAAATCCATCAACAAAGCTGTACACAACAAGCGTTGCTCAAAATTTGAACCTATAGCGACTATTACCACATCAAAACTGCGTATATCTTGCGACAACAACGCTCTTTTATCGGTTGCATCCAAATTTACGGCATACGAAACCTCATCACTTATTTGGTCTATACGCTCATAATTAGTATCTATGGCCATAACCTCAGCACCATTACGCGCCAAACTTAATGCTATGGCTCTGCCAAAATGACCTATGCCTATTACGGCGAATTTATCTGCTTTCATCTTTTTTGATATAAAAAGGCAAAAATAACATTTATTTTTATTATCTGCCTTTGTTTTGCCAAAAAAAATATTTTGGTCAAAAAAATCTTATCTTAAAATATTTTGGTGTATATTTGCAGTTTCAAAAATAAATAACTTGGAAATACATTTTTTTAAACTTAAAATAAAAAAGACATGGCAATAGTAAAACCATTTAAAGGATTGCGTCCTCCTAAGAATTTAGTAGAAAAAGTATCGTGTTTACCTTACGATGTTATGAATTCAGCCGAAGCAGCACAAATGGCTGAAGGTAAAAAAGAATCCTTGTTGCATGTAACCCGTGCGGAAATAGACCTTCCGCAAGGAGTGGATCTTCATAGCGAAGTGGTGTACAACAAGGCTGTTGAAAACTTCAAAAAAATGCAAGCCAACGGTTGGCTCGTTCAAGATGATAAGCCTAAATTTTATATTTATGCCCAAACCATGGACGGCAGAACCCAATACGGTATAGTAGGATGTGCTTCTTCGGAAGACTATTTCAACGGTGTGATAAAAAAACACGAGCTCACACGCATAGAAAAAGAAGAAGACCGTATGGTGCTCACACGCTACACCAATGCCAATATAGAACCTGTGTTTTTCTCTTACAAGGCAGTTCCTGAAATAGACGCCATAGTGGAAAACATAGTAAAAAATCAAGCTCCTGAATACGATTTTGTTGCAGAAGACGGATTCGGTCACCACTTCTGGGTAATCAACGATGAGGCCACCAACAAACGCATAGAAGAATTGTTCGCCACCAAAGTGCCTTACACCTATGTTGCCGACGGTCACCATCGTACCGCTGCCGCAAGCCGTATAGGTTTGGAACGCAAAAATCAAAATCCCAACCACACCGGCAAAGAAGAATATAATTTCTTTATGGCAGTACATTTCCCCGACAACCAATTAAAAATTATTGACTACAACCGTGTAGTGAAAGATTTGAACGGCTTAAACAAAGATGAATTTCTCAACAAAGTAGCCCAAAAATTTGATATCCAAGATATGGGTACCGATATATTTAAACCTGCCCGTTTACATGAATTTAGCATGTATTTAGACGGACACTGGTATAAAATGAATGCTAAGGAAGGTACCTACAACAACAACGATCCTTTGGAAATATTGGATGTTAACGTGCTTTCTAAACATGTATTAGACCAAATTTTGGGCATAGCCGATTTACGAACCAGCAATCGTATAGACTTTGTCGGTGGTATTCGCGGCTTGGGTGAACTCAAACGCAGAGTGGATTCAGGCGAAATGGTAGTTGCATTCGCTTTGTATCCTGTATCTATGACTCAATTGATCAACATTGCCGATTCCGGCAATATCATGCCTCCCAAAACCACTTGGTTTGAACCTAAATTACGTTCAGGTTTGGCCATTCATGTTTTGGATTAATATTCCCTTGTTGGTAAAATAAAGGGAAGATGCATTCTTCCCTTTATTTTTAAAATTTATTTTATGCAACCGCAATTGGTATTGATAGCTAACCACGCTTTAGCAAATACTTCCCGTCAGGGTGTGATACTTCCCGAAATGAATATCTCTCCGCAGGACAAAGAGTATTATTGCTTGCGTTATATGCAACTTACCGATAAAAATGTGCAAACCACGGCTACGGACTTATGGCCGCAAGGGGAAAAGGAAATACCTTGCGTGTTCTCTTATTTGGATGTACATGTCAACGTGCAAAAACATATCATACAATTTAGATTTCCGTTTATCTATCGGGCATTTTTTGACTTTACACCTTTACGCCAAGCCATATTCAATCTGCTAAAGCCTATATTCACCGCATACGGTACCACAGAATGTGCCGTTCACCCGTCTTTTTGGGAATATTCATGGTTGCAGTACAACAATCAATGGAAATTGCAACGTTTGGAACAAATGCAACAAAAAATATTGTTCCAATGTGTATCCTACAAACGCACTATCTTAAATTTAACACACTGCTTAGGAGAGCCCTGCCATTCGTGGCAAATGGTAAGCCAAAGCAAATACAATCGCTGGTGGCAAGGCAGTGCTTATTTGGAAAACTTAGAATAATCAACGCATAAATACATTTACCATGAGCTATATAGATGATGATTCCGATTATCAGGACGAAGATGAAATAATCTTCCGACGACCTGCAGGGTTAACCACCTTGTGTATACTTACTTTTATCAACAACGGCATAGCTCTTATGTCATATATGTTTGTATTCCTTCTTTATCACAAACTGCCTGACATTATAGAACAAGCAAAGAATTCTATGTCGCCGATATTCGCCGAACTATATTCCCAACTGGGTGAAATATACACCTCCATACCGCAATATATCTATTTGGTGTTGGCATGCACTGCCATACTTGTGCTGGTAGGAGCCGGAGCCATGATGAAAATGCGCAGAATAGGTTTTCACCTGTACGTTGCCGCACAAATGGGATTATTATTCATGCCGAGTATATTGAGCAAAAGTTTACAAATAAATTTTTTGTCCCTTATGCTCACCATGATATTTATAGGATTATATGCCATGTATTATAAAAAAATGGAATAGAATATGATTAAAGCATCGGAAATGCCCGTCAACGCAGACGGAAGTGTATATCACTTGAATTTACAACCGCAGGAGTTGGCTCACAAAATAATATTGGTGGGCGACCCCGGCCGTGTACCCATGATATCAGCACATTTGGATACCATAGAGGTGAGAAAACAAAACAGAGAAATAGTAGTACACACGGGTACCTATCACGGAAAACGTATTTCTATACTCTCCACCGGCATGGGAACAGACAATATAGATATAGTTATCAATGAATTAGACGCATTGGTGAATATAGACTTGCAACAAAGAACCGTCAAACCGGAGCACACCACTTTGGAGTTGGTCCGCTTAGGCACTTGCGGCGGCTTGCACCCCGATATGGAAGTAAACAGTTTTATTGCCTCCCGATATAGTTTGGGAATGGATGGTTTGATACATTATTATCAACACTCTTCCGACATACATGAATATGACATTGAAAACGCATTTTTGCAAGCGGTACAATGGAAACCGGAATTTCCTCGTCCTTATGCCATAGCATGCAACAGCGATATGTTCCGCCGCATGGCTTACGACATGCCGCAAGGAATCACCCTTACCGCTTCCGGATTTTATGCCCCGCAATGCAGGGTTCTCCGCCATGAATTGGGCATGGACAATTTCTGCGAGCAATTACAAAACGTATCATGTGGCAATATGCATTTTACCAATATGGAAATGGAGACTTCGGCTTTGTACGGGCTGAGTCGCATTATGGGTCACAAAGCCCTTACCATTTGCGTGGTGATAGCCAACAGGGCTACCAAAACTTTCAGCCGAGACTACCACCCCGCCATGGAACAATTGGTACAAACGGCATTGGAAAGAATTTAAGAATCGCCGGTATTTTTTAAAACACAAAAAAAAACAGGCTGCATGGCAGCCTGTTTTTTTATCGTATATGCTGATTTTATTTCAATTTCAGAGATTTTTTACCTTGTATAAAATTGATATCCACAGGAATATTACTGTTGGCAATGGTTTCCAAGTCTGCTGCCAAAGTGTTGGATATTATCGAATTTTCTTTGTTATACGATGTGGCATAGTCCAAATCGCCTTCTCCTTCCACTTTTAATATCAAAGCAGCCCAATTGGCCATAGCCATTTTGGCTTTGTCAATGTCTACATGATATTTTCCGTTGTTCCCGCGAATGAATGCACCTTCTTTTTCAAAGAAATTGAAGCACATCATATTGGCTTGCCCGTGAGCATCGGCGCTACCGAAACGAACCGAACGGAACAATCCTGCTATAAAGGTAGTGTAAGCTTCTTCTACCGTAATATTGGTGATTTCCCCTTTTTCTATTAATTTTTGTACCATATACAATCCCAAAATGTCGGCTTTGGCTTCTTCCCAATTGCTATATTGCACTTGAAGAGCTTCTCTTACGGCACCTTTGCCCGTAACGGTATTTTTTATACCCAAACCATGAGCTACTTCGTGGAAAGTTACATTCCAGAAGAATGCATCGAATTTGATATTTTGAATTTGTTCTTCATCAATTAAAATATTAGCGATAGGCATTAATATTTTGTCAAATTTTGCCTGCATGGCATTTCTTAACTGCAAACGGCGTGTGCCTTTTTCCAAATGCACTCTTTCATCATTGGGAAGATTAATGGCAATGGTTTTGCTGCCTGAATTACAATCGCCGGCATAATACAATGCGTCGTACACATTCAAATCCGATTCTGTACCGGGAACTTCTTTTTTATATTTAGGATCACAAGGCAATTCGGTTTGCAAAGCAGGTAACATAGATATAAATTTGGCTAAATTCTTGCTGGCTTCAGCATCTTTTAACAATACAAAAGCTTCGTAGGCGGCTTTGTGTCCGTAAAGCTGGTCTTCATAATTTTCAACAGGACCTACTACAAAGTCTATATTACTGTTTTTCATATTCATCCAAGCAGTATCACTTGAAAAATAATCGTCTGTTTGGAATGCTTTGATACGTTCGGTAAGATAATTTTTCAAACCTTCGTCTTCGGCCAAATCGGCAGCTTTTTGCATCAATTCACACACCTTGTCTAATTGGGTTTTAAAATAATCTTTATACCATACCGACTGTAATTTACCTTCTTGATTGCGAACTATCATGGTATACAAACTGTTTTTATTGGTATCGGCGAAAGCTTCAAATTCTTCTTTTGTGATGTCGGCAGGATAAAATTGTGCACCCGGAGCCCTTTCCGGCCAATTGGCAACAAACGGTTTCCAATTATCCAAACGATCCCATACTCCATAATTAATTGCAACATAACGTTTTGTCCATTCGTCTGTAATGGTATCCAATACAGATTTATCGCCAAAAGCTTGTTGCCAGAACAAATCATCCATGATATCGGCTATATCGATAAAAATGCTCAATATCTGACGTTCGTTATCGGTTAACTGACTTAAATCGGCAGTGAGTTCATAATCGGCAAATGCTTCCACTTTTTTTTGCATATCCGATGCTTCTTCCGTAACTTCTTCTTGTTGTTTGTGACCACAACTCATACAAAGTGCTATCACCATAATCATGGAACTAATAGAAATAAAATATTTTCTCATATCGGTTGAATTTAAGATTAATTATTATTGTTTCCCAAATATATTTTCTCGGTTTACGATGCAAAGATAGCATTTTTTTATTATTACTATCCGCAAAAAATAAAGAAAAAAAAACGTTAGGTGATGTGTGTAGACCCGATACTATAAAATATGGCAAAAGATGTATTTTCTTGAAGCAACTTCACCTATAATAAAGCAAAAAATGCTATTTTTGCATTTTATATAAACCAGAAGCATTCCTGAAAAATGAAAAAATGGAATTTGACAATTATCCTCATTTTAAGCATTATATATTGTAATGCAGCCTATTTACAAGATGTACCCACCAGTATAACCCAGCCGAACGGAAGAGTGATTAACTGCTTTATCACAGGCGATGAATTTTATCGTTATGTGCACGATTCCTTAGGATACACCATTGTAAAAAATCCCAACACGGGCTATTATGTATATGCACTACCTATGGCTGACAGCCTCACCTACTCCTCGTATGTGGTAGGAGAAGCCGACCCTACTTCTTTGAATTTACCCGTTAGGGCGAGATGGTCGGCAGAAAAGATATTGGCAAAACGCAAAGCATGGGAAGCTGAATATGCTCGCTATAAAGAACACAAAGCGGTAGCAGGCAGTAACAAAGGGATGATAAACAATTTGGTGATATTCATTTCTTTTGCCGACGACACCACTTTTGCCTATACCGATTACCCTACAGAATGTGCAAAATTCAATGATTCTTCCTCCGCTACAGCCGTATCGGTATATAATTATTATCGTACGGTTTCCTACGGACAATTTTATTTGCGTACTCACTTTTTCCCCCTTCAATCCGACACTACTATCATATCGTACCACGATATTTACAATAGGGCTTACTATTCGCCTTATGATGCCTCCACCAATCCGCAAGGATACACCTCTTCCAACGAACGCACAACAAGAGAACACATGCTTTTGCACAGAGCTGTGGAAGCGGTAAAGGGTCAAATTCCTTCTAATCTCAATTTGGACTACGACAACGACGGAAAAGTGGATAATGTGGCATTTATTATTTGCGGTGCCACCGACGGATGGAACGAACTATTGTGGCCCCACCGCTGGTCGCTGTACTCCTCCGGTGCCACCACCTATATCAACAACCTAAGGGTGTATGATTACAACTTTTTGATAGAGAGCGACAACACCGTGGGTGTTATCACCCATGAACTCATGCACACTTTGGGCGCCCCCGATTTGTATCATTATTCCGATAACACCTTTACCCCCGTAGGACGATGGGATTTGATGGCTTCTACTAACAGAGGCAAACCGCAAGGATTGGGAGCATACATGAAATATAAATACGGCAAATGGGTAAGTGCTCCTATCACCATCACCCAACCGGGCACCTATACTTTATATCCCGCCAACGGCACCACCACCGATAAAATAGCCTATAAAATACCGATATACAACAGCGATGAATATTTGGTACTGGAATACCGCAGGGCTCTTACCAATAGTTTTGACTCGCCTTTGAACGGTTCCGGCATATTGGTATACCGTATCAATCCGAATTTCCACGGTAACAGCGGTTACGACGGCTCCACCACTTTTGATGAGATATATGTTTACCGGCCTAACGGCACCACCACCACCGACGGCAGCCTCAGCTTAGCCCATTTTAGTTCCGCCACGGGCAGAACTACCATTTCCAATCAATCCAACCCCTACCTATTTCTCTGTGACGGCACCGTTATCAACGGCATCACCATTTCCAATATCACCAATGCCGGTGACAGCATACAATTTACCTACTCCACAGTGGTTACTAATGTTTCGGTGAACAAGACCAATATAAAATTTTCTCATTCGGCTTCCGACATCGATACCCTGCAAGTAACGGCTACGGGTTCTTGGGTGATACAAAACGCCGATACTTCATGGCTGCATTTCAGCACCCTTTCGGGCAATAGCGGCACCAGTTATGTATATGTATCCACCAAATATGAAAACCATATACACAATACCCTCAGCAGCTCCGTTTCATTTGCCACGCCATACAATACCGTCCAAGTAAGCATTACCCAAAACGCCGCTCCTGTAGATATATGCAATGCCTACCATAACATGGATAAAAACGACCTTTTAGAAGAAGTGCTGCTGCCGGATAATTTACAGGCCGTAGGTGAATTTTTCGCTTTGAACGACACCATGGTCTCCGACTCCATGTCCATATATTTCGGCAACATGAACAGCATGAGCGACAACGACTATATAAAAGTGGAAATATGCAATGCCAACAATAGCAAAAAACCGGCATCCGTTATCCGCACTCTGCTCCTGCCTGCAAAAACAATTAAAAACAACGCATGGAACACCATACATTTTGATATGCCGATAGTATTTTCCAAATCGTTTGCAATAACATATTATACCTATACCACCGGCGACACCGCCGAAGGACAAGCCTTGCCGCTGATTACCGCCGACCATACAGGCAAACTCGATATTCACGGCTCGCTATTGCAAAAAATAGACAATATATGGAAAACATCAGCAGAAGTATTGCTTAACGGCAAACATACCGCCACTGCCCCGATAAGCATATATTTATGTCCCAAAACTTCCTCCGACAATTATCTGAATGTATATCCCGAATCGTTGTCCGTAAGTAGCCGAAAAAATGCCACCGACACCATCCACATTACTTCCAACATGGCTTGGCAAGTGTGCAAAGTGCCCTCATGGCTTACCGTTTCCGCTACCAATGGCAATGGAGACGCCTCGTTAGTACTCACCACCACCACTCACAACAACACGGGCATACAAAAAGACACCATCTGCCTGCGTGCAGAAAGCCATGTGAGAATGATCAAAATAACGCGTAATCCTTTATCCATATACGCCGACAAAGCCGTGGTGGAACTGGATTATATGCAAAATGCATCGGATAGCTTCAAAATTATTACCGCCTCCGGTAATGAATGGACTATGGGAACAAGTAGACATTTTGTATTACAATACGATACCAATATCGGTACGCAAATGGTAACCGTATGGCCCAAACGCGCCAACTTCGGCAACACGGAAAGAGAAGAAACCATATATTTTTACAATCAAACCGATACCAATTTTATTGTTATCAAACAAAAAAGCTCATCTACAAGCATAGCAGAAACAGCACGGAAAGAATGTAAGGTGTATCCCAATCCGGCATATCAGATATTGAACATACAAACAGAGCAAACACCCATACAACGGGTGGAGATATTTAATATATTGGGGCAAAAAATCAGCACTGCACCACATATCAACCATACCCATGCCGTTATCAACGTTGCTCATCTACCCAAAGGAATGTATATCATCAAAATATACACTTCTGACGGATTGTACCACCAAAATTTCAGCATAAAATAATGGAAGCAATAGCATTTTGTAATATAGCGGTGATGCCTGTAAGGGAAACAGCATCGCACCAAGCGGAAATGGTAACCCAATTGTTGTTTGGCGAAGCCTATAAAATCATCAATTATGAGTCTAACGGCTGGGCTAAAATTCTCACCCTTTTTGATAACTACGAAGGATATATTGACACTAAGCAAATAGCCTTAATGCACACCAGTGCTTATCAAAAATATTATCTTGACACCCGCCCCCTTATAGTGAATACACTCACCGAAGTGCATGACAAGATAAGGAATTGTGCTTTTATCATCCCGCAAGGAGCCACTTTGCCCTTTACCTCCATGGACGACCATACCATCTGCTTGGGAACGGAACTCTTTAAGGTGCCGATTATTTCCACCACCTCCTCTTATAGCAATATGGAAACCAAAGAACAAACGCTTATAGACGGCTCTTTTAACCAACTGATGGAATCCGTAGCCCTTTCGTTTCTCAATGCCCCTTATTTATGGGGGGGGAGAACTATTTTCGGCATAGATTGCTCCGGATTTACACAAGCAGTATATAAAATCATGGGCAAAGCCATACCCAGAGACGCTTCCCAACAAAATCGTTGCGGAACAGCCGTTTCACTCTCGCAAGCAAGAATCGGGGATTTGGCATTCTTTGCCAATAGCAATGGTAAAATCACCCATGTGGGATTACTCTTAGGCGAAGGAAAAATTATTCATGCAAGCGGAAAAGTAAGGATAGACCGCATAGACGAAACCGGTATTTTTTGCATAGAAAGAAACGAATATTCACACCAACTGCATAGCATAAAACGATTATTATGATAGGAAAAAAAGTATTTCTCAGACCATTGGAACTCAACGATGTTCAAACATTATACGTATTTGAAAACGATGTAGAAGTATGGGCGGTAAGCGATACGGTGATGCCCTATTCTTCCTTTGCATTGGAACAATATGTGATGGAAGCCACCCGCACCGATATTTACGGTTCTAAGCAACTGCGTTTGGTGGTATGCGATTGTGCCAACGGCAAAGCTGTGGGATTTATCGACTTGTTCAATTTCAGTCCGCGGGATTTTCGTGCCGAAGTAGGCGTGCTTATAGAACGCAACAGCCGCAACAAAGGCTATGCAGGAGAAGCTTTGGAATTGTTGATAGATTATGCTTTTAACACCTTGCATGTGCATCAGTTGGCATGTACGCTCACCGCTGAAAACACCATCAGCCGACGCCTGTTTGAAAAAGCCGGCTTTGTTCATACCTCCACCCGTAAAGAATGGTTTTTCCGCAACAACAAATGGGAGGATGAATTGGTGTACCAATTGCTGAAATAAAGATGTAGAGACGATGTGCACATCGTCTCTACATCCGATTGGAATTTGTATATTCCGTGGAATATTTCCATGATTAGAACGGATTCCTATATTTACATAAATCCTCCGCCTTAAAGGAGAAAACTTAATTGGTTTTATAAGATTTCAATTGAAACTCCACCTTGTATTTGCGGTCGGGACTAGTTGGTACAATTTTACTTTTATAATAAGCATATTCATCTCTATATCCGTAACCATTCAAAGTAAAACTTTTTACCATGCCGGATTCTATGTCAATAGATTTGGTGAAATCCTGATAATCCAACATATTGCCATTCATATCATAGTATATCATACGCCCCGAAACAGAGGTAATGGTTCGGTTGGTATTGTTTTTTAAGGCTACCGTTGCTTTTGAATCTACCCAGTCGTGATTGTAGTTAGCCAATGTAAGTGCATTGGAATTGTTTGCTACATTGGAGGTTGTTGCCGGAGCGGACTTGGCTGTCGCAGCGGTAGCAGATGGCGTAGTGCCGGTCTTGGCACTTCCTTTTTTGAGTTGCTCCACTTCTTTTCGCAGCTGTGCCACTTCTTTTTGCAAGTCTTCAAAATCTTGCGGATTGGCTGTTTGGTCGGAAGGGGAAGACAATTCCGAAATTGCTTCCGTAGCGACCTTGGACTCCGGCTCTTGTTCCCAACGTATCCATCCCATGGCCCAAAACAAGGCAACAAGAACTACTAACACTATGAGTATCACTATTATAATACCCGATCTACCTCTTCTTTCATATCTTTCTTCTCTCA
>DBXT01000057.1 GCA_002309615.1 Bacteroidales bacterium UBA1205
GCGGGTCATCCTCGAAGTCGAAGGTTTGCAAATCGCCGTTCTCCAATTTGGCAAGGGTAAAATGCGACCAATATACAGGCTTTTTCAACTCTTTGGTCGGCTTATAGGTCAAAGTCAGCTTAGCGGTGGGTTGCACCGCTGTTTTTTCTTCAAAGCTTATTGCTTCCCATTGACCATTCTTCCATAGCTTTTCAGCGTCACCGGTGCAAACGTAGATGGTGTTGGTGGCATTGTCAAGGTAGGCGGGAACGCATGCTGCACGGCAGGCAGCCACAAAGAAGATGTCGCGGCTGTGTCTGTCGGCACGACGTAGTTTGTAGACTCCCACCGGCGAGATGGGACAGTTGTAATAGTTGCTGCTGTCGTCAATGACGATGCTGTCCATCACCCACTGACGGATTTGTTCCTGCGTCATGCCATAAAAGACCTTGCCCAATTCTTCCCTATAAGGACGTACCATTTCATTGCTGATGCGGGCGGGGAGGAGGCCTTTTTTGTAAACATCATATTCCAGTGTTTTACCTGATATTATACTACCAATCCCTAATTGATGATTATGCCAGTCAAAATTTGTAACATGAGATTGCAGCACATCGGCGGCAATATCACGCAAATCCTTGTCGGAATAGGATTTCAAATAATCATATAGATGTTCTAAAGAACGTCCTCCCGGCCATGCATTTATGAATTTGATTATTTCCTTGTAATTACCTTCGCTCTTGTGTATTATCTCCCATGCCTGCTCATCAGTGATATTAATGTTGGGTTTCGGGAGTTGTTTGTAGTTGTCCTTGGTCGGGAAGGTGGCGGTATAGGCGTTGCGGAGGCTGTCCTCATAGGCTAAGCGTTTGGCGTTGGCGGCGGTCTCCTCCTCGGTGGCCACCACCTTGGGATCGCCCGCCACAGGAGGGACTATCTCGTACTCATAATCTTCGGGAAGTTCACCCGGCGTACCGCACAGATGAAGTTCCAAAACACTATCTTTCCTTACATCAAAAATTTGCTCTGAGTGCCTGTAACCGTTGGTAGGCCACACCATTATATCGCCAAGACCCGTTGTTATGGAAGCCTCACCATTCTCGTCGGTGAGATAAGTGGCAAGGGTGTAGTATTCGGCATAGTTGTACATCTTGAACATGATGGTGATACTATCCATGGGGTCTCCATTGCCTGTGAGGGTTCTGACTGTAAGGTGACGTGTGGGAGCGTAGTGGCTGAGCAGATTCAACTCGGAAAACAAGTTCGTGCGGCGTACCACCTCCTCATCGCCTTTGTACTTGCCGAAGGCTTTGGTATGCACCATCATGCAGCGTGTGGAAGGCACCGAAAACCAGCCCATATTCAGTCGCGGTTCGGGCTCGCAGGCACCGAGGAACTTCCATTCGCCGTCAACATAGACCTCTACCCATGCATGATTGTCGTCGCAGTGAGCCCAACGGGGCGTATAGCACTGGCGGGCGGGTATTCCTACCGACCGCAAGGCAGTAACGGTAAAAGTGCTCTCCTCTCCACAGCGACCCAATGAGGTACGCATGGTAGCTAAAGGTGCCGAGGTGCGACTGTCACTTGCACGGTAGGCCACATGCTCATGGCACCAGTGGTTCACTTCCAAGGCTGCCTCTTCCATGCTCATGTCTTTTACGCGTTCTTTCAATTCGCGGTAGAAGACCATGCGGGCGGTATCGAGATTTTCGTTGTTTACACGATACACCAGCACAAAATGACGGAAAATATCCTCGGGAACATCCCTTCCCCACGGCATCTCGTCACGTGCAAGGAAAGCGTAGCGTACTTGTTGCAGAAAGAAATCCGGATGATAGTCCGCCAAATCACACAAGGGCATATAAGCATAGAGAAATTCCATGGCTTCACGCTCTGCAGTGCACAAAGTGTCGAGTTGCACTTTCAACATGGGAAATTCTGCCATGCGGGCAGCAAAATCAGCATGAACTTCAGCACGATAGTCTTTGTCGGTAAGGAAATGCAATTCATGCCGGCAAGCCGTCAGTAGCAGAATTGCAACAGCCGTCCACATTAATCTTTTCATGTTTGTGAATTTTCGGATGAATATTTTGCAAAGATACAAAAAAATAATCAATCTCTTTAAAATGCTCTAAAAAAATGAAAGTATTATTTTAGAGGTGTGTATAATAATGTTTATTGGCATATTTATTCGTCTTTCCGCAACTCATCGATTTTTTCGCCGGGGTCGTTGAATTGTTTATTCACCCGCTTAGCAGTTAAATACCCGAAAGGAAGGATTATACGCAATTTCTCATCTTACACGGCGGTATGTAAATTTATATGGAGTACGGGTTTCATCTATCATTGTCAATGGAAGCCCTTGTTCATTGTATGTATATTCCCAAATTTCGGGACCACCACTATAGCGTGTCATGTTATTGGGAGAGATGTTGCGGACGTATGTCGGATAACTAGTGCCCATGCCGAAAATAGGCTCATATGTAAAAACATTGTCAATATTGAAGTTTGGACGTGGGTTGTTGTCATATTCGTATTCATATGTTCTCATTTCATATTCGCCTGTTGGCTCTCCATATGAATTCATTTTTGGATAGAGCGTGTGTTGTTTCACCACATTTCCTCTTGAGTCATATTCCAAGGTGGTATATTGTTTCGAATTTACGGAGGAATAAATGCTGTCAAGCAACCCATTATGATAGGCATAGCAAGTGACATTGCTACCATACTCGGTTCTAATCAAACGACCGTCGTTGTCGTAAAAGAACAAGCGATCGGGACGATATAAACCATTTTCGGTTTGGGTTATTTTACACACACGGCCATCTTGATAATACAACGAATCAACATAAACAGAGTGTTTCACACCATTCCACTCCTCAAAAGTGCAATTGAGAGTTCTTTTAATTAGTTGATTTTTATCATTATATTCATACGTAGCCTCTTTATGGTTAGAGGCATCGGCGTACCATGTTATTTGCGTTACCACATAGTCTGTACGATTTTCTGGCAGAGGTTCAATTTGTTCTGGAGTACAAGCTGCAAAGGATAGAATTGCAACCAATGTCAACATCAATTTTTTCATGTTTGTGAATTTATGGATAAATATTTTTGCAAAGATACAAAAAAAAACAAAAAAGTGATATTTAACCGCATGTTGAAATGATAGCGGAATGGTAACAAAAAAAATGTTACCTTTGCATATTGTTTTCAATTATTATAAGAAATAAAAATTTTTATGTTTCAATCGCTTACCGATAATCTTGAACGAGCTTTTAAAATTTTAAAAGGTCAGGGTCGTATTACAGAAATTAACGTGGCCGAGACCATGAAAGCAGTAAGGAAATCCTTATTGGATGCCGACGTTAATTATAAAATAGCAAAAGAGCTCACAGACAATATTAAACAAAAAGCATTGGGTCAAAATGTGCTTACAGCCGTATCTCCCAATCAGTTGATGGTAAAAATAGTACATGATGAATTGGTGCAATTGATGGGCAGTGAGCATACGGAGTTGAACATCAAGGCCAATCCGAGTATTATATTAATGTCCGGTTTACAAGGTTCCGGTAAAACGACGCATAGTGCCAAGTTAGCTCATTTTCTCAAAACCAAGCGTTCCAAGAAAGTGCTGTTGGTTGCTGCGGACGTGTATCGTCCTGCCGCTATAGACCAATTGAAAGTGTTGGGTGAGCAAATACAGGTGGATGTATTTTCTGAAGAAGGCAATAGCAATCCGGTAAGTTTGGCAAAAAAAAGTGTGGAATATGCCAAAACCATGGGACACAATGTGGTGATTATAGATACGGCCGGTCGTTTAGCCATAGACGAAGAGATGATGCAGGAGATAGGCAATATCAAAGATGCCGTGCATCCGCATGAGATATTGTTTGTGGTAGACGCCATGACGGGACAGGATGCTGTCAACACCGCCAAAGCCTTCAACGACAAATTGAATTTTGACGGGGTTATTCTCACCAAATTGGACGGGGATACCCGCGGCGGTGCCGCCCTTACCATCCGTTATGTGGTGCAAAAGCCTATAAAGTTTGTAGGTGTAGGAGAAAAAATAGAAGATTTGGATGAATTCTATCCTGCCCGTATGGCAGATAGAATACTCGGCATGGGCGATATTGTGGGTTTTGTGGAAAAAGCCCAAGAGCAATATGACGAGAAAGAGGCTCAATTGTTGCAGAAAAAATTGGCTAAAGACCAATTCAACTTCAACGATTTTTTGGCACAAATCAACCAGATAAAGAAAATGGGGAATATGAAAAACCTCATGAGTATGATCCCCGGCATGGGCAAAGCCGTGGAAAATATGGATATAGATGAAAATGCTTTTAAGGGGATAGAGGCAATAATAGGTTCTATGACCCCCGAAGAAAGAGCCAACCCCGCCATCATCAACGGCAGTCGTCGTAAAAGAATAGCAGCCGGAAGCGGCACTACCATACAAGATGTAAACAAATTGTTGAAACAATTTGAAGGCACCAGAAAAATGATGAAAATGGTAGCTACCGGCGGTATAAAAAATACACTCAAAAACATTCAACGCAGATAGTATGAATATTATAGACGGAAAATTAATAGCCAATCAAATTAAAAGCGAAATAGCTAAAGAAGTAGAACAATTGCGCAGCGACAAAGGAAGAGCTCCTCATTTAGCGGCAATATTGGTCGGGGACGACCCCGCAAGTCAGACTTACGTGGCTAACAAAGAAAAATCCTGTGCTGAAGTCGGCATGACTTCTTCGGTATATAAATTAGATGCTCATATTTCGGAAAAAGAGCTTATCCACACCATCAATTTTATTAATTCCGATGATGAAATAGACGGGCTTATCGTGCAATTGCCCTTACCGGAACACATATCGGTAAACAAGGTGATAGCCGCTATCAATCCGTTGAAAGATGTAGATGGCTTTCATCCTGTTAATGTAGGAAAAATGGTGTTAGGCCAGCCTACCTATCTGCCCGCTACTCCCATGGGAATACAATTGCTTTTGCAACGCTCGGGAATAGATACCGTCGGCAAGCATTGTGTGGTATTGGGTCGCAGCAATATAGTGGGAACGCCGGCAGCCATACTCATGTCCAGGAATTTGTCTTATGCCAATTGCACCGTTACTTTGTGTCACAGTAAAACACAAAATTTACAGGCTATATGCCGCCAAGCCGATATATTAATTGCCGCTATCGGCAAATGTGAGATGATTACCGCCGATTATGTAAAAGAAGGGGCTACCGTAATAGATGTAGGTATACACAGGGTGGAAGATAATACCAAAAAATCGGGTTTTGGCTTAAAAGGCGATGTGAAATACGATGAAGTGGCTCCTAAATGTGAATATATCACTCCCGTACCCGGCGGGGTAGGGCCTATGACAATAGTAGGATTGCTTATCAACACGTTAAAAGCTTTTAAAAAAGAAATTTAAAAGAAGGATAGTTAAAATGCTTATAAAAAGAGGGTGAACTATTTTCAGTCACCCTCTTTTTTTATGTTTTTGTCTTTTTTTAAAAAGGCAAGTCATCGTTGTCCAAAGGAAATTCTTCTACAGGCTCGGGGGGTAAAGCAGAAGACGAAACCGGAGTGCCGGTGTTTTGTGGCGGTGTTGCTTGTTCCGGCTGTTGTGCGTTGGCAGGAGAAATTCTCCATGCACGGGCATCGGTATACCAGCTGCCGTTAAATTCTCTGGATTCTAAATTGAAAGATACCGACACTATACTATTAACAGGATAGAGCGATTCAAAATTATCGGTTTTTTCGTTCCACAGTTGGAAACATATTTTTTTGGGAAATTTATCAAAAGTTTCTATTATAAAACTTTGTTTTTTCCATGTACCATTGCGGCCTGTTCCGCTTTGTAGGGGTAATATTTGAATTATTTTTCCTTTTACTTCAAGCTCCATGTTCTATACTTTTTCTAATTTGTTAATTTCTTTTTGTAATTTTTTCGGCAATGTTTCTTTCATGCATTGGTGGCATTGCATATCCAGACTATACATTCTTCCTACGCAATAGTTGCTGCGTTTGCAAGCCGAACGATAATTTTGGTCCCCTTCTTTCATGTGGTTGACAAAAGCGGGGTCGTTGACCAGCAAATGTCCTATCTGCATCAATTCAAAACCTTCTTGTAGCACTGTTTCGCAGTTTTGCCTCCCTTGAATGCCGCCTACATAAATAAAATTGGCATCGGGGAATGTTTGTTTGAATTTTTTTGCCCAGTTCATGAAATACAATTCGTGATATTTGACAGTAGGGATAACTATTCTGCCACCGATGGCCAAACCTAATTTCAGCCACCAGAATTTTTTCATATCCATATAGTATGCCAATGTTTTCAGCGGCATGGCCCCGCCGAGTATCAGCATGGGCGTATGGCTGACAGTACCTGCCGACAATACAATTCCATGAACGCCGTGCGCCAAAATATTTTTCACCACCTCCATGCCTTCTTCCATAGACATTCCGCGTCTATAGCCATCGGTCATATTGGTTTTCACCACCACAGCCATATCGTCTTTGGCATGTTGCATTACACAATCCAGCACCTCGTTCATAAACCGCATGCGGTTTTCCAGAGAACCTCCGTATTCATCGTGACGGCGGTTCAGACTCGGATTGATAAATTGTGAAATCAAATAGGCATGTCCGCAATGAATTTCCACACAGTCGAAGCCGCATTCACGGCAAAAATCCACCGCTTTTCCGAAACTTTGCACTATGCGGTGTATTTCCTCTTTTGTAATGCCGCGATAAATGGTGGGAGAATAAAGGTTAAAACCGCTGGAAGGACCATAAGGTGTGCATTTACAAACAGCTCGGTGAGTCATATTGCCGCAATGTCCCAGTTGTATACCGGCTTTGGCACCTTCTGCATGTATGGCGTCGGTAAGTTTTTTCATACCGGGCTTTATCTCATCGTGAATATATAGTTGTCCGTCAAAACTGGCACCGGAACGCTCCACCGCACAATAGGCAACAGTAGTCATGCCTACACCGCCTTTTGCAACGGCAACATGATAATCTTCCAACTGCTGCGTCGGCTCATTGTTAGTACACATGTTTTCAAAGGCCGCCGAGCGAATAATTCTGTTTCTCAATGTTATCGGACCTAATTGATAAGGGGTGAAAAGTTTGGATTCCATTATTGATGTATTTTATTGTCAATTAATATATAAACGGAAAGACTCTTTTTAGATGCTTTCCTTCCATTTCTTCTGCAAATTCTATTTTATATTGTTCGTGTATGGCGTGGGCGCGGGGAACCAAATTGGCAAAGGTCCATATAAAGAACACCAATGCAGGCAGTGACCAAGTAAGTATGGCAAAGGCCAGCCATTCTAACAATTCGCCAAAGTAGTTGGCAGAAGTCACATAGTTAAACAATCCTCCGTGCGGCAAATAATGTTTGGTATCTCCCGGTGCTCGCAGATGGCGTATGCGGTAGTCGGAGCGTAAGTTAATAATCCATCCTGTAAAAAACAACAGTGTGCCTATAATAAATTGGGGTGATGCCAGCCATTTTACGGTGTATTTGTCTGCAGGTGCCAAATAAAACAGCCATAAGCCTTGCATGGCGGCATTGGCAATGTTGAAAACAATTCCCATAAGCATGGTGGCTATTGACATTTTGCTATTGCCCCGTATTAAAAACGGAAAAATGAAAGAACGTTGTATGTAGTGTATTTCAAAAATAATCAAAAACACAAACGGAACCAATTCATTGCGTCGTTCACTGAACAACCACAGCAATATCATGCATATACAAACAGGTGCTTCCATCAGTACCCATGCCAATTTGTTGTTGATGGCATATCCCCATTTTTTGTTTGTAAATATGCCGTAACTTGCTTTGATAAAATAAAGAGAGATAAACACGATGATGGCTGTCAACACCATTACGCACAAAAAAATATTATATGCTTTCATATTTTTAAAAAAAGCAAAGATACCATTTTTTAAAATAAGCATGCCGTGGGGTAATATTATTTTTTTTCGTTTTTGCGACTTTGCAAAATATATTCACAAAAATTAAGATTTTAAGTGTTATGTGAATAGTTTTTTGTATCTTTGCAAAATGGTTTTAGAATAAAAAATAAAGATATGCAACATATAGAAAAATTATTCAAAGGTAAAACAGTAGCTATTTTATCGGGTGGAGGAGATACTCCGGCAATTAATTCAAGTATAGAGAACATACGTAACAGGGCGCTTATTCTGGGCTTTAAAGTGTATGGAATACGCCAAGGTTGGAAAGGCCTGTTGGGAGAAGGAGATATAGTGGATTTAACCAATCAGCCGTACAATGGTGCATATGGTGGAACAGCCTTGTGTTCCAGCAGAACCAATCCTTTTCCTTCGGAAAAAAATCCTGAAGACAGAGTGCCGCAAATAGTGGCTAACCTCAAACGTTATAAAATAGATGTACTCATTACCATAGGCGGCGATGATACTAACGGAGCAGCCAAACGTTTGTACGAAAGAGAAGGTATTCCTGTAATAGGTTTCCCCAAAACCATAGATAACGATTTGCGTACCCGTACCATCCATACTTACGAGGGAAAAGAAATAGAAGCAGTGCTTTGTCCGGGCTATCCCACCGCAGCTTTGAGAGTGAGTGAAATGGCCCGTCATTTGCGTTCTACCAACGAATCGCATCAAAGAATCATGGTGTTGGAGGTAATGGGCAGGGATGCCGGTTGGCTTACCGGAAGTGCCGTTTTCGGCGGTGCCGAATTGGCATTGGTACCCGAATATGAAATGACAGCCGAACGCAAAGAAAGATTTTTCAATGTGGTAAAAGAAAAATACCAAGAAAAGAAAAATTTAATAATAGCAGTTTCAGAAGGTGTTCGTTGGTGGGATGAAGCCTCCGAAAAATTGAGCATGGTGTATGCCAGCTCCGAAACAGACGAATACGGACATCCTCGTTTTGGCGGTGTTAGCGGTGTAATAGCCTCCGAAATCTCCAATCGTTTAGGAATATCCGCTCGCTCACAAATATCCGGCTATTATCCTCGTTCGGGTTTTTGTTGTGAATACGACAAATTGCTCACATCCACTTTAGCCGACAAAGTGTTGGATTTGTTGTTGAGAGAAGATTACGGTAAAATGCCTGTGATGAATAAAATAGTTCCCAGAGAGCAATTAGAGGAATATAACACTTCCACCATAGATATGGGTTGCATAGGAAACAGGCCGTTGCAAGATGCTTATTACGACACCGATAATTTTATCTTTACCGATGCCTATGTCAATTTCTTGTCAAATATATTAGGAAAGCCCTATTTGCCAGAGTTCGGCTATAAGTTCGCGAAGGTTAATCCGGATATGTTATAGTCCGTTAAATATTGGTTTGGCATCCTTTTGGTATATACAAAAAGTATAGATAATTCAAAAGTATGAAGAAGGTAGTTTTGATAATGGTTTGTGCACTATTTAATATTACTATATATGCACAGCAGAGTAAGACAACAACAACACACAAAACCACGGTAACGCAACCGGAGAAAGCTTATTTTGCATTAGACACCCAGCAGGTGTCTTTTGGCAGGCTTACTATCGGTAATGCCAAAACCATGGAAGTGAAATTTACCAACACAGGTAAAAAAACATTGGTGTTGATGGATGTATATACCAATTGCGGATGCACCACGGTAGACTGGCCGAAAGATCCGTTTGCTCCCGGTAAATCGGGGGTGATAAAAATAACCTATAATCCTACGGAAGAAGGTCCGTTTAATAAGGCCGTGTGGATATATACCAATGCTTCCAACAAACAGGAGGAAATAAAAATAGAAGGTTTTGTAGTAGAAAAATAATTAAAAATACAATGTTATGAAAAAGGTGTTTTCATTAATAGGAGTGTTATGCATATTGAGTATTAATATGGCATTTGCACAAGCAGATAAAACAACTTCCAAAGTAAAAAAAGGAAGAGTGCCTGAAATAACGTTTGATAAGATGGAACATGATTATGGCACTATATACGAAGGAGATAACGGCACTTGTGAATTTAAATTCAAAAACACGGGAAAAGAGCCTTTAATATTAAGCAATGTATATTCCAGTTGCGGATGCACCGTTCCTACATGGCCCAAAGAGGCTATTATGCCCGGCAAAACAGCCGTGATAGGGGTAAAATACAACACCAGCCGTATAGGTGTTATCAACAAAAAAATAACGGTGATATCCAATGCAGAAGCATCACCGAGGGTGGAATTGCAGATAAAAGGAAATGTAAAGCCTAAAGCAGAGGCGGAATATCCCGAAAAAGCACAAAGCCCTATGCAAGCCAAGCCGACGAAATAATATTTTGCTTTTGGAATGAAAGCAAAATATAGTTTTCTGTTGGCATTTTGTTTGTTGATAGTAGTTTCAACACATGCTTCCTATTTGCTTATCCCCATGGATAAGTCTCAAACCAACCATCTAAAATCGTATGGAATAGCCTATTGGTTGTTGCAACAAGAGGTGGAAGTGAGTTGGTTGCTCAATTATAGGGGCGGAAGTTTTATGTGTACCTATAACGAATCTTTTGTTTCCGAATGTAAAATTCGAGGGGTGAGTTATCAAGTGTTAGCCGATGTACAGGCAACGGCTATTTTGAGTCAAATAGCACAGCAAGATGAAAACATGTGTGAAATAAAACTCAACAAGGCTCCCCGTATAGCCGTGTATTCTCCCAAAAACAAATTACCATGGGATGATGCCGTTACTTTGGTGCTGACTTACGCCGAAATTCCTTACGATGTAATATACGATGAAGAAGTGTATGCGGGAGTGCTGCCCGGTTACGATTGGCTGCATTTGCATCATGAGGATTTTACCGGTCAATACGGAAAGTTTTGGGCCAATTATCACAACGCACAATGGTATAAAGAAGATGTACAACAGCAAGAAGCCATGGCCAAAAAGTTAGGCTTTTCCAAGGTTTCGTTGTTGAAATTGGCGGTAGCCAAAAAAATAAGGGATTTTGTTGCAGGAGGAGGTTATATGTTTGCCATGTGTTCCGCTCCGGACAGTTTTGATATTGCTTTAGCGGCAGAAGGGGTGGATATATGTGATGTTCCTTTTGACGGAGACCCTATGACCCCTAATGCACAAGACAAACTTAACTTTGACAACACCCTCGCATTTTATAATTTTCATATATCTACCAATCCTTATGAATATGAGGTGTCGGATATAGATATCAATCCTTCGGTGCATAGAACCAACAGAAATAGTGATTTTTTCACCTTGTTTGACTTTTCCGCCAAATGGGACCCCGTACCCACCATGTTGTGTCAAAATCACTATCAGGTGCTCAGAGGGTTTATGGGTCAGACAACGGCTTTTAGAAAAGACAAAATAAAACCCAATATTACCGTACTGGGAGAAAATAAAGCCATGGATGAAGTGCGTTATATTCACGGAAGTTACGGAAAAGGCACTTTCACCTTTTTAGGCGGGCACGACCCCGAAGATTACGAACATTATGTCGGTGACCCTCCTACCGATTTGAATTTATATCCCAATTCGGAAGGATATAGATTAATATTAAATAATGTATTGTTTCCGGCAGCCAAAAAAGAAAAACACAAAACCTAAAATTTATGTTCAATAGACGAATATTCAAAAATATACATTACAGTATTATATTATTGGTTTTGACCGTTTTTTGTCTTACCGTAAGTTCGTGCCGCACTGCCGGAGAAAGAGCTCAAATACAAGTTGCCAAAGCTCAAGAGCAAAAGAGGAAAGAAGGTTATAAAGAATATAAAAAAGCCTACAAGCGGCATTTGGAAAATCAAAGCAAAGATACACGCAAGCGTATAAAAAAACAAATACGGGCTAAAAAGAAAGAATACCGCCGACAGGGCATGGGTGGCCGGTTCAAACCCGCCTGCATTCCGGACTGATTTTTTTATTTCAACAAAAAATTGTTGAAACTATTATACGAACAATTTTATTAGATTGTTTATTAGGTATTTAAGTTTTCAACAGCATTGTTTTCTATATAAAAAGTTATTTTGTATTGAAAATATTGGTATTTTTGTCAGTCTGAAAAAGTAATGGATAAAATTTTTATGAATATGCTTAGAAAAATACTTTTTACACTTGTAATAGTGTTATTTATGGGTAGTATGGCTTTAGGGCAGAATGCTACGATTAAAGGAAAAGTTACCGAAACAGATGGAAAAACTCCCATCGAGTTTGCAAATGTGCAGCTGATGCAAGAGGGCTCGTTGGTGATGGGAGCTGTTACGGATGAGGACGGTCAATATACACTTAAACCTATATCGGCAGGTAAATATGACCTTATTGTAACTTTTACCGGATATGCCAAATATAACTTAACAGGCTTGGAAGTGCATGGTAGTGAAATTAAGATTCAAGATGTGACCATGAGTTCTTCCGCCATAGTAAAAGGGGAAGTAAAGGTTGTTGCAGAACGTCCGTTGTTTTCTAAGGATCAAACAGTTACAGAAGATAGGGTTACCTCGGAAGAAATGAATAATATGGCCGGTAAATCCGTATCCAACGTATTGTCCACCATGGCCGGTGTTACAGTAAGTTCCGGTGGTGGTATGAACGTACGTGGTAATCGTGACGGGCAAACGGCATATTATGTTGATGGTGTTAAAACATCTTCCGTTCCTCAAGGTGCTATCGGAGAAATGGCTCTTTTGATGGGAGCTCTTCCTGCAAAATACGGTGACGCTACCTCTGTAGTAGAAATCGAAACCAAAGGCCCTTCTCGTGAACATCACGGAAATGTAGAGGCAACAGGTAGTATAGACGGTTATAATTCTTTTGGTTTGCAGTTTGACTTTTCCGGTCCTATAGGCAAACAAAAAGAAGGCGCTACCAAGGTAGGATATTTAATTTCCGGTGAAGCCGGTTACAGCACCGGTGGTGCAGTAAGAGGCGGTTCCTACAGAGCCAGTCAAGAAACGATAGATTATTTAATACATAACCCCTTACGTGCAGCCGATGCTTCTTCTTCGGCAGCAGTGGCCATGAATGCCAATTATGTTACTTTTTATCAAGAAGGAGAAATTCTTTCTTTGGAAGAAAAAAGAGCTCATCGTTTGCAAAATTCATGGTCTTATTCAGGACAGTTGGCAGGTAAAATAGACATACGTACTCCCAAAAACATTGACTTAATGTTCACAGGAAACGTTTCCTATGGTCGCGGAAGAAGTTATAACTTCAGCAATTCTTTGTTTAATTCCGCTAACAACGGCATGTCCAATTCCTTATCATGGAATGTGAATGCTCGTTTCACCCAACGTTTCAATTCCAACAAAGATGCTAAAATCCAAAATGCATTTTATCGTTTACAAGCATATTATATTCAATCCAATAGTCATAGTTATAGTCATATTCATAAAGATAATTTGTTCGACTATGGTTATATAGGTAAATTTGAACATACTATGTCCAAATATTATCAAGGTAATCAGGAAGTGGAGCTTGAAAATGGTGAAATCATTTCCACCAACGCTCTTTCCACCTATTATATATCAGATGTAAAATTCACCCCCGGTTCACAAAATTACGCTTTGGCTCAATATACTTTAGGAGCGTATGAACGTGCAGGCGGTACTATAGTAAACGATGAATATCTTCAAAGATACAAAGGTTTGCGTAACGGAGATTATCCGGGTTCTGCGGCATATGGTTTGTTTACCGCTCCCGGTATTCCTTACAACGGTAACGGCTATTCCTCCAGTGACCGTATAGGTGCTAAAGCAATGGTATCGTTTGATATTAAAGGTAAAGAAGGAAAAGACCATAATATAGAATTCGGTTTTGAATATATTCAAACCACCTCACGCAGTTATTCCATTTCTCCTGTAGGATTATGGACATTAATGCGTCAATATGCCAATTCACATATTCAAGAGTTGGATAAAAACAATCCTATATTCTATTATGATGAAAACGGTCAAATGATAGACACCGTTGACTACAAACGTTTGGTCAGTGTGGATGCCCAAAGCACATTTGACAAAAACATAAGAGCTAAATTAGGTGCTGCAGAAGATGAATGGATAGACATAGACGCATACGATCCTTCCACCTATTCTTTGGATATGTTCAGTGCAGAAGAATTGTTTAACGGTGGTAACAATATAGTATCTTATTACGGTTATAATTATACCGGAAATAAGAAAATAAACAAAGCCATCACCATGTCGGATATGCAAAATTGGTTTAATGAAAGCGATAAATCTTCTAAAAGAGATTTCTCTGTTATAGGAGCTTCCAAGCCCATACGTATGGCTGCTTACATTCAAGATAAATTTGCTATCAAGAGTTTGTATTTCAGTTTAGGTTTGCGTTTAGACATATTTGACAATAACCAACCTTACGTTAAAGACCTTTTCTTGTATAGAGAATCATATACTGTAAAAGAAGCACAAAATGCAGGTTTAATTTCGAAAGAAACTTATGTTCCTGATTTTATTAGCGGTAGTGATGATTATTACGTATATGTACAAGATGCTGCCTCACAAGATGTAACCATTACCGCATATCGTAAGGGTTTAACATGGTACGATGCCGATGGTAATGAGGTAACCGATGCCGCTACTTTGGCAGCCGCTGCCGGACAACCCAACCTTTTACCTTTGTTAAAAGACCTTCCGGGTGCATCGGATGTAACAAAAGTAAATTATAAGGCATTTGCAGATTATACACCTACATTCTCTAACGGAGGTATTACCCTTTCTCCTCGTATTTCTTTCTCATTTGTGGTAGGTGAAAGTTCGGTATTTTCCGCCAGCTATAATATAGTTACCAACACCGCTTCCCAACGTTTGAATCCGCTTTCGTATCTCTATTTTGAAAAATTTGCAGGTGCATCTTCAACATTCGCCAACCCTGGTTTGAAACCTGAAAGAAGCATAGATTACGAAGTGGGTTTCCAACAAGGAATCACCAAAGATTTAAAAGTTGAATTCAAAGCATATTATAGCGAAAAACGTGATCAAGTAGTGGTTTATCACTATAACCAAGCTTATCCTCAAAGTTACTATTCTTACACCAATATGGACTTTGGTACCACACAAGGTTTCTTGTTCGGTTTAACCATGCGTAGAGTGAAGAATGTATCTTTCAGAGCAAGCTATACTTTACAATTTGCTAAAGGTACCGGTTCGGATGCAAGTTCCACTTTGGCTTTAATTCGTTCAGGACAACCTAACTTGCGTACTTTAACCACATTGGATTATGACCAACGTCATAAAATCAATTTCAATTTTGAATATTCATTCGGTTTCGGCAATGATTATAACGGACCTCGTTCCACCAAAGCATTGGAAAACGGTCGTTCAAGAGAAATCAATTGGTTACAAGGAGCCGGTCTTAGTTTGCAATTAGGCGTGGGTAGCGGTTTGCCGTATACTCGTTCAAGCGTGGCTTATTCAACCATAGTAAATCAAGGCAGCCGAAGTGTAGAAGGAGCCATCAACGGTTCTCGTATGCCTTGGGTGGTAGATTGCAATATGAAAATCTGGAAAGATTTTATTTTCACTATAAAGAAAGATGAGGATATTAGAAAACAAAAGAGCGGATATTTAAGAGTATATGTATCCATGATGAATTTGTTTAATATTAAGAAAGTAAGATCAGTTTACTCCTATACAGGAAGTCCGATTGATGATGGTTTCTTAACCGCTAATGATTTTCAACAATATATAGCAGCACAAGAAAATGTTCAATCTTTCACGGATTATTATAGGATCAGAGTACAAGGAATCAACGCACATGGTTCTCCTATGACGGCAGAATTAGGTGTTGCATTTAGTTTTTAGTAAATAGGGTAAAAAATTAAGAAAAAGATATCATAATGAAAAATATCGTTAAACTATTTAGTATTGTTATAGTAGCATCATTGACGACTATGGGCACAGCAAAGGCAGAGTTATTTGTTGGAGACCCTGTACGAAAAGCTACTGTTATGAGTAGAAAGGCTGCCGAATGTGTACCTGCATCCGGTTCAAGTCAATTAAGTGTGAACAACGTTCGTGCTTATATCGAAACCAGTGGTTCTATGTGGTTTCAAAGCAGTAAAGCGCAATATTTCATCCCTAAATCCGGTAATGCCTCTTCCATGTTTGCCGCAGCATTATGGATTGGTGGTATGGACGTTGCAGGTCAGTTAAAATTGGCTGCATTGCGATTCAAACAGATAGGTAACGACTTCTGGCCGGGGCCGCTGTTGTTGAGTGATGCAACAATAGACCAAGCCACATGTTCAATGTACGATAAACATTTTTACATGACCAAAGTAATGGCTCGAAACCATAGAGATAGTTTTAACTTACCGGGCTATACCATGCCTAAAGAAATTAAAGAATGGCCGGGTAACCCTATAGACGGCAACTCCAAGCAAAGTTGGTATATTGCTCCTTACGTGGATGTTGACGGTGACGGAAGTTACAATCCCGACAATGGTGATTATCCGTATTATGATTTCGACAACGATTTGTGCCCTTGGACAGAAAAAAACAGATCTTTGGCAGCTGAAGGTCGTTTGCCTCAAACCATGGAAACACAAAATAATATTTCCACGGGAGGTATTATGGCAGACCAAGTGTTGAAAGGTGATGCCACCTTATGGTGGATATTCAACGATAAAGGTGCAGCCCACACCGAAAGTAAAGGCCCGTCTATAGGTTTGGAAATCAGGGCCCAAGCCTTCGGTTTTGCTACCACCGATGAATTGAATAATATGACATTCTATTCTTATGAAATCATCAACCGTTCCACTTATGAATTAACCGAAACTTATTTCAGTCAATGGGTAGACCCCGATTTGGGATATTCAAAAGACGACTATGTGGGATGTGATGTTGAAAGAGGTTTGGGCTATTGCTACAACGGTACGGCAGTTGACGGTAATGGTCTTCCTACCGAATATGGAGCCAACCCTCCTGCAGTAGGTGTTGACTTTTTCCAAGGTCCTTATTTGGATGCCGACGGTTATGATAACCCGTCTTATAAAGGTGACAATTTTTATGGTCCTTCATTTTCGGTAAATTACGGCAATGTATGCGAAATAGTTACCGCACATGAAACCATGAGAGAGTTTACATGGCATCTTAAATTTGATACCGCAAGCGGAGCTTGGATAGATACCACTGCTTATGTACCCGTAAGAGCTGAAGCTATCAACGGTGTGAATTTTGGTGACGGTATAGTGGATAACGAACGTTTTGGTATGAGACGTTTTGTATATCACAACAACGATAACTCCAATACCGGTGACCCGAGTATAGCTGTTGACTATTACAATATGTTAAGAGGTATTTGGAAAGATAACACGCCTATGCGTTATGGTGCCAATGGTCACTATAGCCAAACCGGTACAGGTGCTCCTGAATGTGACTTTATGTTTCCCGGTGACACCGACCCGTGTAATTGGGGTACCAAAGGAGAAAACCCCGGCTTGTTGTGGACAGAAGAAGCAGTGGGTAATGCTCCTGAAGACCGTCGTTTTATGCAGTCTGCCGGTCCGTTTACTTTGAAGGCCGGTTCTATCAACTATATCACTGTGGGTATTCCATGGGCAAGAGCAACAGGAACTCCTTGGGCTTCCGTTTTACTTTTGAAAGCCGTGGACGACAAAGCTCAAACTTTGTTTGAAAGCTGTTTTAAAGTAGTGGACGGTCCTGATGCTCCTGATTTGGTATTCCAAGAAATGGATCAAAAGGTGATATGCTACATTACCAATTCGGCATCTTCAAACAACTATAAAGAACTTTACGAAGAAGAAGATCCTTCTATTCCCAGATACAGAGTAAAATCATCTATTGATACAGAAGTAGATACTTTACAAGTGGTGAGAATAGATACATTATTAGATATCAACGGTCAAGATTCTTTGGTGTATACAGTATATGACACCACCTATACAAGAGCTATAGAAAAATCAGATACCATATACCATGATATATATTATAAATTTGAAGGATACCAAATTTATCAATTAGCAGATGCCAATGTAGGTGCAGCCGAATTAACCGATCCCAGCAAAGCTCGTTTGGCATTCCAATGTGATATTAAAAACGGTGTGGCCACGTTGATTAATTATGAATATGATGCAACGGTAAGCACAGAAGTTCCGAAGTCTAAGGTGGAAGGTGTTGATAATGGTATCTCCCATAGTTTTGAACTCACGGAAGATAAATTCGGAGAAAGACTTATCAATCACCAAAAATATTATTATATGGCAATAGCATATGCTTATAATAATTATGAACCTTATGGTACCAGTTCTGATAATCCGGACGGATTGTTCGGTCAAAAAGCTCCTTATTTGGCAGGTAATAAAAATGTTAAATTATACACCGTTATTCCTCACAAGAATGCTATAGAAGAAAACGGAACCATAGCTAATTCGGTATATGGAACACAACCTCAAATAACACAATTGGAAGGACAAGGAAACGGAGGTAACGCATTAAGACTTACCAAAGCAACGGTAGAAGAAATATTGGCAAACGGTAAAGCCGATAGTTTGGTATTTGAAATCAATGCAGGACCTATAGGTGTAAAAGTAATAGACCCCTTGCAGGTAGTGGGTTCTGATTATATAGTAAGATTCTTCAATCCCGACAGCACCAGCGACAATGTTACCGATGAAACAATGTGGCAATTGGAATATACCACCGCTTCGGGTAATGATACTATCATCGTTTCCGAACAACCTATTTCGGTTCAAAACGAACAATTGTTTACCAATTTAGGTATTTCAATCTCTATCAACAATGCTAAATTCGTACCTTTGTGTGACTTTATAGACAAAGAAAACACAAACGCATACTATTTGTATTCTACAGTACAACATATCACCACTACTTCTGAAATGACAGGTCAAGTATTGATATCTTTCTTACCGGACCAAGGTAGTGAAGGTATATATAATTGGATACGTTCAGGTCAAACCCGTTCGGGCGATTGGGCATTGGGTAAACAAACATACGAACAGGCACGTCAGGAAGATTATTATATTAAGTTAATCAGTTCCGATGGCAAAGGAATTACCACCAACGGTGCCTCTACTTATACTTGTTGGTTGGATAAGGACAAACAATTTGAAAAACTTTTGAATGCCACTTGGGCTCCTTACGCATTAACTTCAATATATGACAACTCTCCGGGTTATGGTTTTGAATCACCGGAATACAAAGATGCATACGGCAATTTATTGGATAGCGTTAGAATCAACGAAAATCCGTTCCAAACCACTTATCCTCTCATGACGGAATTGTATAGTGTGGATATAGTGTTTACACCGGATACCAATTTATGGACAAGATGTCCTGTGGTGGAAATAGGAAGCGATTCCAATGCTACTATAGGCAATGCAAAACGTCACAATTTGAGAAAGAGTCCGTCAGTAGGCAAAGACGGCAAACCTGACGGAAGCGGTTATGGTATGAGTTGGTTCCCCGGCTATGCTATTTGTATAGAAACAGGAGAACGTTTGAACATCATGTTCGGTGAAGATTCCCGTATGGGAGGTGAAGGAAATAACGGTACCGATATGATATTCAATCCGGGAAGAACTGTTATCTACAATACCGGTACCGGATATATAGCCGGCGGCGGACATTATATCTATATTATGGGTCATAGAGATTTATACAAAGATAAAGGTGTAAATAGCTATGAATACGAAGAAGCAACTTCCAACAGAATATGTCCGGCATATGATAATGGTGCTTGGTTGTATAACGAGTTAAAAACCATAGAAGGAATGGCACCCGGCAATGTTCGAAATATTAGAAAGAATTATCTGTACAAAAATGCAATGTGGACATCTATTCCTATTGTTTATGGTGAAAATTGGTTGCCTGCAGGTTCGGAATATAAGATTTCCATTCGTGTAAGCAGACCATACCAACGTTGGTCGTCAACAAAGAATGTAGGAGTAAATAATCCTACCAACGATAACATGCCTATGTATAAATTCACCACTAAGAACATAGCAACATTATATAACCAACAAAAAGTTGCGGAAGATCATATGGATAGCATTTATATAGTGCCTAATCCTTATTACGGAGTAGCTTTCGGAGGTTATGAAAATTCTCAAGTAGATACAAGGGTTAAATTGGTGAATTTGCCTAAGAGTTGTAAAATAAAGGTGTTTACTTTGGACGGAACATTAATACGTTCGTTTGACAAACCTGACGATGGTACTACTTTATTGGAATGGGATTTGAAAAATTCAGCCAATATCCCCATTGCAAGCGGTATGTATATCATTCATATACGAGACAATAAATATAATACAGAAAAAACTGTTAAATTCTTATGTATACAACGTCCATTCGATGTTAACGCATTCTAATTCTAACTTAATAGTAGTAATTTAAAATGATGATAAAGATGAAAAACATATACAGAACAATCTTAGCAGTATCATTAATGATAATAGTAGCGTTTGCATCACAATCGGCGCAAGCAGGTAATAAAGACCGTTCCGGTCAGGCAGCAGCCAATTATTTATTAATCAATCCTTGGGCAGGTACCAATGGTTGGGCCGGAGTAGGAATTTCTTCCACCAAAGGAATACAGTCTACTTTCACCAATGTGGCAGGTATGGCATTCACTCGTAAAACAGAAATTGCTTATACCAATACCATATACAATGTAGGTGCAAAAATACAATTGAATGCTTTCGGTATAGTGCAAGCATTAAGTAAAGACGGTTATGCCGGTAATTTGGGTGTTACCGCATCCATTCTTACTTATGGTGACATACCTATCACCACAGTGGAACAGCCTGAAGGAGGTTTGGGATATTTTAAAAACACCGATTTGGTTTTAGGATTGTCTTACGCACGTTCGTTTTCTGACAACGTACATGCCGGAGTAACAATTAAAATAGCCAACTCTACAACATCCAACGTTACGGCCACCAGTTTTGCAATAGATGCCGGTGTGCAATATGTAGCCGGTAGAAACGATCAGTTGCAGTTGGGTGTGGTGTTAAAAAACATAGGAACACCCATGGCTTACAAGGGCAGCGGTATGTCTATCAGAGGAACAGGAGCTAATGATAAAAACAGCATATTGCATTCTTTTTTGGTAGCCTCCGAATCTGCTGAAATGCCTGCTTTGTTAGCATTAGGTTTTTCCTACGATTTCTTGTTTGCCGGCAAACAAGCCAGTTCTTCCACCGAATCGGGAACAAAGGCAAGAGTAACCAGAGCAACGGCAGCCCATCGTTTGACATTGGCCGGTTCGTTTGTTGCTAATGCTTATTCTCGCGACCAGTTCATTTTCGGTGCAGAGTATAGCTTAATGGATTATTTCCAAGTAAGAGCGGGCTATATATTTGAAGCAGGAATGTTTAATGAAAAAACAGCCACCTCCAACAATTGGGGACCTACAGCAGGCGTTTCATTGTTGGCTCCTTTGGCAAAAAAATCGGTTAATCCGTCGTCACGTTTAGCGATAGATTATTCCTATAGATTTACAAGGGAATATAAAGGTTGTCACGCAATAGGAGTTCGTATTATCCTCTAAAGAAGAATTAGATATTAAGTAAAATTTAGGTAGAGGCGCCCTTGATTAAGGGCGGCTCTATGTTTTTTGTAATATAAAAGATATGGGAGAAATAAAATATTATACAGAAGAAGGGTTAGCCGCATTAAAAGAAGAATTGGATTATCTGATGACAGTAGAACGTAAAAAAGTGTCACAAGAGATAGCAGAAGCCAGAGATAAGGGCGATTTGAGCGAAAATGCAGAATACGATGCGGCAAAAGAAAAACAAGGGCTGTTGGAAATGAAAATTGCTAAAATGCAGGATTTGGTGTACAATGCCAGAATATTGGATGAATCTAAATTAGATGTGTCCAAGGTGTTGCTTTTTTCGGCAGTAAAGGTGAAAAATAAAAAGAATAATGCTATTATCACCTATAATATAGTTCCCGAAACAGAGGCAGATATCAAAACCATGAAAATATCCATAACATCACCTATAGCAAAAGGTTTGCTCGGAAAAGGAGTCGGTGACGTGGTGGAAATTAAAATTCCTGCCGGTAAATTGGAAGTGGAAATATTGGAAATAAAAAGAATTTGATATGGAAACAATTTTTTCAAGAATTATCAAAGGAGAAATTCCTTGTTATAAAGTAGCGGAAGATAACCGTTTTTTTGCCTTTTTGGATATCAATCCTTTAGCCGTAGGACATACTTTGGTGGTGCCCAAGAAAGTTACGGATTACATATTTGATATAGATGATGAGGAATTGGGTGCAATGGTTGTTTTTGCCAAAAAAGTGGCAAAAGCTATTAAAGCCAATTATCCTTGTGCCAAAGTAGGTATGACGGTAATAGGCTTGGAAGTACCTCATGCACACATACATTTAGTGCCTATTAATGGTGTTAACGATATTGATTTCCGTCGTGAAAAGGTAAAACTCTCCGATGAAGAATTCAGGGCTGTTGCCGCTAAACTGGCTGCAAGTATAAAATAATTCAAGAGAAAATGAATATTTAAAGAGGGAATGTGGAAACACGTTCCCTCTTATGTTTATACAAACATGTGTTCGGGACAATGAACGGAATATGCGTTGTCGGAAAAGAATATTTAAATCAAGCAATTTAAAGAAAGAAATTTTCTCTGTTTGAAAAAAACGAAAATATAGGAATCTGTCATTCACACATTGCTACTACTATGACATTAATATGTATCCTTTGCACTTACCGGTTGATTTTTTTTGCAGCAAGAAAAAAAGTTTCCGATAAACATATTTTCGTATTATTATTTTTTATATATTTGCAAAATGAAATATTTTTACCTTATGAAATGAAAAAAAACAAATAAAAACTATAATGAAGAAGACGACTCTAATGAAAAATTACTTAACAAAAGGAATAAAGATGTATTTGTTCTTTAAATTCCGTAAAAATAAGCCTTTACGACATTTTCGTAATTTATTGTTTTTTATTATATTGTACGTAATGAATGGGGAATATCTAACAAAAGTATCAGTAAAAGTTTCTTTAGACTCAACATCTGAAAATTACGAATATGAATTACTGATTAATCATATTAAAATAAAGGCAAATCCTGATGATCCTTTCGGCTAAGTTTGTCCTTCTTTGGGAGAATCGGACTTCAACCGAGAAGGACAAAAGCAAATAAGTGAAGTATCCGCAAGGAGAAGCAGGGAAAACCTTGTAAAAAATCCCGAGTAGAATAACATTGTCATTTAAATGTTGTCAACAAATAAAAATACTGCAAATTTTAAAAATAAACAAACATGAAAAATTCAAGTAAAATAGCCTTCATAGCAACAGTAATAACGATAACCGCAACAATAGTTTTTGTTGCCTGCAAAAAAGAATCTACCAATATAGATAAAGTAGCAACTGAACAAGCTGTCAAACAGCAAAAATCGGACGATATAACCCCTCCGATTCTTACTTCCACATATTTCATATCAGAAAATGGTCCCGATGGCCCGTTCTTTGATGTTTATGGAAATCCCGTGGATATGGCACCAATATTTGAAGAACCTGTAGGAACAGGCGAATTGTCATCGATAAAAGATGTCTATTATGTATCGTGTGATCCTGACAAACCAGCTACCAATTGTGGTACAGTTTGGGTAGATATTAATGGAGTTGACCAAAAAGGTGTGTATTGGTGTGATCCTAATAGAGAAAGATATGAAATAGACCTTTCGTGGCATTTATAGCAGAATAATTTAAATTACAATCCTATGAATAAATATTTGTTTTTCATTTTATTTGTTCTTTGTTTTTGGTCATGTAGTCCAAACAAAGACCTATTGCTCTACGATTACGAAGTAGCTCCAAATCCTACAGATGCCGCCTTGATGTACGAATATTTTCTTACCATACATCCAGAACCTTTTTATAGATGGGGAGAACCTCATGTTTGGCAACAAATCGGGGACACTGCCTATTATGTAGTATCTGAAAATGGAAATAAAGATACGATATATGTCTATAATTATCAGTCTTTTGAAACAAAAAAAATACCGCTTACCAAAACTAATGCAAGAGGTATTGATGCGGTATATCTTCATAGCCTTGATTCTGTTTTTTTATTCTATGGTCGCGATTATGTTTTATGGAAACGAAAACAAGCAGGTCGTCAAGTGGCAGATATGGTGCTATTAGATGGAGAAGGGAATGTTAAAGAAGAATATTTTTTTGATAATATACCATTGTTTTGGAAAGATAAAGCAGACAGAGATAAGGTTATTTGGACTATAGGATATAATATTATCGGTAACCGCGTGATAGGTGATGAAATGTTACTGACTTTTGCGACAAGTCCACATTACTCCAGCGAAGCCTATGCCGATTTTTATCCGAAAATAGCGGCGATGTATAATTTAAAGACCAATAATATTCGTATGTTGAACATTCGCTATCCTTCTTCTTGTTTAGGGAAAAAACATGAAGGATATGGAGGAGGTCGTTGGGTTACATTTGGCAGAAATAATGACATTTTCATCGGTTTTGGATTTACGCATGAAATATATCGTTATGATTTTGAAAAAGACACTATGGAACTGTGGGATAGTAAATACGACAATGCTTTTGTCAATACCGATTCTGCATCTATGAAACCAAATGATAATCACATGACCTTGCGTTTTGACAATCCTCAATGGAACGAACAAGAACAATTTTATATGCGACGTATTGCCATTACATCTTATAAGGATTATAAGCCCTGGCAGTCAATATTGCAAATAATGGACAGCAATTTTCATCATTTGGGTTATGCCCCTGTTAAAAAAGATTATTCCGATGTTCCCCTTATGGATGGAAAAGTTGCTAATATTAAATCTCAAATAGATAAACAGCGGCATTCAGTAAAGTTTTCAAAAAAAGCCAAAAAAGTAAGTGTAACCGATTGGGAAAATACCTATTTAAAGAAACGCGATTTACCCAAATTCAAAGATAGCATTTATACAATAAGAGCCTATTTTGATTCGTTGAATATTCCGAAAAGAAAATCTTTAGTGTTGATAATCAATACAAAATATCCTTGTAGTAGTTGTTTTGCATATTTGCTATCCACCATGAAAGAACATGAGGCAGAATATGAAGAAAATGATATTTACTATATTATTTACGACCCCAACGAAGGAAAATTTGCAGATGCTTTACTAAAGGAGCATGGCTTGGAGGGGGCTAAAAATATTCGTGTAGATGCCTATTTGTTGGAAAAATTATTTTTGGAAATGGGAATACCAGATTTTTTTCGCAAGTGGGATAGCAACCAATTTACACTTGTGGATTATCTTGCAGACGGAAAAAGAAGTAGTCACATGGCTTTAACTTTTGAATTGTTACAGCCTTATTTTACGCAAGCCGTTAAAGAACAAATAGAATGGAAAAAGAAGAAAGATTAATCTTTCAAGAAAATACTTATTCATAAACAAGGGCAGGGCAACATGTATAAGCCCTGCTTTTTATCTAAAAAATATGCAAATTTTTTTTACAGCAAAGAAAAAAAATTGAACTACCCCCCAAAAATGTATAACATTTGTGATTTTCCGGAGGGGTAAAAAAACAAAGGCTGCATTTGCAGCCTTTGTGTCAGGTGGATTAAATCATGTTAATCTATAACATTGCGTAAGTAAGTAGGTTGGTTTTTAATTCCTTCTTTGTCAACAGAATAATCAGACACTTCGTTTTGTTGTTCAAAATTAAGCGTTTTTTGACGATTCATATTGTTTCTTAAATAAGGAGGCATGCTTAAATAAGAATTAATTTCCTCTTCGCTCATATTACGCAAATCATCGTTATTGATATTTTTTTTCTCTTCGGTTTTGTTGTCATTATCTGCAGGACCATCATTGGCGTCAAATTCTATAATGCTGGCAGGTTGATGATCGTTGTCATCGGAAATAACGGTGGTTTTTTGCTTAGGAGTGTCTGCATGATTGTGCAATTCGGTTGCAATAATGGTAACACGTATATTTTCACCGAGAGATTCGTCCACACCATGTCCCCAAATGAATTTTTTGTTCATATTGCATGTTTTGTTTTGCAATTCTTGAGTGATAATATCCAATTCGGCTACACTGGCTTCGTATTCGGTGCTATAAGATATGAAGAGCAACATTTTTTCGGCACCATAGATGGAATTGTTATCCAACAGAGGGCTTTCGATAGCTTGTTGTACAGCTTGTAATGCTCTGTCTTCACCGCTGGCGGAACCGCTTCCGATGATGGCGGTGCCGCTGTTACGCAATATGGTGTCCACATCGCGGAAGTCAACGTTGATGATAGCTTCTACAGTAATAAGTTCTGCTATACTCTTGGCTGCTATCAAAAGCACGTCATCAGCTTTAGCAAAAGCTTGACTGAGTTTCAAATCAGGATAAAAGGTTTTGAGTGTTTCATTTTTGATAACAATGAGGGCATCTACATTTTGGTGCAGTTCTTCTATTCCTTTTTGAGCGGTAACAAATTTTTCATCACGTTCAAATTCAAAAGGAAAAGTAACTATACCCACAGTGAGTATTCCCATTTCGCGAGCTATGCTGGCCACTATCGGGGAGGCTCCTGTGCCTGTGCCGCCACCCATACCGGCGGTAACAAATACCATGTTGGCATCTTCTATAGCCGCTTTTATTTCTTCTTCACTTTCCAATGCAGCCTCTCTTGCTTTTTCGGGAACGGCACCGGCACCCAATCCTTCTTTTCCCAATTGAATTTTTATGGGAATAGGGCTGCTGTCCAATGCTTGCTTATCGGTATTGCATATAATAAATTCTACATCGTGTATGCCCATGTTATACATGTGTTTTACGGCATTACAGCCACCGCCGCCTACACCTATCACTTTAATTATTGATTTCATCGGGGCCTTTACATTGTCCACTTCCGGAGTGAAATCAACGGAGATATCGTCTATATTAAAATCTGTCATGGTAATAAAATGTTATATGGTTTATACTATTAATTTACAATTCTTTATCTTCGTATTCATCGTCATCAAAATTATCATCCTCTAAATAACTGTCATCCGTCAGCATAGAGTCTAATATCTTTTTTAATCGTTCCCAAAGCCAAGGTTTGTCGGGTTTTTTCCCTCCGTCTCCTCCTTTTCCTTCTTTTCCTCCTTTTTTGGTTGATGAGGTATCGGTGTTATTTCCGTCTTCTTCTTCAAACTCTTTCTCTTCCTCTGTTTCTTCTTCGGGAAAATACGAATTATTAAAATCAGGATATCCGTAAAGTGCTTCGTTGCGTTCAATTCCCAACAGCATTAAGCCTAATCCTGTAGCGAAAGAAGGATTTTTGTATTCATTATTGGATATTTTTATTTTTTCTTCGGGATAACCTATGCGAACGGTAAGACCGGTTTTGAATTCGGCTAATTCTTTCAGACCTTTGAGTTGCGAGCCGCCGCCGGTGAATACTATACCACAGCCGAGCATATCCATGCACTTGGCATTTTTGAGTTCGGCTACCACGCGTTCAATTATTTCCGACATACGACTATGGATAACATTTGCCAATTCTAATTCGGAAATGGTTTTAGGCGGTCTGCCGTGCACCCCGGGAATAGAAATAAGATGATTTTTTGTGGAATCATCAGGCATGCAGGAACCGTGTTTTATTTTCAGTATTTCAGCCTTGTCACGGGTAATACCGCCAAAAACGGTATAAATATCATCCGAAATCACATTGCTGGCAATAGGAATAACAGCACTGTGTCGCATTACTCCGTCGGAAAATACGATAACATCGGTAGTGCCGCCGCCAATGTCAACCAATGCAACACCTATTTCCTTTTCATCTTCGTCCAAAACCACTTTGGAAGAGGCAATAGGCTCTAATATAAGGCTATCCATATTCAGATTGGAATTCTTTACACACCTGCCTATGTTGCGTATGTGATTGATATCTCCGGTGATGATATTAAATTCAGAACCCAATTTTCTTCCCGTTATTCCTTTGGGCTCCAAGGTACGGATGTCGGTATTGATAATATATTCCTGAGGAACAACATCCAGCACTTGTTTGCCCGCATCTATAGGGGTTTTAAACATTTCTTCCAGCAGATGATTGATATCTTCTTGGGTGATTACATCATCGGGATTGTTTCGTTTGATATCTCCGTAAATGCGTTGTGAATGTATGTGTTGACCGGCAATTCCGACCATTACATCTTTCACATTCATATTCAATTTTTTGTTTAAATCGTTCATCACGAAATTAATGGCATTGGAGGTTTCTGTAATGTTGATTACCTGACCTCTTTGTACGCCTATACTTTCCCGCAAACTGTGTCCTAATATTTCCACTTCCCCGTTGTGATTGCGTTTGCCCGCAAAAGCAACAATTTTGGTGGTGCCGATATCCAAACCGACGGCGATATCGCTGTGTTGTTGTGTACGTTCTTCTTCAGGAGTGAATGCTTCTCCTTCGTTATGTTTCTTCGTTATTTTATCAAAAAATCCCATAGAGTGTTAAATTTATCGTTTTTGACATGGTATTTCGCTACCGTATTTTAAATTTATTGATTGATAACGGTCCCAGCCCCTGATGCTGAACCCGTTAATGTATATGCTTTTTAGATTCTGAAATTTGTTGTGTATTACTTCATCGGAATGGGTTTTATTGTCCAATTTTCCGAATTGTACCACATGTTGCCCTACTGTAGGCACTAATTCTATCTCGTTGTTATCGGTGATGAATATTTGGCTTATTTGTGCCCGCCAAAATGCATCTTGATAAATATAGGAAGCCAATTTCCAAACACTATATAAGTTAAAAAGTTGTGAAGGAATGGTTTTCTTTTTCAATACGCTATCGGCGCATACATAAAGGGTGCTGTCAAAGGGTAGGTTGATATTTCCGTTGGCAATTAAAATGCGGTTGGGACAATATTGGTTGACAGGCATCAGTCGGCCGGAAGCGGCAATTAAATAGGAGTCATCGTTGCTATTGAATATTCTTGCAATAGCTTCTTCCTGTTCTGCTTTGATGGTGAGAGTGTGCCCGTGATATACCACATTGACATTTTTCAGATAAGGAAAATGTTCTATGCTATGTTGTATTTTTAAACGGTTCACACTATCTATTTTTTGGTTGAGAATTTTTTCACAATGCGTATTGATAAAGCTATCCAAAGTATTGATAGAAAACAATGAATCGGAAGGTACGGTAATCAGGTATTCTATTTTGGTAAAAGTTTTTTCCTTTGCCACTATATGATGAATAATCAAAATAGCAATAATAAACAGTATCAAAAATATGCCGAAGAACACTAATTTTTTATTCATGAGCAAACCTTTCTTTTATTGTTTTCACCATTCTGTCTATATCGCCGGCACCCATGGTAAGCAAAACTTCGGGTTTACGGGTGGCAATGTAATCAATAATCTCTTCTTTTTGTAGCAACACTTTATCTTTCAATGTGATTTTGTCTAACAAAAATTGAGAGTTGATACCTTCAATAGGCAATTCTCTTGCCGGATAAATGTCTAATAAAACCACACTGTCCAAAAGACTCAGCACTTGGGCAAATTCATCGGCAAAATCTCGCGTGCGGGTGTAAAGGTGTGGCTGAAAAATACCGCAAATATGTTTATTCGGGTGCATCAGTCGGGCCGAAGCGATACAGGCTTTCAGCTCATTGGGATGATGAGCATAATCGTCAATATAAATAAAGCCGGGTTGTTTGATAATATAGTCAAAACGGCGTTTCACACCTGCAAAAGTCGCCAATTGTTTTTGAATAATATCAGCGTTTATGCCCATGGTTTCGGCAGCGGCAACAGCGGCAACGGCATTTTCTATATAATAATTTCCCGCGGTTTCCATGTACACATTTTTTATTGTATGTGAAGGGCATATAATGTCAAAATATTGTTTTTCATCACATATGCGTATGTTGTCAGCATAATAATCACTGTCTTTATTATTGAGAGAATAGCTGATTATTTTGCATTGCGGGTGAAGCAACGGTATTAATTGCGGTTTGGTAATAAGATATCCTTGTTTGTTGATCTGACAGGCAAAGGTATTAAAAGCGTCTATGAGAGAATTTTGCGAGCCGTATATATCCAAATGGTCGGCATCCATAGATGTAATAACGGCTGTGTATGGATGAAGGGTGAGAAACGACCTGTCGTATTCATCGGCTTCTACCACCACTGCTTCGGCTCCTGATTGGAATACATAGTTGGCATGGAAATTATTTGCTATGCCTCCTATAAATGCGGAAATAGGTCTGTCTCCGCCTATCAGGTGCGTTAAAATGGCGGAAGTGGAAGTCTTGCCATGACTTCCCGCTACTGCCAAAGTGCGGTAGAAGTCTGTATCGCAAATATGACCTAATATTTGAGACCGTTTGTACACGGGGATACCTTTTTGTTTCAGGTATGTCAGTTCACGATTGTCGGCAGGAATAGCCGGTGTGTATATTACCGAATCTATGTCTTCGGGCAGTAATGCCGGATTGTCTTGATAATGAATGTCTATACCTTCACTTATCAAAGTTTCGGTAAGAGGGGAAGGGGTACGGTCGTAGCCGCTCACCTTCATTCCTTGTTGGTGAAAATAGCGGGCTAAAGCGCTCATACCTATACCTCCTATACCTAAAAAATAATATCTCATTCTATAATTTTGGCTATTTGATCCACAATTTTATCAGCAGCACCCTTCACGGCTAAAGCACTGATAGCATTTTGCATGCTTGCTTGCTGCTCGGTGTCATTCAATAAGTTTTCCAACAAGGGAAGGCATTGTGTTTGACAATCCGTATCTTTCACCATTAAGGCGGCACCTCTATTTACCAATGCCATAGCATTTTTGGTTTGGTGGTCTTCAGCTACATTGGGTGAAGGAATAAGCACGATAGGCTTTCCTACCAGGCAAAGTTCTGAAATGGCGATAGCACCGGCTCTTGAAATTACTATATCTGCGGCAGCATAGGCAAGGTCCATACGGGATATGAATTGATGCACTTTGATATACTCTTCCATATTTTCTTTTTTCACCGCCGCTGCAGCTTCTTCATACATCCCGCGACCGGTTTGCCATATAAATTGCATAGAATGGTTCTTCACAAAACCAAAGTTATGCATCATCATATTGTTGATGCTGCGGGCACCCAAGCTGCCGCCTACCACCAATACAATTTTTTTATTGTTGTCAAGTTCAAAATGCGAAATTCCTTCTTCACGGGAGGCGTGCATTTGTTCTATATCTGCTCGAACGGGGTTACCGGTGAATACTATTTTTTCTTCCGGGAAAAAACGTTCCATTCCATCATAAGCCACGCAAATGGTGTTAGCATGGCCGGCTAACATTTTGTTGGTGAGTCCGGCATAAGAATTTTGTTCTTGCACAAGAGTGGGAAAACCCATGGATGCTGCTGTTTTTAGTGTAGGTTCACTTGCAAAACCGCCTACACCTACCACTATATCGGGATGGAATTCTTTTAATATATGCTTAACCATTCTATGGCTTTTTATCAATTTGAAGGGCAATTGTAAATTTTTAATGATATTGCCTATAGATAGTCGGCGTTGCAGTCCGGCAATGGGAAGCCCTTTAATGGTATAGCCTGCTGCCGGCACCTTTTCCATTTCCATTCTTCCTTCGGCTCCGATAAATAATATTTCGGCATCGGGCCAGCGTTTTTTTACAGCGTTGGCTATTGCTACGGCCGGAAAAATATGACCTCCTGTACCGCCTCCTGAAATGATGATTTTTTTACTCATGTTGTATATTGTTTGTTCCTTCAACTATGCTGTTATCTGTTCCTGCTAATTGTCTTTTTTTGCTGTTTTTATGGCGTTCTTTGTTGATACGATTGGCTTCTTTACTAATATTGATTAATATGCCTATTTCTGCCGCGGTGGTGAGTATAGACACCCCGCCTTTGCTAAAGAAAGGAAGGGTTTCCCCTGTGGCAGGAGCTATTCCTAAGCATACGCAAATATGAGTAAATGCTTGAAATGTAATCAAAAAACCGATTCCGGTGGCTAAATATCCCCCGAACCCTATGGGCATAATTCTCGCTATGGTGATGGCTCTATAGAACAATATTAAATACATTAAAATCAAAAGAGCTCCGAAAAGTATGCCGTATTCTTCTACAAAGAATGCGAATATATAGTCGGAATAACTTTCTTGTACGCTGTTGCTATGAATGGTGGTGCCCGGGTGAGGCAATATGCTGCTACAAGCTATAGCCGCCTCGGTAGTGAGTATATCTTTGTGTACATTATCCTTGTTGCTAAAATTTTCTATACGTACTTTAGCCGTAGTCAGTCGTTTAAACACTTTGTTTTCCGCCTGCGTGTTAATGGCATCGGACATAAGAAAGGCTATACCTATGCTTAGCAGCACTACAGCAATACCGATGGTTGCAAACAGATATTTACTTTTAAGTCGGGATACAAATATCATAGCCATGCATGTGCATCCTAATATAAGACTTGCCGATGTTTTTTGTGTCATAATAAGAGCACAGAAAAACAGCACGTAAAACAACATAGGCAGATAGATATGCTTAATGTCGTTAATTTTGTCTTTAGCTCTGCTAATCCACGCGGATAGATATACTACCACACAAAATTCTATGAAATGTATGGTTTGAATTTTGTGACCGAAAATTTCTATACTACGTTTGGAGCCTCCTTCCGACACCCCTAATAACAATGTGGCAAATAATACTATAATACCGATTATAAGTCCTAAGGTGGATAATCGGCCCCATGTTCTGTAATTAACCTTTTGGAATACGAAAATCACAATAAAACTCAATAAGATAAACATTACGTGACCCGAAAAAAGAAAGCCCAAACTATCGCGGCTGCCGTAGCTGAGTTTGGCTCCGGTACTATACACTGCCATAATGGAAAACGTTGCCAATATAAAAACAACTATCCATATTATGGTATCTCCGTAGTTTTGTTGAGATAGCGATTTAAGTATTTCCTTCGGTTTCATTGCAATGATCAAATAATGGTTGTTACAATTGGGCAATGGCTTTTCTAAAAGCGAGACCGCGTTGCTTGTAATCGTCAAATTGCGAATCGCATTTACATGCAGTGGAGAGCAACACTATATCTCCTTTTTGGGCGGCATAAAAACCCTGACGTACAGCTGTTTCCATATTATTGCATTCCAATATCACCGGCACATAGCCGTTGAAGGTTTGTTTTATTTTTTCGCAATGTTCACTCATGCACACTATGGCTTTTACTTTGTTTTTAACCACTTCCTTCAGGTCTGCATAATTGGTAAGACTATCTTCTCCTCCCACTATCCATATTACATTACTTTTCATTTGTTCCAAGCAATAGTAAGTGGCATTCACATTTTCCGATTTGGAATCATTAACAAAATCCACGCCTCTAAAAGTGGTAATATGTTCCATCCGGTGTGTTTCGGCATCAATTTTGCTTAATATTTCCCCTCTATTACGCTGACGTATGGCTATGAGTCTTTGTTCTAAAAGTTTTGCTTTTTGACTATAGGTTTGGGAGTTGTCAATTATTAAATCTTCAAATTTCATAATGTTGATTGTTAAATGAGTTTAGCATTAGCGTAATTTCAAAGTTACTATAGTAAGCACGGCTAACATCAGCCCGATGATTACAAAACGTTGTACTATTTTGGTTTCATGCATGCCGGCGCGTTGATAATGGTGGTGAAGGGGAGCCATACGGAACAATCGTTTGCCCTCCCCGTATTTTTTTCGGGTGTATTTAAAATATCCGCGTTGTATCAATACCGATATACTCTCGGCTAAATAGATACCGCAAAGTATGGGAATAAGCAGTTCTTTGCGAATAATAATGGCAAACACGGCAACAATACCTCCTAATGCCAAACTTCCCGTATCGCCCATGAACACTTGTGCCGGAAAGCAATTCCACCACATAAATCCCAGGCAGGCACCTACTAAGGCACCCGTAAATATCATCAGCTCACCGCTATTAGGGATATACATTATGTTTAAGTAATCAGCAAAAATGGTGTTACCCGAAACGTAGGCCAGCACACCCAAAGTGGCTCCGATAATAGCGGTAACGGATATGGCTAAACCATCCAGCCCGTCGGTGAGATTGGCACCGTTGCTGACAGCCATAATAATAAAAATGATAATAGGAATATATACCAGCCATGCCCATTTTTCATAGTCGGGTCCCAGCCATTTTAACAATACGGCATAGTCCAACTCATTGTTTTTGAAAAAAGGAATGGTCGTTTTGGTCGATTTTTCAGCTTGTACGCATTCATAACCCGTGGTGCCTTCATTGGGATTGTTTTCTATTTTGAATACGTTCTCGGTGTTGACATAATTGGGGTTGCTGCATTTTTCTTTTATCACCACATCGGGATGAAAGAAAAGGACCAAGCCTACGCACAAACCCAGCAAAGCCTGTCCGCAAAGTTTGGCTTTAGCCGAAAGACCTGCTTTATCGTGTTTTTTTACCTTAATATAATCGTCAATAAATCCCAGCAAACCCAACCATACGGTGGTAATTATCATTAGAATGATATAAATGTTGTCAAGTTTATTGAATAATAATATAGGAATGAGTATGCTGAATAATATGATAATCCCACCCATAGTAGGAGTACCTTTTTTCTCCAATTGTCCCTGCAGCCCCAAATCTCGAATATCTTCTCCTATTTGGTTCTTTCTTAATATGTTGATGATATATTTGCCTATTATCATTGACAAAAACAATGATAATAAACCTGCCATAGCAGTTCGGAACGATATGTATTTAAATACCCCTAATCCCGGAATATTGGTAACTTTATCCAACCAATTGAAAAGATAGTATAACATAAATACGAAATTGTTAAAAGTTGTTAAATGTTAATTGTTTATGAGTTATAATTGTTAATACTTATTTACATATTGATATATTTTTTTGCTTCTTCTACATCATCAAAATGATGTTTTATTCCTTTTATTTCTTGGTATTTTTCATGCCCTTTTCCTGCAATAAGCACTATACTGTTGGCAGGAGCTTGTGTAATGGCAGCCTTTATGGCTTGGCGTCGGTCGGCAATAATCAATGTGGTGTTGGCGTAGGTGGAGTTTACCCCTTTTTCCATATCCGCCAATATGGCTTCGGGATCTTCGCTACGAGGATTGTCGGAAGTGAGTATTACTCTGTTGCTTAGCTTACAAGCTATTTCCGCCATTTCCGGTCGTTTGGTTTTATCTCTGTCGCCGCCGCAACCCACCACGGTGATAATTGTTTGTGATTTATCGCTGGCGTGATTGATGGTTTCCAATACATTTTGCAAAGCATCGGGGGTATGTGCATAATCGATAATCACACTCACATTATTGCCCTTGATGGTGTAAAATCTTCCTTCTGCGGCGTCCAGCATGCTCATTTTAACCAAACATTCATCTTTGTTTGCCCCCAGTAGCACACTAGCGCCGTATATGCATAGCAAGTTGTAAGCATTGAATTGTCCTACCAATTTAAACCACACCTCTTTACCGTCTATCAAAAGCAGGATACCGTCTAAATTGCATTCCAGCATTTTGGCCTTGAAATCGCAGTTGCCGTTCAACAGGCTATAGGTATATTTATGAGCTTTGGTTTCTTGCAGCATCACGTTGCCGTTAGGGTCGTCAATGTTGGTTAAGGCAAAAGCGGAATCGGGTAAATGGTCGAAAAACATTTTTTTAGCATTCCTATATTCGGCAAATGTTTTGTGATAGTCCAAATGGTCGTGGGTGAGATTACTAAATATACCTCCTGCAAAGTGCAGACCGGCAATTCTATTTTGAACAATGGAATGCGAACTCACTTCCATGAAGCAATATTCACATCCCGCTTCTACCATTTTAGCCATCAATTCGTTGAGCTTTACACTATCGGGGGTGGTGTGGGTGCTGGGGATTACAAGGTCGTTAATGCGATTTTCTATAGTGCTGAGCAATCCCGTTTTTTTGCCCAATAAACAAAACAGGCGATAAAGCAGGGTTACGGTAGTGGTTTTGCCGTTTGTACCGGTAATGCCTACCAATTTTAGTTTTTGTGAGGGGTGGTCATAAAAATTAGCAGCCATTAAAGCCAATGCCAATGAAGAATTTTGTACTTGGATGTAGCATATTTCCGGCTGCAGGTCGTTAGGCATGTCTTCCAACACTATATAGCGTGCTCCTGCGGCAATGGCTTGGGGTATAAATTGATGTCCGTCAGTTTTAGTGCCCTTTTGAGCCACAAACACACAATTGTTTTCCACCTGACGGGTGTCAAAGCATATTTTCGACACCGGCAGGTGTTGAATCTGCTCAATTTTAAGCGTTTGTATTCCTTTTAGTATGTCTTCTATTTGTTTCATATATTATTGTTTAAATATATGTAGGCTGTTTTACCGTTAAAACTTATATTGCTAACCTTACCTCTTCCTTTTACTATAGGATGATATCCTCTTTTTTCCAGTATATACACAGCATCTTTTGCATTGGCACCCGTAAGATAGGGCAGGCGGTCTTTACCTGTTTGTGCATCTTTGAATATTACTTTATTGTTGTCGGTGTTTTCCACCACGGAATAATCTCCGTGTTGATTGTATTGGGCTTTAATGCCGAATGCTTTGTATATGGTGATTAAATCATTGCTATAACCCAATTTGCACGAGGGCGTTTGTTTGGCTGAATTTTTGTTAGTGATATCAAATTCGTTCAAATTGGTGATAAGTTTTTCGGCTATTTCTTTGCATACAGGTGCTGCTATGTAGCCTGCGTCCAAGGTGGTTCCTCTGGTGAGCACCAAGCAGGTGTATTTGGGTGCTTCTGCGGGGAAATAACCTATAAACGAAGAATTTTTCTTTTTGGAATAGCCTTTGGCTTTTTCGTCATATATGAAAGCGGTTCCGGTTTTACCCGCAATAAGCGGACGAGCTACGGTAGTGGTGTCTTTAAGTTGAATAAAATAGTGCTCGTCTCTTATTCTGCGAGCAGTGCCGTGAGTAACCACTCCTTCCAGGCATGCTTTCACTCTGTCTATGGTTCGTTGGGAACAAATGCGTTTTTTTACAATTACCGGTTCTAATATCACCTTGTTGTCCCGTTCTTTGTTAGGATCTATTATCGCTTTGATTAAGCGGGGTTTTACATATACTCCGTTGTTGGCAATAGCATTGTAAAAAGCAAGCATATAAATAGGAGGTATGCTGACACTATAGCCGTGAGTAATATTTTTAAAATCCCTATTGGTATTGGTTATACTTTTCAAAACGGGCATTTTGGCATGTTTCATTTCTATGTTCAAATCTTTTTGCAACCCCATTTTTTCTATACCCAATCCGAAAGCGGAAATGTTCCCGTAGCTTCTTTGTGCAGCTTCAAACAATCCTTCATTATCAGATATTTCAAAGGCACGGGCTAATGAAAATTGTCCTTTTTCGCATTTTACTATATCTCCGGTATCTATTTTACCCGTTTCTAATGCTGCCATAAGGGTGATTACCTTAAAAGTGGACCCGGGTTCAAAACTTTCCGTAGCACTATGGTCGTTACGTTCAACATATGTTCCTGTTGCTTGGTCGTAGTCAAGATTGACTATGGCTTTAATTTCTCCTGTGGCCACTTCCATTACTATAGCACAACCGCTTTCCACATTGCCTTTTAGCATTTGGTGTTCCAATGCCGATTTGGTAATACGTTGTATATCGGTATTGATGGTGGTGATAATATTCTTGCCGTTATGGGGTTGCAAGTTTCTGTTTTCACGCAGGCGTATGGTTTTCCCGTTAACCTTTAATATACGTTTGGGTATTTTTTCTCCTGCCAAAAGTGTGTCATAATAGCCTTCTATACCATTGTTAAAAACCATACTGTCGGTTCCGTTTCTACTGATACAGGTGCTCACCTTTCCTAACACCGATGAGGGGAATCCTCCCGACAGCTGTCGGCGAACAAAGCGGCTGTCTTTTTGGCAACCGCCTCTAAAACGTCTGTCTCCGTGCCATTGGGCAAATAAAGAATCGATGGCGTCTATTTGTCTTTGTCGAACCCAACGATTAGGATTGTTGATATTGGAAACCAATATTTGTACCTTTTCGGAATTGAGCTTCAAGCGTTCTTCTCTCCCTTTGGCGGCCACTTTTTTATCTTTGCTGCCTTCTTGTTCATTCGCTATAGCTAAGCGTTTGCAAAAATCCACATACCTGTCTTTTACATTTTTAGTGTAAAAATCTATAGAATTTTGAGGATTAATACTATGAAAAATTTGTATCAAGCTATCCGCTTTTTGCATAAAAAGAGCAGAATCTTTTAAAGGTACTTTGGAAGGATACCAATACAAGTCGTAAATATAGATATCGGTAAGCAAAACGGTGCCGTCTTCGGAACATATATTACCGCGTTTCCCGTTTTCATAAGAATATTCAAAAGAAAAAGTACGATGTTGGGTGGTGATGCTGCTGTCGGCAGGAATATTCATGCCGCGATAATATTTACCCAAGGTGGTTTTGATGGTAATCATGCGGATAACGGCAGATATACCTATTATGACAAATAATATGTATATGAATTGAATTTTGACACGAAATACTTTTCGTTCTGTTCCTACATTATTATTGTCTGTGGGGCTCATTTATCGTCTCCTTTCTCTTCGGTTTTCGGTACAATAAAAGGCAAATAACCGCTTGTATTAAAATTGTCTATTTCGGCATTCTCCAGCAAAGATTTTTCTATGTTGAAACCTAAATTGAAAGTTTCCTCTTTTATATCCATAGCTTTATCTCGGCTAAGCATGATTTCTTTGTTGAGTTTTTCTATGGTATTGATTTTATCTATATAACTCAATTGTCTATTAATGGCAATAATTACCAATACCAAGATAAAAACAATGAATCCTAAATTTTCTTTCCAAGCAATGTTTTTAAGTATTTTACCGTTAAAAATATATCGGATAAATCTACGAATGGTTTGTTGGCGTGACAAGTTATGCTGCTCCATTGCCCCTCCTTTCTGCTATACGCAATTTTGCACTGCGGGAGCGGTTGTTGTTTTCCAGTTCGTTTGCACTCGGAGTAATGGCTTTATGGTTCACGGGCATAAAAGGAGATAAAATGTTGCCGTAAAAATCTTTTTCTATTTTATCTTCCATATTTCCGCTACGCATAAATTGTTTTACCATTCTATCTTCTAACGAATGATAGGATATGACTACAAGCCTGCCGCCTTCGCGGATTAAATCTTTGCTTTGTAATAAAAGCATTTCCAATGCTTCCAGTTCTTTGTTCACCTCTATGCGGAGGGCTTGATATACTTGTGCCAAATATTTATATTCTTTGTGCGGAGTAATACAAGAGGCTATGCGATGTTGAAAGTCCAAGGAATATTTAAATATTGCATTGCTTCGTTCTTGAACGATGGTGTTGGCCAATTTTTTGGCATTGCTTATTTCTCCGTATAGGGAAAATATTCTCTGTAGCTCTTCAGCAGAATAGGTATTAACAATATCGCAAGCTTTTAATTGCTTTTGCGTGTTCATACGCATGTCAAGCTCTCCGTTGCTACGGATGGAAAAACCCCTTTCTTCGCTGTCAAATTGGTGTGACGATACTCCCAAATCGGCTAAAATACCGTCTACTTGGGTAATCCCGAATGTTTTTAAATAATTTTTGATAAATTTAAAATTGCTGTTTATCAATACAAATCGAGGATCATCTATGGCATTAGCTTGGGCATCGGTATCTTGGTCGAAGGCATACAGACGACCTTTTTCATTCAGGCTGTTCAATATAGCCCCGGAATGACCGCCGGCGCCAAAGGTAACATCAACATAGGTTCCCTCCGGACGGATGTTCATTCCTTGTATGCTCTCTTGGAGCATCACCGCTTTATGGTAAGTTAAATCCGTTTCCTTCATTGAAAATTTCGTTTGCAATTGCGGATATATCGTCTGAACTGAATTTTAGCGTATTTTCCATTTGCTTGTTGTAGCATTGAGGATCCCAAAGTTCTATAAACGGGTTAAGTTTAATCACCAACAACTCTTTGTCTATTCCGGCATAATTTTTTAAGTCTTTGGGTAAAGAAATGCGATTTTTCCCGTCTAAGGTGATTTCTGTTGCGTTGCCTAAAAAATAGCGTACCAATGCTCTTTTTTTAGGATCAAAAACATTAATACGGTTCAATCTGTCGCTCACTATATCCCATATATTGCCCGGATATAGAGTAATACACTTGTCGGTGCTACGGGTAAGAACATAACGACCGCCGGCTTTCGTGTTAACATCACGAAAGATATCGGAGGGAAGAACAAATCTTCCTCTATCATCTAATTTTACCGTTCCTTTAAGCGTCATGTCTTTGTCTGTTTTTATTATTACCTATATTTTCCCATTTATTACACCATTTTTCCCATATTTCCCCCGCCTTGTTGAAAAAAAAACATAAAATCTATGTTTTCTTTTGTCTCGCGGCGACCTTGAGAAAATGAGTGTAATTATTACAAATAGAACGTGTTACGAAGGGTTGTTCACCATTGAATATGGATAAAGAACTATCAATGATAAATACTATCCTTCTAACCTTGCAAAAATACTAAATATTTATTCACAATGTACACACATAAACCATAGATTTATTAACAAACCATGCAGAATTCTTGACCTGTTAATATTGTTAATAAGTCTGTTAAAATATTGATTTTAAATAAGAAAAGAATATCAATTTTCTACAAAACGTTGTTGATAACTTTGCCGTCAAGGTAGGCATCAATATTTTGGAATACTATTTCTATTCTTTTGTCAAACGATTCTCTGGTGGCATAACCTATATGGGGAGTAATCCATAGGTTGGGAGCGGAAAACAAGATGTGGTTTTTAGGCAGAGGGGGTTCTATATCAAACACATCGAAAGCGGCAGCGGCAATGGTTTTGGCTTCCAATGCCAGCACCAAAGCTTGTAAGTCCACCACATTGCCTCTGGCGGTGTTGATGAGCACGGCGTCAGGTTTGCATTTGCAGAGGTTTTCTTTGTTGATAAGGTGGTGGGTTTCAGGGGTGAGCGGAACGTGCAGGGAGATAATATCCGAAATGCTTAATAGTTCATCCAAAGTGATGTATTGTATACCGGCATTGGAAAGTTCTTTTTTCTGACTGCGGTTCCATGCATAAACCTTACACCCGAAATGTTGTAGCAATAGTGCGGTACGGCATCCTATGGCACCGGTGCCTACTATACCGACGGTTTTTCCCGATAGTTGTCTTCCTAAAAAATTGTTACGAGTGCCGCCTTGACGAGTTTTGGCATCCAAAGGAGTGATATTGCGGAACACGTCCAACATCAGACCTATCGCCAATTCGCTTACGGCTTCGGTAGCATAGCCCGAAGCGTTGCAAACGGTGATGTTATGATTGCAGCAGTAGTCCAAATCTATATGGTCCACCCCCGTGAAGGCAATATCCAGCATTTTTAGATGGTTACATTTTGATAACACATTTTTGGAGAGTTTGATGTTAGAAACAATGGCAATATCAGCGTCTTTCATTCGCTCTATTAAAGCGTTTTCATCTTCTTGCCTGTCGGTGTGCAATATAAACTCATGACCTTTATTCTGATATTTCTCTTTTATCTTTTCAGCCAGAGCCTGTCCTATACCTATGGGTTCTACTGCTATTATTTTCATGCTTTGAAATGTTTAAAAAAGGCAACATGTTTGATGTTGCCCTATGAGTAAAATGTTTAAATGTTTACAAACTGATGTCTTCTAAATGTAAGAAATGGTCAAAATCGAAAAGGGAATTAATGGATTTGTGTGATACCACGCTGTCTATTACTGTGGCAAATAATTTGTCAACAGACAAGACAGTGATTTTGTCGCATTTTTGTTTTAAAGGAATGCTATCGGTGGTAATGATTTCCTCTAATGCCGAATTTTCCAAATTTTCGTATGCTTTGCCCGATAATACAGGATGTACGCACATGGCTCTCACCGATTTGGCTCCCATTTCTTTGATAGCATTGGCAGCTTTGCAAATAGTGCCTGCGGTATCGATAATGTCGTCTACCAATACTACGTTTTTATCTTTTACATCGCCTATTATTTGCAACGACCCTATCACATTCGGGCGAGGACGTTGTTTGTAACCGATGGCTAAATCGGCTTCCAAATATTTGGCATAGGTGGCAGCTCTACGCGTACCTCCTGTGTCTGGCGATGCCATGCAAAGGTTTTCAAAGTTGCGGCGTTTTAAATAAGGTAAAAATATACGCGATGCGTATAGGTGGTCTACAGGCACATCAAAAAATCCTTGAATTTGGTCTGCATGCAAATCCATGGTGATAATTCTGTCCACACCGGCTGCTGTGAGCAAATTAGCAACCAACTTTGCTCCTATGGGTACACGCGGCTTGTCTTTTCTATCTTGACGGGCACATCCGAAATAAGGCATAACCGCTACAATTTTATGTGCGGAAGCCCTTTTGGCTGCATCTATCATGTATAGCAATTCCATTAAATTTTCTGCAGGAGGGAATGTGGATTGTACAATAAATACTTCACATCCTCGCAATGTTTCTGAAAAAGAAGGTTGAAATTCTCCATCACTAAATTGCATGATTTCTACATCAACCAATTTCTGGCCACAAATTTGGGCTATTCTCGCTGCTAATTCTCGGGAACAACGACCGGCGGCAATTTTTATAGTAGGCATATCTGATTTTTTTAATACTTATTCTTATTTTGCAAAAGTAGTAAAAATATTTGACATGATATTCCTTTTAAGGAAAAAAATTATAATGCAGATTCAACTGTCAAATTTATAAAATATTGGCAGAATTTTTTTTGTATTTTCACGGTGTCAATTTTATTGATTAATTGCTTTGAATACTTTTTCTCCGTGTTCTGTCAGAAGTTTGATAATCAATATTCCTTTTGCCGTTACATTTATTTCCGATACGGGTTCATAACAAGTGCGGGTTGCAATACATTTGCCGTCAGTGGTATAGATGGCTATGCTATAAGGAACCGTGGCATTTTGTATTTCTATTTTCCCGTGAAACGGGTTGGGGTAAAGCATAGTATGATCTATGGTTGTTTCTTTGGTCAAAACGGAATCCGCCGTGGTGGTGAAATGATCATATACCCAGTCGCTGAACAGGGTGTCGTTGCAGACGGCACGCACATAGATATCATATTCGGTGGAGGGTTTTAATCGGGAAAGAACAAGCATGGTATCGGTGGTTATGTAGCAGGTATCGCTACCCAAAACATAACCGTGCTCTCCGTATTCCATTTGCCAGCATAGCGGCATGGCATAATATTGCCATGTAATGGTGGCGCTATGGGTGTTGACATCCGTATGTTGCATGTTGATAATTCCTCCGCAGGTATCGGTAAGGGCATCGGTGCAGACACTTGTCATGCTCCAATCGCTGAACAGGGTGTCGTTGCAGACGGCACGCACATAGATATCATATTCGGTGGAGGGGGTTAATCGGGTAAGAACAAGCATGGTATCGGTGGTTATGTAGCAGGTATCGCTGCCCAAAACATATCCGTGCTCCCCGTATTCCATTTGCCAGCACATAGCCGAACTATCCGTCCATGCGACAGTAATGTTGAAGGTGTCTTTGGTGAGAAGATGCAAATTTTGTATGGCATGGCAGGTGTCGGGTCGGGGGATGGAATCGTGGTATAATATCAAGCTGTCCAAATAAAATAAAGAGCCGTATTGGCGGTTGTTGTTAGCCGAAGAAATGATGAGTATAATCAACGAATCGGCCGAAGGTGTGGTATTGACGGAATCGGCAAATGGCAAAGCTGAATATACCACATCAAAGGGCTGATAAAAATCGGTGTCGGTAAAATTTCTATTAAATCCGCCGCCTACCACTTCCCGCATGCCGGTAGCGGTATTGTAATGCGTGCCTATGAGCATGATACCTCCGTTGTCGTTGCCGGTTCCGGCAGAAGTGTATTTATAATATCCGTGCAGTCTGGTAGGTTCAAAACCATTGAGAGCCAAGCCGCCGGAAAAATAGTCATTCATATCCGACTGTGAGAATGCGGCTATCACTTGGTTAGCATTGAAGGTGTTGACACTGTCCAACATATCGGTAAACAAAGTGAGAAAATGGTCTGCATCTATAGCTGCGGTAGTCAGCACAGAAGGGAATATCATATTGGTATAGAAAGTATCAATATATGAACTTACCATATTGTAAGTGCTTGGCGGTATGATATCGGATAATTTAAAGGTTTGTAATGTTAATGCCTTATTGCCGTGAGGAACGAAACTGCCTGTTTCATAAGCGGCTTTCAAAAGGGGCAGGGTGGTGTTTACTTGTATATTTTGAAAGCCAAGGCTGACGGATCTATTAATGTGATAGGTAATATAATCCCAAGAAGTGGGATATTGATAGGCATTGTAAAGCGGGAGTGTAAGCATGCCTCCCATCACCGACAGGGTGTCTCCCGGGGCGGTAGACCAATTTTCAAAACTGAAATTGGGTAGACTATATGTTTCCTGGGCTTGTGGATATTTCAATATCAATAAAAAAGACAGCAGCAAACTATATTTGAGTAAGTTTTTCATTTTGTAAAAAATTATAATTCAATATTTTCCAGCATATTGCATAACAGATGTGTGGGGAATCCCATCACGGTATAAAACGATCCTTCTATTTTATCTATTGCTTTCATGCCTATCCATTCTTGTATTCCGTAGGCGCCGGCCTTGTCATAAGGAGCGTATGTTTCTAAATAGTAAGCAATATCTTGGGGGGATAAGGGCATAAAATGTATGTATGCCGTATCGTGTTTAAGCCAGTATTTTTCTTTATACCCGATACATATTGACGACATTACGCTGTGTGTTCGGTCGGACAAAGCTTGTAGCATCAGCGAAGCTTCCCGTTCGTTTTTGGGTTTGCCGAAAATCTGCCTATTGCAGCAGACTATGGTGTCGCCGCCTATTATCAAGGTGTCGGCAGGAAGATTTTGCTGTACGGCTTGCACTTTTTGCAAGGCTATTTTTTCTACTATTTCACCATGAGGCAGGGATAAGTCAACGGTTTCGTCCACCTGAGCGACGCGTATGGTAAAATTCAGTCCCAAACTTTTAAGCAATTCCGCTCTGCGTGGCGATTGGGAAGCCAGTACTATTTTTATATTGTTAAATTTTTGCGTAAACATCAAAAACTCATTTTTTCGCCAAAAGCCAAATCTCCTGCATCTCCCAGGCCGGGAACTATATACGATTGAGCGGTGAGCTCTTCGTCTATGGCTACTGTCCATATATCCGCATTGTGCGGTAATTTTGATTTTAAATAGTTGATACCTTGTATGGTGGATATCACCGATACCACGTGTATTTTGCTTGGCATACCATAATGAAACAGACCTTTGAGCGATACGTCCACCGATTGACCTGTAGCCAGCATGGGATCGGCTAAAATAAGCACTTTATCGTTTAAATCCGGAGCGGAAATATAATCCAATTGTATTTCAAACGAACCGTCTTTCTCCGTTTTCCGGTAGGCGGAAACAAAAGCACTTTCGGCATGGTCAAAAAAATTCAGAATTCCTTGATGAAAAGGCAGCCCCGCACGCAAGATGGTTGCTACTACCAGCGGTTGGGACGGCAACATCATAGAGGCTATGCCCAAAGGGGAATCTATGTCTTGGGATTCATAGGCTAATTTTTTGCTTATTTCGTAAGCGAAAATTTCTCCCAAACGCTCTAAATTTTTACGAAATCTAAGGCTGTCTTGCTGTATGTTTATATTTCGTAATTCGGCTAAAAAGGTGTTAGCCGCTGAATTCTGCATTTGTAAAACTGTAACCATAAGATATTTTTTTGCAAAAATAAATATATACCTTGTTTTCTATTCTAAAAATATTTGTTCTGACTTATTTAAATCTATATCCCACGCCTATTTTCACAAGAGCATCCACTCCTATATTGGTTTCCAACAAGCCATACCATTTTTTACCCACCATAACGCCTATAGGAATCACATCAAAAGCGAACATGCATTGGTGAAAAGCGTCTTCTCCCGCTTTTTTTCCGTCCCACATCACATTCATGCCCAAGTCTATGCCCGAATATAACTTTACAACGGGTTTGTTTAGGTATATAAAACGCGCACTCGGCATTATGGCAAGAGAAGAAGTGGTATAGGTTTTTTCTTTTACCGACCGGGTGCTGTCGGTGTAGATAGTGTTATATATTCCTTCGTACACTACTTTGAACCCCAATTCACACCAAGGCTTGAGCCTGTAATAATAATTAAAACTATAGGAGCCCACCCAATCAAAACGATAGGCATGTTTGTTAATACTGCTGACTATGGCAAGCGGAATGCCTTTGGCAAAAACCATAATAAAAAAGCCCTCTGCCGAAAAATAACCGGCATTAATGCCTATATCATGGTGATATTCTAAATTGTCAGTATCGGGCAACAAAGATATTTCCTCCGTGTTTTGCCCCATCAGCATGCTCTGCATAAAGCAGATGATACAGAATATTATGGTTGTTTTTCTTATCATGGATGATTATTTTTACAAATGCAAAGATAACATTATTTTTTTTGACAAAGAATACACAATATTTTACCGTCATTTATCGTTATTTTTATTTATATTCTTAATTTGTATAATGAAACATACCAAACGAAATATTTTTATAGCTATAGCCGTCGGTGCATTGTCGGTGATATGTGCCGGATTTGTACACAACGATTTTGAGTTGGCCAAAAATTTAGATATTTATTCTTCCTTATTGCGGCAATTGGATGAAAACTATGTGGATGAAATCAATGTAAACGATTTGGTTACCACATCCATCAACGCTATGTTGGAGAAATTGGATCCGTACACGGTGTTTTATCCGGAGTCGGAATTGGAAGAATTCAAGCTTATGACCACCGGTCAGTATGGCGGTATAGGTGCCACCATACAGCAAGATAGCGAATATGTGCTTATAGCGGAACCTTATGAAGGCTTTCCCGCTTACAATGCAGGCTTGCAGCCGGGAGATAAAATATTGGAAATAGAACATAAAAGTGTTAAAGGAAAAACAGTTTCGGATGTGAGCAATTTGCTCAAGGGGCAGCCGGGAACAAGCATACATTTGAGTGTTATGCCCTATGGCAGCACCAAAACTGTTCGCAAAGAAATAACGAGGCAAGAGATAAAATTTCCTAATGTGAGTTATAGCGGTATGCTCAACGATACCATAGGTTATATTCGTTTGGACCAATTTACCGAGAATGCTGCCAATGATGTGAAAAATGCTTTTATCCAATTGAAAAATCAGGGGATGTCACATTTGATTTTCGACCTCAGAGGCAATGGAGGCGGATTGTTGAACGAGGCTGTGGATATAGTCAACTTGTTTGTTAATCCTAACAATGTAGTGGTAAGCACCAAGGGAAAAAGCAGTGACAAAACACAGGTGTTTGCTACTCATAACGCAGCATTGGATACCAAAATACCCATTATAGTGTTGGTGGACGGCACCAGCGCTTCCGCTTCGGAGATAGTGTCGGGAGCCTTGCAGGATTTTGACCGTGCCGTAATAGTCGGACAACGCACATTCGGCAAAGGGCTGGTGCAAAATATAATGCCTTTGAGCTACAATACCCGCGTTAAAATAACGGTATCAAAATATTACATTCCTTCGGGAAGATGTATTCAAGGAATAGACTACGGGGATAAAGACGAAAAAGGCGTGTCCAAACACAAAGCCGATTCATCGGCAACCGCTTTTAAAACCAAAAACGGTCGTATAGTATATGATTACGGCGGCATAGAACCTGATGTCAAAGTGGAAATACCTCCGTATAGCACCGTGTTGTTAGCCATGTTTGAAAAGAAACTTATTTTTAATTATGCCAATGAATTCAAACTTAAGCATAAAAACATCGCTTCTGCAAAAGATTTTACCATATCCGACAATGTGTACCAAGATTTTACCGATTATGTAAAGGCAAAGAATCTTTCCTATGAAACTTTTACTGAAAAACAAATTAAAGCACTGAAAAACAGCTGTAAAGACGATAAATTTTCGGTTGCGATAGAAAACCAAATACAGCAATTGGAACTTGCCGTGCAAAAAGAAAAAGCAACAGACATGGATAAATACAAAAAAGAGATTTCCCAATTGCTGCAAATGGAGATAGTATCTCGTTATTATGCACAAAAAGGGAGAATAGAAAATTCTTTAAGCATAGATCCCGATATAGCCAAGTCAATAGAAATATTCACCGACGGCAAACAATATAACAATATATTAAAAGCAGGTAGCAAAAAGTAGGTGCATTTTGTGCGAATGCATTATCATACAACTGATATGCCGTAGTTTTGTATATACCCTGCTACACACTCCTCACCGACATAAATATAATTATATTGTGTGTTGGTAGTGAGGTTGTGCTCATACTCCCTGCCACAATATATTTTCTTTTCCTGCTCTGTGTTGTTAACGGTGTAGGTGGTCATAGCCCTGCTTTGAATTATAATTATATAACGAAGAAATATAGTTCTTATTGTTTGATTATTAAAATTTTATCTGTTTTTTAGAGATGTGCTAAATATTAAATATATGATAGTATAGAATGTTTTTTTTAGGACAATAAATGAAAAAGTAGTAACTTTCTTCTGTAATAATGTAACAATAGAGATTATCGCCATTGTCCTGAGCTTTTCTAAAATCAACCAGCAGATTGCTTTCTAAAAAATGTGACCTATAACCATATCCTTCTTTCAATCTATGCAAAAAAAACATAGAAATGGTAGAACTGTCTAAAGGACATTTTTTCCAACCTGATACAATGGATTTATCATCAATTAATTCTTCGTTCCATTTTTTTAATGATATTGGGAAATTTGTATTCAACACTCCTTTTTTTACTTTATACTCATATATTTCGTCTCTATCCCCATGTAAATCAAGTTTAATAAAGTCTTTACTTCGTTTTTTCTTTACATTTTCGTATGAATAAAAAATACTGTTTAATTCGTCTTTATTTAATGGACTATAAGTTATTTCTGTATATACTAAATAGGATATTATTAGAAAAATAGCTATGATTACTAAATTTTTCTTTTTTGAAAGTTTTTTATATAACAATTTCATGGCTATATAGTTTTGAAAAATATAGACTTATTTTACAGGTAAATATTTGGTTCCATACCCAATAATGTTGAAATCAACACCTGTTCCGCCCGGACGACCCATAAATGTTGCAATATTTCTTAATGGTCTACCTTTCTGCATATCAAATTTATATCTATCAACTCTTTCATCATTTCCAATTTTAACTTCTCCGGTAATTGGATCTAAAAGAGTTAAAGTTAAAGATCCATATGTAGTACCTATAATTCCTGTTAAATCATTCCATAAAAAATTCTTACCGATTTGTTTTTCTTTTGAAAAACTTTTTGTTGTTACTCCTGGAATATCTATCTTACTCAAATCCACATATAATGGTTTTCCAGTCCCGGCATTCCACCAAGCATCCGCCTCTTCTTTTGTTACAATTCCATCATAATCAGGTCTATTTGAAAGATTCAGATAATGAGAATAATACTTTAAATATGCATCAAATGATTTAAAAGTTTCTTTCTTTTTTGCTAAAGCATCCTCATGTGACATATTTTGTTTAAAATCAGAACGATCCATGATAATGGCTTCGCCTTGCAAACCTTGGTTATCTGTTCCTAAAAAATTACCGTCATGATCATAAATTGGAGACATCTTCTCCCCGCTCGGGTCAACATATTGCAACGGAGAAAACAAGCAATAAGCATACCTATTGTAATTCAGCGGGTTTTCGGGGGATTGGATATAAGGGTCCGGAGAGAGGAAGTGAGCCAAAACGGGGTCGTACATTCTGCCGTTAAAATTGATAAGGGCAAAGTTATCCAAATGCTGTTGTCCGGTAAAACCTCTGTCAATAAGGTGCTTGGCGGTGTCGGTTTTGCTCCAATCGGAAAACATTCTTCTTTGTCCAAAAGGAGTGTAAGACATACTATCCACAATTTCTCCTGCTGTATTGGTTATTTTTTCTATGCTGCCAATGTAGTTGGTGTGCAAAGTGTACATGGCATTGGTATCTCCCTGCACATACAAAGCAATAGGCATATCACCCACATAAATGTAATTATATTGTGTGTTGGTGGTGAGGTTGTGCTCATACTCCCTGCCACAATATATTTTCTTTTCCTGCTCTGTGTTGTTAACGCTGTAGGTGGTCATAGCCCTTTGCTGGTTAGGATAATAATCAATAGTATAACGTTTTCCTGCCTCGTTTATTGTGTTTTAATGGTTGATATATCTGTCATATTATAGTTTTTCACCAGAATAATATTTATACATAATATCCACATAGTATTTTGTGAAATCTAAGATTTTTACTACACTATTTAGATCATAATACAGCGTATCTGTTTTATATGCAATTTGCAGTGTTGTAAAACAAGTATTTTCTTTGCTGTCAGCATATTGTTGCATATACAGAAACATATCTTCAAAATTCAAAGTATCCTCTGAATCTTTCTTATAAACAACTTTTCCCAAATCTATCGTTTCATTCCCTGATTCTAATGTCTCTATGGATTTTGTTTCTATAAATACGGTGTCATGACTTTTGGTTATACAATTGTAATATTTCAATCTTAACATACAAACAGATAAATCTGCACATACGAATATGGTATCCTCGTTGTTCATCGTTTCGGAAAATTTGAAAATATCTTTTTCTAAAGAAAAATCAGAATTGGAAATTATTTTTTCATCATGAATATTTTCTCTATGACAACCAATTGTGATGAACCAAAGAGAGAAAAGGAAGATGATTATTAATTTATACATAGGTATTCAATTTTATAAGCTAAATTCAATAAATAAATGCAAATTTGTTAAACTATTTTTTTGCAAAAATACAAAAAAAATTAATACGAAAATAAAAAAGGATAATTTTTTTCACAAAAAAAAACGGCATACGTTTTTTTCACTATTTAGAGATAAAAATGTTATCTTTGCGTCTTGTCGTTACAAGATATGATATCGGATTTGCAAAATAAGATTTCCTCTCGGGTGCAAGTACATCGCATGTGCTATTTATTTGCCTTGTCAATAATAGCGGCGGGTATTCCGTTTTCGCGTTTTTTGATGTCATTGGGAGGAGTGCTATTGGTGGCAAATTGGGTATTGGAAGGACAATGGCGGCAAAAACGGGAGGCTTTATTGCACAATAAACCCTTGCAGATATTTTTGCTGTTGATGGTCGTCCATGTGGTCTTTTTGGTATTCACACCTCATTTTAAAGAGGGAATAAAAGATATTTGGATTAAAATACCGTTGTTTTATCTGCCTGTTGTATTGGCTGCTTCATCGTCTTTGACCTCCAAAGAGGTGGACGGTTTGTTAAAAATATATGTCATAGCTACACTGGTAAGCATTTTCTGCGGTTGGACAGCCTACATTACTCAACATTGGGCGGAAAAACGATTGATGGCTTTGTATATATCTTATGCACGGTTAGAAATCAATATATGCTTTGCCTTTTTTGTGAGTTTGTATTTAGCCTATAATGCAAAGCATACCTGTCAAAAAATAGTATATGGACTATTATCCGCCGGCATGATATTGTTTTTGGCATATTCGGGATTTCTCACCGGATTGATATTGCTGATCATCATTTTGGTGGTTTTGTCTCTGATATATGCCGGTGGTAGTAGTAATAAAATATTCAAAGCGGCAATATATACATCGGTAATTTTATTGGTTTCGGGCATAGGCATGTATTTTGCCGTTATTACCTATCAATATTTTACATCTTCTTTCAATGCGGAAACAGCGGAAGTTTACACTGCTGACGGACATAGATACACACACCGTGTTCGCCCTCAGGAATTGGAAAACGGCAGTTATATTTACACCTATGTTTGTGAAGAAGAGTTGGAGCAAGCATGGAACAAAAGGAGCCACATCAATTACAAGGATACGGTTGCCAATGGTTTTTCGGTGCCGTCCACCCTTATTCGGTATCTCAATTCCAAGCATTTGAAAAAAGACCGTCTGGGAGTGGAAGCCCTTACAGAACAAGATATACGCAACATAGAAAACGGAACGGCCAATTATTATTATCAACATTCATGGGGACTTGTCGGGCGTTATTATAGCGTGTTATGGGAAATGAACGATTATTACCATACCGGATATCTGGCAGGGTATTCCTTGTCGCAAAGGTTTGAATTATGGAATGCTTCGTGGCGTGTTGTACAACAGCATCCGTTAAGCGGGGTCGGCACGGGCAACACCCGTTATGCGCTCAGTCAGGAGCTTATCAAAAATAATTCCCCTATTAAATACAGCAACATGAAAAGTCATAATGAGTATTTAAGCATGCTGATGGCTTTTGGTGTGGTGGGGTTTATGATATGTTTGATAGCCGTATTTTATCCCGTCATAGCCAAACGACCACGTTCGTTTGTGTTCACTGTTTTTATGATCATCATGCTGTTGTCTATGCTTACGGAAGATTCTTTGGACCAGCAGGACGGTGCAACGCTTTTTGCTTTCTTTTATGCTTTGTATGTTTTTGCCGCGGCACCAAGGCATAAACAAGACAAGTGTTTGCTTACATAATCATTATTGCACTTATCTATAGGCTATCAATAAGGCTTTCTTTTTCCGATGAAGATGGCAAAATATGTTTTTTCCTTTTTTAGCTTTGCAGTTTAGAAAAAATAGTGTACATTTGCAAAAAAAATTATTCTGATGACAAATTTTGATTTAATAGTAATAGGAAGTGGTCCCGGAGGCTATGTGGCTGCCATAAAAGCTTCACAAATGGGCCTTAAAACAGCGGTAGTAGAACGTGCCGAATTGGGCGGAATATGTTTAAATTGGGGTTGTATTCCCACCAAAGCCCTGATGAAATCGGCACAAGTGTACAGATATATGCAGCACGGAGCAGAATACGGTGTGGTTTGCGAAGATGTTAAACCCGATTTTGCCGCTATGGTGGCTCGTAGTCGTAATGTGGCGGAAACCATGAGCAAGGGAATACAATTTTTGTTCAAAAAAAATAATATAGAAGTAATTGCCGGTCATGGTAAAATAAAACAGGGGAAAGTGGTGGAAGTAGAAGATAAGGAAGGCAATATATCACAATATTCCGCTTCGCATATCATTTTGGCCACGGGAGCACGTTCGCGTGTTTTGCCCAATTTACCGCAAGACGGCAAGAAAATAATAGGCTACCGACAAGCGCTGACTTTGCCTGCCTTGCCCGAAAGCATGGTGGTGGTGGGTAGCGGAGCCATAGGCAGTGAATTGGCATTTTTCTACAATAGTTTGGGCACCAAGGTTACTTTAATAGAATTGTTGCCTCAAATATTGCCTGTGGAAGATGAAGAAGTAGCCAAACTTGTTGACCGTGCTTTCCGCAAACAAGGTATGAAGGTGATGACGGAAGCGGTGGTGGAAACTGTGGATACCACCCAAGAAAAATGTGTGGTAAAAGTAAAAGACAAACGAGGAAACATTCTTGAAATAGAAGCCGACGTGGTGCTTTCTGCCGTTGGTGTACAAACCAATATTGAAAATATCGGTTTGGAAGAATGCGGAGTGCAGGTGGAACGCGGAAAAGTGGTGGTAGACGATTATTATCGCACCAATGTGGAAGGTGTTTATGCCATAGGCGATATCGTTCACGGTCCCGCTTTGGCGCACGTGGCTTCCAAAGAGGCGATAATATGTGTTGAAAAATTGGCGGGAGGCAATCCGCAACCCATTAATTACAACAATATCCCCGGCTGCACTTATACCACACCCGAGGTAGCTTCTGTAGGGCTGACAGAGAAAAAGGCATTAGAGGCCGGTTATGAATTAAAAATAGGAAAATTTCCGTTTACGGCATCGGGCAAAGCTACGGCCGCAGGCAATAGAGACGGCATGGTAAAAATGATATTCGATGCCGCAACCGGCAAATTGTTAGGCTGTCACATGGTGGGCGACAATGTTACCGAAATGATAGCGGAATGTGTGGTAGCCCGTCAGAATGACCTCAGCGCAGAGCAAATATTATCCGCCGTACATCCTCACCCTACCATGAGCGAAGGAGTGATGGAAGCCGTGGAAGCAGCCATAGACAAGCCTATTCATTTATAAACATTTTATTCGTAAAATAATGAAAGCTTGTGTTTTTCCCGGACAAGGAGCTCAATATACGGGTATGGGATTATCCTTGTATCAAAGTATGCCCAAGGCTAAATATATGTTTGAAAAAGCCAATGACATACTCGGGTTTAATATCGCCGACATTATGTTTTACGGGTCGGAAGAAGATTTAACCCGAACCAAGGTTACCCAGCCGGCCATATTTTTGCATTCCACCATATTAACCATGTGTATGGGGGATGATTTTTGTCCCGACATGGTGGCAGGGCATTCTCTGGGAGAGTTTTCTGCCTTGGTGGCCAACAAGTGTTTGAAATTTGAAGACGGCCTTCATTTGGTAGCCCAAAGGGCTATGGCTATGCAAAAAGCATGTGAAGAAAACGAGTCGGGAATGGCTGCCGTAACCAATTTGAACAGCGATATCATCAGTAATATATGCAAGAGCATCAGTCCTGAAATAGTGGTTGCGGCCAATTATAATCATCCTAATCAAACTGTGATATCGGGTTCGCTCAAAGGCATAGCACAAGCTACAGAACTGTTGTTGGCTCAAGGGGCAAGAAGGGTGCTTCCTCTCAAAGTGGGAGGAGCTTTTCATTCTCCTTTGATGGAAAAAGCAAAAAACTCTTTGGCATCAGCCATAGAACATACTCATTTTTATCCGCCTGTATGTCCTGTATACCAAAATTATACTGCCTTGCCCTCAATGGAAGAGGAAGAGATAAAAGCCAACCTTATAGCCCAGCTCACCGCTCCTGTAAAATGGATGCAAACCATACAAAATATGATACACGACGGTGCTACCGATTTTATGGAAATAGGTCCGGGGGAAATATTAAAAAGCATAATTAAAAAAATAGATATAACAACTAACGTAGATAGCATATCTACAATATTATAATGTAATACACATAGTCATGATGAAACTTTTATTAATCAGCAATTCTACCAATTTTGGAGAACCTTATTTAGCATGGTGTCAAACGCAAATAGAAATGTTTTGTCTTCAAAACAATATCAAGACAAATAGTAAAATAGCATTTGTTCCTTTTGCCGGTGTCAACATCGGCGGCAATGCCTATCCCAAAAGTTATGACGCTTACGAGCAACGGGTGCAAAATGTATTTAAAAACTGGGGCTTTAAAAACCTGCATTCCATACATCATGCCAAAGACAAGAAAGCGGCAATAGAAAAAGCCGATTGTATTATAGTCGGTGGCGGCAACACCTTTCATTTGGTGGCAGAATTGCACAATTATGCTTTAATGGATGTGATTGCCGATAAGGTGAAAAAAGGCGTTCCTTATATAGGTTGGAGTGCCGGCAGCAATGTGGCATGCCCCACTTTGTGTACCACCAACGACATGCCTATAGTGCAACCCAAAAGCTTTGATACACTTAATTTGGTGCCCTTCCAAATAAATCCTCATTACCTGGACCCCACTCCCGAAATAGACAAAATGGTAAAACACGGCGGTGAAACACGTCAGGACAGATTGAATGAATACATGGCCGTAAATCAAAAGAAGGTAGTGGTAGGCCTTAGAGAAGCATGTGCTTTATGGATAAACGGTAAAAAGATGTTCCTTAGAGGCGGCAAAAAAATGATAGTATTTCAATATGGTAAAGAACCGTATGAAATAGAGCCCGGTAGTGATGTGAGCAAATTGTTAAAATAACGTATGACCATTTTATAATGACATATTAAGTATATGTTGTTCAATTATCATACTCATTGTCATTATTGCGACGGGAAAGGAGAACCGGAAGAATTTGTAAAAGAAGCCATAGGCCAATGTTTTCATTCTTTCGGTTTTTCTTCTCATGCCCCCATACCTATAGAAAACAATTTTGCCGTCAAAGAACAAGACCTGCCGCAATATGTGAGCGATATACAAGCCTTGGAGCAGAAATACCCTCATTTGCCGCTTTCCTACGGATTGGAATGCGATTATATACCAAAAGTTTCTTTTGCCTTTGATTATTTTTTGCAAAAATATCACATACAATATGTGATAGGCGGAGTGCATTTGGTGGCTTATCAGGGGCAGTTGTGGTTTATTGACGGACCTAAAAAAGAAATTTACGACCAAGGTCTGCAACAAATATTTCATAACGATATAAGGTTGGCAGTCAAAACCTACTTCTATCAATTGTTTGAAATGATAGAAAAAGAGCATTTTGGCATTTTGGCTCATTTTGACAAAATAAAAATGCACAATCAAAACAGGTATTTTACCGAGGACGAAGCGTGGTATAAAGATTATATATACCAAACCATAGAATTGGTGCAACAAAAAGGCTTGGTGGTGGAAATCAATACAAGAGGAATCTATAAAAAACGCTATCCCGATTTTTATCCTTCTGCCGGAATAATAAAGATATTGTACCAACACCATGTTCCCGTAACCATCAGCATGGATGCCCATGCCCCTGAAGAAATATCCATGGGTTTTGAGCAGGCAATGAATTGTATACGTGAGGCGGGATACAAAGAGGTGGTAGGCGTGATACAAGGCAAACAACAGATAATCGGCATATAATACCAATAGAAGTTAAGCGAAAAGTAAAGGAGAAAAAGGGTATAGTGTGCCGAAGGCACACTACTATTTACGCAGATAAGGCTCCCTAAAAAGTATGCAAATTCCGGCAAGCAGGACAATATTTGCAGACAATTGCTAAAAAGTTGTAAAGATAATCAAATGAGTGTTTTAACCTCTTTTTCGCTACTTTCGACCTATAAGCCGGAATTTTTGTTATTTGTTAGTAAAAACAGCCATGCCAAATGCAATGTTTTTGAAAATAATTAACTAACAATATGTATATTAGAAAAATAAGTTAATAACCGAAATTTGTTAATTATTTATTTTGGCAATAAAAAAATATATGCCTAATACGATTAATTTTGTAAGTGGAATACCCGAGCATACTTTTTTTTGCAAACTTCCTGAAAAACAAAAATAGGTGGAGGGTGACAAACAATTTTTTTGGTAACAATTTTGTATTTTAGATATAGAACCATGGATTTTTTTAAAGAACTTTTTAACTTAAACAACAGCGATAACATAGAAGGTGAATTGTTGGATACTGAGAATTTTGATAAAGTATCGGCCGTGATGGCAGGAGCAAAAAACAAATCGCATTTAGTGAATGCCCGTGCCAACAGTCGCCCGCAGGCAGTGTCGAATGTTGTAGATAATACCGTTAATGTTCAACCACAACAAGAACCGCAACAAATGGAGCCACTTAAAGAAAAAGAAGTAGAAGAAGAGACATCTAATCATTTTTACAATAGGGGTATAGGAGAAAATATGCGTAAATATTCGGTGGAAGAAGTACAAGCCGAAGCTACAAAATATTTTAACGGCGACCTTATGGTAGCCAATGTATGGATCAACAAATACGCCTTAAGAGACGGCAATGGTAATTTGTATGAGCTCACTCCCGACGATATGCATAAGCGTTTGTCCAAAGAATTCGCTCGTATAGAACAAAAATATCCTAATCCTTTAAGCGAAGCTCAAATCAACCAGCTTTTGAAAAACTTTCAATATATAGTACCGCAAGGCAGTCCTATGTTCGGCATAGGCAATCCTTTTCAGATAGCTTCTCTTTCCAATTGTTTTGTTATAGGCAACGGCAGCAATTCCGATTCTTACGGTTCTATTATGAAAATAGACGAAGAACAGGTGCAACTGATGAAACGCCGTGGCGGTGTAGGACACGATTTGTCACACATACGTCCCGAAGGCAGTCTGGTACACAATAGCGCTCTTACTTCCACCGGTATAGTTCCTTTTATGGAACGTTATTCCAATTCCACCCGCGAAGTGGCACAAGGCGGTCGTAGAGGTGCTTTGATGTTGAGCATTTCCGTTAAACACCCCGATGCAGAAAAATTCATAGATGCAAAATTGGAACAAGGTAAAATCACCGGTGCCAATGTTTCGGTGAAACTGGACGATGAATTCATGAAATGTGTTAAATCGGGAGCTCCTTATATACAACAATATCCCATATATACACACAATCCGCTGGTAAGAAAAGAAATTGACGCCAAAAAACTTTGGAATAAAATTATCCATAATGCATGGAAAGCAGCAGAGCCCGGTGTGTTGTTCTGGGATACCATACTGAAAGAATCCATTCCTGATTGCTATGCGGAATATGGTTTTGAAACCGTATCCACCAATCCTTGCGGTGAAATTCCATTGTGTCCTTACGACAGCTGTCGTTTAATAGCCATTAATTTGTACAGCTATGTAGAACATCCTTTTACGGCAAATGCTACTTTTAACTTTGAAAAATTCAAAAAACATGTAGGCATTGCTCAACGTTTGATGGATGACTTGATAGATATGGAAATGGAAAAAATAGACATGATATTGGATAAAATCCATCATGATCCTGAAAGCGAACACATTAAACGGGTAGAAGAGGAATTATGGACCAAGATTAAAGAAAAATCGTCCAAAGGTCGTCGTACGGGCTTAGGTATTACCGCCGAAGGTGATATGCTGGCGGCATTGGGTATACGTTACGGGTCGGAAGAAGCCATCAATTTCTCTACAGAAGTTCACAAACAATTAGCATTGGCTGCTTATCGCAGTTCGGTGGAAATGGCAAAAGAAAGAGGTAAATTCTCCATATACAATTCTTCTAAAGAAAGTTACAATCCGTTTATACGTCGTATCAGAGAGGCAGATCCCGAATTGTATCAAGATATGTGCACCTATGGTCGTAGAAACATCGCTTTGCTTACAGTGGCTCCTACCGGCAGTGTAAGCATGTGTACACAAACCACCTCCGGCATAGAACCTGTGTTTATGATAGCCTACACCCGCAGACGTAAGGTAAATCCTAACGATAAGAATGCAAGAGTGGATTTTGTAGATAAAAACGGTGACTCGTTTGAAGAATACCAAGTGTTGCATCCTAAATTTGCAATATGGGCTCAACTTAATGGTTATGATGTGGAAAAACTCAAAGCTATGAAAAGCGATGAGTTGAATAAAATAATAGAAAAATCTCCTTATTACAAAGCTACCGCACACGATATAGATTGGACCATGAAAGTTCGTTTGCAAGGAGCTATTCAAAAATGGGTGGATCATTCCATCAGCGTAACGGTAAACATTCCCGAAAATGCCAGCGAATCAGTAGTGAGCGATGTGTACAAAACAGCATGGGAATGCGGTTGCAAGGGTATGACCATTTATAGAGAAGGTTCCCGCGACGGTGTGCTGATAAGCGAAAACGAAAAGAAAAAGAGCCATGCCGGCGGTTCTTCTTTTGGTGAAGCCATAGTGCCCAAACGTCCCGAACAATTGGAAGCAGATGTGATAAGATTCCGCAATAAAGAAGAAGAATGGATAGCCGTGGTGGGTTTGCTCGACGGCCGCCCATACGAAATATTCACAGGAAAAGCCGATGCATTTTATCTTCACCCTGCCATCAAAAAAGGATGGGTAAAAAGAGTAAAACACGGCAACGAACCGGCACGTTACGATTTCACTTTCATAGACAAGCAAGGTTATGAAGGAATAGTGTGCGGGTTGTCTCGTATGTTCAACGAAGAATATTGGAACTATGCAAAATTAATATCCGGTGTGCTTCGTTACGGCATGCCGTTGCCCAATGTGGTGAACTTGATATCCAAGCTCCATTTCGACGATGATAACATTATGACATGGAAAAATGGCGTTACCCGTGCTTTGAAAAATTATATCAAAGACGGCACCAAGGTAAAACAAGCCTGTCCTGAATGCGGTCAAGAATCGTTGGTATATAAAGACGGTTGTGTTACTTGCGTGAATTGCGGTCATTCTAAATGCGGTTGATAACCGCCAAAAGGCATATTTATTTCAACAAATTGTAAGAATGGTAATAGATATCAATAATATCACTTTCAAAAACAGACTTCCCATACAATTGAGAATGACAGACATAGATGCTCTACATCATGTCAACAACGGGGTGATATGTTCCTATTTTGATTTGGGCCGGCTCCATTATATGAAAGCGGTAAGCGGAGCGTTTGAATTGAAAGATATAGATATAGTATTGGTTCATACCGAATATGACTTTTCGGCTTCCATCCGCTTCAATGATACTATAGCGGTAGATACCGCTATTTTGGAGTTCGGTACCAAAAGTGTTAAAATGGTGCAACGTATAGTAAACACCGCTACTAACAAATGTTATTGCACTTGCTATTCTGTATTGGCAGGATATGACCACCAACGCGATAGTTCTGCTCCCATTAAAGAAGAATTCAAGCGCAAGGTGATGGCATACGAGCGTAAACAAACAACAAAGAAGTAAAAAAATGTTACAGCCTGAAAAAAAATCAGGCGGTAATATTGATATAAAAAAATTGTTCTTTAAAAAATAAGTAAAATGGGATTAATACTTTCTTTAGTAATCGGCGTATTGGCCGGATTTTTGGGTAGCAAATTATTCAGCGGAAGCGGAAACGGCTTATTGGTAAATCTTATAGTAGGTGTGATAGGCGGTTTTTTAGGCGGCTGGGTGTTCGGATTGCTGGGCATAGGCGGCAACAGCCTCTTGTGGCAATTGATAAGCGCCACCGTAGGTGCTATTTTGTTCTTGTGGATACTTTCACTGATAAAGAAAAAATAATTTTGATAAAAAATGACTAAGTGATGCTTAGTCATTTTTTTTCTACCTACTCTTTGTTCACTTCTCAGCAAAACTTTTTGAGGAGAAGCATGTTCTTTATATCACGTGCAAAATTTGTATTTGTTTATCAAAAGGTAAAAAATGCTATCTTTGCAAACTGATAAAATTTGTTGTATGAACATAAGGCGTAGTGTCGGTGTGATATTGCTATTGTTTTCTTTTGTATGCCTGCAGGCACAAGAAAGGTTTGTTCTTAAAGGCAAAGTGGTGGATTTTATCACTGTGCAGCCTTTGGAGAATGCATGTGTGCATAATATGACTTCCGGACTGATGGTGTTCTCGGATGCCCAAGGAAATTATGCCCTCATGGCGCGTCCAAACGACACTATTGCCGTATCCAGAGTGGGTTTCAATGTGGAAGTGTTAGTGGTAAACGATAGTGTGATAGATAACCACAGCCATTTTTTTATACGCTTATTGATGAAGTCCATCATGCTGAAAAATTTTACGGTTTATGCCATGAAACCCTATCCGCTTTTTGTGAAAGATTTGGCAAAAAAAATATCTTATGATAAAGTGGATGTGCCGGGAATAACACTTACGGAAGAAGAAAAAATGCAGGCTGTGCCCCGCTCGGAACAAGGTAATTTGTTAGCCAATACGCCGTTGGCACATCCTATATCCTTTTTATATGAAAAATTCAGCCGTAAAGCACGTTTGCAGCGTACTTACAAAGAATTGGTATCCAATCAAGATGAAGTGATGCGTATGGCGGAGAAATACAATGCGGATGTGGTAAAACGCATTACTCACCTCAGTGGCGGTGAAGTGGACGAATTTATGCTGTTTTGCGGATTTTCTTACTATACTTTAGCCATGTCCACCGATGTGGAAATAGAGCAGATGATAGCCAAAAAATTTATAGAATACAAACAATATAAAAGTGCAAACCAATAATCCTTTAATTTGTATTGTAGGTCCTACCGCTTGCGGGAAAACACATCTGGCGGTGCATTTGGCCTATTTGCTCAATGCCGAAATCATCAGTGCCGATTCCCGCCAAGTGTATAAGCATATGGATATCGGTACCGGCAAAGATTTGAACGAATATATTGTTAACGGCACTGCCGTTGCCTATCATTTGATAGACATAGTAGAAGCCGGATATCAATATAATGTGTTTGAATACCAAAGAGATTTTTACAAGGCATACAAAAAAATCAGTGCGAACAATCATTTGGCCATCTGTTGCGGAGGAAGCGGAATGTATGTGGAGGCGATATTAAAAGCATACCGCTTGGAAAAAGTACCTGTTGATAATGAATTTAGAAAACAATGCATACACAAAAGCGATGAAGAATTGGCTGAAGAGCTTGCTCAATACAGAGCATTGCACAATGTGAGCGACACTTCAGACAGGAACAGACTGATAAGGGCTTTGGAAATAGAAACTTACTATTCATCACATTCGGATGCAAGCGAACATATCACTTACGATTATAAAATATTTTACGTAGACATAGAGCGGGAGCGTTTGCGTGCCAACATAGCAAAACGTTTGGAAGAAAGACTGCAAAATGGAATGGTAGACGAAGTAGACAGACTTTTGTCTCAAGGGATAAGTGCGGAGAATTTAAAATATTACGGTTTGGAGTATAAATATATTACCCTGTATTTAAACCATGAATTGTCATACACGGCCATGAAAAATCAATTGTGCATAGCCATAGGTCAGTTTGCCAAGCGGCAGCAAACATGGTTTAATCGTATGCGAAGGTCGGGTTTTGAAATGGTGATGGTGCCTTATGAGCTTACTTTACAGGAAAAAATTAATCTTATCATATCGCATTTGCGGTAAACATAAATTTTGAAATTTTATTCCCGTCAAACGGGAACAATTTCAATAAATATTGATATCTTTGCATTTTAATATATATTTCAATTGGCACAAAAAGAAAAAAATACTCAAGATACTCCTTTGATGAAACAATATAATGCTTTCAAGGCGCAATACCCTGATGCATTGTTATTGTTCAGAGTGGGGGATTTTTATGAAACTTTCGGGGAAGATGCCGTAAAAGCATCCAAAATATTAGGAATAGTGCTCACCAAGCGCAGCAACGGAGCCGCTGCAGATATGGATTTGGCGGGGTTCCCGCATCATGCTATTGACACCTATTTGCCCAAATTGGTGCGTGCAGGGTACAAAGTGGCTATTTGCGACCAATTGGAAGATCCTAAGTTAACCAAAACCTTGGTAAAACGGGGCGTTACCGAATTGGTAACACCGGGGGTATCGTATAATGATCAAATATTAGACACCCGCCAAAATAATTTTCTGGCAGGCATACACATGCAAGCCAATGATGCCGGAGTAGCTCTTTTGGACGTGTCCACCGGTGAATTTTATGTGGCTCAAGGTAAATTTAATTATATAGAAAAACTTCTGCAAAGTTTTGCCCCCAACGAGGTGATAGTGGAAAAATCAAAATTGCCTTTGTTTAAAACCACTTTCGGCGATAAATTCTTTTGCTCCACTTTTGAAGACTGGGTGTTTACCCCCGATTTTGCCTATGAACTGTTGCTGAAACATTTTCAGGTAAGTTCTTTTAAGGGTTTTGGCGTGGAAGAATTGCCGATGGGATTGATAGCAGCAGGAGCGTGTATGCATTACTTGTTTGAAACACAGCACGATAAAGTTTCGCATATTACCAAATTATCTCGTTTGGAAGAAAACAAATACGTGTGGTTGGACAAATTCACCATACGAAATTTGGAATTGATGGATACGCCCAACGAAAAAGCAATCACCTTGTTAGACGTGATAGATCATACCATATCGCCTATGGGGGCGCGTATGCTGAAAAAATGGATGCTTTTGCCGCTTAAAGATAAAACGGCAATAGAACGCCGCTTGCATATAGTGCAATTTTTGATAGACAATGCTTCCTTTTCATCCCGGCTCAACACCTACATTTCACAAGTGGGCGATTTGGAGCGTTTGATATCCAAGGTGTCGGTCTCCAGAGCCAATCCCAAAGAGCTGTTGCAGGTAAAGCGTGCTTTGTATGCAATAGAGGAAATAAAACATTTAACAGACAGCATTGAGGATACCCATTTGCAAAGCATAGGAGAACAGCTCAATACGGCTGTAGCCTTACGCAATCGCATAGAAGACACCATTGCCGATGACGCTCCTATGAATCTGTTGAAAGGCGGAGTAATTAAAAACGGGGTGGATGCCCAATTGGATGAATTGCGATATATAGCCACCAGCGGGAAAGATTATTTGCTTGATATGCAACGGCAGGAAACGGAGCGAACCGGCATATCATCACTCAAAGTAGGGTATAACAATGTGTTCGGTTATTATCTGGAAGTAACCAATGCCCATAAAGACAAGGTTCCCCCTGAATGGATACGCAAACAAACCCTTACCAATGCCGAACGCTATATCACGGAGGAACTTAAAGAATATGAAAACAAAATACTGGGTGCCGAAGAAAAAATACTGTCCATAGAGCAGCGTATTTACAATGAATTGTTGGTGTTGGCATTGGATTACATACAACCTATACAAACCGATGCCCAATTGATAGCCCAGTTGGATGTGTTGCTCAATTTTGCCGGTTTGGCACAAAGCAATCACTATGTATGTCCTTCCATTAATGAAAGTTATGCTATTAATATAGTCAACGGAAGACATCCTGTGATAGAAGTGCAATTACCTGTAGGAGAAAAATATATAGCCAACGATGTGTATTTGGACAATGAAAAGCAACAAATATTGATTATCACCGGTCCTAACATGTCGGGTAAATCCGCTTTGTTAAGGCAGACAGCTTTAATAGTGCTATTGGCACAAATAGGCTCCTTTGTTCCCGCCGACAAAGCGGAGATAGGAATAGTGGACAGAATTTTTACCCGCGTGGGCGCTTCGGATAATATCTCTTCAGGGGAATCCACTTTTATGGTGGAGATGAATGAAACGGCCAATATTTTAAATAATATTTCCAATAGAAGTCTGGTATTGCTGGATGAAATAGGACGAGGTACCAGCACCTACGACGGGGTGTCTATAGCATGGGCAATAACCGAATATCTGCACGAGCATAAACTGTTCCGACCCAAAGTGCTGTTCGCCACCCATTATCATGAACTCAACCAAATGGCGGATACATTCAAACGTATTAAAAATTATCATGTCACGGTAAAAGAAATCAACAACAAAGTGTTGTTTTTAAGAAAATTGGTTCACGGAGGCACAGAACACAGCTTTGGTATTCATGTGGCACGTATGGCCGGTATGCCGGCTTCTGTGCTCAAAAGAGCCAACGAGATACTTAAAAATTTGGAAAACTCCGAACATGAAAATTTGAATAAAGTTCTTTCGAAAAGCAATACCAATGATAATGCCTATCAATTGAGTTTCATTCAATTGGATGATCCTTTGCTTCACCAAATTAAAGAGGATATACTCAATACGGATATCGACACCCTCACACCTGTTGAGGCACTCATGAAACTCAATGAGATAAAAAAATTGCTGAAATAGACGTTTTTTCCTCCTTTTTAAATATGGCGGTATTCTGCAGAGACATTTCATGAAACGTCTCAACAACCGGTTGGAATGAGTATATTCCGAGGAATATTTCCATGAATAGAACGGATGCCTGTATTCACATAAGTCCTTCGCCCTGCGGGCACCTGCCTAAAGGAAGGAACGGCATAGTCCTTTGTTTTTTAATGTTTTACGTTATTTTTAACATAGAAAACGATATAAAATACAATAACTGCCTGTAAATCACGAAGTCCCCCTTTCAAGGGGGATGCTATTTCTTTTCCATTGTTTTCTAAGGCGATAGCCTTGTTTTCTGGGCGAGCGGAGCAAAGCTTGTTTTGTCTTGTCATAGTTACTATAGGTAAAATGGTTCAGAATGGTTAAATCTTACTTAAACGTACTATATTTTTAAGCATATACAATTAATGACAAGCGTTTTCTTTAAAATCAAAAAAAACTGTCAGAGGATGCTAATCGTTGCACGACAAGGGAAGCAAGTGAAATTTCCTTGCAAAGCAAGCTTTGCAGCTAAATTTTCCACTCACTTCCATTTGCGCCATCCTCTGACAAGAAAACCGCTTCGCGAGAAAACAGCCACCTGCGGTGGCAGAAAAATAGGGTATAAAAAGAGCGTTGCCGATGAAATTCTTTTTTGATATAAGGGTGTTAATACAGTAAACCAAACATCCACAATGGAATACGATTTCCATGTCCGTATTCCGTACCGTCAATTGCCAAAAAACTATTGGGGGCATCTTTTATTTGTGAAAAGTTTTTATTGGAACCTCCCACTTCAAACAACCAAGTACCATCTACCAAAAAATCTCCTTTATTCGGTAATCTTAGTGTGTGTATGGCATTCAGTTGGTTGTTAAAAAAAGTTTCTCTAATGGTACCCATATCCGCTTTTGTGGAAAGGCAATTCATTAGATTTGGGTTGTTAAGATAAATTTTATCGGGTTTGTACAAATGTTTTAATGATTTGGTCTCGGAACTTAGCAAAGCAATCAACCCTGCTCTATCGAGCAAGTGTAACATTTTCAACCCTTGCTCTCTTCCTATTTCCAATTGTGCGTACAATTCGTTCATTTTAGGGGTTTGAGGTACCCTTTCTGCCAAAATCATCAACATTTTTTTGATTTTCTGAATAGTGGAAAATTCTATGGGTTCAACCCCGGGCAAATCTATTTCCAGTACTTGACGGATAGTACTTTGTGTCCGTTGAGAAAAGCCGTCACCTTCTTCCGAGTAGTAAGGGTAATAGCCGCACTGCAAATATTTTTCAAATAAAGGTAATATTTTTACTTGAGGAATTATCTCCATAGCGATGGATAGATGATTTTTTAGCAACGTTTTTAAGGATATGGTTGGAACCTGACATGCTTGTTCAAAGGATAGAAACTCCCGAAAAGACATGCCATATAAATCGTAAGTTCTTAACCTTCTAGACAAATCTCCCTCTCGAGCGTCTAATTCCAACATAGCGGAGCCCGTATAGACAATATGTAAATCCCGATAGCTGTCATAAAGGTTTTTTAGCATAGTCTGCCAATGCGGGTAGCGGTGAATTTCATCGAAAAAAATATGTGTGCCTCCATGCGTATAGTGATATTCCACCATATCAAAAATAGAATGGGAAGAAAACCAAAGGTCATCAAGAGATACATATAGTACCTTTTCATAATTCGGAAAATGTTCTTTTATATGTTGTAAAACCAAGGTGGTTTTTCCGACACCTCTTGCTCCTTTAATGCCAATCAGCCTGTTTCTCCAGTTAATTTGCGTAAAAAGATAGCGTTTAAAATCCGTGTTGACGGCATTAATTCTTCTTGTTGAACTATCATACAATGTTTTAATTTCAGAATATTCCATAATCTTTCTAATGAATTTTTTTTGCAAAATTACTAAAAAAACATTTACAAAAATCTTTTTTTGATAAAAAAAACATTTCTAAATGCTTTTTTTTCTTTTTAGAGAGTAAAATGAAATTCAACCAATACTTTAGTACTCTTGTATGGCGGTATGAATACTCCCTATTGGGACTATGTACACATCGTCCTTACAAGAGGACTTGGC